>DAIDDL010000071.1 GCA_027309085.1 Sulfobacillus sp.
CCTACGGCTTCCACGCACAAGTCGCGGAACCAGGAACCTCTCGGAGTGATCCGAGAAACCCCCACCTCAACCCGACAAGGTTAGGTGGCGGGAGAGTTCATTCCCCGTGGCGTGTGCGGTCTCCATCTGTGATCTCAACTGCCACTCCATAGGGACCCGGCGGCCAGATGCCCCCTTTCTTTTTTAGGCAGAGACATCTGGCCGCCAGGTCCCCTACACTGTTGGGGGATACGAATGTCCTGCGGCGGCCGAAGCTCCTACCGGTGAGCCGATAACGGTATGATAGCGCGCACGCGCCATTAATGCCAGACGGCTGTCCTGTCCCCGGACCGTAGGGGCGCTTCCCTAGGAGACATGGGATGCACATCCAAATCCTCAGGTTCGGGGCTTCCGGGAGACGGGGATCAGTGCGGAGGCACTCATGGCTGGCGCAGGAGAGCGCAAGCGGGCGACCTGCTAGGAGTAGGCCGTGGGGGACAGAGGTATCCAGACGTGACACAGTGCCCGGAATGCTGGCAAAGGGAGCCCGACCGGGCAAGCAACGGTTTTCGCATATTTTTGGGGGACCTTTAGGCCGTGATATCATCTCCCGCCCGTTTTACAGCATCGGCGATGGCGGTCACGGACAGCAACCCCTCATGGAGGGCGCGGCCGATGAGGACCCCGCAGGCTCCCGCCTGGTACATGGGGACAATGTCGCGGACATCATCGATCTGGCCGGAAGTCCACACGCTGAAGCCTTCCCGGCGGAGAGCTTCAATGAGGCGCAGATTGCTGGCTTGAGCCATAGTTTCCGGAGCGCGGGCGGTCAGAATGACCGTGCTGATTCCGCTGCGGTGCGCATTGTCGATCATCAGGGAGGCGCTGTGGGAACTGACCTCGCCATTTTGCACCAGCAGACTGCCCCACACCCGGCCGGGTGTGGCAGCCTTGGCCACTTTGCGCAAGACGGCTCCTTGTTCCAGCAAAGATCCCGTGACAACGTGAGACGCCCCATATGCCAGCCTTTGCTGGGCGGTGGCAATATCCCGGATTCCGCCGCCTACCGAGATCTTGATGGGCCGCGCGGCCATGGCCATCAGCAGTGCCGGGACTACCGACATGCGCCCATGGGAGGCATCAAGGTCAACGACATGCAAGTGGCGGGCTCCTTTAGATGCCCACTGCAGTGCCATGGACAGGGGATTGGCATAAGGCCCTGTATAGCGCACGGGATGATCGCCCTGCCAGCGGATGACCCGTCCTGAAGAGATGTGAATAACCGGCACGATGCGAAATACGCGGGCATTGTCTGGGGACACACAGTCCACCTCCATTTCGTGTTAGGTTTTCTTCTATGATCTTAATATATGTAAGATAATGCTGTTTAGCAACAGAACTTTGTTATCTTTTAAACAATAAAAATCTGGGGTCCAGAGACCTCGCCCGGGATCTACAACACAATGCTCATGTGAATCACGGACTGTTTGGATAATTATATACTTTAAGATAAGATATTAATACCTAGTGATAAATTATTCGGGGAGATTTTTTCCGGGAGCGCGTGGGCTGCTGAAAGTTCAATCGGATAGTGGTCAGCATCATGGTGCCGTACGGGCCGGGTGAGGTCGAGGACCACGACATCGGATAAGGCGCTTGGCATTGGCAGGTCTCCTTGTCTCCCGATATGTCCTCCAACCGTTTTAGAAAGCCGCGGATTCTCTCCATGTTTCGGTTACTATATACGCATAGGGTAATGGAGACAGGTGGTGTGGTCAGTCAAGATTCAACGGCAAGTGCAGCCGCAAGAACCGACGGCGCTCATCGTCAATCCGCACTCGCGGGTGGGCGGGGAGCGGTTTGAGGAAGCGCGTAGAACCCTAGGTCTTGCGCTCAACCTGGTTTATTCCTCATTGCCGGGAACCGAAGAGGAATTTGTGCAAACGGTGGAAGACCAGCGCGCGGCTGGGATCCGCCGCATCGTGGTGGGTGGGGGCGACGGCACTCTGTCGGCCGCCGCCAATGTGCTGGCAGGGAGCCCGGTCGTCATGGGGATTCTGCCTTTTGGCACAGGCAACACATTCGCGGCCGGCCTAAACCTTCCGGGGTCATTGAGCGCGCTGGCGCAGCTGATAGCGGCAGGGCCCTCCGTGGCGATTGATCTAGGACTCGCCCGCACGTCAGGGCGCCAGCGCTATTTTCTGAATACGGCCACTCTAGGCGTGAGCGAACGCCTGACGCAGCTCCTGACTCCGGAATCCAAAAAGCGGCTGGGATGGATGGCTTGGCCCAAGGGCGTGCGCCGTGCCATCGCCATGACTCCTGTGTTTCAGGTGCGGATGGAGTTCAGACACCGCATCGCGGCATTCAAGACCCGCCAGCTGATCATTGCCAATGGCCGCAATTTGGCCGGGCCCGTATTTACTTTGGACAATGCCTCCCATGACGACGGGAAACTCCATGTCTTCAGTTTAGGGGGGGAAGACTGGTGGTCTTTGCTGCAAGTGGGATTGGTGCTGTTCGTTGGGCGCCAGATTAGTGGGCGGTCCGCCCACTATGAACAGGTTAAACAGGTTCACATCAGCGCTGAGCCCTCCATGGCTATTGATATCGACGGGGAAGTGTGGGAGCAGACTCCGTGCACTTTCTCCGTGAGCCACGGCGCACTGCAGGTGATTGCCAACAGCCAGAACAATGAAAACACTAACGCGGGCGCACGTCCTAGGTAATGTGAAACGGTTCACAATCACTAGGCAGTATGGATTGCAAAGGGTTGCGAATCCAACACCTTCTAGCCCGGATAGGGCCTGAAATCTTATGTCTATTGTATGTTATACCAAGGATAGCGATTCGTGAAGGACAGGAATCCGGCACAATACATGTGCGGAAAGGGTGCGCGGCGGACCCTAAGGGAGGAACAGAATGACACAGTTAGGGTGGGCCGAACTTCAATTCGGCGTGACGACCGTTTTTCATTACTTTTTTGTTCCGGTAACGATCGGCCTGTCATTTTTGATAGCGGTTTTAGAAACGATTTATCTGCGGACGAAAAATAAAGTGTACCGGGATTTGGCAAAGTTTTGGGGCCATCTCTTCCTGATCAACTTTGCGGTGGGTGTGGTTACAGGACTACTGCAGGAATTTCAATTCGGACTCGACTGGGCGACCTTTTCGAAGTTTGTTGGGGACGTTTTTGGAGCGCCCCTCGCTGTTGAGGCTCTGGCGGCTTTTTTCTTGGAATCATCTTTTATTGGCGCCTGGGCATTTGGCTGGGACCGCTTATCCCCTAGGGCCCACGCCCTGACGATATGGCTGGTGGCTTTTGGCACAAGCTTGTCGGCGTTCTGGATTTTGACCGCCAACTCATGGATGCAAGAGCCGGTCGGCTACGTCATCCACAATGGCAACGCTGTGATGACGAGTTTTGGGGATGTGCTGACAAACCCGCAGCTGTGGGTCGAATTCCCGCACACCGAACTGGCAGCTTTGCTGACGGGATCGTTCTTTATGCTGGCGATCAGCGCCTATCAGATTCTGCGCAAGAAGAATGTTGAGGCATTCGTGCGGTCATTCAAGCTGTCTACCGTAGTGGCTGCCGTTGTCAGCGTGCTGGTGATTGTGGTGGGGGATTCCCAAGCCGCCCATCTGGTCAAGGCTCAGCCCATGAAGCTGGCGGCAGCCGAAGCCTTGTGGAACACGAGTCCGCAGCATGCCCCCTGGAGTGTGGTGGCAGTCATTAATGCCAAAGACCACCGGGATCCTTTTCAGGTGCAAATTCCCGAGATGTTGACTCTGTTGGCGTACAAGCGCTTGTCCGGGTCGGTGGAGGGGATCAACCAGGTCCAACAGCAGATGGTGCACCGATATGGGCCGGGCAACTACATCCCACCCGTCGCGATCACCTTCTACTCGTTCCGCACCATGGTGTTTGCGGGCACAGCCATGCTGGCTCTGGCCTACTACGCGCTCTACCTCTTTAAAAAGAATCGTTTTCTTCAGAAGAAGTGGTTTCTGCGTGTGCTCACCTGGTCCATTGCCCTGCCCTATATCGCCAACTCCGCGGGGTGGATCATGACGGAGGTTGGGAGGCAGCCGTGGGTTGTTTACGGCGTGCAGCTGACGGAGCAGGGGGTGTCTCCGACAGCGTCCGTTCCCGCTCTGGATATTGAGCTGTCACTGCTGGCCTTTACCATTTTCTATGGAGCGATGGCATACGCCGCCGTACACCTGTGGAAAAAGGCTATTGCCAACGGTCTGGATCCGGACCCCGACGTGAGCGAAGGTCCTGGGGCTCCCCGTGACTTGTTTCTGGACGGAGGCCATGGGGTTGCGCACTGATTTCCCAGCTCCATGGAATAATCTGATGAACTAAAGGGGAAGGTGACAGTATGTGGCTGCGGGAATTATGGTTTGTGTTAGTGGGGGTGCTGTTTACTGGCTACTTCATCCTGGACGGATTCGACTACGGTGTGGGGATTCTACACCCGTTCATCAACCACACCGACTTGGAGCGCCGGGCTTCGCTAAGTTCGATTGCACCGGTGTGGGCCGCCAATGAAGTCTGGCTGGTGGCGGCCGGCGGCGCCCTGTTCGCCGCATTTCCGGACTGGTATGCCACCATGTTCAGCGGGTTTTATCTCGCCCTGACCCTCATTCTCCTCGGGCTGATCGTGCGTGGGGTGGGAATTGAATACCGCAGCCAGGACAAGAATCCGCAGTGGCGCGCTGTGTGGGACTGGCTGATTTTCAGCGGCTCGCTTGTGATTACGCTGATTTGGGGAATGGCGTTTTCCAACCTGATCCGGGGCGTGCCGATTAATCGCCACATGATTTACGTGGGGAATTTCGGGACCCTGTTCAATGCGTTTTCACTATGGGGAGGCGTCACTTTCATTCTGCTTTTCATTGTGCAGAGCGCGGGATATCTCTCCATCAAGGGTGATGCCTTTTCACGCAAAGCCGGGCGGGCCGTGGAGGCCCGAATGGCATGGCCCGCAGCGGCGGCGATGTTTTTGTGGTTTCTCTGGATGGACCGCCTGCCGGCGTCAGCGGGGCACATTGGAGGCTGGACCTTGGTTCTCCAGGCGGCGGCTGTGCTATCCTTGCTGCTCGCCCGCCTGGCCATGTACCTGACAAAGGCCAAATTATCCTTTTTCTTCAACAGTCTCAGTGTGTCGGCCATGACGGTGAGCCTCTTTACGGTGTTGTTCCCGCGGGTTATGGTGTCCAGTCTGAATCCCGCATGGAATCTGACCATCAATAACGCGTCCGCCACGCTCTACACTTTGCAGATCATGTCGGTAACGGCAGTGATTCTGCTGCCGATTATCTTGGGCTACCAGACTTGGATATATTGGACCTTTCGCAAACCGGTCAATGACAAGGAGCTGGAATACTAAATGAATCCACGGCTGCTGAAAGAGGTCAGATCCGTAAGGACATTGTTGGGCTTGGTCGTGCTGCAAGGGGTGTTCAGCGGCTTGCTGATCATTGGGCAAGCCAGCCTTCTGGCTCTTATCGTCAGCCGTGTATTCATTGGCCACCAGAGTCTGTCTGCGGTGCAGCATTTGCTGTGGATTCTTCTCGCGGTCATTGCGGCTAGGGCGGTGCTGACACTGTTGGGGGAAACAGGCGCGCTGATGTTGGCTACCCGCATTCAGGCCAGTCTGCGGACGCGGCTGACCGAGCGCTTGCTGAATGCCGGCCCGCTGTACGTCCACAGTCAGAAGACGGGGGAACTGGTCAACACCCTGATTCAGGGGGTCGAGGATTTAGAGCCCTACCTGGCCAGATATGTGCCCCAGATTGCCATCACCGCGCTGGTCCCGACGATTATCCTGGTTGAGGCCTTTTCACGCGACTGGATCACGGGGCTCATTTTGCTGATTACGGTGCCGCTGATTCCCTTTTTCATGATTTTGATTGGGCGCCAGGCAGAAGCGGCGACCAAACGGCAGTGGCAGACTCTGAGCCGCCTGAGCGCGCATTTTCTGGATGTGCTGCAAGGGCTGAAAAGCCTCAAGCTGCTTGGCCAGAGCGCAGGTCAGGCCCGGGGCATAGAACGCGCCAGCGACGAATTCCGCCGGGCTACCATGGCGAGCCTGCGCATTGCTTTTGTGTCGGCGCTCGTTCTTGAGCTGCTGGCTTCGCTCAGCATGGCCATGGTGGCAGTGGCTATCGGGCTGCGTGTCATTCCCGGGCTCATGCCTTTTGAGACTGCGTTCTTCCTGCTGGTGCTCGTGCCCGACTTTTACCTCCCCTGGCGCATGCTCGGCACCCGCTTTCATGATGGACTCAATGGCATGGAGGCATCCAAACGGATTTTTGAAATTCTGGATGCGCCGGCACTGGCCCAGTCGGGCGGGACTGGGCGGGTGGATCATGTAGAGAGCCAGCCGATTGTGCTGGACCGGGTGGATTTTCAGTACAGCGGGCGTGCGGAGTCGGCTCTGCGGGGCGTCAGCGCCGTGGTGCGGCCAGGAGAGCGTGTGGCGGTAGTCGGGCCGAGCGGTGCAGGGAAGAGCACGCTGCTGGCGCTGCTGATGGGTTTTGCCCAGCCCACTGGCGGGTCGCTGCGCTTAGGTTCCACGCCTTTTGCCGACATGGATCTGTCGTGGTGGCGCCAGCACGTCATGTTTTTGACGCAGAATCCCTATATATTCTCCGGGACAGTGCAGGACAACCTGCTTATGGCGAGACCCGGGGCATCGGAGGGGGAAGTGCAGCAGGCCGTCGAGCGGGCGGGTGCCGATGCCTACATCAAAGCGATGCCGCAGGGCTTGTTCACCCAACTGGGAGAGGGGGGGAGCGGGTTGAGCGGAGGCCAGAAGCAGCGGCTCGCTCTTGCCCGGGCGTATCTTAAAGATGCGCCCATCATCCTCATGGATGAGCCTACGGCCAATCTCGACCCGGAAACGGAGGCGGACCTGTGGAACGGCTTGGAACAGCTTCTTAGCGGGCGCACGGCCGTTGTGGTGGCGCACAGGTTGTCTACGGCCCGCCACTTGGATTCGGTCTGGGTTATGAATCGCGGGGTGCTGGAACAGGTCGGCAAACCCCGTGAGCTGGAATTGATGCCGGGGCTGTATCGTGAACTGATCCGTGCGTATGCGCCTGTTCAGGAGGAGGGTCTTTATGCGTCACTACACCGCACTGCTGAAACCTTATAAGTGGATGGTGGTGCTGGCTTTATTGATGGGCACGTTCACAGTGGCGGCGAATGTCGGCCTGATGTCCACTTCTGCCTATCTGATTGCCCGGGCCGCGCAGCACCCGTATACGATTCTGCTGCTGTGGGTTCCCATTGTCGGCGTGCGCTTCTTCGGCACGTCGCGCGGGGTATTCCGCTATTCTGAGCGCTTGGTGTCGCATGACGTGACGTTTCAACTGCTCAAAGAACTCCGGGTGTATGTCTACCGCCGGATAGAGCCCTTGATTCCTTCCAGGCTGCAGGAGTTTCACACCGGCGATCTATTGAGCCGGGTGGTGGGGGATGTGGACACCTTGCAGAATCTCTATCTGGGACTGTTTTCGCCACCTGTGATTGCGCTGCTCGCCTCCCTCCTCATTCTAGGTCTTATGGACTATTTTGGTTCGTCTCTGGCTCTAGCGCTGGCAGTATTCCTGCTGGTGACGGGGATCGCCGTGCCAGCCCTTACGCAGTGGGCCGCCTCAGGGGTGACTGGGCCCATGGTGCGGGCGCGCGGGCAACTGAGCACAGAATTGGTTGAGGCGATTCATGGCAACACCGATTTGCTGGTGCTGGGCCAGGAAGCAGGGCATTTGGCCAAAGTATCCCGCTTGGTGCAGCAGTGGGCCCAGCGCCGCATGCGGCTGCACTGGATAAGCGGGATCAGCGCCGGGCTGATGCAGGCGCTGAACAATGGCGCGATGTGGGTCATCCTCATCCTAGGCATTGGCCTGGTGGCGCGGCATGCCTTGGCCCCTGTGCTTTTGCCAGTCGTCGTGTTGCTGGCCCTGGCCAGCTTTGAGGCGGTTAATGCGTTGCCGCCAGCATTTCAGTTTCGTGGCCAAATTGCCGCAGCGCGGCAGCGGATTGACGAAATTGTGGACCAGAGTCCTCCGGCATTTCGGGGCTACCTGACTATGGCCGATGTAGATGCGAGCCGCCGGGCCCCATCCGTTAACTGGAGCGAGGTCAGATTCCGCTATGAGGACCGGGGGCCATGGGTGCTCGACACAGTATCGTTTGCCGTAGCCCCGAGCCAGCATATTGCTGTCGTGGGGCCAAGCGGAGCGGGAAAGAGCACGCTCGGAGGGGTCCTCTCCCAATTGTGGCCGTATCAGTCCGGGTCGATTGCGATAAACGGGGTGGAGTTGTCGCAGATCGCGTTGGAAGCGATGCCGCGTCTGATTGCTGTCGTGGACCAGGAGCCCCATCTGTTTGACACGTCTCTGCGGGAGAATCTCCTCCTGGGCAATCCCGCGGCAACCCTTGCGGAGATGCACGAGGCGCTGCGCATTGCCCAGCTTGAGGCACTGGTCAATGACCTGCCGCAGGGCCTGGAAACGCCAGTGGGAGAGCATGGGGTCAATTTTTCCGGAGGAGAGCGCAAGAGACTGGCGGTCGCCCGCGCTGTGCTGCAAAATGCTCCGCTTATGGTCTTTGATGAGGCGACAGAGGGACTCGACGCCTTGACCGAACGCTATCTGATTCGCGAACTGGGATTGTGGGCCAAAGATAAGACAGTGATTTGGATTACGCACCGGCTGGCCAATTTGGACATGATGGACAAGGTGGTGGTGCTTTCGGCGGGCCGCGTCGTGCAAGATGGCCCAGCTTTGAGCCTTCTGGGCCAGGACGGACTGTTCCGGCGCATGCGTGAAGCGGAAGCCCAGACATTTGCATGGAATGTGGCAGCGGATGCCGGCTAAAGTTTGGGGTCCTTGATGTTGACATGTCCCAGAACTGATTCGAGACCCGCTTGAACGAGGTCCGGCGGCAGGTGGCCGTGGGAGTAAAAATAATAGCTGTCAAAACTCCACTTCATCAGGTGCGCGCTGACACCGTGCAATGCGATGTCGGTGTGCCCGCCATACATCGTATCCGAAAGAATCAGGGTGGCCTCGCTGCCGCCCTCATACATGATGCAGAAAACTTCGGGCTTATACAGGGGAACGTCGCCGGTGCTGGTCAGGTCCTTAATGACGGTGGCCGCGGCGATGTCTGCCTGGATAATAGCCAGGTGTCCGAGTTTGGGAATGGTCAGCGCATTGACATCGCCGGCGGCAAATATGTTTGGGAAAGATAAGTGGCGCATCACATGGTCCGTGGGGACGAAGCCTTTGTCATCGCCAAGCCCGGAGTATTTGATGACCGGCGGTCCCGCGTAGGGAGGGATCAGGATGCTCAGGGCGGAGGGGGCTGTCGTGCCGTCCGCAAATGTCATGGCTTCTCCGCTCACGCCCGTAATGATCTTGTTCTGGAGCATATGGATATTTTTCAAACCCATGCGTTCTTGCAGAATATGTTGCACGGTATTGCCTACGTCTTCCAAAAATTGCTTCCCGGGGGTAAAGAGGGTGATCGGGCTTTTGTCCCGCAGACCCAGGCGGCGCAGGCTGTGATCCATCATGAACGTGACTTCTCCCATGGGGCCCTCGCAGGCGACATCAAGATGGGGGATTGGGACAGTGTGCCCCCATTCGGTCTTGGCGGTGCCCAGAACTACCGGCCCGCCCCGGAATTTCCGCAGCGCTTGCTGAAGCCGGGGTGCTTCCACATCATCGCACATGGAATAGCCAAAATTGCGGAAGCCGTCGATGGCGTCATAATCTTTGACAATGCCCATGGTCAAAAACAGATAGTCATAGGGGATAACGAGGCCATTCGAGAGCGCAACCGTCTGTTTGCCTGGATCGATATACTGGGCTGACGCCTGGATGAAGCTGGCGTCGGCCCGGTCCGCGATGGGCTGCAGGCGGTGGCGGAAAAGCTCAACCGACTTTCCGGCCATGGCCACATCGGGCATGCCGGGCTTTTGCAGGGTCGTGGGACGCGGGTCGACAAGAATGATATCGGCATGCTGGTATAAGGCGCTGTGCAGTCGGTACAGCAGCCGGAGACCGGCAAACCCGCCTCCAAGAATCACGATACGTGTTTGCGGTGTTGCGGACATGGTGGCTAACTCCTTGCTTGTGGTCCGTGGTGGCGGATACTGCTTCCGAATGGTTCCCTTGCACCGTCCATGTGCTAAGGTTTGAGCGCCTTATGGTGGCTGGGAAGGGAGAAGTAGGTGACCGCGCCACCGCCGACAGCCCAGAACCATACGGCCGCGGTTACAGGCCACACGAGAGGAGCCAGCAAGCCGAAGCTCATCGCTTTCAGCAGCCAGGCTACGGCCAGCAACCCCAGTTGAATGGCTCCTGTGGAAAATTTGCCCATGATCAGAGAGCCGACACCTGGCACGAACACGTTGATGATGGTGCCCACTAAAGCGAGTGTTTTACGCATCATGACCATCCTTTCCCGTCTCACCCCGGCGGTGGCGGCGCGGCGTCTAGGCCGCAATAGGATTCCCCTGCACAGATAAATAAAAAGGACACTAGCGGCGAACTCTTCCCCCGACCGCCGCTTGACAACAGACAGTCAGAACCATATCCGCTACCATCCACTTCGATTAGTATACCATAGCCTCAGCCGGAGAAAAAACCACTGGGTATCCATCAGCGCGGGCTATTTGGCCAGCAAATCGGCGCGGCCGAGGTCCCGGTATCGGGACGGGACCGCGATCTTGTATAATCATCCCCATAAGAAACAAATCACCGCGCAAAAGGAGGCGGCTGCCGTGGGATGCCTGTATGAATGCGATGTTCCCTCATGCCCTGCTGAATAAGGCAGGGGAGTCCCTGCCTATCTTCTGAGACAGGGGAGATTCATCGTGAGAAATCAACGGATGTGGGGCGGAATATTTCTGGCCTCTGCGGCCAGCATTTGGGGCGGAATGTACGTGGTCAGCAAAGTGGTGCTGGAGGTCATCCCCCCGGTGTCTCTGGTGTGGCTGCGGTATGTATTGGCTGTCGCTGCCCTGTTTGCAATGGGACAGCGCCAGCGGGTGTCGTGGCGTGTGCCCCGCCGGCAGTGGCTGCTGATTGGGGCCATTGGCATTGTAGGGTACGTCGTTTCCATCTGGGCCCAGTTTCTCGGAACGGCACTCTCCACCGCGCAGATGGGGTCGGTCATCACGGCTGCCACGCCGGCGTTTATGGCGGTATTTGCCCATTTTCTGCTTCGGGAGCGGATTACCCGCCTGAAGATGGTGTCAGTGCTTTTGGCTACCGGCGGTGTGTGGCTGATTGTGGGGTGGAGTCCGGGAGGCGCCCACCGGGAGCTTGGCGGCGCTATTCTGTTCTTGGCGGCGGTGACGTGGGCTCTGATGTCGGTGCTCATCAAGAAAGTGCCGCCAGCGTCCTCCTTGATCGTCGTGACCACCTACGCGCTTTTGGTGGCCTTGATCGCCCTCTCGCCAGTGGCCTTGCTGCAGCTCTCCCATATTCCGGTCAGGGCCTTTGCTCCGGTGAAAATATGGGGAGGTCTTCTTTACTTAGGGTTTGTCTCCACGGCCGTCGCATTTTTCCTGTGGAACCAAGGGCTGCGGATTCTGGATGCCAGCACTGGCGGCGTCTACTTCTTTTTCCAGCCTGTTGCAGGCAGTCTGCTGGGGTGGCTGTTGCTGGGAGAGAAAATTTCCGCGGCATTTTGGGGAGGCGCTGTCCTTATCGCTGCCGGCGTGGTGCTGGTGATCCGGAAGAGATAAGCTGCCCGGGGACATCTGCGGGCAGGGTGATGGTCCAGATAGGGTTTTTAAGGCATAAGGCCGCTGTCCCCCCGAGTGCGGGCAGCTCTCGTGCAGGGGCAGACGGCCTGGTGCCTTCCTTCCTGGCAGCGAAGAGTGGCGTATGGCCTCATGGCGGTGCCGCCCGTTAGCAAAACGTTACGAGCAGAGAAGGGAGGAATAAAGCCATGAGTTCATGGTTGAGCTGGCTGGGACAGTCGGGTTTCGTGATGGAACATCAGGGTGTGCGTCTGGTTATCGACCCGTTTCTGACGCCCACGGCGGGGGCCCGCCCTCCCCGGTTCCGAGTGGAGGACCTGGGCAAAATTGATTGGGTGCTGAGCACCCACGAACATATCGACCACTGGGATCACTCTACGATTTGCCGCATCAAACAGGAAAATCCCCAGGCCCGCATCATGGCACCGGGCCACCTCCGCGCACTGGCCGCGGAGGCGGGATTTCTGGCGTCTGAATTCACGGAGCCGTCCCTCACCAAAAGGGTGCCTTTAACACCAGAGATCGGAGTGCGGGCGGTGTCGGCGGTCCACGCTCTGCATGCGGCCCATGGGTATGGGTCGGGAACCGCGGACCAGTTCCTAGGATACATTCTCAGCATGGAGGGGATCACCGTCTACCACAGCGGTGACACCATTATCTCCCGGGATTTGCTTGACACTCTGTCCCAGGCCCAGATTGACGTTGCCCTTCTCCCTGTCAATGGCCGCGATTTTTTTCGTGACGCTGCCGATGTCGTGGGAAACTTAGGGGCTTGTGAAGCGGTCGACCTGGCAGGTTATATTGGCGCGAGTGTTTTGGTGCCGATGCATTACGATGCTTTTCCCAACAATCTCGGAGACGTGGGCCAAGTGGCGCGGTACGCGCATGACAAATGGCCGTATATGACGGTGGCCGTTTTGGGGTACGGGCAGAAATGGCTGCTGGAGAAACCTATGGCGCTGGCTCACTTGTAAAGGTTGTCAGGAAGAAGTCCCGGAAAACGCCGGATGCGGCATGGCCAGCGCCCTCATACCCACGAACTGGATGAGGGCGCCTGGATGATCTGCTGATACCAGTTCAAAAATAGGGGGACGATGCGTTCAGGGGTATCGGCGACGAGGCTGTGCAAGGCTTTGTCTAAGAATTCTGTGCGGTTCATCGGTGCCTGTTTTAACAATTCCACTGAACGCGGCACGTCCACAATGGGGTCCTCCAGACTGAATAGGGAGAGGCTGGGACAGTGGAGGTCCGACGGGCGCACGAGCTGATTTTGGGCTGCGAGCAAATTCAGCAGAAACCCCAGTGTGTAATACCGGTTGGTTAGCGGGTCGCTCTGGATAAGGTCGACGACCTGCGGCTGGGTCGTGACGCCGATCATGGGCAAGGGGAAGAGGGGGCGCGCTCTGCCAAAAATCGGCTGCAAGGTCCACAAGAGCCGAAATACTGCGGGATGAAACTGAAAACGGAGCTGCAACGCTGGGGATACGAAGAACAGCCCATCCGGACTGACCTGGCTCTGCGCGGTGAGCATAGCGATTAATCCGCCCAAGCTTTCGCCTCCCAACAATGAGGGGAGGGGAGTGGTGGCTGATGCAGAAAATTCCGCCCAGATCGCGGTCAGGTCATCCAGGTAGTCCTGGAAGCGGACCACATGGCCCCGGGTTCCCTTGGAGCGCCCGTGGCCGCGAAGGTCAGGAAGCCACACGCGGATGCCCGCCTCAGCCAGACTGATGGCTAAAGGCAGATAAAAGTCCGAATGAACGGCCGAGGCGTGCAAAAACAGCAACTGGGCGCGAGGATGGGCAACATCCACGGTCCGCACGTAGATGCGCGGCTTATTCGGCAGGTACTGAGCAAAGACAGATATTTTAGCCATGGATGCACACCCGCTCCGGTAAAGGCCGTACCCTCTGCGCCAAAGGATTCATGTTAACCGGGGTCACCTCGTTTTTATTAGTATTATGCCCTCCGTCTGGAGGGCAGAGTCCACGGGAAGAGGTTCTTGTCTCATTTTCCCTTATTATTATGCGGGAGATCGGGACAAATGTGTTGATGAATTTGTTTAGTATCCCGTCTCTCAGCCCTTGGGCGCAATGGGTCATTCGGCAGCAGGCGCCGCCGGGTCCAACTGCTGGGCCAGACGTCTCCCCCACAACATGACCCATTCCGGGGGCGCGCCGCTGAATGCCATGGCTACGGTTCGCCTTGGCCACACCACGCCTGGGGTGGGGACAGCCGCAAGGGACCCGCTGGCCAGAGCTGGGCGGACCAGAGACTGCGGCATTACGGCAATGCCTCTGCCAGCCAGAATCAAGGCCCGGGCTGATTCCAAAGAATCTACCAAGATGTCGTGCCACGGCTGCAAGCGCAGTTTAGCAAAAACGTCGCGCACCGCATTGCCGTGACCTAGATTCGGGGAAAAACCAATCCACGGCCATGATTCCAATGATGGAGTCAAACGGGCGATGACATCCGGGCGCGCCACAGCCAGCAGAGGGTCCTGATATAGGACCCTGAGGGAGATGTTTGTGCCAAACCCATGATCCGTGCGCACGAGTCCAGCTGTGAGAAGGCCCCTCGCCACGTCCTGGACGATCTCCTCCGATGTGCCTGTCTGAATGGTCCAGCCAAGATGCTGCGGGCCGTAGCTTCGCGGCAGGAACGTTTCCGCCCAGCCGGCAAAGAGGCGGGCTATGCCTACGGCATGATGCTCGGCCCTTGGGGCCACCAAAATTTGTCGGGCCTGCTCCAAATTGGCGAGACTGGCTTTGAGCCACGGCAGCGCCTCTTGGAGGACCCATTTTGGCGCCCGGGTCGCGGAATTCCCCGTCAGGCGAATTCCCAGACGCTGGCCGAGCCGCGTGAGGCGGTGAGAAACGGCGGATGGCGAAAGGCTCAGATGCCGGGCTGCGCCAGCTAGGGTCTCTCCTTCCGCGAGCGAGATCAGAAGGCGCAGATCCAATGCATCGATTTCTGGTACCGGAACGTTCATGGAATGCACATCCTGCACTGTGATAGTGTCAACTGTTCATCTGTTGTCCTTAAATCAGAATGTATCATAGTTTTAGGCAGAAGACAGGGGGGGTTAGGCAATGGATGAGTCGACTCGAAAAATTCGAGAGTACTTTGGGCAGCATCACCGTGCTTACACCGAGAGTGCACGTCATGCCCGTGGCGCCGATTTGGAGGAATTGCTGGCAGCGCTGGACCTGGCGCCCGGCAGCCAGGTTCTGGACGCGGCCTGCGGCACCGGGCATACAGCACTGGCAGCCGCTGCTAGGGGATACCACGTGACGGGAATGGACATGACGCCCGAGATGATTGACGAAGGGAGGGGTCTGGCAGACCAGCGCCAGCTGGCTGTTGAGTGGGTTGTAGGCGACGTCCACGGCTTGCCGTGGGAAGCAGATGCGCTCGACGGCGTGACATGCCGAAGGGCAGCCCACCACTTTCAAGATTTGCCGCGGTTTTTGGCGGAATGCCACCGCGTCATCAAGTCTGGGGGACGTGTGGGCATCTCGGATATGACCGCCCCGCAGGGTGCGATCGGAGATGTAAACCGGGTGGAACGCCTGCGGGACGATTCCCACTATAGGGCGCGGTCGGCCAACGAATGGGCTGCACTGATGGCTGGCGCGGGGCTTAACCTGCTCTACCTGCGCGTGTCCGAGGAAGCCATGACTCCCGAGGAGTGGCTGTCTCCCGTTGCACTCAACTCGCCGCAAGGCCGTCAGGCTTTGGAATTTCTCCAGTCGCCACAGTTGGCGCACGGCATTATTGTGGCTGGGCACTTCATCAAATACCGTTTGGTGGCGGTGGCTGAAAAACCTTGAGACACGGGGTGCGCCACATTCCCTCCGGGTGTGGGGCCTACATGGCGCCTCCTCCCTGACAGCCAAGCGTGCACCCTCTGTGAACTCAGGAACTCGATCCTGGTTACGGCTGTTTTGCAAGGCAGGAATCCTTAATTCCCATGTCGAATTAATCAAGTGGGAGGAATGAGCGTGAGCGCCTATTGGTTTTGGTATAAATTCCAGAGGACCGTGATGTGGCTGGCGCTTCTGTCTATGTCCAGTCTTGCCCTCTTGGGGATTGTGATCGGAGGGTTCCTGTTTGTGATCCAGAAATCCCACTGGATTCCTTGCGAGCAGGATGTGATGTCCCCAGAGTTTCGCGCGCGGATCGCCTCGTACGCAGCGGGAATCGGAGGAGAAGTGAAGCGCTGCGACGTGTACCGGATTGAAAGCGAGTCGCCAGCCAAGCGGGCCAGCCGGCGTGGGAATTACCGGCTCGGCATTGCGGCCGAAAAGCACCGATTGGCATGGAGTTACTGGACTCTCCTGCCAGACGGGTCAATGAGGCCAGAGTCCCCCGGCGCCTTTGCACTGCTCCGGCAGGGGCGCTGACACCTCAGTGGATTTTTGAACCTCCCCGGCCTGAAGGCCGGGGATTCTGGGGGAACCGCGGTCGCTGTGTCGGCGGGCCGTGAGACCCTGGGAGTGAACCTCCTGACTCGCCACCGCTTATCCCACCAGCAACATCGGCGGGGTTCAGCCGCAACTACGCCTTAACGCTCCCGGGAGGGGAACGGGACGGCGATACGTGATCCGTGGGGGGACTAACAGCTCCCCGGGGCGAATCTCCCCTGAATGCATCCCTTTGTTGAGGATGTTCGCCGCGCCGACCCCATCACGGTGCGCCCGATAGTCACAGGCACGACAATGGTAGGTGCGGCCCGCCACCTTGTTGAGATGGCCGCAGTGCGGACACGTTTGCGACGTGTACGCTCACTGATCTTGATGAGGGGAATGCCATGTCGTCGAAGTTTGTACGCCAAGTACGTTTCCAATTGACCAAACTCCCAGGCCCCGACATCTTGATTCGTCCGCCGGGATCGGCGATGCCGTTGTTTGTAGTGGAGGGTGCCGAGATCGCCCGCGTACAGGATGGTGATTCCGTAGGCGAGACAAAACGCGACGATCTGATTCGCAGCATGATGCAGGGCATTACGGGTGACTCGTTCCACTTTTTGGCTGGTCCGGTATCTGGCTCGGTTGAGGCGTTGGCGTCGCCGGGATCCGG
>DAIDDL010000072.1 GCA_027309085.1 Sulfobacillus sp.
CCCGCTGGCTCTATGCTGGCGGCTTCGGGGCAGGAAGAATCATGAGATCACCAAAGATCACATGATTTATAGCAGTGTAGTATACCTCCCCTGGCTTCAAGGGGAGACGGTGTGTCTGGTAAAATCTTTCTTCCAGTTGGAAGGGGAACCAGCTCGGTTCACCGCGTCCCATTGTTTTCGGGTAGCGGATGGCGCTGGCAGCTGGGCTCTTCCCGACTGGCACGGCCGGAGCCCGCTGCTTTCAGCCCTCCGAAAGTTTCAAACGTACATGGAACAAACGGAGGGACGGGGATAGTCAGCGCACGGATGGCCAGTCCAGATCCCCGCGCGCACTTGAACAGGGGCGCGGGACGCAAGCGGAACCTTCCTCAAATTCCTAAAAAGTTTCAGGCATGGCCCCGAGGATTTTGGGCCAAGCTGTGCAAGAGGTGGTTACAATGAGCAAGACATGGATACCGAAACTCCTTATGTTAACCGCGGCTGCCCTTGCTGGAGGTTGTGGGCTGGGTGCGCGCGCCGCGAAACCAGGCGGGTCCGCGCCCCAAAAGCTGCAAGTGCTGGCGTTTTGGGCCAATGATGTGACGACGCCGCTGACTGATCTCTATACCCATCCCCATGCCGTCACCGACCTAGCCCCATTTTGGTATTCCGTAGATGCCTACGGAGGTGTCACTGCACATGTCAATACAACAATTTTGAGCGAAGTGCAGAAAAATCACATTGCCGTGACCCCGCTGGTCAATGACGGGACGGGCACTCAGGCCTTTCTGAACAGCCCCGTCACGCGGGTCGCTGCCGCCAGAAATATTGCGGACATGGTGGGGAAAATGCACTTCCAAGGGGTGAATATAGACTTTGAGCCGGCCCACACCCATTTAGTCAATCAGCTCTCAGGATTCATGATTGACCTCCGTGATTTTTTGCCCCGCTCTGATTCCATCACTATGGACATTGTTCCCCATTCCGGGGGGGCCTACAATTATGGGATCCTGAATCGCGAGGTCAACCAGTTTGTGCTGATGAGCTACGACGAGCATGATGATGGCAGCGTGGAGGGGCCGGTGGCGGCAACGCCCTGGGTGGAAAACATTCTCAAACGCCTTCTAACCACGGTGCCGGCCTCCAAAGTCGATCTGGGAATTGCGCTCTACGGGTATAGCTGGCCGGTTGGAAGCACCCATGCGGCGACCATTCCTTATAATTCGGTCACGCCTACGATGGACCGCAACGCTCAGTGGAGCACTCAGTATCAGGAAACCTATGCGCGCTACAATTCGGCATCGGGCCCCATGATTGCGTGGTGGGAAAGCCTGCAGGGCATGAATCAGAAAATCAATTTGGCCAAACAGGACCACCTGGCAGGTGTCGCATTATGGCACATTGGATATGCCAACAATGCTGTCATGCAGCTTCTGCTCCACCAGATCGGCACGCAGCCCTGACGGGTTAATTCAGGAAACCCGAAGGTTAGTCCTCAAACGACTAACAATCTCCAAAAATGTGAAAGGATTCTCCGGGGGAGTGTCGAATAATCATAAGTGAGAAACCAATCGTTTAGATTGTGCGCGGTTGGCTTCCCAAGGAATGAACCGCCATATGTTAAATGCCCAGGCTGCCCGTAGCCTGGGCGCTATTTTTTTGCCGATAAATACTCCCCGAACGGACAAGATACCTCTATCACGCGGTGAAGGGGACGGGCAGTGGCAAAGTTTAAGACGTTCTGGACTGACAACGCGGTGTTGGGGCTGGCTACTCTCGTGGCCGGGTTTTTCAACTATCTGTACCATGTCGTTCTGGCCCACGTCCTCGGACCTGCGAGCTACGGGGATTTGACCACCTTCCTCAATGTGACGAGCTTAATGGCGATCCCGGCGTCCGTGGTGATTTTGGTGTATACCCGAACGGGCCGGCAGGAACCTGCCCGCGCCTCTCGTCTGGGGCTGTGGCTGGGAGGCTTGGGTCTGTGGCTGAGCATCTGGCTGTTCGCGGCTCCCCTATCGCAAACCTTCCATGTCAGTGCGGCTCTGCTGGTCATCTTTACCGCGGAGGTGGTTCCGGGTCTGGCCCTGGCCGCCAATGTGGGAATGCTCCAGCATGGGCGCCTCTACGTCTGGGTCGGTCTGCTCGGGGTGCTCAATGCGGGGTTCCGGGTGGTAGCTGCCGGGGGCTCTTGGTGGGGCGGTTACCGGTTGGGGGCGGTAGGGATTCTGGAAGGGGCCGCCGCCTGGGTTTCCTGGTGGGTGAGCCGTTTCTTGGTTCGCCGTGTGACTGTTCTGAATGCCCATTCCCAGCCGGTGATGGTGGTGGCCACCGCCACCGTCGGCATTATTAACGTGCTCTACGCGCTAGCCGACGGGTTAGCAGCCAAATATGCGCTGCCGCCCGTGGCAGCCGGGCTGTACACCGGGATGGCGGTGATTGGGCACAGTCTCCAGTTTCTGTCGGGCAGTGTGGCGACGGTCATGCTGACGGCCATATTGTCCGATACCACCCGGCGCTACCAGTATCTGAGCCTGACCGTGGCAGTCTATCTCGCAGCGGCAGGATGCGGGGAATGGATCCTCACGGCACACGGCTCCGGAGTGGTGAGTGTGATATTGGGGGCAGGATTTCTGGCAATTGTGCGCTGGATTCCTTATTATGGATGGGGGATGATCTGCCTCGGGCTTTTGAACATTGCGATGCTCTACTCCGTCGCGCAAAGCCGCTGGGAAGTCATTGCCACCACAGGGTGCGGACTGGTGTACTGGATCTGGGCCCTGGCCCATGATCATTCACTGGGGGATTTTGCCGTCAGCACGACACATATTATGATGGTGACGCTGATCTTGACGGCGGGGGTGATGACGTGGGCGCAAGCAGTGCAAGCACACGCGAAGGTGCGCACGGATCCTTCATAGGTCTTTGAGATTTGAACTCACCATTCAGGAGGGCGACGTGCTAACAGTAGGAGAGGCATTACACGGAGCGGCTTTGCGGTACAAGGACAAAGCGGCATTAATATTCGGAGATGAACAACTGACCTTTCGGGAGTTGGATGCCAAAGCCAACCGCATTGCCCAAGCCCTGGCGGGATTGGGTGTGACCAAAGGCCAGCGGGTGGGGTTGCTCCTGCCTAATGGCCTGGACATGGCCGAGGCCTATTTTGGATTGGCCAGGGCGGGAGTGATTGGAGTCCCTATCAATTTGCGCTGGTCACAGGAGGAAATACGGTACGCCCTGATGGACAGCCAGATCAGTCTCATCATCGCAGACAAGGATTTCTTGCCAGCACTCAGCAGCATTGAAAATATGCTGCCGGTATACTACACGCATCTCGACGACGATGCAGCTGCGCGCAGCTGGGAAAAACTTGTGGCCCGGGCCCCCTCTGACGCGCTGCCGGTAGCAATTGCCGAACAAGATATCTGGGTCATTGTGTACACGTCAGGAACGACGGGCAAGCCCAAAGGGGCTGTGCGCACGCACGTGAGCAATCTGATGATTGCTCTCACCCTGGTCGCCGAGCTGGGCATATCCTCGGAGGACGTGGGGCTGGCTGTCCTTCCCATGTTTCATGTGAATTCCCTGTGGGTCGTGACGCTGTCGGTCATTATCGGCGCGACCTGCGTAATCTATCCGCACCGGGCTATCCACCCGCAGCATATTGTGGAGGAAATGAACCGGCACCAGGTGACATACACCATGTTTGTTCCCACCCTGCTGACATTCCTGGCGGACGCGGTGGAGGCTGGCCGGGTCGATACCGAGACTCTGCGGGTCATTTTAACTGCGTCAGCGCCCCTGGACAGCACCCTGCGGGACCGCATTCTGAATGGATTTCCCAAAGTGCGCCTGTACGACATTTACGGGTCGACCGAGTACGGCGCCTGTTCCGTCATCCGCCACCGCCTGGATGGGCCGCTGGGTTCGGTAGGGTACCCCGTGATTGGACAAGACGTTCAGATTCTGGATGATGCCCGCCAAGTGGTGCCTGTGGGCACTATCGGCGAGGTCTTTGCCAAGGGCCCGGCGTTGATGAAGCAGTACTGGAACAACCCCGAGGCGACCCGGGACAGTTTCACGGCCGACGGCTATCTGACCGTGGGGGATATGGGATATGTCAATGCGGACGGCCTGCTGTTTCTCGTGGACCGCAAGCAGGATATGATCATTGTGGCCGGTGAGAATGTCTACCCGGTGGAAGTGGAGGAAGTGCTGCTGCGCAGCCCGGACATCGGCATTGCCACAGTATTTGGAGTGCCGGATGCGCGCCGGGGGGAGCGGGTGGTGGCGTTGGTAGTACCCCGGACCGGCAGGAACGTGGATACCGAGACGCTACACAAGTTGGCGAGGGAGCTCTTGGCGGATTACAAGCGGCCTTATATCATCGACGTGGTGGAAGCTCTTCCGATCGGCCCCTCCGGCAAAGTGGTGCGCCGCCAGGCCAAAGAAGAGTGGCTGAAAACGCATCCTGAACTGTAACAGCGATGCATAAGCGCAAGGCCGGGTCGAAATCCGGCCTTGCTTTCTTGTCAGCCGAGCGCTTGCCCGAAATCTGCCACCAGGTCCGCTGCGGACTCCAATCCCACAGAAATGCGCAGCACATCCGGTGTGATATGCCGCAGTGTGCGCTCTTCGGCAGTCAGCGCAGCATGACAGTGCAGTTCGGGCAGGGAGACGATGGTTTCAGTTCCCCCGAACCCGGCGCCGGTGCGCGCCAGCCTCAGGCGCCCAGCGGCCTCTGGCACCAGCGACGGACTTTTCAGACGGACCGTCAGCATCTGGCCGTAGCCCCGCATAGTTCTGGCCGCCACATCGTGCCCCGGATGGCTGGGCAGCCCGGGGTAGTAAACTTCCTGGACCTGGTTGTGGACAAAGAGCGCTTGCGCCAGCTTTTCAGCAGACTTCTGCGCCTGCTCCATGCGGACGGGCAGGGTGTGCAGACCCCGCAGGCACAGGTAGGCATCGTCCGGGGACAGCACCGCGCCGCAGGCATTTTGAATGAAGTACAGCTGCCGGCCCAATTCGTCAGTTTTTGCTACCGCCACCCCCGCTGTGATATCGGAGTGTCCCCCAATCATTTTGGTGGCTGAGTGAATGACCAGGTCGGCTCCCAGCTCCAACGGGTTTTGGAGGTAGGGGGTGATGAATGTGTTGTCGACCATGACCAGGAGGCTGCGGCTATGGGCCCATTCGGCTAAGCGGGGCATATCGGTGACATGCAGGAAAGGATTGCTGAAATTCTCCACCAGAACCGCTTTGGTTTGGGGGAGCACCGCCTGCTCCAGAGCCTGGAAGTCTTCTGTATCGACGTAGCTGGCCTGCAGGCCGAACCGGCTGAAGACGCTGCGCAAGACTCTCTGCGTGCCCCCCTGGCAATCCCGGGTGACGATCAGGTGGTCGCCCTGGGAGAACAGCATAAACGCTGAGGTCAGGGCCGCCATCCCGGAGGAGAAAGCGAGCCCGCGGGCTCCGCCCTCGAGGGCGGCCATGGCGGCTTCAAATGCGTGGCGGGTGGGGTTGCCGGAGCGTGCATAGTCATACTCCGGAGGGTTCCACGGATCGGCCTGGTGATACGTTGTCGCACGGTAGATGGGCGGCGTCACAGACTGCGTGGCCGGGTCCAGTTCCTGGCCGGTATGGATAAACTGGGTGTTTTTCTCCGTCATCAGAGCGTCTCCTTTTGGGGCTGGCTTAGGCTAGGGCGCACAGCGCCCTGTCCAGGTCGGCAATCAGGTCATCCACATGCTCGATGCCCACAGACAGGCGCATCAGCCCCGGCACGATGCCCAGTTCCCAGCGAACCTCTTCGGGCAGTTCCCGGTGGGTCTCGTTGAACGGGTGTGTGATGAGCGACTCGACGCCGCCCAGGCTCACAGCGGGCAATATGAGGCGCAGGGCGTTCATCAGGTCCACGTACTGCGACGGCTCATGGAGAACAAAAGACAGCATCGCCCCGGTGCCGGATGACTGGCTCTTTTGCAGCAGGTCCTGCTCCTCGTTGCCAAAGCCAGGATAGAACACCTCGCGTACCTTGGCATGCTGGGACAGAAACTGGACAATTTGGACGGCGTTGGCCTCCTGCCTGTCCATGCGGACCGCGAGGGTCTTCATCCCACGCAGGAGCAGCCAAGCATCCCACGGACCCAGGATGCTGCCTGTGGCATTGGTCAGCTCATTGAGCAGCGCGTACTGTTCCTCGTGGCGGCACACAGTGGCTCCTGCGAGCACGTCATTGTGCCCCGCCAGGTATTTGGTGGCGCTGTACACGGCAAAGTCCGCGCCCAACTCCAGAGGGCGCTGGCGCACAGCTGTCATAAAGGTATTGTCGACAGCCAGTTGCGCCCCGTGGGAATGAGCCATCTCCGCCAGAGCGCGCAGGGGACTGACCCGGAGCAAGGGATTGCTGGGGGTTTCCGCGATGACGAGCCGGGTCGCCGGGGTGAAGGCGGATTCCACGGCATCCAGACTGCGCGTGTTCACCATGGTGGACGTGACCCCGAACTTGGAAAAAACGTCTGTCAACAGGCGGTAAGTGCCGCCGTAGGCATCGTCCGTGACAATGACATGATCGCCTTGATGCAAAGTATGAACCAGCCCGGTGAGAGCGGCCATGCCGCTCCCGTACAAAATCGCCCCCTGGCCTCCGTCCAGACGGTTGATAGCTTCCTGCGCACTGTGGCGGGTAGGGTTCTCCGTACGGCTGTAGTCATAAGGACCCAGATTTTCCCCGGGATGCTGATACGTGACAGTTTGGTAGATGGGTGTGCTTACAGAACCGTAGGAGTGGTCCTGTCCCACACCGGAGTGAGCCGCAAGAGTCTCAGGATGCCACTTTGGGCTCCCATGTACGTGCACGAAAATCGTCCTTTCTGTGGCGGTATAGGCAGATTAAGAAGTCAGGAAACGGTCCAGGATGTCGCGCGCGTTTTCGTGCAGATGGCTTTCCTCCAGCAACTGGTTGAGGACGTCGGCAATCCATGTATCGAGAGCAATGCGGTCCGTTTTCAGTACGACATCGTGGACAATCTTCTGCTTTTCCGCCTGCAGCTGTCCGCCCCGTGCCGCAAGCTGGTAGCGCACGTTGTCAAATGTCAGTGTAATCGACTTGACCGAGGATTTTTTGGAAAACAAGCCAGACTGGCGGGCAACCTGCACCCGTTCCGGCAACGCGGCTTCGAGTTTGCCCGCAAGCACGGTCATGAGCATGGGCACATCATGGCGGACATCCTCAAGTCCGGCCGCCAGAATTTCAAATGACATCCCTGCGCTTTCATCCACGTTGCAAGCCCTCTTTCCTTCACAGTCGGCGGGGCGGGCAAAACCTCGTGATGTCTCCAAGATGCGCTCCTTGCGCCCCGGGCCGACCGGCAGATCTCAAACCGGATTCACGGCCTTCGTCACTCCCTATTCTCGGCGAAGACGGGGCAATTCGCAACCCGTAACGGGATGCTCCGCCAATTTTGTTCCAGGGAACATGCCGAATCAAAAACAGCGCGGGCTGGCAGGCTGCGTGAAAGGGTCAGAAGTCAAGGCCTGTCAGGGCGCAAACAGCAAAGAAGCCCGCAGTCAGCGGGCCACTCTTTGCCCATCACGGAATGCAGCAGGAACTTGGGTGTCTTGCGGACGCCGCCAGGAAAAAGAGATCCCAGAGCCCGCAAGGGCTAGGCAAGCTTAGCCCCAATTCAGTGAAATAGATGGCGCCAGGCCGCCTGGGCCGCGTGGCTGATTTGCATGGCCGCGAAGGTGAGAAATGCTCCCAAAAGCGACCGGGCCCCCTGCCATGACTCCAGCCCCTTCTGGGCGTCTCCTAGCGTGTGGATGAAGAAATTCAGCTGCCAGAGAATCAAGGCTCCCAGCAGCGCCACAATCAGCAAAAACCAGCGAAATGGGTGACGGTGCCGGGCGGGATTGCGTTCAGACTCCAGCAGACCGTGCCGCTGTTCCTTGGAAAGGGACGAGCCGGATGAAGACATGATGCCACCTCCTGCCCCCACCCTAACACGACTGGTAAAAATTGGCAATAAGATATTTTTCTGTAGACATCTTGACCATTAGTCCGCGCCATGGTATTTTGCTAATCAATTCAATAGGAACACTTCTTATCCAGAGTGGTGGAGGGACTGGCCCGATGAAACCCGGCAACCCCCGTAGGGCGGGTGCCAATTCCGGAAGAATACGCAATGTATTCTTTAAGATGAGAAGAGCTAACGCCTCTTCTCTAAGTGGCGTTTTTTTGCGGTTGAAGGTGCCGGGCTCCGTCTGGTCCACAAGAACGCGTCCAGCATTTATCCCTCAGCGACTATTCATGCCGGTGAGATCAGAACAGGGGAGAAATTAGAGATGAAGACCACAATGATGGGATCGTATCCCAAAATTCCGGCAGGGCCTGGGCCCAGTGTGCGCACGGCGATCCAGCGTTTTGAGAAAGGCCAGCTCTCCGCCCAGCAGCTTTACAACACCTACCAGTTGGTCGTGAAGCGCGTGGTCGACCTGGCGGCAGACGCCAACCTGGACCGCACAACGGATGGGCAGACCCGCTGGTATGACCTCTTTGACCCGGTCGTGCGCGACCTCGACAATGTGCACAGCGCCGGGCTCTTGCGGCTGTTTGACAATAATTTTTACTTTCGCCACCCGGTGATTACCGGCCGGCTGCAATATCAGGGCGGCACTCTGGCAGCCTGGAGCCAGGAGGCGGTCTCCAGTTCCCGCATTCCGGTCACTGTCGTGCTTCCCGGCTTATTCACCTTTTTAGCGCTGGCAGAGGACCAGAACTACCACAGCGCGGATACTCTTCTCAGCGACTTAATTGACGTGATGCATCTGACCGTCCGGCACCTGGAATCTACAGGAATTGCGGAAGTGCAGTGGGATGAACCCGCCCTGGCGCGTTACGGCGGGAGATGGCCGCAAGACACCGTGCATGACGCCTACCGTGCGCTGCTGGGACCGGCAGGGACCACAGCGCTTGACCAGTCGCTGGCGCTGTACTGGGGCCCATCGTCCTCTTGGGTGGATGTGCTGACTGACCTGCCTTTTTCCCGGCTCTCATTTGATGCCATAAGCGATCCCGCCATTCTGTCCCGGCTGAGCGCGGACGCTTTGCCGACCGAAGTGGGACTCGGCCTCCTCGACGCCCGCAGTGTCCGCATGGAAGATCCAGAGGCCCTCGCTGCCGTCCTGCGCCCCATCCTGGCGGCTCAGGGACCTGACCGGGTTTGGGTTCATCCCAGCTGTGGACTGGAATTTTTGCCGCCTGACCGCGCAGCCCTGAAAGTGCGCCTCTTACAGGACCTTAAAGCCCTGATCAACGGTTAACCGAGAGAAAGGACAAATCACTCATGGCGAAGAATTTGAAGACAACCAGCGTGGGCAGTTTCCCCAAACCCCCGCAGCTAATGGCAGCACGCGCCCGTTACCGGCGTCATGAAATTACGCAAGAGCAGCTTCAGCAGGCCGAAGACGAGGCAACCCGGCAGGTGATTGCGCTTCAGGAAGAACTCGGCATCGATATCTTTGTCCATGGCGAGATGGAGCGAGGCGACATGGTAGCGTACTTCGCGGAGAACTGGCAGGGCTTTTCGGAATCTCTCCCTGTCCGGTCCTATGGCAACCGCTACTACCACAAGCCCATTGTGGAAGGGCCTGTGGCTTTAGGCAAAGCCGCTGGACTCACGGTGGCCGCCTGGCAGAAAGCGGCTGCGATGACATCGCACCCAGTGAAGGGGATGCTGACTGGCCCTTATACAATCTGTGACTGGTCATTCAACGCCTACTATCCCGACCGGCGCTCCCTGGTGCTGGACCTCGCGCGGCTGGTGCATGATGAGGCCCTCGCCCTTGAACAAGCGGGGGCGCAGTATATTCAGATCGACGAGCCCGCCCTGTCGACGCGCCCTGAGGAGCTGGACCTGGCGATTGAGGCCATGGCGATTGTCACCCGGGGTCTGAAGGCCAAAACCATCAGCCATGTCTGCTATGGCGACTTTGACACGATCTTGCCGGGGCTGTTTGACCTGCCTGTGGACCAGCTGGACCTCGAAGCGGCCAACCAAAACTTTGCGCTGCTTGACCTGCTTGCCCGCCACCCATGGCCCAAGAACAAAGAACTGGCTCTGGGAGTCGTCGATGTGCACACCCACCGCATTGAGTCAGTGGATGAGGTCAAGGCGGGAATCCGGCGGGCCCTGGAAATCATCCCCCTCGACAACCTGCTGATTGACCCGGACTGCGGGTTGAAGACAAGAACGTGGGAAGAGGCCGAAGAAAAGTTGCGGGTCATGGCGAGAGCCGTGCAAGCGGTGCGTGAAGAGGAAGGGCTGGAGTGAAGACTCTAGCCGATGCTTTAAAGGAGCCGGCCTGGATCATCGGAGACGGAGCCTCGGGGACAGCGCTGATAACGGCGGGCGTGGAGCCCCAAGCCCTGCCCCTGGTGCCTCTACGGCAGCCGGACGTGCTGATGAACCTTCATCTGCAATACCTTGAAGCAGGGGCCCGCCTGCTGGAAACCCAGACATTCGCCGCCAATGGGAGCAAACTGGCAGCTCTCGGCCTGGAAGCAGACATCAGTCTGCTTCACCGCCGCGCTGCCCAGATTGCCCGCCATGCGAGGGATATTTTTGGAGAGCCTGCCTGGATCATGGGTTCAGTGGGTCCCTTGGCGCAGCCTGTCGATTCCCAGTTAATGGAAAACTTGAGCTATGAGCAGGCTGTGGAATTTTACCGCCCCTGCGTGGCTGGTCTGCTGGCCGGGGGTGTGGACGGGTTTATTGTCGAAACTATGTCGGACCTGCCCACTGTGATGGCGGCGGTGATGGCCATCCGCGAGGAGAGTCTGCTCCCCGTCATCGTCAGTTTCGCGTTTTCTCCCCACGGCACGACACGCTACGGGCTGACCCCGGAGCAGGCTATCGATGCCATGGCGTCGCTGCCGGGTGGGAAGCCGGACTTGGTGGGGGCTAACTGCGGCAGCGGCCCCGCGCCGTTGCTGGATGCCGTCATCAGGATGGCGCCCCGTGCCCGCGAACTGGGAATTCCCCTGGCGGCTTTTCCAAATGCGGGAGAGCCTTCCATGGTCGCGGGCCAGGTGCATTACCCTGCCAGCCCGCTTTATGTGGCGACCATAGCGCCTGCGCTAGCGGAGGCGGGGTGCCGGGTTATAGGGGGGTGCTGCGGGACGACTGCCGCGCACATTCAGGCCATCGCCGGGACACTCAGCCAGGCGCCCCACACCGGCTTGGTCTCCGGGTGGAGTCCGAGCGAGGACCACGGGGCTGCGGAACTTGCCCATGGCGACGCCGGGCCGGGCGGTCTGTCCCGGTTGTTTGACGAGCGTTTTGTCGTCAGTGTGGAGCTCGACCCGCCGCGAGGGGTCAATCCCCACCGGCTGCTGGACAGCGCCCGCATAGCTTTTGAGGCGGGCGCCGATGCCATCAATATCGGAGACAGTCCCATGGCCCGGGTCCGCCTCAGCGCCATGGCCACGGCCCGCCTCATTTCGGAGCAGCTTCCGGTGCAGACCATTCTCCACTTCACCACGCGGGACCGCAACCTGATGGGGCTGCAGAGCGACCTTTTGGGCGCGCATGTCCTGGGGGTCCGCAATGTCCTGGCGCTGACCGGAGACCCACCCGGTATTGGCGATTACGCCTATGCCACGGCGGTCTACGATATCAATTCCATTGGCCTCGTAAAAGTTCTGGCAGGATTTAACGAGGGTCGGGACGCGTCCGGACAGAAAATTGGCGGCCACACGGCATTTGACATCGGCGTGGGGGTTAACCCGACAGCCGAGGACATGGGTCAGGAGGTGCAGCGGCTGCACCAAAAGCTTGACGCCGGAGCGTCCTTCATCATGTCGCAGCCGATTTATGCGCGCGAACAGCTTGAACGTTTTCTGGACCATTTCGGGCCGCTGCCGGTGCCGCTCCTGCTCGGGGTGATGCCGCTGGTGTCATACCGCCAGGCCTTATACCTTCACAATGAGGTGCCCGGCATTACCATAGGGCAGTCCATCTTAGACCAATTTGAGCGCATTCAAGACGGCAGCGGGCTCGGCATCACCCTCGCCATGCGGCTCATGGAGGAGCTTGCGCCCCTTATCAGGGGAGTGTACCTGGTGCCGTCATTCAACCGGGTGGAGCCTCTGCTGCCGCTGATTGCCTATGTGCGGAACACTTTCAGCAAGAAGCCAGGCCGGATGGATGCCGGCTGAGGCACTCGAGGAAGCGCCGGGCCGCCGCAGGAGACGGCAGGCGGTACAGGGCTGCCGTCGGACCCGGGCCGACATGCACAGTGAGCGCTCCCTCAACTGCGGCAAACGCATCCTCGTCGGTCCGGTCATCGCCCATGACGACGGCCAGCGTCGGAGACGGCAAAACTTTTTGGAAGCGCGCATGCAAAGTCCGTACGGCGTCGGCCTTGGTCGGTCCGGGAGCGGGGCGAATTTCCCAACACAGTTTAGCTGGCAGGATCTGAATGTGGGGAATGCCCTGCAGGGCTGCTGCCAGCGTCTCAGCGAGGGTCTGGTGCAGCTCCCGGGGCACATGCCGGTAGTGGACGCTGAACGAATAGGTTTTGTCTTCGGTCAGGGTTCCCGGGAAGAGGGAGGGGAAAGGAGCCAGCACCTCCTTGATCCGGTCGTGCTCCGCGAGAAACTCGCGGGCGCTGTCATGCACCCAGCGCGCCGCCCCGTCAAGATATTCGGCGCCATGATTTCCGCTGCTGCTGACCGCAATGTGGCCAAACAGCCGGTGGATGTCAGAACTGGCTCTGCCGCTGACAAGAGCGATGCGGTGATTCGGTGCCTGCGCTATGCGGCTCAGCGCTACGGACAATTCTGCCGGAACCGCCACACTGTCAGGAGAGGGCGCCAAATCCAGCAAGGTGCCGTCAATATCCAGGAACCAGGCCCAGCTTTTAGCCTGCCTCTGGCAGCTTATCTCCTCCACCACCCGGCAACTGAACGGCTGATCAGACATAAGACTGGGCCGCCATCTTCAGCGTTAGGAAAATATTCTCCATCCAGTCATAGATGGTATGCTCCTCCAAATGGTGGCGCATGGCGGTAATGCGGTCGGCCCGCTCATCGGCCGAAATGGACAGCGCTTCATGCAGGGTATTGGCAAATCCTTCAGGATCCAGGGGATTGATGGGAAAAGATTCATGCTCCAGTTCATTGGCAGCCCCCGTGGTTTCACTGAGCAGCAATACCCCCCGCTTATCCACTTGCGCGGCCACGAACTCCTTCGCCACCAGGTTCATGCCATCGACCAGAGAACTGACCACGGCAAAGTCGGCAGCCCGGAACAGCCCCATGAGTCGCGGACGGTCCATGCTGTGAGGCAGGGTAATAACGGGATTCCACCCATTTTTTGCAAACAGGCGGTTAACCTCCTGCGTTTTGTTCTCCACGCGCTCATAAAATCTCCGGTATTCCGCCACTTCCGTACGCGAGGGCACGACGATCTGCAGGTAGGTGACCCGCTCCCGGTATTGCGGGTACAGCGTGTAGAACTCTTTAATGGCGTCCAGGCGTGGGAGCAAGCCTTTGGTATAGTCGGCGCGGTCCACCGAAATCCCTAAAATTTGGTCATGGCTTTCGACGTGGCGGCGAATGCCGCGAACCCAGCGGCGTATGCGCGGGGTTTCCACCATGTCCTCAATGGCCTGAACATCTACCGAGATGGGAAAGGGTTTGACATGAACGATGCGTCCCTGCCAGACTACCCGGCCAGCTTCGCGGTCCACCTGGGTTTTCAAGGTGCGCTCGACGGCGTTGAGAAAGTATTCGACATCTTGCTCGCTTTGGAACCCCAATACATCTGCTCCGAGCAGGCCCCGCAAAATTTCTTGATGCTGCGGACACAAACGGAAGATAGGGAGAGGCGGCCACGGAATGTGCCAGAAGTGAGCGATGGATACGTCCGGACGCGACTTGCGGACAAATGCTGGCAGCAGGGACAGCTGGTAGTCATGCGAGAACACCCATGCCCCCTGGGGGCTAACCGCATTAACACGCTTGGCAAATTTCTGATTCACACTGCGGTAGATTTGCCAAGCGCGGCGTGAAAACTGGGCGCGCTCAATCAGCATGTGGCTTAATGGCCATAAACCCTGGTTAGAATATTTTGCGTAATAGCCTTTGACTTCTTCTGGACTCAGAGTAATCCGGTTCAAGGTGTAACGGGGATGCTCAGGCGGAACCTGGCGCTGACCTCCCGCTGAGGTCTCAATATCGGCATCGCCGCTGCCCCATGCCACCCAGTTGCCGCCAATTTCCTGCAACAAGGGATCTAGGGCCGACACAACTCCCCCCGCTGTTTGTATGGTGTGCAACCCTCCGGCAAAATGCTCGTCAATATAAGGCTCCCGGTTGGTTACCACAACAAGAGGAGCCTCGATCAGCTGTTTGATGGCCATGATCGTCACCTCTCTTTACACTAATTGTAACACAGCAAAATTGAAGAAATTTGGCAGGTTACTACAGAGGCGATGGGGATTTTCGACGAAATTTTCTCAGGCGCCCTACCAGCTCGCGAATTTCTGGAAACCGGAACAAAGTCAGCATAAAAAGATAGACTGCCAGCGAGGCGCCAACTGCAGCTAGCAGGCCCAGACTTAAAGGAATGAATCCGCGCACTGTATCCAAGTCCAGCACACGGCGGGCCATATACACTGCAATAGCCGTGGCTGCTCCGGCGAGGACCATCTTCAGAGCAAACGGCCGGAATTGCAGGTTGGCGTTGTGGCGGGGATTGAGAGCCCGGATGGTGAGCAGCGTGGTGTTGAGCCACGCGGCCAGAGCAGTGGCCAGCGCCAGACCGTCGGCCTGCATGAAGCGGACCAGAATCAAGTCGCCGGCGATGTTGAAAAGAATGGTGATAATGCTGAACCGGGCGGGGTTCTTGGTGTCCTGCGTTGCAAAAAACAGTTTCTGCAGATAGAAGGAGAGGCCAAATCCCGGCAAGCCCACCGACCAGTACAGCAAAGTGCCCGCGGTGATCCGCGTGGAGTAGTTGGAAAAAGCCCCGTGCTGGTAAATCAGCCGCAATATGGGCACAGACAAGATCATGAACCATACCGTAATCGGAACAATCAGCAGCACTACCAGCCGGAATCCACGCATGGCCAGCTTCTGGTACGTGACCTGGTCATGCTGGCTCTGATGCTGGGCCAACCGGGTATAAATGGGGGTGGTTAGCGACGCGATGGCAAGTCCCACCGGGATTTGCACCAGCACATAAGAATAGTTCAGGGCGGCCAGACTTCCGGTGCGCAGCGATGACGCCAATATCCGGTCGACAATGACCCCGATGGTGCCGACAGAGCTGGTGAGGAAAAATGGGCCAGACATGCGGATCATCTTGCGCAGCAGCGGGTGGCCAAAATGCCACCGGAAATGGAGGCGCAGCCCACTCCTGCCAAGGGCGGGCAGGGTCACGGCCAGCTGGGACAGAACGGATATCAGAAAACCAATGGCGACCCCCTTGATTCCGAAAAAATGTCCGAGGGTGATGATGGTCAAGATCCGCACGATATTGATAGCGACAGGGGACACCGCTGGGTAAAAAAACTCCTCACGCTCTTGCAAGATGCCCACCACGAGACCGGATAGGCCCCAGAACAAAATGGTCGGAACCATGATGCGGGTCATGGAAATGGTCAGGGCCAGTTCCTTGTGGTGGAATCCGGGGGCCACCAGATGCATGATTTCCGGGGCGAAAATTTCTCCCGCAATAATCAGGACAGCGGATAGAATCACGATGGCGGTGAACACTTCGTTAATAAAATTTTGCACCGAGCGCTTGGACAGCTGGGCATCACCCTGCGTCATCAAGGGGACGACCGTAACCGAAATGGCTCCGTTCATGGTGCTGAACAGCAAATTGGGCAACACCGAAGCCATCAGCCAGGCGTCATTGGCCGCTGATGTGCCGAAATAGGCCGCCATGACGATTTCACGGACGAAGCCACTGAGGCGGCTGACGAGTGTCGCAATAAAAATAATGCCGGCTGATACCCCAATGCTCTGCCGCCGGCCGGCCGCAGCCTGTGATGAGCGGCGACTCTTCAGATCAATCCCGCCTTCCAAGAGAAAACCTGTCCAAAATCACATATTAGTATAGCAACAATCGGCACGGACTTGAGGAAGTGCCCCCAAAGAAATTCATTCCAGCACAGGTTAGCGGACGGAACGGCCGGGTAGCCTTTGAACCTCCCCGGCCGTCAGGCCGGGGATTCTGGGGGAACCGCGGTCGCTGTGTCGGCGGGCCGTGAGACCCTGGGAGTGAACCTCCTGACTCGC
>DAIDDL010000073.1:0-388 GCA_027309085.1 Sulfobacillus sp.
AAATTGGTCACCACTCTGGTGGTCAACTCCTGCAGCCCCGCGATTGGCTAAGACCGCCGCGGCGGCCATCGCTAAATTCCCGGGGTTCCAGACTTTATCTGCCAAACTATACCATTTTCTTTGCTGCGCCATCCTCGTTTCCTCCATTCGTGCCGCCAGGCGCCCCCATGGGGCGCGGCTGTCTCTAGGGCCGGAGCCCAATCTTGCCTTGCCAGCAGGCACGGTGATGTGAGAATCCTATCGAAGTGACCGCCCTTCCCATTCCCGCGGAGTTCTGTTGTCTCCGACGGTACTTCGGTACTATGCCGATCTCCGACTCCCTGTCCCATCCAAGAGCGGGGGTTGGCGGTCATCGCATTGCCCACTTGGCGAACTCTTGGACCAGACA
>DAIDDL010000073.1:398-16129 GCA_027309085.1 Sulfobacillus sp.
GGGTCAGTCACAGTTCTTTCCTTCGGTGCCATCCCTAACCACCCGACGGGGTACGCTATGGTGCTGCTCGTTCCGTACTCGCTACAGGTAGCGATACCATGCTAACCACCGCGTTAGGAGGCTTCGCCCAGCTAAGGAAGGCTCGCCACCACCGTCAGGCCACCACGGGTTCACAGTTCGTTACGGCCCCGAAATTTGGCTCAGGCCCATCAGATTCTGGGTTACCCCAGACACCCTGCCATTGTTGCCTACCGCACTTGAACGAGGAAATTCGCACGGGTTAGACTTTCACTAACAAGAACTGCAACCTGCCGGTCGCACCTTAGCACCCGTCCTCACGGACGCGCACTCAAAACCCGATTCTCCGTGGAGGGCTAGTCCGTGCGGAGACCGGAATTGCAGCGGATCGAAATGGTCAGCTTTGCTTGGCGCACCGAAATGCGAGTTATAATATAGGGAAAGGAGCCAAGACCGATGACAATCCGCCTAGACGGTCTGGTGCTGGCCGGGGGGGCTTCCCGCCGGATGGGGCAGGACAAAGGATTGCTGCCCCATCCGGCTGGCGGCACCTGGGTTGAGCATGCCAGGCGCACACTGCTCGCGGCTGGGTGTGCCACAGTGTGGATTTCCAGACCTTGCGGCTATGGAAATCCCGCCCCAGACGACCTGGTGGACCTCCGTCCCCAAGAAGGTCCTCTAGAGGGGATTGAGCGGGGCCTGAAAGCCTCATCTGCCGATTACCTGGCCGTTCTCGCCTCTGACCTGGTGGGCGCCGGCCCTGCACTGTTTTCGTATTTGGCTCCCCACCTCAGCGCTGGCGCTTTGTGCGTATTGCCTGTCTGGCACGAAGATGCGCAGCCTTTGGCCGGATATTGGTCTCCCCGTCTGCTCTCCGATCTCGAGCGGTTCCGCCGGGGAGGAGACCGCCGTGTCCGGTCTTTCCTGGCGGGGCACCCTGTCCGGTGGATCCCTGTCCCCCAACAGAAGTGGATTGCCAACATCAATACGCAGGAGGAGTGGTCGCTGTGGCGGAGTGGCGGCGGAGATTCACCATCCCAGGGAGGGGGCCGTTAGATGCCGATTATGCAGGTCTCTGGTTTTTCCGACACGGGCAAGACGCGCCTGGTTGAAGCCTTGTGCGGACGCCTGCCGGGTCCCGTCCTCGTGGTGAAATTCTCCCACCATGGGGGCGCCCCAGACCGGACGGGGTCCGATTCAGAGCGGTTCGCGGCAGCTGGAGCGGAAACTTTGCTAATGCAGCCAGGCCAGGCCACTTGGCGCGGCCGGCACCCCCTCCCCATCGACTGGGTCCAGGCTCTGTCGTGGTATCCTTGGATCATTTGGGAAGGGGCCAAACATTCCCCCACTCCGAAAATTGTGCTGGACCTTGGCCCCCTCGTCTCCATCTTGCCCAGCGTGAGAGCAGTTATCGGCCCCTCGCCCCCCCCCATTTCCGGGATCCTCTGGTTTGAGGCCGCGCTTCCTCTCAGTGTGGAGGCTGCCCGTGAGGCAGCCTGCTGGATAGAGCAGCATCAGGCGTCCTTGACTTTCTCCGCTGCGCAGATCCCGGCAGCAACTATGCCAACCGCCTCAGAGTAGCGAGCGGGCGGGCCCGAAAGGATGGAAAGATCGATGGAGTATATCACTGTTGCGGGCGCCCTCGCCGCGCTCCGGCAGCACACGCCCCCTATCACGGACACCGAAACCGTGCCGGTTGCACACAGCCTGGGGAGGACCCTCAGCATGGAGGTCACAGCCGTTCAGCCTGCCCCGCCCTTTGCCCGCTCCGCCATGGACGGTTACGCCGTCATGGCGTCGCAGACGCCCGGCTCCTTCCGGGTGGCGGGGCAGGTCAACGCTGGCGAAGTGTTTACAGGCACCATCAAAGCGGGCGAGGCAGTGCGGATCATGACGGGCGCTCCTGTGCCCCGGGGTCTGGATGCGGTCGCCGAGCAAGAAGCCGCCGAACCCCTGGGAGATCTCATCCGCCTAGCCCACGTTGTCAAGACCGGGCGCAATGTCACGGCTCTGGGGTCTGAGTTTATGGCGGGCACTGCCCTACTGCACCCCGGGCAGCGCATAGGTCCGCTGCAGGTCGGCCTGATGGCCCTTGCCGGCTACCGCGAGGTCAGTGTCTTCCGCAAGCCGCGCGTGCTGCTGGTCAGTTCCGGCGATGAACTCAAGGCCCCGGGAGATGCTTTGGGACCCGGGCAGATTTACAATGTCAACGTATCGCTCTTCAGCGCCCTGCTGCACGAACTGGGAGCGCATGTCAGTCTCCGGCCAACCTTGGCGGACGATCCATCTGCCGTAGCTGACCTGTTTGCCCCCGACCTTTCCGGGTATGACGTGGTCCTGACCACGGGCGGAGTGTCTGTAGGGGACAAAGACCGCATGGTGCAGTTTTTGCACAGCCACACGGAGGTGTTGTTTTGGCACGTTGACATGCATCCCGGCAAGTCCATCGCCGCAGCCCGCCACCATGGCACCACCATACTGGCCTTGTCTGGCAATCCTGGAGCAGCCCTGATGTCCTGGTACAACATCGGGCTGCCTTTCCTGGCATCCCTGCTGCACGGGCACCTTCCGGTAGAACACATTCAAGGCCGCCTGCTCCAACCCTTCCATAAAAGAACCCGCGAAACTCGTTTCTTGCGCGCGCGCATTGTGCAGGAGGATCAGGGCACCTATTTTGACACCGATATCCCCCAGGCATCAGACCGCATCACCACATATGACGCCTGTGATGTCCTGGCCGTGATTCCCCGGGGCAGCGAGCCCCTGGCAGCCGGTTGCGTTGTAGAGGGAAGAAAAATCCCCGGGCTCGGTCACGAGCGCCTCAATTGGGTGCCCCGAAAGGATGTGGACAATGCCCCCCAGTGATCTCGACCGCGCCATCGCACAGGTGGCCCAAAATTTTTCCGGCCGCATCAGCCTATACGCAGAACACATGGAGACACACGAGGTCATCGCGTTCCAGCCCTCCCTGCTCATGGAAACTGCCTCTGTTATCAAACTGCCGGTACTTGCTGCGGTCATGCAGCAGATTGAGGAGCGCCACCTTGACCTGGCCATGGACCTCGTTTTGCAGGAAGCGGATTTTGTGGAAGGGTCAGGGGTTGTGCAAAATCTGACCCCGGGGCTGTCCCTCTCCCTCCACGACGCATTGATGCTCATGATCACCGTAAGCGACAACACCGCCACCAACATGGTGCTGCGCCTGGTGGGACTCGAGACGGTCAATGCCGCCATGCAGGCATGGTCTTTCCCGCACATCCAGATTTTCAAGCGCATTGACTTCGCGGTGCCCGGCCCCATTGGACTGGCACGCGCCGATGAACTGTCCGCACTGCTAAAGCGCCTGCACGACCGCACGCTGGTCAGTCCCTGGGCCTGTGACGTCATGTGGGATATCCTGACCCGCCAGCAGTACAATACTCTCATGACACGGGATCTGCCCTATGCCCTGCTGGCCGAAGAGACTGGACAGCCAGCCCCCGTACAAATCGGAAGCAAGAGCGGGTCGCTGGAAGGAATTCGCAACGACGTCGGCATTGTCAAGTCTCCCTGGGGCGATTACACGGTGGCCCTGCTGAGCGACGGCTGCCATGATTTGCGGTTTCACATCGACAACGAGGCTCAGCGAATCTTGCCCCGTCTCACCCGTCTCGTGTTTGACCACTTTATCAGCCCCGACCACTGGGCTTGACAAGATCTCCAGGCCGCACCGCTGGAAAAGTTGCTGGGCGGCCTGCTCGATGAAGCAAGGATCGTGTGACAAGGAGGTAAAGTGCATTGTCCTTTTCCCAGCGCCACTGGCGGCACGCAATCATTGTCGGGTTATTGGTAGCCACAGGATTCAGCTTGTACCTGGCCAGTTGGCGCAGCGCTCTGGGGCCGTTCATGCCGGCGGTACAGGCTGTGCACGAATGGGGAGGGGTGCTCTACGGCGCGGCCCTGGCGGGATGGTCTGCGCGCTTTTACCCGTGGCCTGCCCATTCGCCAAACTCCCGGAGAGCCCCTGCCTTGGCGCGGTGGGCTCTGTTTTTCTTGATCCTGCTATTGGCCAGCGGCGTCGGACTGTTGGTCGGCCCGTCCTCAACGCGGGCGATTGCGACTGTCGTCCACGGCGCCAGCGCCGCAGGCTTTGTGCTGTGGGTAGCCTACCATTTGGTGGCGCACCGGCCACAAGCGGCAGGAAAAACCACATCCCCCAAAGTAGACTTGTCCCGCCGGCGCGCACTCAGGTGGCTGGCGGCCACGGCAGCCACGGCACCGTTCCTGCTGGCCGTCCCCAGTGTGTTGACGATGGTGAGCGGCAGAGTGTTTCACAAAGGCCGCAATTCGGGAGCTCTGCCCGGTTTTGTGCCCTATACCGTGGTCGGTGGCTATCCAGACCTCTCTCTCGATACATGGCGCCTGACCCTGGACAGGGGTGGAGCCGGGTCTGCCCAGTACACGCTGCCGCAGTTGCGCCGATTCGGGCCTGAACAGCGCCACATCGACTTTCAGTGCGTGACAGGGTGGGCCGTAGACGGCGTCGAAGTGACGGGGATTGACCTCTCGCGGTTTCTTGTAGCCCAAGGATGGGATCCCCACCGCACTCCCTGGATCCTCTTTTATTCCGGAGACGGTGTCTATACGGAATCCTTAAGCGCCCGGCAAATCGCCGCCTACCGGCCGCTGCTCGCCTATGAGCTCGATTCCCGCCCCTTGGCCCAGTCCCAAGGCTACCCTCTGCGCCTGCTGGTGCCCCGGATGTATGGCTACAAATCGCTGAAATGGCTCGTCCGGATATCATGGTCGGACCGGGATATTCTGGGCTATTGGGAACAGCGCGGCTACCCGGAGGACGCCTACTGGGGATCCTACAGGGGAATTTGACGGAAATCCGCCTCCCTCAGCGGTCCGCTGTCTCCTCGTCCAAGGCTGCCTGCCACACATCCGGCTGAAATCCGATGAGCCACCGGCGGCCAATCTGCCACACGGGGCGGCGGATCAGGCGGGGCTCCTGCGCCATTGCCTGGATCCAGTCCTGTTCCGTCTGGGCTAGCGGTTGATGTATTTTATAGGCTGGACTTTTTTTGGAAAGCAGCGCACCAACCCCCCCGGCCTCGGCCGCCAGCGCGCTAACCTCGTCTGCACTGAGCGGCTCTAAGATGAGGTCCCGCTCCGCCGCCTCCACCTGGTGTGCGCTGAGCCACGCTCGCGCTTTGGCACACGTGCTTCACCGCTTATAGCAAAACAGTCTCGTCACCAGATCTCCGCCTCTCTCAGTTTGTCTTTTTTAGAGCGCACGCGCGGCATACCCCGTAAAATTTGAGTTCATGATCCAAAACCGCAAAGCCGCGCTCGTTCAGGATCCGTGTTTCGAGGGTGTCCAGCAAGTCTTCGCCGTATTCCTCCACGCGTCCGCAGCGCACACACACCAGATGGTGGTGGCGGTGCGTTTCCTCCTGATTGAACTCATACCGGGACCGTCCGTCGTCAAAATTGATGCGGGTCAGGATTTCCAGCTGCGTCAACAGTTCCAGTGACCGGTATACGGTGGCCAGTCCGATATCCTGGAATTTCTTCTTAACAAGCTGGTGCACTTCCTCCGCGGAAAGGTGTTCCCCGGGATGTTCTGAAAATATGCGGATCACGAGCTCCCGCTGGGGAGTCAGCCGTTTCGATCCCTCTTCCAGCTTCCGGTAGACGGATGATAGATGTACCATGTGCATCCCCCCGTTCTCAAGTCCTTGAGAATAGTCTATCACGGCAGTCCCCCTGTATTGGCGCGATAACCCTGCCAACATCAGAAATTTCTCCCGTTCTTTTCATCATGGTCTTCGGGGTTCCGGCGGGACAAAAAAATAGGCCCACAGGTGTGGGCCTCTTATCGCGTCGTTCTCCGCTAAAATTCGGCCAGAGTATGGTAGAGCACACTTTTTTGCACGTGAAGGCGATTTTCCGCCTCATCAAAGACGACGGACTGCGGCCCTTCCAGTACGTCTGCTGTCACCTCTTCACCCCGGTGTGCCGGCAGACAGTGCAGGAACACCGCACTGGACTTGGCCATTGCGAGCAGGCGGGCATTCACCTGGTATGGCGCCAGAGCCTTCCGCTTCTCGCCGCTCTCAGCATCGCCCATCGACACAAACACATCCGTCGCCACGGCGTCGCTGCCAAATACGGCTTGTTCCGGATCCGTGGTCACGTGAATCGACCCGCCCGTCATGGCAGCCTCCTGCTGGGCATAGGCCACGACGTCCGCTGGCGGCATCCATCCGGCAGGACAGGCCACACTGACATGCATTCCCAGTTTTGCCCCAATCACGAGGTAGGAATTGGCCATATTGTTTCCATCTCCCACGTAGGCCAGCTTGGCGCCAGCCAAATAGCCCGTGTGCTCCCAAATGGTCAGCGCATCCGCCAGCACCTGAAAAGGATGGGCGGCATCCGTCAACGCATTGAACACCGGCACGGTGGCCCACTTCTGCAACACCTGCACCATCTCGTGGCTCTTCGCCCGCACCACCATCGCATCGACGTAGCGGGAAAGCACGCGCGCTGTATCCTCAATTGGTTCGCCACGGCCCAGTTGGCTGTTCTCCCAATCCAAAATCACGGGCGCTGCGCCCAGCGACTGGATGGCGACTTGGAATGATACCCGAGTCCGGGTGGAAGGCAACTCAAAGATCATCGCCACGGACTTCCCTCGCAACGCGTACTGGATCTCCGCAATTTTCGGATTCGCCTTCATCCACTGCGCCGTCATCAGCACCTGTTTGATTTCCGTCGGCGTCCATTCTTTAAGAGAAATCACCGAACGTCCCTGCACCCGCATCTCTTTTGCCGATACCCGCTCTACCACTGTTACCGCCCCCTACCGCATTACTATACATCGGCGGGGATAATTATTCAATACTCGAGAAAATTCTTCGCCGCCTTCACCTTAAAAAATCCGCTGTCCCACCCATAAGGGCGCAAGACAGCGGAGTCCAATGATGCCCATCACGCCGTGAGAAAGCTCATCACCCCGCGGTAGAGCACTTCCACCCCAAGCGGCAGCGCCTTCTCGTTCAGGAGGAAGTGGGGAGAATGGTGCGGGAAGGTCTCGGCGTCGTCCGGCTGGCATCCAAGGAAGAAAAACGCGCCAGGCCGTTCCTGCAGGTAGTAGGCAAAGTCTTCTCCGCCCATAGCCGGGTCGGGGTGCACAATCTCCACCACCCCTTGAAAGGCCTGCTCAAGACGCGCGACACTCGCTGCGTGATTGATCACCGCAGGATAGCCGTAGACGTATTCGAGCACGGCGCGCGCGTCATACATCGCCGCCGTGGTCTCTGCAATGTGTCCGATTTCACGAACAATCTTCTGCTGGACCGCCGCCGACAATGTCCGCACTGTACCCGTTATCTCTGCCGTTTCCGCGATGATATTGAAGGTCACCCCCGAACGGATCGTCCCGCACGACACGACCGCCGCATCGAACGCATTGAGGCGCCGGGACACGATCGTCTGCAAATTCACCACGATTTGGGATGCGATCAGGACGGCGTCCTTAGTGTCTGCCGGCTCTGAGCCGTGGCCGCCCTTCCCGGTCACCCGGATCGTAAACTCATCGGCATTAGCCATCAGAGCGCCCGGTCGGATGCCGACAGTTCCCACTGGGTCATTGGCCCACACGTGCAGTCCCAACACTTCATCCACCCCGTCGAGACATCCCGCCGCAATCATGGCCGGTGCCCCGCCCGGCGGCTTCTCTTCTGCTGGCTGGAAGAACACCCGCACGGTTCCGGGAAAGTCGCGGCTGGCAGACAGCCTCTGCGCCAGTCCCAGTGCGATGGCCATGTGCCCGTCATGCCCGCAGGCATGCATGACACCCGGATGTTCCGAACTGAATTCCAGTCCCGTCTCCTCGTCAAGCGGCAGCCCGTCAATGTCCGCCCTGACTGCAATCGTTTTGCCCGGCCGCGTGCCGGCGATATCCGCCATGACTCCGGTCCCCGCCAATTCGACCGGATCCAGACCCATTTGCTTCAGTGTCCTCACCAGATAGTCATGGGTTTGACGCTCCTGAAAACCCAGTTCAGGAATTTTATGCAAATCGCGGCGGTATGTAATGATATCGGTATCCCACGGCATGTATGATTAATCCTCCCCAGTTAAATAATCCGGTGTCCCAAGGCTGATGCAATGAGATTCGCAGCCAGCTGTCCGGTCCGGTTATGTTCGTCGAGTATCGGATTCACCTCGACCATTTCCATAGAGGAGAGAATATTGCTCTCCGCCAGAAGCTCCAGTGCGAGGTGTGCTTCCCGCTCTGTCAGTCCCCCCGAAAAGGGTGTGCCAGACCCCGGTGCATACAGAGGGTCTACCGCATCGATATCAAAACTCAAGTGGACGCCATCGGTGCCGTCCGATACAATATCGATGGCCTTAGCCATCACGTCGCGCATTCCGTAGCGGTCAATTTCGTGCATGGAAAACACGGTGGTGCCGGAATGCCGCAAGGCCTCCGCCTCATCCGCATCCAGCGTCCTGACCCCTACATAGACCACTTTGGCGGGATCGACAAACCTTCCGTGAAATGGGGCCCGAAGCGCCTCATGTCCCAGTCCCACCGCAGTTGCCACCGGCATGCCGTGAATATTGCCGGAAGGCGATGTCTGGTCTGTGTTATAGTCGCCATGCGCGTCAAACCACAAGACGCCAAGGTTTTCATAGCGGCGCACCAGCCCGCCGATAGTGCCGATGGCAATGCTGTGATCCCCTCCGAGCACCAGCGGATAACAATTTTCCTCCAAAGCCTTTTCCACCGCCCGGGCTAAAACGCGGCTGACCTTGACAATTTCGTCCAGGTACTTCAACTTGCCGCCGTTCGCCATTTCCCGGCTCTCTGGCACGGGCACGGGCAAATTCCCTAAATCCGTCACCTGATGGCCGGCCTGCCGCAGTTTCTCGCGCAGCCCAGCATAGCGTATGGCGCTCGGACCCATGTCCACCCCGCGCCGGTCAGCCCCGTAATCCAAGGGCACTCCGATAATACGTACGGTCTTCGATTCCATAAGGGCTCCTCTCTGCTGCTGTCATATCTTCCTATTATACCGGAGGCGGGCTCAATCCCGGACCAATAAGTGGGTCGGAGGGGGTGCCTGCAAAAGTTTTTCAGGCCAGCGGCCTTTAAGAAACCACCGCTCCGTTCCCAAAAATATATACCACGCCAGCTTCCTTTGGTAGGCAGGGTTCACGAGCAGACGTTCTTCCTTCCGGTTGGTGATAAATCCCACCTCGACATTGATGGCGGGCATCTGGGCATGGCGCAGCACATACTGGTCAATGCGGGTCACCCGGCGCCGGGTATTGGTAAAATACTGCAACTCTTCTTGCACGTCATGGGCTAGATGATATGAGCCTTTGCCATCCCAGTAAAAAGTCTGGGGGCCCCGCCAGCGGGGCCCCGCCGAGTTGCAGTGAATGTCGATCAGCACATTGCCGCCCGTCTGGTTGATCCACGCGACCCGCTGCGGCACACGGTACTTTCTGTTCGGGGGAATCTTTCCCGGTTCATCCCACGTCAAAACCACCCTAGCTCCCGCCGCCTCAAACCACTGCCGGAGAGCTAACGACACCGCCAAATTGACTTGGTCTTCGCGCGCAATCCGTCCCCTGGCCCCAGGATCGTATCCCCCATGGCCGGGGTCAATCACAATCGTCCGGCCCCGCAGCAGGGCCCCCTCGATTCCTATTGGCGCCGCCGGCACTGTCCCTGCGCCCGCGAGCATAACGCCCATGACGCCTGCCGCTATCCACGCCATAATCCACCGGCCGACCCTGCGTACGGCCTCGCCTTCCTTATTCACATCTTTCCCCCTGTTCCTGCCGGATCTTTATCCTTTTTTTCCTGCTAATAATATTCGGCGCTCTGAGGGTAGTGTGAGCGAGATGGTCGGAGACTATGAATGGCCTCAGAATATACACGAGAGATTTTGTCAGATATCCGTGGCCTAGTTCTATCCGCCTACAGCAATTACTCTGCTTGGTATGCAGTTTAGTTAAGTAACTTCGATATAAAACCGCACCTAACCACTTCACTTATTTGACATCACAGAAGTTTTTAATAGATCTTGGCCCTCACGCTGATGTTTATTTGTTTTACTTGTGGTACATTATCATCTAGGAGGGATGAATTATGGTGGGTACAAAGATCCGCGACCTGAGAAAGAAGCTGGGATTAACTCAAGAGCAGCTCGCAGGCGACGAGTTGACCAAAAGTTATGTAAGTCAAGTTGAGTTGGGCCGTATCCATCCATCCCACAAAGCCTTGGATATCATGGCCGGTCGCCTGGGCAAACCATTGGGATTCTTCTTGGAGAACGGTGACGATATGCGCACCATCGAAGTGCTGCTGAAAGCCGCCCAGGCATTATGGAACAGCGGACGTCTTGAAGACGGCATGCTCGGACTGCAAGAGGCCTTGACCTTGGCGGAACGTACGGGGCGCGAGGACATTCTCGCCCGGATTAAGGCGACGATGGGCAGGCTGGAAATGTCGCAGGGCAATCTCGATGCCGCACTGGCTCACCTCGAAGAGAGTCTCCTGCTCATCCACCCGGATGACCATCCTGTGCAAGCCATTGAAATCGCCAACACTTTGGGGATGGCCGCGGCGCGCCACGGATCTTTTCACAAAGCCATGAATTCATTTCAGCAGGCTCTAGAATATGCGGAGCGGCTGACGACCCGCGAAGGGCCGAATATTCGCGCCGAGGCCGCCCAGCATTACGGAGATTTCTGTTACAGCCAAAGACAGTGGGTCTCATCCCTGGAACTGTACCGCACAGCCTTAGACGAGCCGCAGAAACTCATCAGCCCTCCCCGGCGCGCAGAACTGCTAACCCGGATTGCCGCGGCGGAATGGCGTCTGGGGCACCAGCCGGAAGCTACTGGTGCTATCGAGGAAGCCCTGACCCTTTTGCCGGAGATACGCGGCAGTGAAGAGCGCGCAGCGCTTCAAGCGGACATCGCCCAGGTGCTGGCTGACCTGGGGCGTGGCGAGAAAGCCAGGGAGCTGCTGGAGTCCTCGCTGGCGGTATTTGACCGCGTGCATTTTCAAGAAGGGCAGGCGGTGATTTTGGAAGGGCTGCTGCGCACCGCAGAATCTGAAATTGTTCTGGACCGCTATGCCACGCGCGTGCTGAATGCCCCGGACAGTTGGCCCTGGCAGGACACAAAAATCTTTGCTTTGCGGGTTCTCGCCCGCCGGGCAGTGGCGGTAGAGGATTTTGCGCTGGCCAAAGATTATTTAAGCCGCGCCTTGGCCATAGCCCCGTCCAGCGGGCAGCGCGACCTGCAATGTGAATATTATATTGTGCAGAGTCAATTAGGCGATGCCCATGCGCTCACGCATTTATGGGCACATTTGAGCGATGCCAGCAATGACTCGTCGGAACCGCGGAAATTCACTCCCCGCCTTCCTGTCATTTCGGCGCCCGAACTGGTTGGCGTCGGCATCAGCTGACTTTCCGGCTTCCGAAAAAGCCCCGAGGCATGAATCTGCGCCCCGGGGCTTTTTCGATGATGCGCGTCCACTCAACGGCAATACAAAAAAAGCCCCCAAAAGGGCTTTTTTAGCGTTTTGAGAACTGCGGAGCTTTCCGTGCCTTCTTCAAGCCGTATTTCCGCCGTTCCTTCATACGCGGATCCCGTGTTAAGAATCCCCGCTGCTTCAAAGATACACGCAAATTCGTGTCGACCAGCAGAAGAGCGCGCGCAATCCCATGACGCACCGCGCCAGCCTGTCCCGACACCCCGCCACCCTCAACCCGCACGAGGACATCAAACCGCCCTACCAACTCTACCGAATTAAGAGGAGCCATTATCCCTTTTTGCAATGTCAAAAGCGGGAAATAGTCCTCCATCGCCCGCCCATTAATTAAAACCCTGCCGGTGCCTGGCACCAAGCGAACACGCGCAACGGCATTCTTGCGGCGTCCTGTTCCCCAGAATTGCGCAACTGCCATTAAATTTTAACCTCCCATACTTGCGGCTGCTGTGCGCTGTGAGGATGTTCTCCCTGTGCGTACACTTTGAGCTTCTTGTACATCGCCCGGCCGAGACGGTTATGCGGAAGCATTCCGCGCACGGCTTTTTCCATTACGAAAGCGGGTTTCTTTTGCATTAACTGGCGGTAGACAGTCCGCTTCAATCCGCCCAAATACCCGGAATGATGAAAATAAATTTTTTGATCCAGCTTGCGGCCAGTCAATAGTACTGTTGAAGCGTTGACAATGATCACATAATCACCTGTATCAACATGAGGAGTATATGTGGGTTTATGCTTTCCGCGAAGCAATGTTGCTGCAACAGTAGCAACACGACCCAGCGGCAATCCGGCGGCGTCAATCACATACCAGTTGCGATCAACGTCTTGAGACCGGGCCATATAAGTGGACATGAAATTTACCTCCTACCTCTGTGTGCCGGCGACACTGCCGACAACCGAACATTAGTATTTTACGGGCTCGCTGGTCTAATGTCAAGGACAGATCACCTGTCGCAGACACTCCGCAGTGGCTGGAATTGGCTTGGTCGCATTCCATCCCCGAAAATCGCGCGGCGTCCCGTCAGCATCTTCGCCAAGTGCTAGGTTCATCGGTCGCGCTCCTGCCTAAGAGTCTAGCACTTCTGCGGCCCGTCTATTTTGGTTCAGCGCAATAGTCCCCGTTCCAGACAATATCCAAGAACAGCCCGGGATCCGGGATGCCTTCCGTATTGAAGAGCAGGATTCGCGACTGGGATGTCAGGCGAAAAGCCTCGCGGGCTTTATGGCAGCGCGGGTCATCCATGAGCGACACCAAGAGGCCCACCGGCATGCTTCCAGACTCTCCGGCCAAAATTCTGGCATCGTCCCCAAGGGGATTGGAGAGAATGCGGGTCCCGCGCGCGGCGACAGAATCGGAGCACGCCACAAAGAAAGCGGCCCATGATCGCAGCAGCGGCCACGCCAAGGGATTAGGCTCCCCACAGGCCAGCCCGGCCATCACTGTTTCCATCGCCCCCCCGATCTTTGCCAGCTGGCCATCTGACCTGCGGGCCGACTCCAACAGCGCCGGCGCCAGGGTTGGCTCGGCGATGAGAATGGTGGGGCAGCTGGCAGCACCGTAGCGATTCGCGTAAAACCCCGTGACGGCAGCGGCCAGGGAACCCACTCCTGCCTGCAAAATAACGTGCGTGGGAGGTTCGATCCCCTGGACATCCAACTGCTGGAACGCTTCCAGAGCCATGCTCAGGTATCCCTGAGTCACCCACCGGGGTATCTGCTCATAGCCTGGCCACGATGTGTCTTGGATTAGCAGCCACCCGTGCTCAGCGGCTTGCTGGGCCACATGCTGTACGGTGTCGTCATAGTTCATGTCGGTCACATGCACTTCGGCCCCCATGGCAGCAATTCGGTCGACACGGGACGAACGGGTGCCAGCAGGCAAAAAGATCACCGCCCGCTGACCGAGCTCCCGGGCTGTCCACGCCACTCCCATGCCGTGATTTCCGTCACTGGCTGCCGCCAGGGTCACAGCAGCCGCCCACGATGCAGCGGCTTTTAGGGAGCCCGCGCTCACAGGGCCCTCTCCCAGCCGCCAGCGTTCAGCTAAGGCGCGGGCAACGGCCCAAGTGCCGCCCAGTATCTTAAATGACTGAATCCCAAACCGTTGCGCTTCATCTTTGACATAAATGCTGCGTACCCCCGCATAAGCCGCCAGACGCGGGAGGCTATGGATCGGCGTTTCCCGGTATTCCGGCCATGTGCGGTGGTAAGCCAAAATTTCCTCCGCAATAGCAGGGGTGAGATGCGCCAGTAGCGGCACATCCTGATAGTCTGCCTGGACGTTCTCTATCCATTCCACCGTGTTGGCCATATGCACCCGACTCCTTTGCCTCTATCTTGATTAAGTGAGTTTCATCGTATAATATACTACATACTTCATGAAATCAATGGGAGGACCACGGAGATGATAGTGCGCGCAGGACTCTTGCAATTGCATCATGAATTGCCTGGAGAGCAGGATATCGCAGCCCATAAGAGGGCTGCCATTGAAAAACACGTGGAGTGGATAAAGAAGGCCGCCGCTCAGTCTGTCAATGTCTTATGCCTGCAGGAGTTGTTCTTTGCCCCTTATTTTGCGGCCGAACAGGACAGGCAGTGGTACCAGGCGGCTGAAGCCGTGCCGGATGGCCCCACCGTGACTTTGATGAAGACTCTGGCCAAAAACTACCACATGGTGCTGATCGTTCCCCTGTATGAGGAAGCCATGGCCGGGGTCTATTACAATACCGCAGCCGTTATTGACGCTGACGGCACCTACCTGGGCAAGTTCCGAAAGATCCACATTCCCCAGGTTCACGGCAGCGCTCCCGGGGCCTACGGATTTTGGGAAAAATTCTACTTTCGGCCCGGAAATTTAGGCTACCCGGTTTTTGACACGCAGTGGGGAAAAATCGGTGTCTATATCTGCTATGACCGCCACTTTCCGGAAGGCGCCCGCATTTTGGGATTACACGGCGCCGAGATAGTCTTTAACCCTTCAGCCACTACCGCTGGCCATGCCGATCACCTCTGGCATATCGAACAAGCGGCGCACGCCATCGCTAATGGCTATTTTGTGGGCGCCCTGAATCGCGTCGGGGAGGAATCTCCCTGGAATATTGGCGAATTTTTCGGGGAGAGCTATTTCTGCGACCCTGAGGGGCGGACGGTAGCGCAGGGTCCGCGCAATCACGATGCATTGGTGACAGCAGATCTGGACCTGTCACAAATACGGCAGGCATTACCGGTGTTGTGCCCGTCTTGACTGGAACGGGACAGGTGATATACGGTATAACACATTGAACTACCCGGGAGGCTCCGAGCGATGACCGCACGCCACGACGGCCCTATTGGGCGCCGTTTTGTCAATGATTCCGTATACCAGCGCCTGCGCCAGTGGATCATTGAAGGCCACTTAGCTCCGGGCACATTTCTGCGCGATCAGGAACTGGCCCAGGAGTTCGGCGTCAGCCGCACTCCCGTGCGGGAATCCCTGCTCCGCCTGGAAACCGAAGGCCTGGTCGTCACAAAAGCCAATCGCTGGACCCAGGTGGCTCCCTTCGACATCGAAGGCGTCATGCGCCGCTACCCGATCATATGGACATTGGAAAGTTATTCCATCACAGTCAATTCTCTGGATGGCTGGAGTTCCCAAGATTTCTCCCAAATGGAGCAATACAATCAGCAGCTGAGCCAGGCTATTCACCATCGCGACGCCGTCCTGGCCGCTGCAGCGGATGACCTCTTTCACCGCGTGTTCATTGATAAGGCGGGCAATCCTGAACTAAGCGCGACCTTGAGGCAGCTCAAGACCTCTTTGGTCCGCGTAGAAATCGCCTATTACCACGAGATGTGGTCATCGCGTGAGTCTTTAGCCGAACATGATGCGATTCTCGGAGCCCTGCGCCGCCGCGACGCGGCTGAAGCAGTCCGGACCATTGAAGTCAACTGGAAGCAAAGTCTGGCCAGAATCCAAGATATCGCCACACGGGGGGACGGAGTGTCTGGGCCCACTTCCTGACATCAGTAGGCGGCCTGGCAGAAAGGTTTTCACGGGGGGCGGATGGACGGCTCAATCTGACTTTTTTTCATGAACTCTCCCGCCACCTAACCCTGTCGGGTTGAGGTGGGGGTTTCTCGGATCACTCCGAGAGGTTCCTGGTTC
>DAIDDL010000074.1 GCA_027309085.1 Sulfobacillus sp.
TTGCTACGTGGCCGAATGGGCAGTGGCCACGGCCGGACTTGCACCAGCTGGATATCCTAGATTACAGGCTGCACGACTCTCGGGTTGCTCCGATTTCTTGTCTCGCGCAACATTTTTTCGGCATCAAGACGCCACCCCCTGTGTTTTGGCGGCGCATGACAGTTTCGCGCTTCCAAGCCCGTCTGCAGAAGTTGTGTAAAGTCGTTGCCGGTCAGCACAGGTGCCGTCTGGTGAAAGGCTCTTCATGTCCTTTTGGTAGTCAACAAGGGTCCATCGGACCCTATGATCGCCCCCCGCTCCCTGCTATGGTGAAGTTGGTACATAGAAGTGCCAGTCAAGCGTATAGACGCATCTTGGGAAATGGTGGGCCGATGCGAGGATGATTAATCACAGGGCAGGACACACTGACGCCGTGCTAGACAGCGGTTGAACCGGATCACGTTGATGATTGGCACGGCTGTAAACAAACCGCCTTTTAGATTGCGGCTGGCGACCGGGTTCAAATACAAGGTGATCATAGACCTTGCCGGTTGGGACAATCGGCACACTTCAGAAGGAGGCAGACCATCATGGCAACACAAGGCACCAATAATTTGGGAGAATCTGCGGTAATTGCCATATATGACACGCACGAATTAGCGGACCACGCGGTCAAAGAGATTCAGCAAGCTGGTTTTGATATGAAGAAACTCTCGATTGTTGGCAAAGGCTATCACAGTGAGGAACAGCCCATCGGCTACTACACCACGGGCAAGAAAATGGAAGTATGGGGCGGCATTGGCGCCACTTGGGGGGCGATTTGGGGCGGATTTTGGGGCTTGCTGTTCGGAGCTGGATTCTTTATGATTCCCGGAATCGGCCCAATCATGGCGGCTGGCCCTCTCGTTGCCCTGCTCGTCGGAGCCTTGGAGGGCGGAGTGGTCATTGGCGGGCTGAGCGCATTGGGAGCAGCGCTGTTCAATATCGGCGTCCCCAAAGACAGCGTCGTGCGTTATGAAAAAGCCATCAAGGCGGACAAGTTTGTCTTGATCGTACATGGGTCAGAAGAGGATGTACAGCGCGCCAAGACTTTGATCGATCAGGCTCACGCCACGGAGAGTGCGATTTACGCGGTCAAGTAATGCGATAGGATAAAAACAATAGGGCCGCGTGCACCCACCCGCCAAGGCGGGAGTATGCGGCCGTCTTGACGGGCGGCGCTGGTCCCGACTGTGCACAGGAAATCTTTCTGGTGAAAGTGGAGGCCGTGAATAATGAGAACCAGATTGGTCCAATTTGACATTACACCCACAGGAGAGGTTTCCCGTGAGTTTCTGACACACGGTCTCGTACACTTCCGTCAAGCGGCACAGTTCGTCAAGCAATTGCCTTACGGGAGAAACACTGACCGTTCAGATTACCGATTGGTGCTCAGTGAAGGCCGGGGAACCTGCAGTACCAAACACGCCCTGCTGGCGTCTTTATGCATGGAACAACAACAGAACGAGATTCATCTCTATACGGGAATTTACGAAATGACCGGGAGCAACACCCCCGGTATTGGTCACATCCTTCGCCACTACAGCTTGCCCTCAATTCCCGAAGCCCACTGCTACCTGAAATATCACCAGGACCGCTGGGATTTCACTCGGGTAACAGGCTCTTGCAATGAATCACCCCGAGAGTTCCTAGATGAGATTCCCATCGGCCCCCATCAGATTGGGGATTTCAAAGTCTCCTATCACCGGGCCTACCTCCCCCTATGGCTATCCCGCCGCGGTCTCACCCAAAGTTTTGATATAGACGCCTTGTGGAAAATTCGGGAGGAATGCATCGCGGCTCTCAGTGCTCCCCCGGTACAATGACGGAATTGGGTACACGCCCGCCAGGCCACATCGCTGGCGTGCCCGTGTTATGGCAGCAGCCGCGCTGAAACGTCGTGAGAGGAGGGGGACGGAGTCTTGCCCATGTGTTCCGGCACCGGATTCAATTCCAGCGTCACCACATACCATCCGTGATTGGTGTACGACTCTATAATGGTCCACTGGATTTCCCCCACGCCCCATTTTCCCCCATCCAAAAACACAATCTGGGATACAGGCTGCCCCACCAGAATGGTTCCCGGACCTTGCTGCAAAGTGTATCCAGACGGCAGGGTGACCTTGGGCGCCACAGCCTGACCCGGCGTGTAGGCATGAAACACCGTGTACATGACAGGTCCCCGCTTGTTTACCGAATAGACGGGAGAGGTATAGCGTGTACCCGCTGACACCACCCTCAGCGCATGCGGGTCAGTCTGCTGAAAGGGTTTTATACCCATAGTTTCAGTAAACAGTGTGGGAATATAGAGCGTTTGAAATCCTGGGTCCTCTTCCGCCATATTGCCATGCAACTGCTCATTGACTGTGGTGGGATTGGACGTCTCGAATGTCGTCCCCGCTCCGTCAAGCACATCCCGTCCAATTTTGCCAAAGCGTCTGGGGTAGGCCAGATTATGCACGGCATCGGCCATCAGCAGGAAGGGATTATTGCGCGTCGTGGTGCCTTGATAATACCACGGCAGTGTGCGGTGCATTCCAAACAGCTGAAGGGCGGCTTTCTGTTCCGCTTCGGTGGCATGATGCGGTGAAATCCCCACGTCCGGCAAATCTTCTGACAGGCCACGCGCCACATATTCAGGCAAAACGCGCTGGGCCGCTTCCGGAAGCGCGGGGTGCAGGCTGCGGGTCGGCTGCAGAACCTGCTGGGCCCCCACCCCTCCAGGATACTTGTTGTTGCTAGGCGGGTGGGCTTCCTTCAGCGCAGGCGCCGCTGCTGCCGGCTGCACTCCGCACCCGCCCAGTGACACCGCCAAAACACCTGCCAGACATCCCAGCAAGACCGCCTTTCCCTTGTGCGTGCGAATTTCCTTTTGCCTGCGCCCGGACAAACGCCTCACGGCTGTGCCGTCTTCTGCCCGTCTCGCCAGCTGGCCAAGTCAGCCAGGCGGCCCTGGCTCGCCTCGTCCGAGGGATCAATGCTCAACGCCCTGCGGTACAATTCTTCGGCCCGCGCATCATTGGCGCGGCTCCACTTAAACACAGGGCTGTATTGGTCTCCCCACCAGATCCACGGCCATGGGTCTCCGGGACTGTTCTCTTGCAGGGCCTCAAACAGGGCGTCACCCTCGGTGTCCTGACCCAGCAAAAATAATGCGTCACCTTTGGCAGCCAAAAGCGATGTTGCATTTTCTCCCATCAGGCGGGGAAATCGCATGAGAACCCCGTCGACAAAATCGATGCAGGTCTGCGCCCTGTCTAAATTGCGGTACATGCCGTTATGGAGCTGATCCTGGTAATCTGCGATCCAGTTGAGCAGATCCCCGCTGTCAATTCCCTGAGCCGTCGCCGGCATAGAGAGCGTGTCAAAGATATTTTCTGTCAGGTCTCGGGACTCTATGTGCTTCCAAATCTCACGGCCCACAGCCGCAGACTCTTCCTCGCGGTTGGCCATTGCGAGGTCGTCGGCATGGCGCAGCAGATGCCCGAGGTCCGATCCCGGGGTCTTTACGCGGCTTTCTGCCGGAAGTTGCTCTGAACTTTGGTATTCTGGCTTGTCAATACAACACTTCTTGAACTTTTTCCCGCTGCCGCATGGACACGGGTCGTTTCGACCGATTTGCACCGCATCATCCCCCTCATTGCACTGGTTATCGCTGTCTGTGGTCTGTTCTTTGCAGCCGGCTCTTGCATGCCACAAATTCTACGGAGGCCCGCAATATTGCCGCATCCCGCGCATCAAGACCGCGGCCTTGTCGGATTAAATCATACCACCGCCAGAAGGTGACGTCATTCAGCATTCCATTGAGAGCTAGTCTCGGACAACATCGTTTCGGCTGAGGGATGGACCCTTCAGCACTATTCTCAACGCCCCGGTGGCCCTTCACCCCCACCTTCGCCACAGTGGATAATCCCCCGGAGCTTCTTGCCGCCGACAGACAGCACAACCCAATCTTCTTGAAATCATCACAGCTTCAACACGCCGCCTTAACCCTGCGCTGTTACGGTAGTCACGGCACAGCAAGCACCGTGCACTGAGGACGCTGGAAGGAGATTTCCCTCGTGGCGCATGACTTTTGGGTATGGGGGCACCGGGGCTACCCAGCCTGCTATCCGGAAAATACCGAGGAGGGATTTTCCCAGGCGATTGCCGCAGGGGTGGACGGCATAGAAACCGACCTGCAGTGCAGTGCCGATAAAGAGGTAGTGCTCTTCCACGACGCTACACTAGACCGGGTGACCAACCTGCACGGGGCCATTGGGTACCGGACGTGGGCGGACTTGGAGCTTGCCCGCGTGCGCACACCCCAAGGCGTCCTGTCCTCCCAAGGGTTGCTCCGATTGCCAGATCTATTCCGAATCTTTGGCAAGAGCACGGTCTACTGTCTCGAACTTAAACCGTCTCCCGCTTCCCTTGACACCTTGGTGAACCGCACGGCGGAGATCATTGCCGAATGGGATATGGCCCACTCCGTAATCATCTCGTCGTTTGACGCCTCAGCGCTGGCACTCATGGCCCAAAAGCTTCCGGGAGTGCCTAGAGCCTTAGCCGTGGCCCCCTTCTCCCGGGAACTCTGGCAGGCCGGATTGCAGCAGTGCCGTCCCCAGTGGATTCACCTGCACTGCCGGGATTGGAGCTCGTGGCTGGAACAGGGTGACACGGACACCAAGGCTGCCCTGTGGGGATTTTCACTTGGCGGTGGCCCGATCTGGCCGCAACGGCCTCTGCTCGGGGCGGTCTTCGTGGACAGTCCCCATTGGTTCTCTCCCGCAGCCGGTGTTATCCCATGCTGACAGGAGGGCTTTATGCAAGTAGTATCTGAGACAATAGACCATGCCGGGATCCGCAGCAGGCGGACACGCCGCCCCATTTTGTGGACTCCCTGGCTTATGCTTTTCCCTGCCCTAGCCGGAATCAGCGTGTTTGTGCTCTTCCCGACATTAGCCGTGATCGGATTGAGTTTTACCCATTGGAACCTGCTTTCACCCCACCCGGCATGGAACGGGATGCGCAATTACCAATCCTTGCTGTCATCACCCGACTTTTGGACCGCACTGCTGCATACCGGAATCTATGCGGTTTCCGTGGCGGGAGTGATACTGCCAGCAGGATTTGGAATTGCCTGGGTGCTCAATCAGCCTCTGAAAGCACGCAATGCCTACCGGATGATTTTCTTCCTCCCCTATGTCATGCCCCTCGCAGCCAGCGGCATCGTTTTCAGCGGCCTCTTAGCTCCTTCGGGAGGCTTGGTGAATGTGTTGTTAGGCCGCTTGCATGTTGCGGGGCCCGATTGGCTGGGCTCTGTGCACTGGGCGCTGGTCTCGGTCATCGCCGTCACCATCTGGGAATACCTTGGGTTTTACATGCTGCTTTTTCTGAGCGGCCTGCAACAGCTAAATCCTGCGCTGGCTGAAGCCGCGTCCATGGACGGGGCAGGGTCGTGGCAGCGGTTCTGGGCGGTCATCTTCCCCCAACTGATCCCGACCGCAGTTTTCGCGGGGGTCATGGTGGTGATCCAAACATTTCAAGCCTTCGACCAGATTTACGTGATGACGGCTGGCGGACCGGTAACGGCTACCACCACCCTGGTCTATTACATTTACGAACAGGGTTTCCAGTTCTTTGATATTGGGCGGGCATCCGCGGCCTCTGTCCTGTTTGTCCTGCTGGTCGGGGTGATTACCCTGATCCAGTGGCGGGGCATGCGCCGGTGGGGAGGCGACCCGTCATGAGGAAGCGCCGCTCCCTGTGGGTCTGGCACCTGCCTCTGGCCCTGTTTTCCCTGTTCATGCTGGTGCCGCTATGGTGGATGGTGGTCGCTGCCTTTGACCCCATGCGGGCGCTGCTGGGAGGACATTTGGCCCTGTGGCCTGTCCAGTGGAAACTCAGCAACTTCGCGGCGGCCTGGAAGAGCCAGCCGTTCGGGCGCTACTATTTCAATTCCATCGTGACCACGATTGCCATTGTGACCCTGCAGATTGCGACGTCAACGCTCGCGGCCTATGCTCTGGTCTTTCTGCCCTTTCGCGGCAAGCGGGCGGTGTGGGCGCTCGTGCTGCTGGCCATGATGATCCCCATTCAGGCCATTTTCATTCCCGACTACCTGATACTAAGCCAACTGAACTGGATCAACACGTACCAAGCACTGATTCTCCCGTTTGCCGCCTCGGCTTTCGGCATCTTCTGGCTGCACCAGGCCTTCCGCAATGTGCCGCGCGCACTGGTAGAGGCCATGGTGATTGATGGCGCTTCGCCTTGGTCCGTGCTCTGGCACCTTGTTTTGCCCAACACCCGGCCAGCCATCATGACTCTGGCCGTCCTCAATACCGTCTTTCACTATGGGTATCTCTTCTGGCCTCTTTTGGTGACCAACACCGCGGCCTTCCGGGTGCTGCCCTTGGGCCTGTCGTATTTTGTCGCCCAGCAAAGCGGATTTATGCAGTGGAACTTGATGATGGCCGCCGTGCTGATGACCGTAGCACCCATGATGGCGCTGTTTGGCCTGGCACAGCGCTACCTCCGGGCAGGTGTCATGCATTACGGGCTGCGCGGCTGACTTCTGACAATCAAAAGGAGAAAACACCATGACGAAATTGACCAAAGCAGGTACCTTGGCACTGATTTCCAGTGTGCTGCTGGCCGGATGCGGAACCGCAGCCGCCAGCACTCCCCAACCGGTGAAAGCAACAGCTGAGCACCCCACCACAGTGGTATTCTGGTACGGACTGGGTGGGACTCTCGGACAAAACGTGCAGACTCTGGTGTCGCAGTTTAACCGCACCCACCCTCTAATTCATGTCGAGGCAGACTACGAGGGCAGCTATAGTGACAGCGGACCGCTCCAGCAAAAGCTGTTGGCAGCCATTGTCGCCCACCACCCCCCGGATGTTGCCCAGATCGAGGTGCACTCGATGCCGGTCTTTGCGGCGACGGGGGCTCTGGCGCCATTGAATGCCGATCTGAGCGCCTCCACCATAGACGGTCCCTCCCACTACCTTCCGGGAATGGCCGTCACCACAACTATCGACCACACAACCTACGGGGTGCCATTTAACCGCAGTGTCCCCATCATCGTGTACAATGCGTCCTTGTTCAAGCAAGCGGGAATTGCCTCGCCTCCCACGACCTGGCCGCAGCTGGTCGCGGACGCCAAACTTCTCACCCGCCATAACGGCAGCAAAACCGTGTACGGATTTGCCCCCTTGGCCAACTGGTGGCCCTGGGAATCCCAAGTCTGGTCGGCTGGAGGCCACATTATGAATTCGCAGCGAACTCAGGCGTCATTCGATACCCCGGCAGGAGAGCGGGTAACGGCGGAACTGGCCTCGCTGATTCACGCAGGCGATGCGGAAGCGTTTCCCGGCGCCGAAGGGTGGGACAATACCATGACCGCCTTTTATCAGGGAAAGATCGCCATGATGGAGGACTCATCGGGAGATCTCGGATATGATTCACAGCAAATCGGCAATCGCTTTGCCTGGGGAGCCGCGATGATGCCGAAAGATCCCCACGAAGTCGTGCCCCCCGGAGGGGCCGACGCCGTCATCTTCAAGCAGTCGTCGCCGCAAGTGGCTAGCGCGGCCTGGACCTTCATCCAGTGGTGGACAGCCCCCGCCCAGACCATGGCGTGGTCAGAGACCACGGGGTACCTCCCGGTGCAGCGCGCCGTTTTGACCAACCCCGCCTATGAGAAGTTTTTGTCAGCCCACCCACAAAACAAGGTGGCTCTGGCGGAACTCGCCTACCAGAAACAGCCGCCCCAGTCGGCTCACTATTTAGCGCTTTTGCAGTATGTGCAAGATGCCATGCAGTCCGCCTTCTTCACCAACACCTCCGTATCTGCGGCCATGAAAACGGCGGCCCAGCAGACGGACTCCACCCTTTCCGGCCAATAGTGCGGCCGTGCGCGTGCCCAAGAGTCAGTGGGCCGAGCACTGAAGACATATCCCGGGACAGCCCCGCTGGCATGTGGTGCCGGTGCGGCTGTCCCGGGCATTTGTGCGCTGGATCGGACACCTAGTTCCCTGGCGATGCTATTTCAAACCCGTGGTGGATATTCCCTGAATAAACCACTTTTGCAGTACCAGAAATAATATGGTGACGGGCACGGTGGCCATGACCGCCGCAGCCATCAAATAGGGCCAGTTCGTATAGTATTGCTGCTGGAACATCACCACACCCAGAGGCAGTGTCCAGAAGCTCTGATTGTTGGCGACGAGCAAGGGAAGCAGGAAATTGTTCCACGATCCCATGAACATCATCAAGGCCAGAGTCAGCACCGTGGGGACGACCATGGGCAGGGAAATTTGCCAAAAAATGCGCCAGCGGCTCGCCCCGTCGATAATGGCCGATTCCTCGACTTCTCCGGGCACATTCAAGAAAGCCTGGCGCATCAGAAACACGCCCATGGCCGAGACCAATTGCGGCAGTATCAGACCTGCATAGCTGTTGATCAGGCCGAGTGTTCTCAGGATAATGTAAACTGGCAGCATAATGGACTGAAAAGGAATCATCAGCATCGAGATAATCCCGAAAAAGACCAGGGAGCGGCCCCGAAAGCTTATTCGGGCCAAGGCATATCCAGCCATGGAATCGAGCACCACATTCCCCACCACCACACTCACCGACACCATGGTGCTGTTAAGAAACCAGTGGCCCATAGGCACAATGTTCCACGTCTTGACAAAATTTTGCCACAAAACTGGGTGAGGAATCCACTGTGGCGGATAGACTAGTGCCTGCCCTAAGGATTTCAAGGACGTTGACAGCGTCCACAGGAAAGGGACCAGCATCACCAGCGCTCCTGCAGTCAGAATCAGCAGATAGATACCCCGGGAAACACGGTTCCACATTTTTTCCGATTGGGAACCAACCATTGCGCCAACCTCCTGTAGTGAAATGGGAACCTATAGGTCCACTTGGTGCTCGCCGCGCAGTTTTTCAGCTAATATTCCACAGGCTTGCCGAGCCACCGGTTGATCAGCAAGGTCAGTCCCAAGACCAGCACGAACAGAAATACTGTCGCCGCAGCCCCGTACCCGACGTGCCCATACGAAAATATTTCCTGGTAGATCAGCAAGGAGACGGTCAGTGTGGAATTGAGCGGGCCGCCTGTCCCGCCCGAAATGATGAAAGACTGGTCAAACATCTGCAAAGTGCCGATCATCCCCATGATCACAATAAAAAATGTTGAGGGGCGGAGTAACGGCACGGTAATTCTCAAAAATCTTTGAAATCCCGAGGCCCCGTCAATAGCGGCAGCTTCATACATATTTTGCGGTATGGCCTGCAGGCCAGCTAAGAAAACCACCATGAAATATCCTGCCGTGCTCCAAATATTCAAAATCATGATAGCCGACAGAGCGAAATGGGGATTGCCAATCCAGTTCGGCCCCGAGATATGGATCACAGACAAAAAGCTGTTCAGCAGCCCGAGTTTATTGAAAATCCACATGAACATCACGGAGGCCACCGCAGAAGAACTGATAGAGGGAAAGAAAAAAGCGAGACGGTACAGCGGTCTCGCTGGCAGATTCTGGTTCATTATCACGGCAAACACCATGGCAATAACGGTCTGAACAGGCATGACCACTGCGGCGAAGATGATGGAGTTCTTCACGGAGGTCCAAAACAGCGGCATATGGAAAATCACCCCATAGTTGTGCAGCCCTACCCAATGCATATGGTTGAGCAGATTCCACGACACACCGCTGAGAAAGAAGGCATACGCTGCTGGCCCGAGAGAGAAGCCCAGCAGCAATATCACCGTCGGCAGGGTAAATCCGTAAGCTGTCATGGTTTCCTTGCGCCGCCACTTTTGCAGTCCTCCGCTATTCACAGTCTTTTTCAGGCTGAGCGCAGCCACCGCTAGTTGCCCCCTTGCTGCAGAATGCTCTTCCCCTGACTTTGCAACTGTTGCAAGGCCGCCTGGGGAGAAATCTTGCCCTCCACGGCTAGCAGCGAAACATTGGAGAGAGTGCTGTTGACGTACTGGTCAAACCCGTTAGGGAAATTCCATGGAATGGCCCCCGGCAACTGCGCCAGGATATTCTTGTAAATCGGGTGTGCCTGGTAATAGGGCATATTGACGAGCGACTTCCGCACGGTAACTAGGCCGCCCTGCTCCACCCAGCGCGCTTCGCCCGGACCCGTCAGATAGCGGATAACCTCCCATGCGCCTGCTTGGGGTGCGCCGCATCCTTGGTAATGGCCCATGCCGTGGGAAAGTCCAAGCTTTCGTTATTCACGGGGCCCCGAGGCAGCGTGGCAATGGCAAATGGGGTCTTTGGATAGGTATCCTGAAGATAAGGAATGGCCCAGGCTCCTTCCAGGGTCATCGCGGCATGACCCATGCCGAGAGCCTGGCCTCCCCATGTGGCGCCAACCTGGGAAGGCTGAGCAGCAACCCCCATGCGGTACAGGTGCACAAAATAGGAAAATCCCTGCAAGGCCGCCGGTGTATTGAGCGTCATTTTAGTCATCGCAGGATTCATGACACTCCCTCCGGCCTGGTAGATAAACTGAGCCCACCGCGGTTCCTGGGGAGTTTGTACAAGGCCGTAGACTTTGGCCGACACATTAGTCAGCTTCTGGGCATCCGCCTGCATCTGGGCCCAGGTTGTCGGCGGCCCGGAGATTCCAGCTTGCTTGAACATCGCGGGATTATAGTAAAGCACCAGAGGAGACTGGTCCCGGGGCAGTCCGTAGACGGTATTGCCGGCTTTGAACATATTCATGGCACCCGAGAAAAAATCTCCCAGGGAGTAGTGCGACTGCGCAATATAGGAGTTGAGCGGAACCACCACCCCCTCGGACTCAAAGGTGGGCGCTTCTCCCCCATTGTTGAGGGTAATGATATCGGGGGCATCACCGGCCACAAACTCGGTTTTCAAAAGGGTCTCATAATCTCCTGAAATCGGGCGGTACACCGCATGAATACTGGGGTGGGCCTTATTGAAAGCAGCCAGCTGCGCGTCAATGATGCCATTGGTCACGTTCGTGCCGGCCCAACTTGCTACCACAATCGTCACCGGTTTGCCGGGACTCCCCGCGCTGCTCGGAGCAGCCCCCGTCCCGCATCCCGCCAGCGCCACTGCCGACAGGCTCATGAGCGATACCACTGCAAGGCCTTTGACTCGTTTCATATCTTGATCCACCTCTTCCGTTTAAGTGTGTTTACCCATTCACAACCTTCCCTGTCCTCTCTCAGCCTCTGTTACCGCGGCAACACCCCTTTCACGATCGGTTCCTGCACCAAGTCCCAGCCGGTGGAATTCTCTATAACTTCCATGGCCACCGCCTGAGATCCGTGAGCGCGCAGGCTGATAGACAAGAAGCCGCGCCCGAGGCGGATCCCGCCTACTTCCAGATACGGCATGGCCGCAGGAAGCACCGGGTCTACTGAAATCCGCCGGTTAAGGGCATCGGGCCGCAGCCCGATGAGCTGCTCCAAAACGAATACAGGCACTGCCGCAGCCCACGCCTGCGGCGAACAGGACACAGGATAGGGAACCGGGCGGGCAGATTCTTGTTCGGAGAACCCCGCGAACAGTTCAGGGAGGCGGTGGTGATCAAAGGCGTCTTGGGCATGCAGCAAGTTGTCAATCACCGTCAGCGCCTCCGGCAGATACCCATGCCGGCGCAGTCCATACGCAATCAAACTGGTGTCATGGGGCCAGACGGACCCGTTATGGTAGCTGAGAGGGTTATACCGGATTTCCTGATTGGACAGAGTGCGAATGCCATACCCCGTCAGCATGTGCGGGGACACCATATGCGCGGCTGCCACATCCGCCTCTCTCCCCGTCAGCAAGTCACTCACGAGCACCTGCCCCATGTTCGATGCCACGACCTTGCATGGCCGCTTCCCTCCGTCAAGCGCCAGAGCCACCGTCCCATCCGGCTGCACAAATTGCCTGGTGAATCTCTCTTGGAGCCGCTCAGCCCGCAAGAATAGCATCTGCGCATAATCTGGCACTCCCAGGCTTGCATAGATGCTGGACCATTCGGTATAGGCGCGGTGGGCGTATGCTTGGACTTCACATAACGCCACTGGGCCTTGCACCAGGCTCCCGTCTTCATACATGATAGAGTCGCCTGAGTCCTTCCAGCCTTGGTTTGCAATGCCCTCCCGGGCTTCTTGCCAATACTCAAGAAATCCATCACCATCTCTATCCCCATAGACCATCATCCAGATGAGGGCCCGGTCGACATGAGGCAGGAGTTCCCGGACAAAGTCCGTGTCACCGGTCCAGCGGTAGTAGTCCGCCAGCAGAAGTAAAAACAAGGGGGTGGCATCGATGCTCCCGTAATAAGGCGCGAAAGGCAATATGCCTAATCGGCTCAGCTCTCCGTCGCGCACCTCGTGAACAATTTTCCCGGGCTGTTCATCCCGCTCAGGCCGCTCTTCTTGTCCTTGAAAGTGGGCCATCGTCAAAAGGGTGCCCCGCGCGACTTCGGGTGCGGCCAGCAGCAGCTGGCGCGCAGCAATAAGACTGTCCCGGCCAAAAGGCACAGCGTACCACGGTACCCCTGCCACGACCATGTTTCCATAGCCTAGGTCGCTTTGCAGCATGCGCAAATCTCTCAGCCCCTGCCCGTACCAATCCGAAAACTGCTGGCTGCCAGAGACCTTAGGCATATCGTCAAACCATTTTTGATGCGATGCGTGAATGCGGCGGAACCCTCCAAAATCGTTACTCCCGCCATCATGGCCGGATGCGGCATCAATGGAGCCAAGCTGGCTTACCGGTTCATCCCTCCAAGTCAATTGCGCGCTCAAGGAAATTTCCACCTTGTCATGCGGGCCGATCACGAGAGGCTGGCTCCAGCGCCGCGCCGTGGTTCCTGCGGCCACGGATTCCCACGTCGGTTTAACAGGGCCGTCCTCTGAGAGAGAGTCCCCCGTGTGCATGGACACTTGCGTTTCCGTCATTCTGCCGTCTTCCGCTTTGTAGCGGTAGACGCAGATGTTCCCATCTCCTTCCACTGCCACCCGTCTCGTAAAGGGCCGGTGCTCAAACCCCCGCACTTCAAACATATCGATGAAATCCGCATCAACAACGTACCCTGCCTGCAAAGACACGGTCTCCATAGAAAAGTTTTCAATCGAAACGGTTTCGTGCAGAGAATTGTCGCCAATCCACTGGTGGCGTGTGACGAGCAGGGATTCTCGCGGTATAGCAGACGCGGCTGAAGGTGGCTGGTTGGTATAGCGGTAATAGCTGTCATACGCACTCAGGGTCTCCGATTCCAACAACACCAGCACGTCCGGAGCCATAAACCACTCCATTCGCGACAAAAAGCGTGTGTCACGTGAAAACAGCCCGCTCTGGCATGAATCCTGCCCCGCGCAATTCGCCATCCCGCTGTTGTCCGACAGGTAAAATACATCATTTTCCTTAATCACGCGGTACTCCAAGCAGCAAATCCCCTTTCCCGGTTCCCATCCTCATAATTTTCAATGCCCCGCATGTACGGAACGGTGCGCTGATGTCGTCCATAACGTTATGGCTCCCAGCCAGAATAACCCCTCCAAACACAAAATATACTGAGTATTGAGTACAAATAGAGGGGAATGCCACACTACACAGTGATTTTTCAGGAACTTTGCCGGATGACCATTTCCGCCTGCAGCACGCATGCCCGGGGTTCTTCCTTACGCTGCAACATTCCCACCAGCATCTCCGCAGCAGAAGTTCCCATCTCGTATCGCTTTTGCCCCACCGTAGTGAGGGCTGGCACGACCCATTGCCCGACGTCAACATTGTCATAACCCACCACGGCCACGTCTTCCGGTATGCGGCGCCCCGCTTTCTGCAAATGTCTCATCCCGCCCAGAGCCATCAGGTCGCTAGCATAGAAGATGGCAGTCACGTCCGGGCGCCGCTCAAGAAGGGCAGCCGTTGCCTTCTCGCCGCCTTCCACCAGAAAATCAGAATGCACAATCAGTTCCGGGTCTACAGCTATCCCCTCATCCTGCAGAGCGTCCTCGTAGCCCCGGAGCCGGTCGATGCTGACAACGGCATGAAGGTGGCCGTTGACAAAACCGATGCGCCGGTGATTTTTAGACAGCAAATGTTTCACGCCCTGTTTCGCGCCACCGACATTATCGGTCATGACATAGCCGCAGTGCCGGCTCAAAATGGGCAAGTCAATCCCAACAGAAACCAGACTCGCGTCGGCAACTTCCTGCATATAGGGGTCATCCATCCGCATGCCCATAACGATAACGCCCTCCAGCCTACGCTCTGTACAAAAATCGATATAGCTGATCAATTGCTGCCGCGCCGTGGTTGTGCTGAGAAGCGTCACATCATAACCCAATTCCGCCAAACGGTTGTGGATGCCCGCCAGCACGTCAAACAGGAAATGGTTGCTGCCAGGATTGGCATTGAAATCCGAAATGAGCAGCCCCACACTCTGCGTCTGCTGCAGCACGAGACTCCGCGCCACCCGGCTCGGGCGGTAGTTCAAGTCCTTCGCCACTTGAAGCACCCGTTTTTTAGTCTCGTCCCCCACATCTTCATAGCCATTGAAGGCGTGGGACACAGTGGTGATGGACACCCCCGCCGCCCGCGCGACATCTCGTATGGTTACCGGCATCCGCTTACCTCCGTTGCCAAGGAAAAATAAACATTCAAATAAATTTACAAAAGACTAAAAACAATATTACCCAAAACGTTTTGGAAACGCAAGACGGAGTTTAGCTAATTCGGAAGTTTTTTTCAAGGAATCTTATGTCATGCTGCAGGCCGGGAGACATGACGCGCTCAGCGCCGGATCTAGGTCAGGACACGCAACACCCGGCGGGGGCGGATTGAGGGCTGTAAGTAAAGCAAGCACACCGTCCCCTAAGGGCGCTCTTCGGCATTCAAAAGTCGGCGTCCCGTCAGCTGCGCCTCGCGCCAAATCTCCCCCGCCAGGAGGGTGAATCCTACCCATAGCAGCGACAGGGGGCCAGCGTAGTTGTGCCGCACCTTCCAGCGCAATTCCCGGTCCCCACAGATCTCCGCCCCATTTGCGGACGCGATGCGGTCTCGCAAGTCCCCAAGCAAGACTTGCCGCTGCTCCAGTGGGCCTTGAAGAATTTGGTCAACCGCTTGCAGGTAGCCCACTGCCTCCGTAATTCTCTGATCCACCTGCCGGTATACCTCCTCATCAATGAGGTGATGGCGAAATTTAAAGGCATTCAGCATGCGTGCGCTGTCGTAGGTTGCCCGCACAATATCATCCCGGGTCATGGCATCGGTCTCGTAGTTGAGCGTGTACTTCCACGAGGGCTGCAGAAGAGCTTGCCGGTAGTCCTCAAAGTTCTCAAACAGCTTGCGGTAACCATAGCGCTCAGGATACTCAAAGGCGGTGCTGGCAGGATCCAGGAAAGGTGCCATGGGCGCAATAAAATAAGTCACCCGGGGGTCGCCGCCGACGGCGTTGTAGATGGTCTCGCAGAACTCCACGTTCTTGAGAGCATCTCGATAGGTCTGGTGGGGCAATCCCACCATAAAGAACAGGTCAATCTTCTCGGCCCCATTCTCGAGGGCGGCGCGTACCCTCATTGGAGCTTTCCAGGGTAATCTCGAGGCTGTAATGGGGCACCGCGTGATGCAACCGCGCAAAGAAATCGGCATCAGCTTTCTGAAACAGCTCAAAAACCAAATCGTTGCACAGGCGGGTCCGGCTAAGGCGGTCAAAGAGGTCATGGACGTAGGGGCCGCCCCCTTGGCGGATGTCGCCAATAAAGAAAATGGGCGCACGGCTAAACCGTTGGATAAACTTCACGTCCTCGACGAGCTTAGCCGGTGACCGCATCGCCACATGCTGGCGCTGGCAGTTCAGAGCATAAGCCCCCCGGGAACCTCCGCACAGCAGACATCCCTGAGTGCAGCCGCGCACTGTCAACAGCATGATATTCGGATAATCCACCCACTCCCGGTATGGAAGCATGTCCCGGAAATGCCAGTACTTGAACATAAAGCCCGCGCATTTCCCTTCCCAGGCGAAGCCGGGAGGGGGTCAAGCGGGTGGCGGCCATTTGGGCCGCCCGATCTTTTTTCTTTTCGTTC
>DAIDDL010000075.1 GCA_027309085.1 Sulfobacillus sp.
ACCAGGTCACGCTGAACCCCGCGTCCTGAGCCAGCTTCGGGCCCCGGAGCCGCCTCGAAGGCCCGGGCTTGAGTGAATATGGCCAGGCGCCCGTTTCTCGGGGGAATTTTTCGGAACAGAAAGTTGAGTAACTACATGAATTTTCCACCAACCTACTGACAATCGCCTTTCCCGACAGATCCTACGCGTTCACGTATAAGGATAGCCATGTCTCGTGAGTCATTTTCACTTGCGCATCCATATTTTCCCATGATTATTTATCGCTCAAGTATCTTGCTGTAATGAGACGGATGCCCTCGAACAGCCCGACGGTTCTCCTCTATTCGGCCAGCAAGGCCCTTTTACACTTGTTGTGACATCAAATGATACAAGGGATGACCCCTTAGCCATCCCTTGAGTTTTAGACTGTTGCGTTTTGACCGGTTGAAACTCCAACTATCTCCACATCCACCGGATGATGCCGCCTTAGGGAAGCAGTCCCGGTCTACTCCGGCAGTGTAATGTTACTGCGGAGCACGGGCTTCGTAAACAGTGTCAAGATAAAGGAGACGACACTGGCCAGCCCCAGTGTAATCAGTCCGGCCGTCTTGAATCCATCCGGGATGAAGAACCCGAATATGGGGCCGCCAAACAGTGCTCCGATATTGAAGATCAGGTAGATCCAGCCCGTCACGCTGCCAGCGATGGAGTCATCCGTGGAATCCTGCGCCAATCCCACACATAGCCCCACGAAGATTCCCCAGCCCGCCCCAAACACAAACGTCAGGATGAACAGCAGCGCCACATCACGCGAGACCATAAACATGCCCACCGCGCCCAGCAGGATTAAAAAGGAAGCAAAACTGACTCCGCGCTTACGGCCAATCTTGTCCGCCAAGTATCCGATCGGAAAGGCGCAGATGAGTCCGCCCAATCCTCCCATGGAGTAAATGCCGGCCGACGTGCCCCCGCTGATGTGGAGAATATTGATCAAGTAGTCCGAGTAGTAGCCTAAAAAGCCGAAGAGCGTAATGCCAAAAAGAAAGATGGCTGTAGACAAAATCCATACATTGCGGTTGAACATGCCTTTCAAACTAATGCGCTGTCTCTCTAACACTTTATACGTCTTGGGGATATAGATATAGAAGAGAACCAGTGCGATGATAGCCGCCAGACCCGAAAGAAGAAAGGGTGTCCGGTAATGCGGCAGGAACGGATTGATCAAGTAGGGCCCGACAAAGAGCCCAAGACCAAAGAGCACGGAAAAAATCGATAAGGCTCGTCCCCGAGTGTCAAAGAAAATATCTCCCAAGAGTGCCGCCGCAGCCGGCTGAAACACTCCAACCCCCAGCCCCACACCCATACGCGCAATGAACAGGCCTACAGGACTTGTGACATAACCCGTAAAGACCGTGAAGCCGGCAAACAGCACAATGGATGCCATAACGGTGTACTTGACCGGTGTGCGGTCAAACAGATAGCCCCCGAGCATGCTGAAAATAGCGATACCCAGCGCGTAGCCGGTAGCGACCGCCCCCAGCAGTGCGGCGGTGCCATGCACATTATGCACAATATACGGAGCGCCGAAGGTAAACAGATTGCTGTCAAATCCTTCGAGAAATGCCGGAATCGATGCAATAATCAAGATGGTGATAAACCGCCTGGTGCTCTGGCGGGAAACAGAGCGGACCGTTTCCACTGATTTGCCGCCGTGTTCCGGTGTTTGCTGTGACATCGCGCGGTGCGCCTCCTCAATTAATAGGGTTTCAATGAGTTTTTTGTGGCCATGGGTGCGATTTACGGATTTCTTGCATAGCTCAGCACCGTCTGCGCCATAATCCAGACGCCCAAGGGCATCACCGCTTCATCAAAGGTGAATTGTCCGTGGTGGTGGGGAAAGGGGTGATCGCTTGCCTGGGCGCCTAGGTTCCAGAAGACGCCCGGCCGCTCCTGCAGGTAATAGGCGAAGTCTTCGCCGCCCATGCGCTCTTCAATGTCAATCCAGCACTCGGGTCCGGCAAAGTCGCGCACGACTTCACGGAACAGGCGCCACTCGTGTTCGGTATTCACCACGCTGGGATATCCCCGCATATAATCCAGAGTCCCATGAGTTTCCGACGCTTCGGCAATGGCGGCGACCATTTTCTGCATCCGGTCTTCAATCGTATCCCGGACGGACTGATCAAACGTCCTGACGGTGCCCCGCAGCTCCGCTGCGGACGGGATCGCGTTGAATGCCGAACCGCTCTGAATCGCGCTGATGGTGACAACTGCCGCATCTGTCGGGTTGACCATCCGCGAGACTAGTGTCTGCATGGCACCAATCAGTTGCCCGGCAACGGGAATAGGGTCCCGGGTGTGGTGAGGGGCAGAGCCGTGGCCCCCGCGCCCGTCAATCAGAATGCGGAACCGGTCGGAGTTGGCGGACTGCACACCCATTCGCGCACCGATGCGCCCAGATGGCAGCTCGGCCTGCAAGTGCAGGCCGGTCACCCGCGTCACGCCTTCCAGCACACCATCTCGGATCATTTTGTACGCGCCGCCGGGGTGCTTCTCTTCGGCAGGCTGAAAAATCAGCCGGGCCCGTCCCCCACTATGGGCCAAAAGTCCCGGCAATATGCTGGCCACCCCGAGCATCATCGCCACGTGCCCATCATGGCCGCAGGCGTGCATTGCCCCAGAATTTTGGGAGCGGTAGTCCACCAGGGTCTCCTCATCGATAGGCAGAGCGTCGATGTCAGCGCGTGCCAGAATTCTTGGGCCATCTTTTCCGATATCCACGGCCACACCGGTGTCTCCCGCTTTATACGGGTTGAGTCCCATGGCCTCGAGTTCCCGGATGATAAAGGCCTGAGTTTCAAACTCCTCATACCCGAGTTCCGGATGTGCATGCAGATGACGCCGCCAATGGGTCAGCTGCGGCAGCATCTCCTGAATGTTTTGCGGTACCTGGTCCTTCATCTGCTCCATCTCCTTTTTCCAGCCCCATATAGATTCGCTACAAAATGCACGGTCTCATAATATGCTCCGGCCTTGTTTCAAGGCGTCGGGGACGTCATCGTCAAAAACTCTAGGGCCACCGCGCTCAGTATCGCCGTTCCCGTGGGGAGTGCTGCCTCATCAAGGGTGAACTGCGGGTGGTGGTGGGGATATTGCGCGCCAACGCCGGGGTTGCGGCAGCCCAGCGACAAAAATGTGCCGGGGCACTCCTGCAGGTAATAGGCAAAGTCCTCGCCCGCCATCAGCGCTTCGGGATGGACGAGGGCGCCCTGCCCGAGCATCCGGCTGATGACGTTGCCTGCCATTTCAGTTTCCTGGGGACTATTGACCACGCTGGGGTAGCCTTCCAGATAGTTGAGGGTGCCCACCGCTCCATGCGCCGAGCATACATGCTCGACAACAGTCTGCATGCGGCTTTTGATGAGCTGTCGGTCCTCCATCCAGAAGGTGCGTACCGTGCCGGTCAAAGTCGCCCGGGAGGCAATGATATTGAAGTTGCTGCCACTGTGCAGGGTGCCGATGGTCAATACAGCGGCATGGCGGGAAGTGATATTCCGGCTCACAATACTTTGTAGCCCCAGAACAAGCTCAGCAGCAACCACGACTGGGTCGACAGCCTGCTCGGGTTTGGCGCCATGTCCGCCCTTCCCCTCGATGGTGATTGTGAATTGATCCGCATTAGCCGTAGCCGGTCCTACCCGAGTGCCCACCTGGCCAGTGGGCAGATCCGACGACAGGTGCAGCCCCAACACCCGGTCGATATTGTCCAGAACCCCTTCCTCGATCAGCATTCTGGCTCCGCCCGGAATTTTCTCTTCCGCAGGCTGAAACATCACCCGCACCCGCCCAGGCAGGTGCGGCCCCTGATTGGACAAGAGAGCGGCCACGCCCAACAGCATGGCGGTGTGCCCGTCATGGCCGCAGGCATGCATGACTCCGGCGTTTTGCGAGCGAAACTCATAGGAAGATTCTTCTTGCAGGGGCAAGGCGTCAATATCCGCCCGAACGGCCACACCCCGGGGACCCTCCCCGATGTCCGCCACCACTCCGGTCTGCCCGAGCGGCTGGGGCTTGAGCCCCAGGCTGCTTAAGGCATCCATGACATACTCTTGCGTGCGGTATTCTTGAAAGCTCAGCTCAGGATATTGGTGCAGGTGCCTCCTCCAGGCTACCAGCTGGGGCGACATCTGCACAGCCAGATCCATCCACGACATCTCGTCGCCTCCCATGATCTTTTATGTGACTCTGACGAGTTCGCCATGCCTTATAGGCATTATGCCAACTATCATGGGAGGGGGTCTATAGCGATATTTCCAAAGTTTCCGAACAGTTGTTGGAGGGTTTTACAAGCGGGACTCGACGGTCCATAAAAAAGCAAGGCGCAGTTGCACCACCGTCTGGTCATCAGTGACAGGACGCCCTAAAAGCTGGCTTGCCTTTTCAATGCGGTAGCGGATGGTATTGGGGTGAGTATGCATGCGCTGAGCTGCCCGCTCATAGGAACGGCCACTGTGCACCCATGTTTTTAGCGTGTCGAGCAAGAGTGCATCGGCGGCCAGCGCGCTCAGCATTTTCGCCACATAAGCGGCACGCGCCGCTTCGGGAACATTTTGCAAGGCTTTGATTTCCGGATAGTCAGCCAGCCAGAGGGTTCTGGGCTCGCAAGTCTTTGCACCGGGATCAGCGGTATTGGCATAGTAATCGCGCCACAAAAAGACGGTGGAGCGGAGTTCCGGGGTCATCTCCTGGGGGTCATCCCCAACTTCTCCACAGAACAGCCACACCGAGTGGTCTCCCGCCCAGCTCTGGAAGGTTTCGAAGAGTTCTTCTGGCAGCAACATCAGCCGAGCAGATTCAAAGGACATCGCGAGTGTGCTATGCGCATGGCTCCATGCCGTCAAGGCCTCGCTGGTCTCAGGAGAGAAGCCCTGGGCAATGACAAAGCGCCAGCGCCCGTTTCCCCCCGCAAATTTTCTGACGATTCCCTCTACCGCTCCCTGGTCGCCATCCCAAATTCTGATGAATGCATCGGCATGCGCGTGGACACGCTCTTGTTCGAGCGCCTGCTGTTTTAAAAACTCGAGGGCAATCAGGGGCAAAGCCTGCTCAACCGCAGTTCGGTCAATTCCCGCTAAGGGGCCTTGGCCGACGGCCAAGCGGCCAAGCTCCCGACCGCCGACACGCACCGCGAAATTCACCGGCTCCCGCACAGCCCCTCCATAAAACGCTTCCAGCTTCTGCCCCGGGCCGTAAATAGCCAAGGGTTTGTGCACAATCGTCCACAGTGTTCTGAGAAGTTCGGGCAGACTTTCCTGGGGAGACATCATGCTCGCTAAAAGCCGCTGCTGCACCGCCAACGTCTTGCCCAGTTCCGCTGAGAGCTTGTGAACCCGCTCGTAGTCTTCGGCATTGAGCACCGCCACGGCAGCATGCTCTGCAAGCGAAACGGTCACGGCGAGGTCAACCTCACCGAAGTCCCGGTCCGTATCGTAGTTGTCAATCACCAACACGCCGACCATCCGCGGTTCGGCTATCAGCGGCACGGCCAGCGAACTGCGCACTGGGTTTTCCGGCCGGCCTACTGCCCGGCGCACGGCTTGATCATGCACTGGACTCAGATTGGCCTGCGCCCGCTTGATGGCGGCGGGATTGGGGAAGAGCAGCGCCTCACGTTTGACAAATGCCTGCCCGGTCATGGACTCTCCGGGCCTTAGCCAGACATCCCTGAGAACGTCCATGTCAAAGCCCACGCCGCCGACCGGATGCAGAGCATTGTCCTCCGGACGGTACAGGAACACACAAGCAAAATCAGCACCGGGAATCAGGTTGATGCTGGCCTGCAGCAATTCATGCAGCACGCTGTCCAGATCGCGGCGCGAGGTCAAACTCTTGGTCAGGGACAAAAGCCGTTCGAGAACCGATGGGGGAACCGCGCTTAAATTCAGGGCCATCTACTCCTCGCTTACCGAATATTATTCCTATTCTATCACGAGCCCCTCCGCTTCTCGCAAAACGCTAGCCGCCGCAGCAACTGGTAACTTTTGTCTCACAATCCCTCGAAAATTCACTATGGTACATCTATCCATCTTTCCAAAGAGCGCCGGTAGCCCTCCACCATGAGACAGCGAAATCCCCGGATCTTAGCTGGCAGCGGTTCGAGAATGGCAGGGTGCATCATCCCCTGCTGGGCCCAAACTGGCTCGTAGGGCGAGCAGGTTTTCCTATCCATGGTCTCACATTGTCGGGCGAAAGAGCCATGTCAGCCCTCGCAATCGGCGCGACCCAATTCTTACACGCCCTCGGCTTCCAGGGTCGAATCAAAGTGTTTGCGCGTAGCCAACTGAAAACCTCTTTCAGGTCTTCTTTCTGGGGTCCACTATACCGAGTGGATGGTATTGCGCGGTGCGCAACCAGGCGCTGGCGCAGAATCCCACGGGGCGACAGGGCCACCAGCCGTGACGGCCCTTCTCTATATAGTTATCCTTGCCGCCCAAAAATTGTACTGGTCTCCCTAAACGGGGCTACTGACCTCCGAACCGTCTGGAATTACGTGGGGGGGGAGAAACTGTCCTTGCGGATTCTGGGCAATGAACTCTCCGCCGTGAACCAGGGCCTTCCCGCGCAGATATACGTCCTCCACTTGACCCATGAGAGTCAAACCCGTCCAAGGTTTTTGGGGATGCAGCGTCTTTTGGTTGTTGTCTGTCAGCAGAGTCGTCCCCCGGCGGTTCACGATTACCAGATCCGCATCAGCACCAACTTGAATTGCCCCCTTGCGGGGCCATAGCCCAAATCTCTTAGCAGGCGCCGCAGCGAGCAATTCAGGAATTCTGGCAAAGTCGAGGGCGCCCCCGAGGGCCAAATGCATCAGACTTAGGAACAGTGTTTGTACTCCGGGAATTCCCGCTGGGGCCTCCACAAGGCTGCGTGATTTACGCGCGGGATCATGTGGAGCATGGTCGGACCCGACCATGTCGATAAAGCCTGCAGCAATGCCCTCGCGCAAGCCGTCCCGGTGCCGCGCTTCACGAATGGGCGGGAAGGCTTTGGCTGCCGCTCCGAAACTGGCAGCCTGATCTGCATCCCAAAGAAGGTAATGAGGGGCGGTCTCCACGGTAATATCGACCCCTTGCTTACGCGCCTGAGCAATCAGCGGCAGCATATCCGACGACGCCAGGTGTACAATGTGGACAGCCGCGCCACTGGCGCGGGCCAATTCGATCAGCACAGCGATGGTAGCGTTCTCCGACACGGCGGGATGCTCCCAGAGCAAACGGGCATAGGAGTCCACCTCATACGGACTGTGTTGTTGCCGATGGCGGATGATGGAGGCATCTTCCGCGTGCACCGCCACCACCCGTGAGGCACGCTGCGCGGTCTCCAGCAGAGACAGCACATCTCCCACCGATGGGGCAGGAATGACGGGCGCGGTGTAGCGCGCAGGGTCATAGACGAGCGTATGTGTGACCGCGTCGAGCGCATAACCCCAAAAGAGCTTAAATCCTACCGCACCCGCCGAACCCAAAGCCATGATCTCACTTTCGGCCATATCGGGGGACAATAGGGCCCACAATCCAAAGTCCACCCATGCGTTCTCTTGAAAAGCACCCACACGTTCACGCAATTGCGCCGCATTGGTGAGAGCCGGGCGGCTGTTGGGCATCTCCAGAATGGTGGTGATGCCCCCCATCGCTGCCGCCATGGTGCTGTGGGCCCAATCCTCTTCCTCCGTGAGACCCGGATCCCGGGAATGTACATGCACATCAATCATCCCTGGCAGCAGGTCCTTTCCCTGCCCATCGACTCGCACCCGGCATGGACGCAATGCTCCCGTGATTTCCACAATTTGACCCTTATCCACATACACGTTCTGCTTCTGGGCCCCTGCAGGCGTCCAGACAGTGGCCTGTTCTATGCCCCACTCATACATGATTGCACCCTCGCTTGGTTACAGTATGGTCAGACCACGCGGCTAATCCGGCAGCGCCACGCCCTTGCGCTCAGGCACCCACCGCCAGACCACGAGAGCCGCGATGGGGTAGACGATAAAGAGGAAACCCAATGCCGCCGTCAGACTCATCTGGGTAGCCAACAACCCTATGAGCAGCGGTCCCAGTCCTCCACCGACACCGCGTCCCGTGCCGAAGATAAAGTTTTCCGCAGTGGAGCGAGATTCCGTGGGATAATATTCCGATAGGAGCGCGCCGTACCCGCCCATTCCGCCATTCACAAACGCTCCCAAAATGAACCCTCCCCACAGTACGACCGCGGGGCTGGTGATCGAAAAATACAGGGGAATAATCATGGCCGTCCCTAAAAACAAAATGATATACGACGGTTTCCGCCCAATCGTATCGCACAGCCAGCCAAAGAAAATGATGCCCGCTACCATGCCTGTGGTCGTGATTAAGGCCCATTCGGTCGTGTGCCCCAACGTGTAGTGGTGGGCTTTTTCCAACATCGTCGGCATCCACAGCATAATTCCGTAATAGCCAAAATTCTGCACGGTCGTCATGAACAGCAGCCCCGCCGTCACCTTCGACAACCCACGGGAAGAGAAGAGAGCGCGCATGGGAAAAGCCTTCCGGTGGCCCCGGATAGCCTGGAAATCCGCAGGCTCTTTCAGGCGCCAACGCGCCCACCCTGCTAACAGGGCAGGCACCACACCCACCACCATCACTCCGCGCCAGCCCCAGTGCGGGAGAACCAGCAGGGTCACGAACGAGGCCAGCAACACTCCCAGACTGAACCCCACGGCCACGTAAGAACCTGCCTGAGCCCGGACTCGGGCTGGCCAAGTCTCCGTTACCAATGTCATGCCAATCCCAAATTCTCCCCCAATGCCCATGCCCACCAGAAAGCGCCATAGCAACAATACATGGTAGCCGGGAGAGAGCGCCGACAAACCCGTGGCAGCCGCATAGAGCAATATTGTCAGACTGAGGATCCGCACTCGACCCACGTAATCGGCCAATATTCCGAAAATATAGGAACCGGCCCAGGTGCCCACCATCGTTGCCGTCGCAATAGCGCCAGCTTGGACGGAATTGAGCGCAAAAGCTACCACGACAGCCACAAGGGTAAACGAAATAATCATTTGGTCAAGACCATCCATCATATACCCGAGAACAGCGGCTCCCAGATACTGCCACTGGCTCTGTCGGGCGTCGCTGGGGGACAGTGCCGCAGATGAGTGCTTTGCCATACAGAACGCGCCTCCTTAGATTGAGTCCGAAATGAATAACACGCCGACGGGATGGGCAGGGAAAAATGCAAAAGTCTAGGCCCACTAATCCGATAGGATTTTGTGAACGTCATTTTGTATGAAAATACGGAACTTGTTTATCAAGATGTCACAGACTTTGTGGAGTGTCAAGGAGTCTCAGAATGTTTTGTGACATTTCCCTAAACTATTTCCTAATCAGATTGGTAAACTATTGACGGACCTAAAACTGATACGGTAGTCTCAATATTGAGGAGATGATACGATGGAACGTCTTGACCGCGTGGTACGCGTCATGGAACTGGTCTCACAGCAAGGGCATGAGGGGGCCAGCCTCACGCAAATCGGCTACGTGCTCGAACTGCCAAAAGCCAGTCTGTACCGATTGGTGGCCGATATGGAACAAGCTGGACTGCTCAGCCACAACGCTCGCCTCAACCGCTACTTTCTAAATTGGCGGGTATTTGAATGGGCCACGACGTACTTTGGCCAGACCTCATATGTCGAACTGCTGCAGGACGCCGTCAATAGTCTGACCCAGTCCGTCCAGTTGTTCAGCTATGCCGCGGTATTACAAGGCGGACGGCTGTTTAGCGTGTCCGTCGCCACTCCGCGCAACTTTTATCCGGTCTACGTCAAGTTAGGATCACGTGTTCCCCTTCGGGGATCCGGGCCCGGAAAGATCCTCCTCTCCCAGTATCCCTCCGAGCGGGTCACAGAGCTATTAGACCAGGAGGACCGGGAATTGGGATTTTGGACGCCAACGCCCTACACGCAGTCCACCAGCGCGCTCACCCAAGAGATGCAGCAGATGCACCAACAGGGATGGGCTTTATGCCGGGACGAGCTAGAGCTCGGCAACAGTGCCCTTGCGGTGCCAGTGGGCACCACGCCGTGGTGGGTCAGCCTGTCCATTGTGGCTCCTACACTGGTCATCGCCGAACGCACCACCGAACTTGTCGACGCCCTGAAAGCGGTGAGTCAACAGATTGCTCACCCCCTGAACATGGCTCAGGTTGTTGAAAGCGGCGGCACCCCGTCATGAGCTGGCTACAAGAACCAGCACGCGTCGTGACCCGCACGCATTTGGACGAGACGGTGACAGTGCTGGCCCTCAAAGCACCCCGTATAGCGGAAATGATTGTGCCTGGCCAATTCGTGATGCTCCATCCTCCCACCTCTTCCTATCTTCCTCGGGCCATGGCTCCGCTGTCATGGGATAGCCGCACTGGGATACTCTCCATTGTAGTGCGCATTGTAGGACCTGGCACCCGTGAATTGCAAGCGCTAGCGCCGGGTGACGAGGTGGACATCACAGGACCTCTGGGCACGGCTCTGCCTTTCGCTCCTGGGCCATGGGCTCTCGTAGGGCGGGGAGTCGGGATTGCGCCGCTTCTACCCTGGGCGCACGCGCTCGCCGCAGCAAACCAAGAGGTGCGATTCTATCTGTCGGCGCGTCGCCGCGACCTCTTGCTGGCCGAACAGGAATTTCGCGAATTGGGTCAGCTCACAGGTCACCTCGATGAAGAGAAGACAGGCCATCTCGTCACCGATGACTTGCTCCGCGACATGGAGAACGGTTGGAAGCCGGAACAAATTTTGGTATGCGGATCCCGGCGCCTCACTGAGGGGACTGTGGAGATTCAAAGGCGCTTTCCCGTGAATGCCTCCGTGCTGCTGGAAGAAAAAATGGCTTGCGGCATTGGCTGGTGCAAGGGGTGTGCCAGTGGGGAGCAATGGGCCTTGCTCTGTGTCGACGGTCCCACGCGCCCCCTGATAGAGGGGGTAATCCAATGACCGCCGCCATTTCCCTCGCCACTCAAGTCGGAACCGTCAGTCTCGCTAACCCGATCATGCCGGCTTCCGGGACCTTTGACTATCACAGTAGCCCCCGGCCACCCTTTGATATCCACCGCTTAGGCGCGCTCGTTCTGAAAAGCATCACGTGGAATCCCCAGAAAGGCAATCCGCCACCGCGCTTGGCCGAGACACCCTCGGGCCTGATCAATTCGATCGGGATTCCCAGTCCGGGAATGGAACGGTTTCTAGGGGAGGTCCTTCCCCACTACACTGTCCTGAACATACCCTTGGTCGCGAGCGTAGCAGGGTATACTCCGGATGAATACGCCCGCATCGCAGCGGAACTCAACTCAATTGCTGCCGTGACGGCGGTAGAGCTCAACCTATCCTGTCCCAATATCGCCTACCACCACATGCCGGCGCAAGATCCGGCTCTGCTTAAGGAATGTGTGGCGGCTGCCCGCAGCGAGACTACTAAGCCACTATGGGCCAAATTGTCTCCTGACGTTCCCTCCGTGGGGGCGATGGCTGCCGCAGCGGAAGCCAGTGGAGCGGACGCGTGTACGGTGATCAATACTGCTCAGGCCATGATGGTCAATATCGAGACGGGTCGCCTCATGATCGGTGCAGGCATGGGGGGGCTGTCGGGTCCCGCTCTGTTGCCCATTGCTCTGGCCGCGGTGTGGGACGTCACCCTACACACTCGCATACCCGTCATCGGAGTCGGCGGAATCCGTTCGGCGGATGATGTGATAGCTTTTTTGATGGCGGGGGCGAGTGCGGTGCAAATTGGCACGGCATCATTCTACAATCCATCGGTGATGGTCCAAATTCTCCAAGACTTGAACACATTCATGGCGCGCAAACATTTCCACAGCCTCACCGAGATCATTGGGATGGCCCACGGTGCGGAAATACAGGAGGTGCGGTAATGGATACGCAAGCGTTCTGGACATGGTGGCAGCAACTCAAATCGTATGGCAGCAATTCCGACGGGTCTCTCTCACGCCTGGCCTTTACCGACAGTGACATGGCCTCCCGCCGGTGGCTGCAACAGCTTTGGACGCAATACGGCGCCCGCACGACCATCGATCCGATCGGCAACGTCATCGGAGTGTGCGGATGCGCGCCCTACCTGTTAATTTCCTCGCACACCGACAGTGTGCCGCACGGAGGACATTATGACGGGATAATTGGCGTACTCGGTGCTACGTGGGTCTTGCAGCAGTGGCGCCCCCAGTGGGGCGGTTTAATGGTCATTGACTGGTCCAGCGAAGAATCGAGTCGCTTCGGCATCAGCACCCTGGGGAGCCGCCTGGCCTGTGGCCAGCCAACTGTCGACTGGAACCGGCGGGACAACGAGGGCGTGACGCTAGGCGACGCAGTGCAGAAAGCCTTTGGCGGTTCCCAAAACTCGTGGCAGTTGCCCGCAGACAAGATCTCCGCTTCCTTGGAACTCCATATTGAACAGGGAGGGTTGCTGGCTGACGCGGACCGACCCCTGGCGGTGGTCACTGCAATAGCCGCGCCCCAACGGTGGGCACTAACAATTAGCGGCGAAGCCAACCACAGCGGAAGCACACTTATGGCCCACCGCCACGACGCGCTAAGCGCTGCAGCTCGCCTGGTCGAAGCTATTGAGGAAGAATCACGGCATTTGGAACCATCAGGGCTGCACGCGACCGTGACAGACCTGCACGTAGCGCCCGGGTCCGCCAACGTCATACCGAATGAGGCACGACTTTTGCTCGACATCCGCGCGCAATCGTCAAGAGTCTTGACAGGACTGACGGACAAATTTCCCCTGTGGGCCTCCCAGCTAGCCACGTCACGGGGGGTACATCTTGAAGCGGAACCTATTAGTCAGGAACAGCCAGGCCAGTTGGATGCAGACTTACAAACCCAGATTGCGGAACAGATCGAGCTAGAAGGCCTCCCGGTTCATGCCGTTGCCAGTTGGCCCAGCCACGACAGTCTTCCCTTGTCCCGCAAAGTGCCAGCTGGCATGATCTTCGTGCGAAACCTCTCCCGGGTCTCCCACCAGCCCGGCGAACTCGTGGCGTCAACGGACATTGACCGAGGCCTGGAAGTGCTGTATCGCAGTGCTCAGCGGATTAGCAGCGGGTTTCATGGGAACACTGGAACTCGGTAACGTCTGCACATGGCAATTTCCACCCATTTAGTCGCTAAAGGAGAAAACATCGTGTCTAACTCTAATTTGCTGGAAGAATTGCGTGCGGCTCATGCGATTCTGGACGGACACTTTTTGCTCACCTCAGGCTGGCATAGCCGACAGTTTTTCCAGATGGCTCGGGTTGTGGAACAACCCAGTCTGCTCCAAACATGGTGTCAGCGCCTTGCAGGGCTGATGCCGGCGTCTCCTACATGCGTCGCGGCCCCATTAGGAGGCATCGTAATCTCTTATGAAATGGCGCATATCTTTCACGGGCGATCCATTTCCGCCCTTAAGTCACCCGAAGGCACGATGATCCTTCCCGAAGGTCTTTTAACCCCCGGGGAAGAGGTGGTGATTATTGAGGACGCCGTCGCCACCGGGCTGTCGGTCCGCAAGGTGATACGGGCGGTCACAGAACAAGGGGGCCGTGTGAAGGCCATTGGGGCCTTGGTCAACCGTGCTCAAACCACCTTTGCGCCACTCCCCTTTTATGCTGTGCTCGATTTGGGCCAGCCAGTGCCCAGCTGGAAACCCGAAGACTGCCCGCTTTGTCAGCAAGGAGTTCCGCTAGTGCGTCCCAAGACCTGAGTCCCTTGGCAGCTCCGCAACAACGTTAGGGGCCGCCAACTGGTAGGGTGACAGGTGGAGGCGCTACCCATGAAATCCACAACAAATTCACCCGAAATAATGGCGGAATTTCGTTATACGGTCATTGCTCCGCTGGTCAGCCGGCCGTTGGCTTTTGGAGAGTTGCGTGCACTAATCGCGGAACAAGCCGCCCGAATCTGGACCTGCCAAGTAGCGTGGGCGCCCACAGACGTCCGGGCATTTAGGGTTCCGATCTAGGGCTTGCGGCCTGATGCTAGAAACAGCCCCGTCGAATGGGCAAGAGATTCCGCTCCGCCTCGCACCGCAATCGTCATGTCGCCTCACGTTGACGATCGTTGTCGTCCAACATAATGGCGATCAGCCGTTCTTTCATCTTACCGACGAAAGTCGCCCCAAGCGAGCGCATCTGGATCGCGGGGATTCCGGTTCCCGCATCGAGGGCATGCGATAATAGGATTTGACCGGTTCGGAGTGGGACGCCATCACTCTTCGAGGACCACCTGAGGAACCACAACCAAATGAAATCACGGCACCATCAGCGGCACCTCGTCGATCATGGCGAATGCAATCCATGCGCCGCTTTAGTCCACTTTAGTCATCATGGGGGTCGACGTGTTGGAACTTTTCTATAGCCATGTCGTCCAGGTGTTTATCTTCCGCCCCATAATCCATCCATAGCAAATTTTTGGCGCGTAGAATGTCAATGAATTCGCCGAGGGATTTTTGCGCCAATTGGGCAGCCCGTGCGAGCGAGACACGCTTGCTCAAAAACATGGGGAGGCTACCTCCTCTCCCTCCGTCCGAAATCGCAGCCATTCCAAGCGGCGGCCTGCGATGCGATCCGTCCTTCGCATGGCACAACCCACGGAGAATTTGCTAATGCTTTAAACAGCGGGCGAACGAGTGGCAGATACGTGACGTGATTCGCTAAAAACTCAATCAAGACAGGCATATCCCGGGCAATCCGATGCCCCGTCAAACGGGTGAGCGGGAGGACCATGCGTCCCGCTCATCTTGCAACCATTGGTCAGCCACAAACTCCGTGGGAAAGTACCGCTGCAGAATCCCCGCAAATCGGCCCGAGGCGGGGGCGGCCGTTTTGCGAATTCTCACCTCGTCCCCCATCACATCAATAACCACGCGATCGTCGGGCGCTAAACACCACGGCTTCGCGATCGCTTCTGGTAGACGAATATGATAATCCCTCGTCAAATGGACTTTAATCATCAGGGATGCCCCCTCCGTTTCGTCTCTCTCTAGGATACTCCTCCAACGCTCCACCTTAAACTCGGTGTCCGACGGTCATGGAGGCATCTGGTGAATCCGGAATCGTAGGAGTCAATAGCGCAATGTAGCCCCATTCTTGAATGATTGGCCACTGTTCTATTCGCGTCAATTGTGATGAATCGGCGGAATGCTGCCCACATCACCGATAAACAATTCGAGTAGGGAAAAGGGGAGCGTTCGGCCTTGGCCGTAGTGGTGAGTGTGCACTTGATTCCGTCTGGGTGGCTAGCCCTTAGGCAGGTCGCCATTGCCCCGACAAGAAAAGGCCAACTTTTCATGACAAATGGTAGGTAGAACGCGGCCTCGAGGCTTGGCTGTGTTAGCGAGTTTCTCTTGGGCCGCGAACCCCCTCAGAACCGGA
>DAIDDL010000076.1 GCA_027309085.1 Sulfobacillus sp.
GCGGGAGCCGTATTGAGCCGTCGGGTTAACCCGACGGCTAAGACCCCTGCCCAAAATTACCTGATCATCACTCCTGCCGTGATAAAAAGAGAGGCGGAGGCATAATATCTTCATCGCATCGCATTTGTTAATAAATGTCATTAACGGCTACAAAGCCCATAGTGGGTAACGATTAGCTCATGAGGCGGGGCATCCGAACCATATAAGCTGGGGTGTCCCCCGTTTGGATGATGAGGGGAGTACCGCCGCGAGGAGCGGTCAAGCGGAGAAAAAGGCGATCGTGCTATTGTCCTAGGGAATCTGCGGACGGCTCCGAGAAGCATTAGATGTATCATACCGTACCAACGCCTGCCGAGAAAGGGCCCGCCCTTCTCTCGGAGGCTTTGCTATGCCCTTCGGACCGAGCCATAATGAGGAAGCCCCACGGGTTTACCGAATATGTACGATTGTAGAGCATTGTAAATAACACGATTCCCACTGCATAGAGAAAGAAATCAAAGAAAGCACGATGACGTAAGTGTCGTTTGCGATTCATTCGCGAATCCTCCCAAGAGATAATATCTGCCAAACTATCTGGAAATATTCAAAAATATTGTACACCAAATCAAACAACGAAGGTACGTCGTCAGAGCTTTACGTACAATGATTGTAACTAATCGGTCCTTTTCCTCATTCCATTTTGGTGATTTAGGCGGCCTGAGGATATCTTGTAAAACAATCCACAGATATTCAGAAAGTCGTTGCTCTCAGCGTCGCGAGGCAAACATTTATATGCTCTTAAGGCTAATGGTGTTAGCTGGAAAGAACAACTCCAACTAATACGTTGGTACGTTGAATTGCCTGTGAGGTGCCATGGGGTCCCTATTTCCTGCTGTTCTAGAGATCCTTAATCTGCAGAAGACAAACTGCTTTGGACCCGGGTGCACTACAAAAAAAGGGCAACCCGTGGTCACCCTCTTTGCGGACGATCGTGCCCACTTGCGGGCGCTTCGCCCGAATGCCTTCGCCCCCTACAGCTACACCCGCGCCCGTGCGACGCGCCAAGGGATCTTTCATGTCGACGGGCACCCATTAGTATTCATCCGATCCGGAACAGGCCAATCAACTGCTCGTGGTGCCCTCCGTAGTGATTCTACCGATTATCGGACGACGGTGCACCAATTATCGCAAAAACCGGGGACGTGGCGCAAGAGTGCCCTCCGGAAGACGCTGCCCGAGAGGGTGTGGACGGCCTTGGATGAGGCCGTCCGCACCGATTTGAAAATGGCCTTGGAAGCGTTGGCCCGCTGTACGGACCGCTGGGGCTTTGACCATGCGGTGTGCGCATTGGACACGGCCGTCCAGCAACAGCAGACGAGTTATGGAGATATTGTCATGCTCGCCACGCGCCGGATTGATACCGGAGGCGCCCGTGCCGAGGCCTGACCTCGCCACTACGATGACTTACTGCCGGGGAAAGCGGGGCTCCTTCATGAAACCCTCACTCCAACGACTGGCCCGCCGGGAAGCCATCGCCGGCTATTGCCGGCGGTTGGAGGGTGTCAGTGGAGGCCGGTTGATTAAGTTGCCCCAGTGGCAGGACTATCCGGCCGAACTGATGATTGATGAGTTCAGCTCCGGCAATATACCATACTTCCAGGGCGAGCACGATCCCCGCCCAGCCACCGAAAACGGTTGCACCATGGCTACCGTTGGCAAATCCGATGGTGAGCGGAATGAGCATGACCTCAACCAGTATGAAAGCGATGACCAACGCAAGATTGGTGCGGAACGACCCCACAAGGAAGTATATGGTAACAATGCACCAAACCCCGAGGAACAGGGCGTTTGCCGCACCGGCCATAGAAGCCGGAATTTTGCCGACGTAGAACGTTTGCAGAATCGCGAAACTAACCCAAAAGGCGCCGTAGGAGCCAAAGACCACGGCGGGGAACAGCCGATCATGAGCAATTTCCCAGATCGAGACAATGACTTGCGTAAAGCCGCCGAAAAACCAGGCCACTGCGACCACGACGGGGATAAATCCAACACCGATAAATCCCGCATTCACACAACTAAGTAGGAATGTGGCCATAGCGAAAGCGCCAAACGCCAGCGGAGCTGGATTGATTGGACTTCGTTGATTTTGAATAGTCATACTGTTAAGCCTCCTTTTTTGAGAAAATAAATCGGGTCGCATTTGCTCGATGCAATGGGGTCAGGGCGTCGATGCCGCTATCGCGCGTGACATTGACTGGAGCCGAGCAGATGAGCTGGGGATCAATCCAAGCTACGTCTGCAACGAGATGGTCCGAGGTGGCTGCGGCCGTATTGAATTCCGGATCAGCCAACACGATGGACGGGCTGACTTCACTGCCAGTATCGGCGGTCGTCGGAATTAAAACGTTTGTATCCGGTCGTTCCACAATAGCGCATGGAGTGGCACATGAGCAGTGGCTTTGACTACATCTAAGGTACTTCCGCCGCTGCATCCGATTAGGGTGCGCGGGGATGTGCTTGCGAGTTGTTGCCGTAAAGCGGCAACGGCATCCCATGACGGGTCGACGGTGGAATTTTCAATAATCGTGCATGGGGACCTTTTACTACAAGAAACGACTCGATGGCGGGCCGTATACTTGAATCCACAACTGCCACAATGGCTTGGGGCAATGTTGCTAAGAACGACGGCAAGGCTTCAAGACTTCCTGAGCCAAACTCGTTATGATGAGGCCAATGGATTGAGTAGCGCATAAGGGACCCCTTATCTCAATGATATTTTCTCGCTCCGCGAAGAGCATAAGACCTTAACATAAAAGATAGCAAAGACAATCTTTCGTGCCTTTCATAATCATCTTCAACCGGGATTAGATTTTTCGCGGAATACGATCTCTCCCGAAGATTCGCCTATTGGAGTACAATGCGGTTAGAAGATTCAAGGGGAGGCTTTTTGTTGAATCTCTATTCGGTCTTGGTGGACAGGGCGAAAACCCATCCCGCGACCCTGGCGGTGGTTTCGCCCGAGGGAGCGCTGACCTATGCCGAGTTAATGGGCTGGGTGGATAACCTAGCGTCGGGGTTTTGGCGGCTCGGAATTAAGCCCGGTAATCGCGTGGTCCTGTTGCTGAGAAACCGTCCGGTTGCCTTAGCGGCCTTTTGGGCCTGCATGGCCATCGGGGCGGTAGCGGTTCCGATCAATCCCGAAAACTCGTGGCGGTCGTTAAGCAATACCATTCAGGATGTGGAGCCGCAGGCAATTATTTATGAGCGTGTCGATGGTCTTAACATCTCAGCTTGTCTTGGAGAGGTGCGGCCTGTGTTGATTGGAGTCGATGCTGATGATGCGGATATAGAGATTGGCGAATTTCCTCGGCTTTTAAGAGGGCAGTCGGGTTTTCGGGTCCATCAGCCCCAGAGCGATGACATCGCTCTGATTTTGTACACCGCGGGAACCACCGGACGGCCGAAGGGCGTGCCCCGGACACATGGAAATACGATCGCAGCCTCGCACGCCCAAGTCGTTCAGTGCCACTATGAGGAATCCGACCGCATTTTGGGTGTGATGCCGTTAAGCCATACCATGGGACTTCACCTCTACATCGCCGCGACTTTGCTCGGAGCTATGTACGTGCTCATGGCGGAGATGGACCCCGAGCGCGTTTCAGGTGTCATTACACGTCAACGGATTACGGTGTTATATCAAACACCCTTCTTCTACTACACCTTATTGCACTCGGGACATACCGACACGCAGGACTTAAGTTCGGTGACTAAGCTCGGCTATGCCGGGGCGGTCATGCGAGAAGATCTTATCCAGAATTGCATCGACCGCTTCCGACCGAGTGCATTTGTTAACCATTATGGCAGCACCGAAATTTATACGCATACGGTCGGAAACGTGCTTTTGCGTTTGCCTGGATCGGTGGGACAGCCCGGCGTTAACGCCTCGGTATGCATCGAAGGAGCAGAAACGTCTGAGACAGTGGGAGAGGTGTTGGTATCGACTTCGTCTCCTGAGGCCTTCCGGGGATATTGGAATCGGCCGGATCTCACTCGCCAAAGCCTTCATCAAGGATGGTATCGAACAGGGGATCTAGGATACCAAGATACGAGCGGAAACTTTTATGTGGTGGGCCGCACCGATGAGGTGATCATTTCGGGAGGCGAACACATTGTGCCGCAGATCGTTGAAACGGTCTTAGCCGGTCATCCGAAAATTTTAGAAGTAGCCGTCACTGGAGAACCCGACAACCGTTGGGGACAGGTGGTGGTGGCCTACGTAGTGCCGCGTACGTCGGGTCTTCGTTTGTTTGAATTGGACGCCTACTGTAAGAAGCAAGCGGCTCTGTCAATCTGGGCGCGTCCCCGAAAATATGTGTTTGTGCGCCAAATCCCGAAAAGCGCCACCGGCAAAATTCTTCGTCGCGAGTTGGCGAATTTAGAAGGAGGGTTGTAATATGGCTCGGCCCAGTCTTCTCATCATTGATGACGATGACGCGGCGCGTCAGCAATTGGCGACGATTCTGTCGCAAAGTCGTTATGAAGGGTTTGGCATTGTGCAGGTAGCGACACTGGATGGGGGACTTCGGATGATGAAAGAAGAGCACCCTCAGGTGGTGTTTCTGGATCCGTCCATCCAGGATGGAGGAGACGACGGGGTTCGCCATGCGCTCCGGATATCCCCCAAAAGTTTGGTGGTGGTTGTCACCCAGTTAAAGATGTTTGAAGTGGTCTATCTGGCCATTAACGCGGGATGTTGCGGTTACTTATTAAAGCCAGTCGCGCGAAACGAGGTGCTTGACCTTCTGGAGCGTCTGATCGGCGACGGACAACAGGGCACCAGCCAAGTTGATTTGGGCAATCCGATTAAAAGCGCCATTCGCTACCTTGAGACTCACTTCGCAGAATCCGTGACGCTCGCCGACATGGCGCAGTTAGTTTACTTAAGCCCGTCATATTTCAGCCGACAGTTCAAGTTGGACATGCACGTCACCTTTGTCGAATATTTGACCCATCTGCGCGTTAAGCACGCGAAAAAGCTCCTGCGGATGACGGACCTTCCTATTGATATGATCGCGGAAGAGTCTGGTTTTCATCGCGCCAGTTATTTTACCACCCTCTTTCGCCGCATTCAGGGCACGTCTCCCTCGGAATATCGACACCAATTTCGGGATCGGTTAAGCGGAAATCAATAGAAAAGTGCAATTCCGCCCGCGATGATTGTGAAATTGACGGACGATTCCCCGTGCTACTGTAGAAATGATGAAGGGGGGATTGTATGTCCTGGGTAGGACAATCCGTTCCGCGTTTTGAAGATGGACGCTTGATGTCGGGGCAAGGTCAGTATATTGCAGACTTAGCGCCCGTACCTGGCATTCGCCAGGCGGCGATCTTGCGAAGCCCTTATGCGCATGCCCGCATTTCGGGAATTGATATGTCACAGGCGCTTGCGTTACCCGGGGTATTCGGCATCGTGACCGGGGCGGACCTTTCGACAATCCTTGCGCCTTTTCCAGTGGGCGTGCCGATTCCTATGAAGTACTTTCCATTGGCTATCGACCGGGTTCGCTACGTGGGGGAACCGGTAGCAGTTATCGTGGCTGAGTCTCGCTATCTCGCGGAAGATGCGGCCGATCTCATTAGGGTGAACTACCAACCCTTGCCGGTGGCGATGGACGTTGAGGCTTCGGTTCAGGGCGGTTCTACATGGATTCATGATGACGTCGCTGATAATCTGGCCAACCATCGTACCTTTCGATACGGGGATCCCGAAGAGGCATTGAAATCATCAGATCTGATCGTCGAGGAACGTTTCTTCTATCCCCGCAACACGGGGATTCCGATCGAAACGTATGGGGTTATTGCGCACTACGACCAGAGTCTGGGCGATTATACCGTTTGGGCCAACTTTCACGGGCCCTTTACCTTGCATTCGGTGATGGCCCACGCCCTTAAAGTCACAACCCAGAAACTTCGCATCAAGACGCCCACCGATATTGGCGGGTCCTTTGGCGTTAAGTCGGCCGTCTACCCGTATATGGTGCTCATGGCGGCGACCAGTCGACTTCTGGGGATCCCCGTCAAATGGGTCGAGGACCGTCTCGAGCACATGAAGGCCAGTTCCAGCGCCAGCTCGCGTATTAGCTATCTGACCGCTGGGTTTTCATCGGATGGGCGCCTTCGGGCTCTCAAGCTTCGCCAGTATGATGATGTTGGTGCCTACATCCGGGCGCCGGAACCAGCAACCCTCTATCGGGTGCACGGAAACCTCACGGGGGCTTATGATGTCGCGAATGTCTCTCTAGAGAACTTTGCTGTCCTCACCAATCGGGTGCCGACCGGCTTGGTGCGCGGCTATGGCGGCCCTCAGCTCTATTTTCCCCTCGAGCGCATGATGGATATCGCCGCTCGGAAGCTGGGACTGGATCCCGCGGATATTCGTCGGAAAAACTTGATTCGTCCGGACCAATTTCCATACCGCACCGCTAGCGGAGGGCTGTACGATAGCGGCAATTATCAGCAAGTGCTGGAAACAGCTCTTAACGAGGCTAAGTACGAGCAATTCCGGAGTCAGGCCGCCGGGGGTAAGGGCCCCATGCGATATGGCATCGGAATGGCGGCCGTGGTGGAGCCCTCTGGCTCGAACATGGGCTACGTCACGGTGGCATATACGCCGGAAGAACGGGCACGTCAGCTACCCAAGTCTGGTGCCGTATCAGCGGCCACAGTGGCGGTTGATGCCTTGGGCGGCATTACCGTCCAGATTGACAGCGCTCCTGAGGGACAGGGCCACGAGACCGTGGTCCGACAGATTGTCGCGGATGTGCTAACAGTTCCACCCGAAACCATCAGGGTGATTGCGGAGATGGATACGGCCACGACGGCGTGGACCATTTCCTCGGGCAGTTATTCTAGCCGATTTGCCGCTGCGGGTGCGAGTGCCGTGCATACCGCAGCAGTTCAGGTGCGCGATAAATTGCTAGCGCTGGCTGCGAACCATTTACACACAGATGTCAAGACCTTGCGGTTTGAGCAAGGCCGGGTCTTTCACGGGGACGAAGCCTCGTCATGGACCGTGAAACGGCTTGCTGGCTTGACCCACTGGCATCCTGCTGGGTTGCCTACGGGAACAACACCCGGCGTGTACGAAACGAGCTATTTTTCCCTGCCTAACATGGAACCGCCTACCGCGACAGATTTGGTCAACTCCTCGGCCACTTATGGATTTTTGGTGGATGTGGCTAAAGTTGCTGTAAATGTTGAAACTGGCGAAATAGAGATTCTCGATTACGTCACCGTCCACGACGCCGGAAACCTCTTAAACCCTCTGTTGGCCGATGGCCAGATACAGGGCGGGTTGGCTTTCGGGATTGGCTCGGCACTCTATGAAACCTTGCATTATGACGAGGATGGGCAGTTGCTGACGGGTTCTCTTATGGACTATTTGGTTCCTACGGTGAGCGAAATGCCCCACTCGCTAACGATTCGGCACCATCACACGCCAGCCCCCGGCGTTCCCTTGGGGGCTAAGGGGCTTGGGGAGGGCAATGTTATGTCGGCTGGAGCCGCCATTGCTAATGCCGTGTCTGATGCCTTAGGCACGGAAGTCCTTGCGCTTCCACTGTCCTTGCGCGCGGTCTCTGACATCACAGGGAAAGGGGGCGGACAGCGATGAAACCGGTGCCGTTTGACTACGTTCTCCCAGAAACGTTGGACGAGTTGCTGGAAGTTCTCGCATTGGGAAACAATGCCAAGATACTGGCTGGAGGTCAAAGTCTAGTTCCGATGCTCAACATGCGACTGGCTCGGCCCGATATGTTGATTTCCCTCCGCCGCATTCCCGGCCTTGAGGGTATCGAGGATGAGGGTCAGTCTCTTCGGGTGGGGGCCATGGTGGTACAGGAACGGTTTCGCCGCGCTGTGTCGGGCCGCGAAGGGTTTGACGCCCTAAGCGTGGGAATGGAACATATCGGCCATCCCCAAACGCGATCGACGGGAACGGTGGCCGGGAGCATCGCCCACGCCGACCCCAGTTCTGAGCTTCCACTGCTTTTACAAGTCTATCGGGGATCTGCCACGATTATGGGGCCATCCGGGCTCCGTAACGTTGAAGCCCGCGATTTGTTTCTCTTTCCCTACACCACTCTGATAGAGCCTCAGGAAGTGGTGGTGTCAACGTCCTGGCCAAAGCCCTTGCGGGGAACTGGTAGTGCCTTTATGGAGATCTCCCGGCGTCGCGGAGACTTCGCGTTGGTCGCCGTGGCCTGCCAAATACGCATCAATGGGGAACGTTGCTTGGAGGACGGGGTGTTGGGTGCAGCTGGTGTGGCGGGGACACCCATATCGGTGGAGTTGCCGTCCCACTTCAAGGGCCAGACCCTGTCCGAGGATGTGGCCCAATATTGGATTCAATCCCTTGATCCGCTTCTGGATCCTCCGAACGACTTGGAAGCATCGAGTGGCCTTAGGCGACACCTCGTGCACCAGTTGGGTTACCAAACGGTGGTTGAAGCCGAACGAAGAGCGGGGGGGAATAAGCGATGATTCGATATGGTAAAGACCAGCGCGTTGCTGTGACGCTGACCATCAACGGTCGACCATACCGGCGCTGGGTTGAGCCCCGCATGTTGCTCTCGGATTTTATTCGCGACGAAGTGGGTCTCACCGGAACGCATGTGGGATGCGAACACGGGGTATGCGGTGCGTGCACGGTGCTTATCGATGGGGAGCCCGCCCGAAGCTGTCTTCGCCTGGCGGTCGACGTGGAGCCTCAGAATGTTACGACCATCGAAGGATTAGCCAAAGAACCGGGGTATGAACGAGTGCGACGGGCGTTTTCACAGAATCATGCGCTGCAATGCGGTTTTTGCACCGCCGGCATTGTCGCGTCAGTGTGGTCGCGGCTTGAGAATTACGAGGGGTTGCAGGTTGACTGGGACGAGCTTTTGAGCGGCCATCTCTGCCGCTGCACGGGATACGTCGGCATTCAAAACGCTATCCGCGATCTTCAGGGGGAAGAGAGGGAGCAATAAATGAACCTGATGGACTGTCTTCATCGGTCGGTATCCCGCTTGCCATCGGTGGACGCCATCGTCGACGATGAGGTGCGCTGGACCTACCACGATCTCATGATGCGTGTCGAACATGTGGCCGGGCACATGTGGGCCTACGGGGTGCGGCCCGGGGACCACGTTCTGGTGGTGCTAAAGAATCGACGTGAGAACATTCTTGTCTATTGGGCCTGCCAGCGTCTCGGTGCTATCTATACCCCGGTCAACTTCCGTATGTCGACGGACGAACTGCGCTATTGTGCGGAGGATTCCGAGAGCCGCTTAATCGTCGCCGAGGCGGACTTGGAAGAGACAGTCGGGCAAGCGGCAACGACCCTCAGTTCGGTTCCGAAAGTCATTTGGACCACGGGTTCCGCCAGTGATCTTGATAGTTTCAATCGATGGCTTGAACCTCCGCTGTCCCCAGCTCCGGCGGTCGATATGGACGAAGATGACATGGCTATCATGCTTTATACCTCCGGCACCACAGGGCGACCCAAGGGGGTGCCTCGTAGCCACCGCAATGAGATATCGGCGGCGGTCGCTCATATCATCCAAAATCGATACCAAATGGGCGAGCGAAGTGTAGGAGTCATGCCCTTTTACCACACCATGGGGATGCGGAGCATGGTTTCGGCTGCCCTTCTAAACGGTGTGCTAGCGCTATTGCCGGATTATGATACCGAACGGCTTGCTCGTCTTATTCCGACAGAGCGCGTTTCCGCCCTGTATTTGGTGCCGACCTTGTTCTATGACTTGGTTAATTGGTCGGGGCTATCTGAGCTTGATTTGGGGTCGCTCAAGAAAATCGGCTACGCGGGTGCGGCGATGACCAGCATGCTAACCGAGCATTGCTTTGAACGATTGGAGCCGGAGATTTTTGTGAACCACTTCGGAAGTTCCGAAGTCTACACGTTCACTATTTGCGACTGGTTGGACCGGAAGCCCACCTGTGCGGGTAAAGCGGGGTTTCATTCTGAGGTGCATGTAGTCGATGTCGATGAGGGAACGCCCGATGCTCATGTCCCGGTGGGAACCCCTGGTGAGGTTATTGTCCGGTTGACGTCTCCGGAATCCTTTCAAGGTTACTGGAATCGTCCCGAGGCAACGGCCAAGGCACTCCGAGATGGCTGGTATCATACGGGAGACGTTGGCTACTGGGATGACGAAGGGGATCTCTGGGTCTATGGGCGAGTGGATGACATGTTGATTTCCGGTGGGGAGAACATCCATCCGTTGGAAGTCGAGGACGCTCTCAGTAAGCACCCCGGTGTGGCTGAGGTGGCAGTGGTGGGTCGGCCCGATGATCGGTGGGGCGAAATGGTGACAGCTTACGTTGTACCAAGGCACCCCGGTCTCACGGCAGAGGAGTTGGATCGGTATTGCATCGAAAGTGCCACGCTGGCCCGCTTCAAACGTCCTCGAAAATATGTCTTCGTGCGCGAAATCCCGAAGTCGCCGGTAGGAAAGATATTGCGGCGTGTTTTGCGTGAAGGCCAGGTCGATCCGTTGTCTTAACACTACGTAGATGAGGTGACGAAATGAGTCAACAGCAGTTTGAAGGGTCCATTTTGGAAGTCGAGTATCGGACTGATAAGCAAGTGGCAATTCTCACGTTGAACGCTCCGCCATACAACATTGTCACAGTACCGACCCGGGAGCACTTGGCGGCGGTGTTTCGGGAGATTGAGAATCGCGACGACATTCGTGCGGTAATCATTGCTTCCCAGGGTGAACACTTCTCCTCTGGGGGAGATATTCCAGGGTTTCTCAAAGCCAGCCCCGAATATCTGTCACATCTCGCAGAGAACGTGGCCGCGCCGGAACGATGCTCTAAGCCGGTCATCGCTCGCCTCACCGGTTATACTTTTGGCGTGGGCTTTGAGATTGCCATGACCTGTGACTTTCGGATTGCAGCGACAACGACCCTCATGGCGCTGCCAGAGATGCGATTAGGCATGATTCCCGGCAGCGGTGGCAGCCAGCGGGTAGCGCGTATCGCGGGGGTCGGCCGAGCCAAAGACATGATTTTGCGTGCCCGCCGCATTCCAGCCCATGAGGCCAAAGAATGGGGTCTCTTGACTGAAGTTGTCGAGCCTGACCAACTCGATTCCGCCGTGTGGAAACTAGTCGATGAGCTCCTACCATTTTCCCCGTTGGCATTGTCCAAGGCCAAGATCGCGATTGACCAGTCTTTGGAAACACCGCTGGAGACGGGGCTCAAGTTTGAAGGACAAATGTATGGATTTCTTCGGACCACGGAGGACTTTCAAGAAGGTGTGCAGGCATTTAAGGAGAAGCGTGGCGCTAGATTCACCGGTAAATAGAAGGGGCTGGCGGTGACAGTTGTCGTGTCACCGCCCCATCCCACGTGGGCCCTGATCATCCGTAATGAATTGGCCTCGAGTGCGAAAAAACAGTGCTGGGAGAGGCAAGCGTAGGAAAGGACGGTCAGTAATGCAGATTAAAGGACACAAGCTTATTGAAGCGAGTCCCGCTGAATGTTATCGGGCTTTAACGGACTCGGCTACATTGGTAAAAACCATGCCGGGACTAAAGGCGATGACCGAAACTGAAGAAGGTAAGTATCAGGCCCAGTTGGAAATGGGCGTTGCCGCGATCAAGGGCCGATATCAGGGGGTTATGGCCATTGAAGATGCGGTGCCCAATATGTCGTACCGACTCGTTATGGAGGGCCAGGGACCAGGCGGATTTGTCAGTGTTAACATGCAGGTTCGGTTCGATGAATATGACCCAGGCTGTGATGTGATTTATGAGGGCGAGGCCAAGGTTGGTGGAACGGTGGCCGGCGTGGGTCAACGCATGCTTTCTGGGGTCGCGACGTTCATCGTAAACCAATTTTTTAATAACGTATCGCGGGAGGTTAAGAATCTCGCAATATCTTCTCAGTCCGAGACAGTGGAGTAAAAGCCGGTCGATTGACAAAAGTGCGCAACGATGGCGAACAATATTCGTGACTTGTACTCGGTCACCACTTGGTAACATGGGAGCATCTTGAGGAGAAAGGGGATGCTCCCGATGGTACACCACGATGGTGCGGGTGAGGAAGCGTGCCAATATTTGCGGGAACGGTCCGATTTGCTAGATTCCGATCAAGGGAAGAGTCCCTAGAACATGCTTAAATTCCGGTTTTCTATTCGGAACGGCCCGGTGCGTGGATTATTACCCGTTTCGATGGTATTGTGCATATTGCTCATGATACGGACAGGTTCTCGTCCGCCTATGCGAATAAGACGACACAGCCGATATCTGATGCGGTGCCAAGCTGTTAATGCCATGGTGCGTTGGCAGGTGCCGGGACTGTGGACAATGACCCTCCCCGACATACGCGCGTGAGAAAATTAGCCAATCAGGCGTTTACTCCGCCTCGAGTCCGAGCAATGGAACCTACGATCCGAAAGACGGCCGAGAACTGGGTTCAAAAGATGCCCCCCAGCAGCGATTTGCAGCGGCAGTTTGGCATTCCCCTGCCGTTGTTGACTATCCATGGATTGTTGTAGTCAAAAAACCACCGCCGAATTTGTCAGACAGCCTCGCACGGCAACCTCAAAATTGCAGCAGCAGGGGTAGCATAATCATGAGCGCCAAAATTTCGGTAACCCGGTATCCGTTTTGTTTCTGGGAATGTGCCTTCCGGATGATGGAATTTCGTTTTGAAGGTGCCCATCACATCGAATATAATGGGAATCGAATACGGGTGTTTATCGAGCACATTTGATCTCCGTCGCATTGTCCCGCATGATATCACTCGGTTTTTGGTTCATTGGGGTGATACCTTAATTATACCACAAACCTAGTATTCATGCAGGTTGTGCGCCGTTCTCTCCGTGAGATTTACTGTGACTTCGGGGTGCTAAACTCAAGTGACCGTTTCCTATTGACGAAACACACGGGAAGCCCCGGGGCGGCACGACAACATGAGAAAAGAAGGGCCTTTAATGGCAAAATAGCGTGAGAACCTACACTTGTTACGTCTTACGTTATTTGGCCACCGAAGTCTCAACTTAACTGGCCGGGTATGGGTGGCGGGTATTGGGCCGCTAGGCAAGCCGGTGGAGGCTCTTGACGAGAATTTTTGCCCGCGGTAGCGGCGGTATCCTCAAGAGAGAGCGTCCACAGAGAGTTTGTATGCGGTCGAGGATGTTGAGAAATACACGTGCATTTCCGGCCAAATAACGTGAGAATCGACAGCATGGAATGAGCGCTAGCCCTCTTCACTGTCATGGAGGTGAAGAGGGCGCTGCTCTGCACGCGGAGTGCGCAGGATAAAGAAACGGGGTGCATGGTCTTTGTCGGTTCAGTGGCGCTCATGGCTCGTGCCACTCAGCGGTTTGATCTCGTCGTTCCAAAATCCCCATCGGTCTGCGACCATTTCCTGCAGCTCGTTAGTGCTCTGGTCCGATTTCGCAAGCTCAGTCGCGCGCGCGTACGCGACTTCCGCCTCCCCTGCGCGCCCGACGTAGGTGAGAAGGTCGGCATGATCCAACTCCAGTGTCGTCCGAATGGCGAGATCGTCATCGCTGCAGCGGGCAAGGAGAATTTCACTGGCTTCCAAGGCGTTTACCGCGAAGGCGGGATGATTCAAGGCAAAATCCACGATGTCTTGGAGGACATTCTCGAGAGGACCGCCAGAAGGGGTCCGGGATGGCCTGGCTTCTTTGGCAACATCCTCCATGTACCGGTAAGCGCGGAATGCTCCCTCGAGGTCCCCCCATGATTCTAGGGCGGCCGCCACAGCGCTCATATTTTGCAGGCAGACGATGGGGTCATCATCGGCGGCAGATTCTGCGTACGCAGGAGTACAGTACAACGAGCCGCCCGGGAGCAAGTTTATCCACGGGGTCGGGCGAACATCAAGCGGGAGGTAGTTGATGCAGCAGTGTTTGAATTTTCTCCCGCTCCCGCAGAGGCACGGGTCGTTTCGCCGGGCCCTGCGGACCGCGGCGCTAAATTCTTGCGGATCGCGAACACCGCGGCCAATCATCTGCACGCGACTCCGGTAGCGCACCGCGTCATAAGGCTGCTGATGACTCAGCACGGTGCTGATTTCCTGTGTTAAAGCCGTGGCCAGCAGATGAATGGCCCGGTGGTGGGTAAATCCGGCCTGCAGCATCTGCTCGAGTGCCTCGCCTACCTCTGGCGGACTTCCCGTGTCCAACTGCGTCTCCATCGTAACATGGATCATCATGTGCAAGATGGGGTTCATGCCTCCCACCTCTGGTGCCCGTCCCTGCACCTGCTCAAGACGGTCCCACAGGGGATGAAATTCATGATGCTCTCGCATGGCGGCCAACAGCTGGTGGTCTTCCGGCGTTTCATCCTCACGCGGTTCTCCACGGGTTTGCCATAGTCGCGCGAGCCACTGCTGACCTGCCTTCCGGTAGAGAGCGAAAGGGTCTGATGGCGCCATTGTCTCTGCCCCCCTTGAGGATTGTTTTCAATTCTGATAGAGCGTTGATGACCCCATATTATCATGAATTTTGCCGGGGGGTGATGTCCACAGGGACCGGCTCTTCCGCATTTTTGGTGTAAGTGGGGATTTTTCGTGACGCACATTTCACTGGTAGTATTCATGTTCTGCTGGCATTTGTTATAGGTACCACATATCGTGTGTGCCTGTGAAACTAATGGCTATTTCTGCTAATGAATTGTCGCGTTACACCAAAAGTGCGGAAGGTCCGCAAAGATTAGCTGAAAGGGGGTTCGTCACAAAAACATGTGGATCAAATCGAGACATTGGAAAACCAATTCGTCGGGTACGCGTCCTTTAATTTGCAATTGGCGAGCTTTCCAATCGAAGCTCTTCACTTGGTCTGCTAAAATAACGCCCTCAAAAACCAACTCCTTGGGTAGGATGACCTCAAAGGGATATCCTTTTTGTTGGCGAGTGATGGGACAGACAACGGCAAACCCCGTGGCAGTGTTGAAGTTTTTTGGCGACAAAACTATTCCAGGTCGTGTGCCGGCTTGTTCGTGCCCCGACTGTGGATTAAAATTCATATAAACTAGTACTCCATTCCGGAAGTTCGTTCCCTTTTTCGATGTCAGATCTGTTTTTTTCCGCGGCGGTGATGAGCCGCCCATCACGTTAGGACCAATCTACCAACACGAAACCAAATTGCTCTATGAGGATGGTAAGTAAGGCGTCGAGCGATCCCGTTTCACCGGTCTCGCCCCATCGGCCCCGCGCATCGGCAATGCTTAAGGTAAAGGT
>DAIDDL010000077.1 GCA_027309085.1 Sulfobacillus sp.
GACATTGTCAGGTCCAGAAACGACAGTTCGCGTTTCAATCCCCGTTCTAAATTAATCAATGGGTTGTGCCTCCTTATGCAGTCAGTCAGATTAGCAATTCAATAATTTCTTTGTTTGCGCTTCGTAGGCCCCGCCGCTCCCAACAAGAAGAGTGGTTTAGTTCAAGATTCGACACTAAGCGCCATATTCCTGCCTAATCAGAAAATAAGTTTTCATGCTTGCCAATGAATAACGGGGCTCACCGCCCCGCTGTGCTTCATCATTCCCCACGAACGAGCAATCAAACCATGCCAGAATATGTCTGCCTCGAGACGCTCTTGTTAAGCCTCATCTCAACGGACTCCATTTTACAGGATAAACATGGTGTAAAATCTTGTTCATTCTGACCAAAAAATCTGCACGGCGGTCCTTCGCCCGTTTTTTTTACCTTCAAAGGTCATGCAGTGTCATGCCGTAGCGCCAATTGATTCTGGCCAGGCGGCAAGTCCACCGTCCCCATTTGACCTCCCGCCAGCGTAACGGAGAGGCGGTGCGGCGTTTTCCACACGATGTTGTCTTTCCCCTGCAGAAGCGTCCACAAAAGGAAAAGGCGCACGCCAGAACGGCGCGGCACTGCAAAGCCTTGCAGGTGTCTTGAGACTCTGCCGGGCAGCGGTGTAAGTCGGCGGCGAATGGCGGCGGCTTAGAAACCCTTTACCATGCTGCCGACTGATGAAGAGCGAAGGAAGTCCCCGGAGCAAGGGATGCTCCGGGGACGAGACACCACATTCCCCGCACGGCACCACTGCTTCTCAGGTGTCGGCATTACGCTGCGGCTGAAGGAGATGACCCGCGCACGCAAGACAGTGTCATGAGTGTCGGGAACCTAGCTGGCGGCCAGGTTCCTGTTCGGCCTTCTTTGTCCCTGGCGAGAAAAAGTCAGCCGAGAATATTCCGTTGGCCCTTCCGGAAACGTCCCCCCTTATCTTTGACTGGCGCAGAGTTCCGTGGTGTGCGCAAAGGACGGGGCATCCACCAATTCCCATGCAGGGCGTGCCCAGAAGTATCCCTGCCCCGCATCGACGCCGCACCTTTTGAGCACTGATGCCTGCTCGGGCGTCTCCACCCCTTCGCCGACAGCCCGGCTTCCGCGCTGATGGAGCCAGTCGGTCAGCATGGTGATCAGATCTTGCAGAGCCCGGTCGGCGGGTAGACGCGATACCAGCTCCCGGTCAAATTTGAGCCATGCCGGCCGGCGCTGGTGCATCCGGAGCACGTCCGCCTCCCCCACCCCAAAGTCATCCTGCGCAAATAGCACTTCAGGATATGAGGCGGCAATCTGGTCCCAATCGGCAGCTATGGCGGTTTCGCGCTTGTACACTTCCAGGACAATCTGACCGCGCGAAATCTTGGAGGCCATCCGGTCGAGATAGGGGCGCACGCGGTCCGGGTCCGCAAGCGTCGCCTCTTGCACGTTCACGAAAAGTTTTGCGGGCCCGGGCCAATGGTCCATGGCCTCGATCCTGAGAGCAACGGCCGCCAGGCAGGCCAGGTCGGCCTCCACGCTAAGAGCGTGCCGGGCACAGTCGGTGAAGAACTGTAAGGGACTGACAGCATCGCCCTGGCAGGATGGCCGGATGAGTGCCTCATACCCGACAACGCTCTCCCCTTCCAAATTCACGAGAGGCTGAAATGCCACCTGGAAAGAAAAGTGGTCAAGCCAACCCCTGTCTGGCGAAAGAAGGGAAGGGACCGCATCGTCAGCGCATTCATGAACCAGGGACCAGTATCCCACCACGCGCCCTCCTAACTGGATGGGCATAATGTCCTCGCAGGCCCACCAGAGTTCCCCGCCCGGGCGCCTGTTCTGCAAGCGCCCCTGCCACGGCTGCCCTGCCGTCAAGTTCCCCCACATTTCTTGGTAGGCAGCCGCCGGGCTCGTCCCGGCACTGTTGATTGCCGGGCTCTGGCCCATCAACTCTGCGGCCGTGCGTCCCGCCATCCGTTCGAAGGCAGGGTTGACGGCGATGATGCGCCCATCCAGGCTTGTCATCACGGCCCCCGCCCGGCAATGCTGCCACAGGCCTTGGGCAGCATCAGCCAGCCATCCCAGTTCACTGCGGGCTATGCGTTCGCCAGAGTTCCTGGCGGCCGCCATTCCATGCCCCACTGCCCGGTTTTTGCCGTGGCGCTTGGCATAGAGCAGGTTGGCGTCAGCTTCCTCCAGCAGGCTGTCGCTCAGAGCCCCGACAGCATATCCCATAGAGACCCCGACCGCTACAGACCCCGCAGCGGTCGCGTACGGTTCATGGGTGACTGCGGCATGGAGGCGTGCCGTCACCGACTCGGCGGACTGAATCTCCTTCAACGCTGCGATGCACGAGAATTCATCCCCGCCAAACCGCACCGCCGCATCGCCATCCCGGCACTGGCCCAGCAGGCGGCCCGCAAATTGCTGCAAAATCTCGTCTCCCACCATGTGGCCCCAGGTGTCATTAATCGCTTTGAAGTCGTCGATGTCAAAGGTCACAAACAGCCATTCCGCAGTGCTCTGAATGCCACGCTTTGCCCGCCACCGCTGCCAGCCGTGGCGGGTGAGCGTCCCCGTCAGCGCGTCATGCTCTGCCCGATCCCTGTCGTCGGCCCAGACCTGTTCGCGGTGCGCGCGCTCCCCAATGTACCCCGCCAAGAGAATCCCTGCCGTCACCGTCACCGTCAGGTCGTCGATCCCGTTCTTATTGAGAATCACACTGGTCAGCGCCACGCCCAGCATTGCCATGCATATCAGCAGCGGACGCCTGGGGGTCAGCCGCAGGAGGAGCGCTGACGCCGCCACCATGACAACCATATCCAGAGCTGTATGGGCTGACCACCCGTGATATCCCACCGCGGTCGCCGCCATCGCCAAAAATACCATGATGCTGTCGGCCACCGCCCACTTGCGGCTTGTAATCAGGTACCACATGGCCATCAGAACCACAAAATACACCCCATAGGGCATGTCCATGCGTCCCCAGCGGGCAGTGGCGAGGAGAGACAGCGGCGAGGCCATGATGATGAAGCTCCGGAAGGTCGCCCGTGACGACTTGGCTCCCGCCAAGTCCGCCAGTTCCCAGACAGCGACCAGCAGCCCGGCGAACAATACCCCGTGAATCACGTCCACCGTCCACGAAAAATCCCTGAACCATCCCATACATTCACGCATCCTTCACTCAAATAAGCGGATCCGTTTATGAAAATGTCCCGCCCGGGGGTGCCTGTCCCCCAATCATAGAAAAAATAGGCATGCCAGCGCGGCATAAGACCCGTGGATCTTGGAGAACGACTTCCCCGGCAGTCTCTGTGCAGGAATTTGCTCACGCCGCAAAACCGTGTGCACTGTGCCGAATGCGCTTCACTGCTCTGCTCCCGCTGTTGGTCTTTGGGGCTCACCATTAAGACCTTTTTGACCCAGAAAACTGCGGCCACCGCTTAACCTCTTTGGGATGAGAAAGAATCGACTTCCATGCCGGTCATTCTACGTGTGGGAATCCATCGCCATTATAAAGGAGAGAGCGGCGCGTACGGAAACTATTAGGTCGGTATTTCGACAAATCCTCTCGTAACCGGAAAGCAGCGGCTGCGAGATCGATCTCCTCCCGCAAGAACGCCCCGGCCGGATGCCCGTGCCCCACCTTCCCCAAAAGGGAAACTGAGACCGGCGCCGGCAAGCCACTGTTGCCTATTGGAACGGGATATGAAAAAAAGGGCGGTTAACATTTGGAGACTCCCCGTATCATTCGCTAAAATAGGAGAGTATTTTTGTCGAATTTTCTACGCGGGTTCCGCACTGCCCGGCAGGCAAGGAATTTGGACGCCGGTGCCCCTCGGTGGATTTTCCCGTGTGGCGGCCAGGGAAGCCGGAATAGCGATAAGCAAGAGAGCCGCGGCTCTCTTGGCGCGTCTCAGCGCAGAAGGAGTCCAATTGTGATGGTGTTCCGCCGTGGTAAGTCTGGGGTGAGGCACCGCCTCCCAGCGGGATTGGCCGCCGGGAAGCGGTGCCAGAGGCTGTGGATGGCCTGCCCTGATCCGGTCCTGCTTAAAGATGCTGACGGTCTGTGGCAGGACATGAACCAATCCGCCCGGGATCTTCTGGGCGTGGGCCAGACCAATGCCTGGCGCCACCTCACTGACCAGGAGGTCACCCTCCGCTACCCGCATCTGGCCGGAAGGTTTGCGGCGCGGCAAGGGCGCCATCCTGTCGAACAGGCCACAGTCCCTGACGAAAAAGGAACTATCCACACCCTGCGCATCCGCACAACGCCCTGCTGCCGCGCCGGTGAGCACCCGCCCTGTCTCGCTGCCCCCGCCACGGAAACGGACCCTGTGCCGAAATCTGTTGAGTCCTTGTTCCAGTCCCTGAAGGAACTGGAAGCTATTGTCGATGCGACGGATACGGCTATTTGGCAGATTGACCGGAACCGCCATTTCTTGCGGGTGAACCGGACGGCCAGCGAGTGGATGGGGCGTCCGCGTACGGAAATTGCCGGACGACCTGACCAGCAGTTCCGCCTGTGCCAGACGGACCAGTGGCGCCAGGAGACCCAGCAGGTGCTAAAGAGCCATATAGCCCGGCGCGGCAGTGCCGAAACTTTAGAGCTGGCGTCCGGACGCATCCTCGAAGTCGAAGTCGACCGGGTGCCCTACTGGCAGGGCCAGGAGCTCGCCGGCCTTGTCGTGCTCGCACGCGACGTCACGCAGCACAGCCGCACGGAACGCGCGCTGCAACGAAGCGAAGAGCGCTACCGGAATATTTTGGATGAAATTCAAGATGGCTACTTTGAAGTCGACCTCGCGGGCAATCTGACATTTTTCAACCCCGCCCTCACGGCGATTTTGGGATACCCGGCGGAGGAAATGTATGGACTCAATGACCGCCGGTACACGGACGCCGAGAATGCCAAGTCTCTGTACCATGCGTTCAACCACGTCTACCGCACGGGGCAGTCTGTGATGGCGGAATGTCAGATTATCCGCAAGGACGGCACCCGCCGCTACCTCAACGCCTCCGTGTCCCTCATGGTGGGGGCGGAACACCAGCCCATAGGGTTCCGGGGCCTGACCCGCGATATCACGGAGCATAAAGAGGTCGAGCTGGAACTGCGCTATATGGCGCACCACGACACCTTGACCGCGCTCCCCAACCGCACCCACCTGGTGTCGCAGCTGACCTCCGCCATCCGCGAGGCTGAGCAGTGCCAGCAGACGCTGGCACTGCTGTTCATTGACTTGGACCGGTTCAAGAATATCAATGACACCCTGGGACACCCGGCTGGAGACCACTTGCTGCAGGGGGTAGCGGACACACTCCAAAACGAGATCCGGCAGGGCGACATTGTCGCCCGCACAGGAGGAGACGAGTTTGCCGTGCTGCTGCGGCCGCTCACGCGGCCGGAGGATGTTGACACCATTGCCACCCGCATTTTGCAGCGCCTGCAGCATCCCTGGCAGATAAAAGGCCAGGAGTTTCGCTGCCCCGGCAGCATCGGCATCGCGATTTACCCGCACGACGGCAAAGATCCCGATACCCTCCTCAAAAACGCCGACGTGGCCATGTACCGGGCCAAAAATGCGGGGGGCAACCGCTATGTGCTGTATAGCGCCGACATGAACCGCCAGAGCAGCGACTACGTACTGCTCGAGAATGAACTCAACCAAGCCATCGAGCACCATGACTTCCTCGTCTATTACCAGCCCCAGGTGAACAGCGCCACCGGCCTTATCCACGGCGCCGAGGCGCTAGTGCGGTGGAACCGCCCCGGGGTCGGGCTGATTCCGCCAGGCGACTTTATCCCCTTCGCGGAACTCTCGGGGCTCATCATCCCTATCGGCCAGCAAGTCTTCTCTCTGGCGTGCCGGCAAACTGCGCGCTGGCTAAACTCTGAGGTGCTGCTGCCCAAAGTGGCGGTGAACCTCTCCGCCCGCCAGTTCCAGCAGTCCAACATTCAGAGCATGATCATGCGCATCCTCGAAAACACCAATCTGCCGCCGGACCGGCTCGAAATTGAAATTACCGAAAGCGCGGCTATGGACAACGTGTCCTATACGCTGCGCCTTCTCAAGATCTTCCGTTCGATGGGGATGGCGATTGCCCTGGATGACTTTGGCACGGGATTTTCCTCGCTCCGCTATCTCAAAGACTTCCCCATTACCTCGCTGAAAATTGACCAGTCCTTCGTACAGGACGTGCTCTACGAACCCAAGAGCCGCGCCATTGTCAAAACCGTCATCGAACTGGCCAAAAACCTTGGATTCGACGTGATTGCCGAAGGTGCGGAAACCCAGCCCCAAGTCGACGCTCTGAGAGATTTGGGCTGTGACGTTATTCAGGGGTACCACTTTTCCCGCCCGCTCCCACCAGACCAGTTCGAGCAATATGTTCTCACCCATTCTCCACAGGCATCCGGGACTTAAGGGATCGCGAGACAAGACTATTCTCCCCCTTTCTCCCTAAGGGGGAGAATCCGTTCCGGATTGGCACAAAGCCATCATTCATCAACGTGTGCAAGAACAGCAAGCCGCACCGGACAGTGTGGCTGATTGGGCACAGATTTATCAGAAGATTGCTCGCGATTTGCTCAGCCCCAAGAGCGACCAATGAGGGTTCGCCCAGATATCATGTTAGCACCAGCCCCCCGTTTCATCGCATAGGTCGCGGGCTACACTGAGGAGAGAACCGTGTCTATCAGGCAGAGCCGCATACGAGAGAGGAGCTGGTGTATCTTGGAGTATACCCGATTTATCGGACGGGACGTGCATGCTGCGACGATTGCCGTGGCCGTCGCGGAAGCCGGGCGTCGCCCGGCCTCTTTCGAGGGCTCGTTGCCCGCCACGCCGGAGGCGGTGCGGCAGTGGGTCCGGCGTCAACCGGATGTCGCAACGATCGTGGTGTGTTACGAATCCGGGCCCACCGGATTTGAAACGGCCCGATTACTCACGGAATTGGGCGTGGCCTGTCAGGTGATTGCGCCTGGGCTGGTGCCGACCAAGCCCACCGACCGCGTGAAGACCGATCGGCGGGAGCGATCAAGTTGGCGGAAACCTTGCGGGCGGGCTCCTTGACGGCGGTGCGGATTCCCACGCGAGCCGAAGAGGCCTTTCGGGATCTCGTGCGGGCGCGCACCCGGGCGGTCGAGGATCAAACCCGGGTCCGGCATCGCATTAAGAGCGCGCTGTTACGATGGGGCGTCCGCGTGCCGGAGGCCCGTCGCGCTTGGACGGCACCGTATGTGATTCGCCAATGGACGCCCGAGGACGCCCCGCACCGCCTCGCCTAGGAGGAGCTACTCAGTCAGTTGGAGGAAGCCGATGACCGTCTTCAGCGGCTCACTCAGGCTATCCGGGAAGCGTGGCCCGAGCATCCGCTGGCCCGTCTAATCCAGGCTTTGCAGGCGTTACGCGGGATTGATTGGCTGACGGCCGCCACCTTGGTGGCGGAGTGTGGGGACTTCAGCCAATTCCAACATCCCCAACTTATGGCGTTTCTCGGTTTGGTCCCGACGGAGTCGTCGAGTGGGGAGACGCGCCATCAAGGCGGTCTGACGAAAACAGGCAATGCCCATATTCGGCGGGTCTTGACCCAAAGCGCTCACACCTATCGGTTTCTGCCCTCGCTCCATGGGCTCGTGGGTCGGCGCCTGGCTGCCTGCGGTGGCAGGCGGACTTGAGTCATATCAGTTGGCGCTGTCAACAACGCTTGTACGCCCGCTTACGACGCCTCATGGCGCGCCGCGGCAAACCCAAAGCGTTGGCTGCGGTCGCTCGCGAACTGTGTGGCTATATTTGGGAAGTCGCCGTGTGGGTGCGCGCGCAGCCGGAGGTGACCGCTGTCGCCTAACGTCAGCCCATCGAAGTGCCCGTTTGGCATCCCAGTTCCGATGGGTAATGGAGATAAGCGACGGGGCCTATGCGTTCCGCCCTGGCGGCCAGCCGGACGACACAACCCAACCGATATGCCAGGATCTTTGGAGGAGCCGCGGGAGAGTGGTGTCTCGCCCGTGGACCCCACAGGTGCCGCACTGCGGCGATTGTCGGTGGTATTCCTCCCAGACAAGAATAGTTCAAGAACACCTTCCCCCCCGGTCAGCTTTATTTTTCGTCTCCGCTGGCCTTTGCGGCGCTCTCGCCATCCCTGATTTTCACAGACTGGGTCCGAGAAAAGTCCCGCATGAACACCCTGAGGCTAGAACAGTTCACGGAGGCTGTCCAGGGTGCGTACGAGTTCAATCATTTAGAATGGGAGCGCGAAGATGTTGAGCGGTGATGTCTGCCTTGTTGCTGGCGCTGATAGTGTGCTTGCACAAAGTTCTCAATGCGTGCATGGGCCTGTGCATTAATCTCCACAAACTTCACCGCAGTGTCCCACTGCCGGTTGCCCCAACCATTTGCAGAAGTGACTCGAGTTCTCGTCACTTTAGAGACCAAGGAAATATCGCCTGATGCGAGAATTAAACGCATCTTGAGATGTAAATTTGTCCACGGTGCAAACACGCTGAGAAAGCGCAACCCATCGGGCGATAAATCACGTGTCGTGGTCAGGAACGATTGAGCGTCAGGTCGCAGCATGCCATATTCTAAACCCACGTTTACTGAAATGCGGTTGTGCACCCGATTTTCGATGGTATGTCGCATGCCCTTGACAGCAACCACCAGCAAGGGCAGCATGGTCAAACTGGTCGTCACGGTACCGTCATACTCATAGATACCGTTTTCGTCGGGCCATACGAGTATGACCGAGACTCCCTGGGGTGTTATCATTACGATTTCATAATCCCGGAGAGGCTGCAGATATAGATGATATCCCAGCTTGCGGATAATCCGCGCCGATATGACAGCCTTTGATGGCAGCACCACGGAGATAGTCGACTGCAATTCAGGCATTATCATGACATCCTATCCTCCCTGTTGTGATATGGTTGGATTTTTGATTTTAAAGCAGAGCCCATAGTGCTCTTTCTGACCGCGCCGAGACATGCGATTGTCTCCTTTCCCCAGAAGGAGATGACTAAGGGCGCTTACTTTGCTGGCATAGCTTTGATTAGTCTCTGCGTTCATCGGGACAGCCTATGACATCTATCTCAACGGCACTCCGAAACAATTCTGACGCGCGACGCTGAGCTGATTCTTAGTCTATTCCTGGCAACCACGGCCAGCCCCTTCCTTCATTAAGGGGGCTGGGCGTCCCCAGAAATATCCTTGCCCGCGTGCTATGCCCACATTCTTACAGAGTTGAACCTCTTCGGCCGTCTCAACGCCTTCCATGATCACATGCCGTCCGGTCCGTTCCGCCCATGCGCAGAATTCTGCCAGCATCGAGCGCGCATCGTGATCACCGGATGCCAGCAAGAGCCATGAGCGGTCAATTTTCACCCAATCAGGCGCCATATTCACTAATCGGTCAATATCGTTCCGCCCCGATCCCCAATCATCCAGCGCCCACATCACTCCGGGATACGCCTGTTTCAAAGCGTGCCATGAGGGAATATTTTTTGGGCGCCCGTCTTGTTCACAGACCTCGAGAATGACGCGCTCGCGGCTCACCGGAAATCGGTCAAGAAACTCATTGAGCCATGTTGGTTCGTCTAAAGTGTCAGCTCGGACATTGAGGGAAATCCACCGTCCGTCCGGCATCTGTGCGTCTTTTAATGCGACAGCAGTGCACTCCATGCACCATTGATCCACCCGCGCGACAGCCCCCGAAGACGCTGCCCACGCGAATAACGCATCTGGCGACAGCTCAACGCCGCCAAGCTGTGGACGAATCAAGGCCTCATACCCCCAAATTTCCCCACTCTCCACATCAACCAAGGGCTGAAACACCGGCGTCAGTGCCAGAGCATCCTCCGGTTGGAGAGGGTCCCAATGCCTTTCATCCGGTGCTCCAGCCCGTATCCTTGCCCAATAGCCAATGGTGCGTTGACCGGTCTCAATCGGCCAAATTTCATCATAGGTCCACCACGTCATCTGACCGCCTTGCTGATCAACGAGAATGCCCTGCCATGGTTCACGAAGGTTTAATCGGTGCCACATCTCCTGGTAAATTCCCATAGAGGTCTGTGGCACCGGGTTAGTTGCCGGCATTTGCTGCAATTCACGGCGCGACCGTCCCGACAACTTTTCAAACGCCTCATTGCAGGAAATGACCCGGCCCGTATCATCCGTCATCACCGCCGCATCCTCCCACGGGGCCCACATGGCCTCTGCAATGCTGGCGAGTACCTTCAATGACACCCCCGCTGGCTGGGTGGGGATTGTTTCCAGCATATCTTTCGCACCCACGACACGATCTTTGCCCGCACGTTTCGCCGTCAGCAAGGCCTGATCGGCGGCTTCCACCAAATCTTCGGAAAAATCCCCAACTGCCCATCCCATAGAGCAACCCACATCATTGCTGTGCTCTTTGAGCAATAGAGGCGTGCCGGTCACCACGCCATGAATGCGCAACGCCACCATTTCCGCGTCCTCCAGTCTTACTCCGACGAGCCATAACATGAATTCATCGCCACCACGCCGGCACACTGCATCGGGCGGCCGCACGACAGATTGAAAACGCTTGACGACCTCCTTCAATACCTCATCTCCGGCATTGTGCCCCCATGTGTCATTGAACCATTTGAAATCATCGATGTCGCATGCCATCACCATGCCGTGGCTCTGAGTAGGCGCAAGCGCCTTACGCCATTTCTCCTCCCCATACCGTGTCAACGCCCCCGTTAAGGTGTCTTCATTGGCACGGCGCTGAGTCTGGTTCCATGTGAGCACACGTGCCGCGTGGCCTTGCGTATAGACCCCCGCGAAGAGTGCCGTAATCAGACTGACCACTGCATCAGACCCGCTGTCCCCATTCAAGCCACTGATGGCAATGACCACTACAATCCCCACAACGTACAACATCAGCCATAGCAACCAGTTCTGCGGCTGATGCCGCCGGACTACGGGTGCTAGCAACGCCAATACAATCAAACTGGCCGCCCCTACAAAGGCTTTATGCGGTTGATCCCAAAGTCCCTCAACGACACTCACCCACATGACGACCAAAAGCGCTGTGGCGGTGATGCCCCACCCGCGGGGCAACCACATCCATGACACCACCAAGATGATGGCAAAAACGGCCCATGGCACTGGCACGAGTCGACTCGCTAACAGCCAACCTAATGCAACGGGCACCATCAACCCCGTGGCCGCCACAGAACCATAGCGCCAGCGTGACTGGAACACGAGGTCTCCAAACTCCCAAGTACCCACAACGATCCCGGAGAGTAACATGCCCCAGGTGGCAGCCTGCCACAGCGCAACGGGTGATAGCATTAGATATCCTCATTTCCCACATGAAATTCTACGACACCGACAGGAATCGCCCTTTGCTTATCCCAGGTGATAACTATCCACCAAGACTCCTAACTGGTCTGCTGCCGTGGCGAGAGATTGGGCGCTCTGAAATAATTGGTCCGCTGAGGCCGTCACTTGCTGACTGGTATCCGCCACGGTGTCCATGCCACTCGCCGTTTCTTCAGCAATCGCTGCCAATCCTTGCACCGTGTCGGCTACATCGGCTGTGGCCGCTGCCATTTCCGTCGCAGCGGCCGCGTTATCTTGCGTGGCCGAACCAATTTGGTCCATCTGGCGTTCCACGATGCGGCTCTGCTCCTCGACAATTTGCACGACATGCACCATGCCCTGCATATCGGCAACCACCTGAGAGACGGCGGTGTCGAGCGCGCCCAAAGCTTTTTCCGTCCGGGACGCCACACTCTTCCCATCGGCGATCGCGCTCTGGCCCCGTGTCATCGTCTCCACAGACAGCGCGACGTCCTGTTGAATTCCCGCAATGAGTCCCCGAATGCGTTGGGCCTCTTCCGCTGATTGTTCAGCCAACCGGCGCACTTCATCCGCGACTACCGCAAATCCCTGGCCCGCCTCTCCAGCCCGCGCCGCTTCAATAGCGGCATTCAACGCCAGCAAATTGGTCTGGTCCGCAATATCCGCGATCACATGCACAATTGCACCAATTTCTGTCGATCGGTCACCTAATCGGTGAATAGCATCCGCGGCCGTTTGGGTCACCTCGCTAATTTTTTCCATGGCTCTTAGTGTTTCTTCCACTTCATGGCGGCCATCATCCGCTGCGGACCGGGACGTCGCCGTGAGGGTATCCATCCGGTTCACGGCCTCCACCACGTGGGTTTGAGCTCCATTCATGGCCGTTAACGCTTGCCCCTGGGCATGCGCTGCATGTGCCTGCATGTCTGTCCTATCGGCCACCTGATCTCCCGCAGTCTTTAACTCTTGCATTGATTGGGCAATATGCTGTAAGCCTTCCGCAGACTCCCCCGACGCTAGTGCGGATTGATGCACGGCTTCTGCAATTTGCTTCGTCGATTGTTGCGCCTGCTCGGCCAATATGCGGACCGTCTGCGCATGATCCCTTACGGCATGCCCCGTATCCTGGGCTGTTTGGAGCAATGTACGAAGATTCGTGTGCATGGTCTGCAAGGCGTGCCCCAACACATCCTGATCGCTGGCAGGCACCGGGGCTTGAGTCAAGTTCCCGCGGCCCATCAATTCGGCCGCGGCGCCCAAATCGTTAAAATAGGTAACGAGGCGCCGAAAAGCCCCAGCGAGCGCCCCCGTTTCATCCTGTGCTGTGGCAGGTACCGTCTGGCTGACATCTCCGACCGCGAGTCCTTCCGCTACAAGAGCTAATTGCCGTAGAGGCTTGGCAATTCCACGCCATTGCATCCACAGGGCTGCTAAGACAATGAGCACCGTCAGCACCCACGCTGCCACCATCATATCTTGAGTCGCGGCCAAATTGCCTTCGGTACTAATGGCCCCCGTCAGCGCCGTATGCTCCGCAAATTGATCCAGAGCATTCAACGCCGACGTCACTCCCTGTGTCGCGGGAGAATTGGTCACCGTCTGGATCGTCACAGCACGCGCGCTTTGATGGTGCAAGGTGGCCTGGTGTGTTTCTTCGGCAAACCCGTTATATGCAGCCCAAGCCTTTTGAAATTGCACCATGCCAGAAGGATCTTCATGGGTTTCTCGGAGTGAGTCCATGTCTGCCTGAATTTCGTGGCCGAGCGCTTCCACCTTAATCCACTTGGATGCCGCCAGCGACCAATCTTTCAGGGTCGCCGCCAACACATAGGAATTCATTACGCCATCGAAATGATTGAAAGTGGCACCCAAATGGCTTGTCGTGTCCAAAAACGGTGTATTTTGGACGGCCATGACTTTGACTCGTGTATCAGCAATATGAATACGCCACACCGCCGTGCCGTCCGCTATCGCTAATACACCCAGAATGACGGCCATCGATAAAGCTAACTTCAGGCTAATTGATAAGCGCGACCACATAACCTGTCCTCCTCTATAATTGGCGCCATGCCCGTGCAGTGCACTACGTCATGCAATCTGTTCGAGGTCTGAATGGCAGTTTGGCACCATTTTCCCTCCAAGCTCGTAAATCCAGGTGCCCGAGGTCGGCGATGCGAGTGATCGACTCTATCCCCGGAACCCCTCCCCAAATGACGGCACCCCCATTTTCTCCTGCCACTGCTCAATCGTTACTGCCGACGCATGGCAAGCATGGCTGCATCTGGTACCCGGCCGTGAACGTCGTTATGGCGTTTCGCTCCCATTAGGCCGGTGTGCGTTCCATCTATCTTCCAGAACTTTCTTCAGGTACTGAACAGCACATTCGAGGACAACTTGCACCATCTCCCCCGACACCCTGCCCCTTTTGCGTTGAAACCGGACGGTGCCCACAAAGGGTTGTATTTCAACGGATCTCCGCCATTAGGGATTCCTCGGTCGTAATCCATGCCTCCAGCCCGTCTCGCGGCATACCATTCGATGCCATATTGTCTCTCGATCAGCCACCGTACCCGCAGACGCAAGTGCTGAGGGGCCAGACACTCTCTAGGAATTTCACTGTGTTGTTCCACATACAGTGTTTGTCCCACGCGCCGCAATAAGCTGATAGATTGACAAGAGTCCGATGGCGCGATACCGCGGTCTGGCAACGGCACTCCCAGAGTCACCGCCTCCTCTCCGTTCTCTTCCCAAACTCACCAGCCGGTCACGGTCCAGAGACAGGCCGCCCCGCTGGGTTTCGGGGACTTGTGGTTGGGGTCAGTATCCCCGCCACGGTTTGAGACAGCATTCCCGGCGCAACTTTCGTCACAATCGCGGCGGCTGCCACTTGCTGAGTGAGGTCCTCATGCCAATGCCTGGACAACGAGGTGTGGAACGTCGGCAATTGGATGATGTTTCAAACGTTGGGTAGACGTATGGCCATCGAGCCGAGGCATCTCGACATCCAGAACGAAACCCAGTCCGTCTCATCTTCCAACGCCTAGGCGACAATGACCCAGTCGGTCAGCCCTATCAGGCCTCCCGATCCCTTCAGTGGTGAGCTGACCGGAACAGCACATCAAGCAGCGGCACGGACTGTCGGAGACTCACGTTGTCCACGGGTTCTCCACTTGCCGTGGAACGGAGCCCTTTGCCAATGCCGTCACCTGTATAGCTTGCTCCGTCACAGCGGTCACAGCACTTAACTGCTCCAGGGCACTCACGGGCAATCGCCTTCCATTGTCATTTTTCGACTCATACTACTCGTCATTTTTCGACTCATACTATAAATTACGTGTTAACCTTGTGGCATCGACAACTTTAAAGACTATTTTCCTAAAAATAGCCCATGATTAATGATGTGTTGAATTACGGTAGAGTCCATTTGGACGGCTATTTAGATTTATCTAGTCGTTATTAGTCTCCAATTTCCCGTAATGTCGTCAGACGCTTCGCGATGTGAAGATTTGACATACTCCGAGGCGCTATCCTCTATACCAGGGCTATTTCGTGGAGCGGCAGGCGGTTTTTTTGGAACCGCCATATTTTCTTGGCCGTCGCTACACTGAACCGAATGGCACCGCGCTTCGTAGGAATGGGGGGCGGGGAAATCACCGGGAAATAGTGCTCAGGTTGCATGGATGGCACAGAGCGCATCAGATGGGTTCAGGGGGCAATGACGAGGAGAATGGGCCGCGAATCGGTCAGGAACATGGCTATTGCAGAATCATGGAGCACGAAATGCTGTTATAGGTTGGCATCATCCAGGACTAATTCCATGCGGTTGAACATAAAGCCCGCGCATTCCCCTTTCCAGGCGAAGCCGGGAGGGGGTCAAGCGGGTGGCGGCCATTTGGGCCG
>DAIDDL010000078.1 GCA_027309085.1 Sulfobacillus sp.
GCATGGTCTTTTATCTCGCCGGCAACTTATTCTGCATAGGAGTGAATTTCTCCCGCCTGCTGACCGGCTCCTACAAGATCTCCACTCCCGTGATTGCGGCCTGCGCCCTGGTGATTGCCTCCGGCTCCTTTTTCATCGCCACCCCGACACAATCCACCCACCTGGTGCTGGATATCTTCAACCCCATTGATCTCAGCTACAGCTTTGTGGTGATCAGTCTGTCCATTATTTTGACGCTCATCATTACCGCAGTTCGGCGCCGCCGGACTAAATCCCATAGCCTGTAGAGGTCTGCTCTGCAGCGGATTTTTGCATGCGCAGTCGCAATGCCCCGCACAAAAGGCCGGGTGCGGCGGCTTGCGCGGGGCACCAGAGCCTAGCGGCTAGCGCCTTTCCCCCAATTCGGTCAAGAGCGTTTCAAAGTCCCGGACAATGCGCTCTTCCCATCCTGACAGCAGGTGGCGGAATCCTTCTTCCAGGTAGCGGCGCATGTCGGCGGCCGGGGGCACCCCGTACACTGTCTCCGCATCCCTCGTCCCCGGCCGCACCTCGTCAGCGCCAGGATGATTCGGACCCGGGCGGCCGACCAGCGCCATTCCGGTCATCAACGCCAGCATCGCTATCCGCGGCCAATCCTCCTCGCGGTAAGTCTGCAGCTTTTCCACCGTGCTGCGGCTCACTGGCACTTCGGTGAGAATGTACTGGTCATGCGCGCCGGGCACTATCTTCATGGTCATCCGGTTCGCCTTCCTTTCCCTGCGCTTCGGCCTCCAGGGGCATGCTGTCTTCCGCTACCGGCCCACAATCCCGACCATCTTGGTCTCCTGCCTCTCCCGGCTCCTCGGATTCCGTGGCCAGGGGCTTTCCCTGATTCCACAGCGCCTCCAGATATTCTGCCACCCGTTTCAGACGGCTTTGCCGGAAGAGCAGAAAGGACAAAATCGCCTCCTTCCTCCGAGCCGACAGCCCCCATTCCTGCGGCACCGAATTCAGGAGGTCTGCGAGATCCTGGCGGGTGACAGAGCCGGTCGCCTGCAGGGCGGAATGAAAGCTGAAGCGTCTGGGAGCCGCCATGGCTAGTACGGTCAGCGGTTTTACAGCCGGAAACTGGCGGCGGTAACGGGTCAGGTCGGAGAGAGACCAGTTCGGCCCGTAGGGAAAGATGAAGCCGTGGTCGGTCAGCATCAGACGGCGCCCAGCCGCACCCGGCACAGCGAGAATATGGGAGGATTTCAAGTCCAAGTTGAAGAGCCACGACTCGGTCAGTGCCGCCAGCGGCAGATCGTCAAGATTGTCCATGTCTCCTATGCTGTCTGCGGTCACCTTCTGAGCCCCGTCCAGAAAGGCCGTGCCGAACTGGAGGCCAGGATGCCAGCGCGAACGCAAAAGGAAAGGCAATTGCCCCAACTGCTCCCACCGGATGCGGACCAGGCGGACATCAAGAAACGGAGCCCCTAGCGACTTCCCCAGCAGGGTGCCAATCCAGTCGTTGGCCAGGCTCCTCGTCGATTGCGGGTTCAACTGCAATTTGACGTGGACCGTCTCCCCACTTTCGGTGCGCAGAAGAACCGGACGCGAACCGCCGGACCCTCCGGTGCCCAGGTACTCGACCACCTCAGTCACGGGAATGTTCTGCCAAACCGCCATCATATCATTGTTCTCCTTTTTTCACGCGCGGTGTCATAGCCGGTCAGGACACCGCATACCTATAGGGGCGAGAAAGGAATGGTGCTGATGCCCAACAATGGACCGGACGAACCCATAAAGTCCCACACAATGTCCTTTCCCAAAGAGGGAAATGCTTCGGCCGATCATGCTCCGTTACGGGGTCGGTGGGGTTCGCAGGCGGCCGCGGAGCCTCCCGGGAGGCCCGAACCTGAATCCACGGAGCCAGCCGCACACGAGCCTCTGGACTCTGAGCGGCCATCTGAAGAGGTGCCCCCGGATGTCCCCACTACAGGGGTTGCTGCCAAGGCGACCTCAGCGCCCGTCGTGCCGCTGGTGGAGGACCTCCGCCAGCTCATCCGCACGCTGGAAGGCCTCGCCTCCGCTCTGGAAGCCATTGACACACTGCTGCACCAGGATATCGGCGCCTCTGTGCTGAGTCCTTTTATGGAACCCGCGGAATCTGCTTCCCCACCCAATTTGGTGGATGTGCTGGCACGGCAAAACAGCCGGCCTGACCTGCACAGCGTCCTGCGGCAATATCTCTTGCGGTAGGCACATGCCATGCGCCGACATTACATTACCCCAGGCTTTCCGGAGGATACCAACCCCTTTCAGGGATCAGGGGGCATCCTCCGGAGCCGCGGTCAGGGGTAGATTGCTCCGGCCAGTGCCGGCGGCACTTAGGACCGGGAGCGGAGCAAAAAGGGCAGAATTCCCTCCAGAAACGGGACGCGGTCGATGCCGACCAGGTTGGAAATGGGAATGATCACCCGGTCTTTGAAGCCTAAGGGAACACCGGCCGCCGTAGCATCGCGCAGCACGATGAAGTCGGTGCCGACCTCGGCCAACGTCGCGACGATAATGGTGGCATTGTCCACGGCGTCTGCCAGGCTCACGCGGACCAGGTCGCCCACCAGCGCTGCGAGATATGCGGCAAAACTGGCCGGGACCGGAAACTCTTCGGACGAGCAGCTTTCCGACCGGGATGATTCGCCGCGGTCCCCCATCATCAGCAGAAGCGGCAGCAGGTCCTTCTGGTTGTTCATCATCAGCAAAGGCAACAGGTCCTCAAACGACATGTTGTTGTTATAACTCACGGGAGTTCCTCCTTATTTCCAAGACTGAATGGGATAGTGCGCCCAAGGGGAAGCGCTGATTTGTGGTGATGCTGTAAAGTATGTGCGGCCAAAGAAAAAGGTTCGCCCCGGCTCCTCAGCTTTTCGGTGTCAAGGATAGACTTCACCAGCCGCGGGGTTGGGGTGTGCAAATAGTGCACACCAAGCCCCGCGGCCCTTTTCAGCCCGCAAAAATATCTGAGCTCCCGGCACGTGCCCGTCACAACGGCGTAACGCCTGAATATCATGCGAGTGTACCAGATTTTTCCCTGAAAGGAGGTGTTCCCCATGAGCGACCAGTCACGTCACTCGCACAGCCACTCCCGGTCTCATCACTGCCGGCCGCACTGCCGCCGGCAGCAGCCCAGCTTTCTAATTTGGTGGCTGCTGCTCTCGTCCCAGCAGAACTCCGGTGGTTCTCACCGCCGCCGCTGCTCCAGTTCTTCCCGTGGCGAAATGATTCACGCATAAATGCGCATGTCACAGTTCCCGTCTGGGCGGCGAAAGTCTTGAGGACTTGCGTGCAAGGGGGAGCGCCGATTCCCGAAGGACACGGCCGCAAGAGCCAGAGGGCACGACACCGTGCCTTCTGGCTCTTGAATTTGTTTAGATTCACGCATGAGGGGCTCTCTGCCCCCCCCCCCGCAGAGCCTCTCCACTGGCTAGGCACAGTTTAAATAAGTAGGAATTCCTTTGGCGCTGTTTGACACCACATTTGCACCTGGCCACGCCTTTGGCAGCCGCCCGCTCGCCCCCGGCGACGCTGGCACGGACGTTGCCGTGCTCCAGGCTCTCTGCAACCTGATGCTCGGATCCATCCCTTCTCCAAGTGTCTCGGCCAGCCTGCCCGTCAGCGGCCTCTTTGACGCCAGCACCGGACGCGCCGTCGCCACCGTCCAGTCCTATTTCGGGACGGCCCAGACAGGCACAGTCGGGACGGAGACTTTCTTGCTGTTCGGCCAGGGCACCGGACCCCACCCGCCGTACGGCGGGCCGATTTACGGCAGCCGTCGCCTGAAATTGGGCGACTCCGGCGCAGACGTCACCATTTCGCAAAACCGCCTCAACTGTTTTCACTATGCTGGCGCGCTGGGCCACCGCGCCAATGGTTCCTACGACACCGCCACGGCAGCTTGTGTAATCGCTTTTAAAAAGCGCGCGGAAGAACTGGGAGACAGCGGGTTCCCCCGCAATACCATTGTGGGGGAACCCGCATACAATGCGTCGTGGCTGTACATGGCAGCCGGTGGCCGGTCCATTGGCCCCGGCTGCGACGGACTTGATACCCTGTTTGTCCAGTTAGCGCTCCAGTCCCTGGGCTACTACCCGGGACCACCCAACGGCTACTACGATGCGGCTGCCAGACAGGCTATCCAAGCCTTTCAGTCCGCATGCCGCATTGCCGCCGACGGCATTGCCGGTCCCGAGACCTTCTATCAGATGGGCCTGCGGCAAACGCCTCCCCCCTCACCCTTTTCCCATCTCCTGGGCCCCCGCCCCTGCAGCACAGTCCCTCACTCCTGCGCCCATCCTGCCGCCACCGCCATATTGTCCCCGGGAGCAGCATGGCCCGAGGCCTACGGCGCGGCCGTTGTGCTGAAGACATCAGGCGCCTTCACCAGCGTCGATGTGGTTGGCAACAGCCTCCCCATGCCCAGTGATTTAGACAGTGCGGGCTACGTCGTTACAGTGGCCAGCCCGGACTCAAAGCCTCTGGTTTCCAGCCGGCTGTCCCCTATTCCGGCAGGACCGGGAGCCTGGGCCGGCCACGTCAGCGGTCTGGGTCTGCCCCCTATGGAAAAGGCTGCCGTCAGTGTTTTGCCGCCACGTCCTGGGGAATGCCTCCGGGCCGCCCTGTTGGAGGGCGTGTTGGGTGCCCCTGAAGCCCCAGGATGTCTGGGTGGGGTGGACAACGATGTGGACTTGTCCTCCGCCGCCCCCTGTCTAAAGGAGCAGGGTTACTCTTTTGTGGGACGGTACCTGGGAGGGCCTTGCTATCAGTTCACCCCTTTATCCCTGAATGAAGCGCAGGCGATTTCCCAGTCCGGGCTGCTGCTCGTCAGCATTTATGTGGGAGCCAATGCCGTCACCAGCTTTTCCTGCGGAGTTCAGACCCTTGCCCAAGGCCAGCAGGACGGGCAGGACGCAGCAGATCTGGCCCGGAATGTCTGCCAGCCCACAGGTTCTGCAATATACCTCAATTTACAGCCCAGCCAGATTCACGGTGCTGATACCTGGCTGAGCTATGTGCAGGGATGGACGGCTAGTATCGAGCTTCACGGCTATATTCCCGGAGTCTACTCCTCCGCCGACCAGCTGCACCTCATTCGCCAGCAACTGTGGTGCAGTAGCCATCTGCTGTATTGGGTCACCAGCGGCCCTTCTGCCACCGCCAGCTTTCCCCGCCCTGCCCCCGGAGATTTTTGTCCTTTGCCAACCTCTGGCAGTATGTTCAGCAGGTACCCATATGCCGCACAGCCGGAATGGACGTTGACAGCGCCCAAAACACCGCGGGAATGTGGACGCTCGTTTAAAGGAACTCGTGACGGCGACACAAACAGAGGAGGAGCCGCCCCCCGCCGCTCCTCCAGCTGCGGGAGTTTCCTCCAACGTGTCAGCTCCCCCCTGAGATACGGGCATTGCCCATCCACTGGCCAGACCTATTTCTCGCCACTCGGGGATTGAGCCCAATAGAGCCTATCTTTGCGGTGATAGCCAGGCAAGGGCTTCGGCGGGCCGCCGGGAAATTCCCGGCGGATCCCCGCCGCGGTATCAATGGCGATCCAATTCATGAGGAGACTTCCTGAAAGGGCCGCATCGAACCTTGTTACGGCAGCCCTGCGTACACTCGCCTGGGAAGCATCCATCGGCAAATTCAATGCCCAAGCCAATGCAAATCCAATAGATCCGTGGTTGAAGTAGGTCGGCTGCTGGCTTAAAGCCAGGCTTGCGGGATATCTTGTGCCCCTGGGGCACGCATTCACACTCGTATCTTTCATCACGTAACAGTTCCAAAACGCAGCATCCGCATCAACCGACTGCCATGACCCCGTATTGATGAGGCGTTGTGCGGTATTGACCCGGGCCTGGTCCAGCGCTGCCGTTGGGGCCCCATGGCGGACGCTGCGCTCTATACTGAGAGGGTTCTCGGGGAACACCCCTACCCACTCACCCACACCCACGTAGACGTGGTGTGCTGAGGCGGCAAAACTCGGTGGGTTTTCCCAAAGAGGATAGTCCAAGGTTTCGGAATAAGATCGGGGCAAAGCCAACAGGCGGTACTGGCCCGTCTTCACGTTCAAGGCCACCAGCCGATTCCAATAGCGGTACCCCCAAATCTCTCCGACCAAGCTCACGGCCGGTGCCTTGGGCCCTTTAAGCGCCACGTAAATCCACGGCCCCGCCTGCCCTATCACCTCATTGTCAATCTGGAACTGATTGCCGGCCGGGTTTGCCAAAGACGTATAGGTGGTGATGGCTTTGGGCCAAGCGGCCAGGGACGGGGCGGGACCATCCATAAGCCGCGCCGGGCCACCCTCTTGGGCGGCCGGCAGCAACTGGTACGCGGACGCAGAAGAACCGGCGGGGCGGGAAGCATCTGACATGAGTGTCCCGACCGCAAGACTCCCTGCCTGCCAGGTGACCCATCTAGTTGCCCGCACTTGCGGATTGGCCGTATCGATATAGGAGACCACTTTGAGCAGAACGCGGTGGTTTTGCACAGTCATGGCTGCAATCCGGGCGGGTTGCCCCATCCTCTGCCGGAGGGGCAACCGGTACCATGTCACCGCATGAGCTTTCAGCCCCGCTGACGCTCTAAGATGGGAAACCGCGGTCTTCCTGGCTGACCGCTTCGGGACGTGATGGACAGACACTGCCTGCGGGGATACCGCAGCCGCGCCACAGCCGGCTAGCAAGACGCACATCCCCAATCCGGCTAGGGGTAAAACACTCGACTTCATGGGACAATACCTCCATAGCAATAACGCTCAAGACAGCCATCGGTTACCGAAGTGGAGAAACTTTAGAGCCCTCCAATTCGCCCCACGGCAGCGCGATTCAGACATAGCCCCAAGTGTTCTGCCTCATTGGTTCTTTAATTGCCGCCAAGGTACTGCCCTCCGGCCAAAGCGGTTGCCGCTTTGGCCGCGTGCGCACCTCAAGAGCCCGTCCCGGCTTTTGAGCAAAAATAGCGCGCTCTGCGGCGGATCACGAAGAATAGCAACGGGTCTCCCCCGCATCTTTAATCGCCCCGCCACCCCCGCTTTTTTCTCGCCAGATCTACAGGATTCGGCCCATGCCGCCAAGAATTCGCTAGAATAATCCAAGAAACTTATGCTGAGGATTCGGTTGCGGCCAGTACCCGTCACAGACCCCCGCCAAATCCGGGCTGGGGATGCTTCCTGAGCCGTTGCATTAGACGAGGCAGCCTCCGGGGATAATCCTTCGGGTACATTTTAGGCGCCATGACCAGTCCGAGCGCACGCTATGTTGGCAGGGTGCGGATCCCGGGATGCTTCTCCAGTTCGCGGGCCCGTCCGGGTCCTACATGCCCGATCTCTTGGTCCCTCGTCCATGCCAGGAGCCGGCCTTAGGGAGACCTCGCATACTGGATGCATAGCAGTGAGCCATCCGCAATGCCGCGGACCGATTTGTGACCCAATTTGATTCGCAGACGTTATAGAGGGTAACGAGATACAATACAAATGGTTCAGTACCGCGGACGCAACGGCAGAGTCCTTGGCATCAACCGCGAAAGACGGCTCAGGATGTGGATATCATCCCGGGCCGTGGCGGAATCAGAGATATAAGTGTCCGCACTGTAATCTAGTTACAGGCCCCGCCGAGGGGCAAGACGATGTGCTGGACGCCAGATCAGGATGTTGAACAGGTTTCGCATGTTTAGAAAGGCAGGGCATATGGGTACTCATACATCAAGAGGCACCACACCAATGAGACAGCAGCAAATCCACCCACAACGCGGGGGCCGCTTCTGGTATCTCGGTCTACTCGTGCTGGCGGGCATCTTGCTGTGGCTCATCCGGCCCCACCTGGCCGTGAGCCGCAGCAAGACCGCGCTATTGAACGTGTCCGCGTCGGGCCTGGCATCGCACGTCACCGCTACGGCCCTTACGGCCACAGGCACCGCGGTCCCGGTCACGGTCGAGCAAGGCGGCTTGTGGCCGCAAACGCCGGTCGCGCCGGGGACGGCACTCACGGTCATGGTGCGTGACGAGGGATTTTTGGGGTGGTCGGCATCGTCGCAGCAGACAGTGCTCACCCCTAAGACACCTCATTTGGTGTCCTCCGCGATAACGGTCCCCCTCAACCAGCCCGTCGCCTTGACGTATGCCAGCGCAGTTTCGGCGGTGGTGATCCGGTCTACCCATACCAGTGATCCCGGGAATAATTCCCGCCGCGTCGCCATTGGGCCTACCCCCACCCGGCCGGATCAGCACGGGATTCTGGAAGTGGCTGCCCGGGCCAGGTCCTGGGAAACCCTGGGTCCCATGGAAAAAGTCGTGTGGTCTTCCGTGCCCTTGGTCCAGGCGCGGGTCAATCAGGTGTCCACAGCGCATTCCATTCCGTCGACAGCGCCGCTCACGGTCTCCTTTTCGACTCCCATTGCGCAGGCCCGCCTCGCCCAGTGGCAGCTGTCGCCCCACGTGCCCGGAAGCTGGCGGAAGGTGACCGATAAGACCTATGCCTTTACCCCCACCGGCATCGGGTTCGCTCCCGGCACCCAGGTGACCGTCACGGTGCCGGGAACTCCCTCCGCACTGAAGGCAGCCGATGGGTCCTATCTGCCCAGCACCGCCCGCCTGACCTACCAAGTGCCGCTCGGTCTCACCCAAACCATGCAGGAATGGCTGGCGGACCTCGGGTATCTGCCGCTCACATTTACTCCCGAGTCCTCCTCGCCGTCTCTTTCCACGTGGCAGGCTGCCTATACCGCGCCCGTGGGCACCTTTACCTGGAAATACCCCAACGTGCCGGCATCTCTGCAGAAGCTGTGGAATCCGATCAGCTGGACCGTGGTGACGCAAGGGGCGGTCATGGCTTTTGAACACCAACACGGCATGGCCGTCACGGGGACTGCGGGTCCAAAGTTCTGGAATGCTCTGCGGGTTGCCGTGCAAAATCATGACGTGTACACAAAGCCCTACGCATACGTCTACGTGAGCGAAACCCTGCCCGAGCGGCTGTGGGTGTACGCGGGAGGGCAGGTGATACTGACCACCCTGACCAATACCGGCATTCCCCAAGACCTCACTACGATTGGAACATTTCCGGTCAACCTGCGCCGTCCCTTTCAAATTATGCGCGGACATAATCCCAACGGCACGGCCTATGCGGTTCCCGTGCACTGGATCAATTATTTCCACGGGGGCGAAGCGGTGCACGGATACCTGCGGGCGCAGTACGGATTTCCGCAGAGTCTCGGCTGTGTGGAAGTGCCCATCCCCATGGCCAAAGAAATCTTCCCCCATCTGTACATCGGGGCCCTGGTGACCGTGGCCGCAACCGGTTCTTCACCCATCCAACTGGTCCCCGCCACGAACGGCTAGGATGCCAGAGACGGCACAGCCGTCCCCGCAAAAAAGTCCGCTGTTCCATGTTGTCTTAGTTCTCAATGCCCAGCCCCTCTCCCCGCCTGCGGCCGGGGCAGCATAAATCAGAACGCCATAGCGCACGCTACGTGCATAACGGTTGTGGGAAGGGGCAGTGGGGCGATGGGGACAACGGTGGGAATCATGGGCGCCGGCATGGTGGCTGCCCTAGCGGTCTCTGTGCTCATCATCATGTGGGGTGCCCGCTTTCTGGCGCACAGGGCCGAGCACCTGCTCGGATCCTCTGCGCGCACGAGCCTGATGGAGTTGTTCTACACACTGCAGGCCTGGTCCGGGCGGGAAATCGTGCTGACACTGAGGCGTGCAGAGTCCGGCAAGCCTGCAGAGCATCCTATGGGGTCGCCTGTAGCATCGCCCCCACTGCTGGACCAAGTGGCATTTGACCCGGCCACATTCCTTCCCAGCCATTCGCCCCATACCCGCGATATTCGTCTGGGCACTGAGATTGGGCCGCGCTCGCCGCGGCCTCTGCGTCTCAGCCTCCCTGTGCTGATTGCGCCCATGGGGTACGGTATTGGCCTGTCGGCAGACACCAAGGTGGCCCTGGCGCAAGTATCCTCCGTCGCGGGCTCCGCGGCCTCCTCCGGGGAAGGCCCCTACCTGCCTGAGGAGCGGGCCTACGCGCAGCGCTGGATTTTGCAGTGGTCAAAAGGTCCGTGGAATCACAGCCGGGCAGTGATTCAGCTGGCCGACATGGTCGAAATTCACTTGGGCCAGGGAGCGGAGGCCGAGATCGCCGTACACAAGAACCGCCGCCTCCCCCGGCGTCTCAATCGGATGGCAGGCCAGCAGAGCATTGTGATCCACTCGGGCATTCCCCGGTCCTTCACCCGCCTCTTGCCTTACTTGCGTCGGGTGAATCCGCAGATCCCTATTGGCGTCAAGATTCCCGCCAGCCAGCATGTGGAGGCTGATCTTGCGGTACTGGCGGCCTTGTCCGTCGACTTCATCACCCTGGACGGGTCTGAGGCTGGCAGCGCCGGCAGTCCCGCTGTCATCTCCGACCACTTTGGAATTCCCACTGCTGTCGCGGTGAAAAGAGCCCGGGACTGGATGAATCGCCACCAGGTCCGCCACATCAGCCTCATCGCCTCAGGCGGCGCCAAGGGTGCCGCCGACATTGCCAAACTTTTAGCGCTGGGCGCCGACGCTGTGGACGTCGGGTCTGCGCTGCTGTTTGCCCTGAGCCACGGACAGCTGGCAAAGTTTGTCCCGTCTTTTCCCCAGGGTCCCAGCGCTCTGGTGTTCGCGGATTCCAAGGCGCACCCTCACCCCCAGCTCGACATAGGGCAGGCGGTGCTTCACGCCAGCCGCTGGTTTGAAGCGACGGCTCAGGAGCTGCGGGTCATCCTCCAGGCGTTGGGCCTCGACACTGCCCGCGATCTGAGCCGCTCGGCGCTGATTGCGCGCACCTCCCAGGCGGCCTCCTTGCTCGAGCTGCCGACCGCCGAACATCCTCCCGCCACCGGCCGCCTAACTCAGCAGGTCGCCTCTTTGGCCCAGGAGTACCAGCGCCTGCTCCCAAGTTTGGAGTTGCAGTTCTCTCTCCTGCAGTCCCGCCACCATGCATAAAGTCGTCATCTTGGGCGCCAGATTCGGGGGGTCAGCCACCGCCTATTGGCTGCACAACCTTTTTAGGCGGCGCCATCTCGACATCACCGTGGTGGACCAGTGGACCATGATGACCTACCGGCCAGCTCTAGTCACAGCGGCAGCCGCCCATCCCCGCCTGGCCGACAACTGGCACATCGCCATGCAGCGCCGCTGTGAACAGGCAGGACAGCGGTTTGTCCGGGACAGCATCTTCCGCATCGACCCTCAAAAACAACAAGTGCACCTGGCCAGCCATCCCCCCCTCCCTTACGACACCCTGTTTGTCGCCACCGGCAGTGATCCGGGTTGGCAGACCATTCCCGGTCTGGGGGCGGACTCAGGCGGCGTCTGTGAAGACTATCTGGCGCGGCAGACAGGCGACCATGTCCAGAGGCCCTTCCGGTCCATCGCATTCGCCATCGGCCCCTTGGCGCAGGCCCCACAAGACCGTCCCCGCGTGTCCGGGTCCCTTGATTTGCCTGCGTTTGAAGTCAGTTTCCTCTTGGACGCCTGGCTCAGAAAACAGGGTCGGCGCTCCGGAGTCACAATGACCGTCGTCACCCCGGCCCCGGTTCCGGGAGAAGCCTTTGGGCCCAAGAGTTCGGCATTTTTGCTCCGGGAGTTGTCCCGCCGGCACATCGATCTCATCACCAATGCCCGCTATGCCCGCGTCGAGAGCGGGGCCATTCACTTCGCAGACAGAAAGCCCCTGTATGCCGAGAAGATGATGTGGGTCCCTCCCTATCACGGCTCCAAGCTCTTGCGGGTCAGCGGGCTGGATGACGGCTATGGCTGGTTCCCGGCCGACCAGTACGGGGTGCACCGCGAGTGGCCCAACATCTATGGAGTGGGGGACGTCAGCAGCACTGCTCTGCCCAAGCTGGGACATATTGCCATGATGCAGGCCCGCACGGCGGTGCACCACTTTTATGCGCTGCAGCGCCACGGCACCCCTACCCCCTTCCGCCCCTACGTCTTGCATGTGGTCTGGCTGGGGCGCGGCAAGGGAATGCTGACTATGAGCAACTGGCTTTATGGGGGAGGGCGCGAGCTGATGCATGTGGGGGTATCGTCGGCACTGGCCAAGGCGGCTTTCGACTATGGGTACAAGGTGTTTTCCGGCTGGATGCCGGTCATGCCCTAGCCAGTTGGCCCTGTGCTAGCGGCTGCTCAGCAGGAGCACGCTGGAGACAGCGACTACCCCCAGCACCACCCAGCGGAAATAAATCACGCGGATTTTTTTGTGCAGGTACTGTCCGGTGCGGGCGCCGATGATAATGGTCAGCACGGAAGGCAAGGACATCCAGATATCCTGCCAGTGCAATAGTCCGGCAATGCTGAAGGTCAGCATTTTCAGCCCCGTCATGACTAGGTAGAGAAAGCTCATGCCCCCCACAAAGTACGCCGGGGGCGCCTGGTCTGCCAGGACATAGGGGGAGAGCAGGGTGCCGCCGATGTTGGATAGAGAGCTCACAATCCCGGCCACCATACTCAGGGGCACCCCCACCCACAGGGGGAACGACATATTTTTACGCAACAGCAGTCCGCTCACCAGAGTAAACAGCAAAAAGAACACCGCCACCCCGCCAATGACCATCCGCAGCAGCTCGCCAGACAGATGGGCGACAATGCCAGTGCCCGCAATAATGCCCAGAATCACCCCGGGCAGCACCCAAAACACCCGGACTGTCTTGAAAGTCCGCCGGTAAATCCAAAAGGTCACCACCGCATTCGCCAGAAACATCGGCAGGGTGGAGGCGATTACCAGGCGGGCTGGAAAGAATAAAGCCAGCATGGGCATTACCAGCAATCCGCCGCCAACGCCTAGGGTGGCGGTGGTCAGTGACGCCAGCAACCCCGCTATGGCGAGCACGATAATCACGGTCAGCATCAACGTTGTCCTTCCTGTCCAGGCACCCGCAGCTCCGGTAGTGCAGAGGGTTGCCCGCTGAGGTAAGCTGACTCTCGGTCTAGGACGGTTTTCTCATTTTATTCTACAGGGATTTGAGCAGACGCACCAGACAGGTGCCGCCTTTTGGGACAGAGGACACGGCCCGTCAGGGAGGCCGGAAAACACTGATTCCGGCCGATTCAGCGTCTCCATTCAGTGGTCATGCTGCTGTTGGGCTGCTAGGTGATAAGCGGCGCTCATAGAGCTCTGTTAGCCCGCCCCCACCCCAGTAAAGGACGGTGCGGGCGCCAGTCCGCAGGGCACAATTGAGATATTCCCGTTGGCGCCCGGGACACCCGCGAAGTCCTACCAGCGCCTGTCATTGTGAACAAACGTTGGACCCTGAGCCATTTCCCTCGACTGCAGGTGTTGCCATGAACCGCTTTGGACCGGATGAACCATTAGCCACAGGTGACCTTTTGAGCAAGGACTGCAGAGGATCTCCGCATCCACCTACCAATGCCTCCACAGACAATAAAGTCCCAAGGCGGTGAGAGAGCCGTCACGGCACTCTCTTGCCATGGCCGTGGTTGGACCCAAGGTGCTCTGGAGGAAATGGATTCCCACAACTCTAAGAGCACGGTCGAAGATGATCGAACTTGAAGTGTGTACTCCCCTGCTATGAGATTGCAGGCAGAGAATTGTGAGTCGCAAAAGCTCCACCCCCCGCAACGAGCGCGCTTAATAATCAATCACAAGCCTGCACCATAACTCCCTCAAAATCCTGCCCATTATCGCCGTCATCCCGGGCAGGTCGAAAATTCTTCACCGGTTGGCGTTGGGTAGCCACCGCGTGGTGTTGCTGCGCTTAAACCTGAGCGACTGCGATATAATAGGGCATATCAGGCCGTGAGACAAAAAGGAGGGCCGGGCGTGGAACTGATGAACCCGCAAGTCGATTTTGTCTTTAAGCGCATCTTTGGCACCGAAGAAAACCATGACATCCTGGTTAGCTTTCTCAATGCCGTGTTTGAAGACGCCGGGCAACCGCTCGTAACCCAAGTCGAACTCCTCAATCCGTTCTTGGAAAAGGATGCCCTCACCGACAAAATGTCGGTCCTGGATATCAAGGCCCGGACGGAGACGGGCATGCTGATCAACATTGAGATTCAGGTGCGCAATGAGCAGAACATGGCCCACCGCTCTCTGTATTACTGGGCCAAGCTGTTTGAAGAACAACTGCACCAGGGCCAGGTATACCAGGGATTGCATAAAACCGTCACCATTAACGTGCTCAGTTTTGTGATGATGCCCGGAACCGAGTTCCACACGACCTTCCACTGGCGCGAGGATCACTCGGCGTACCTTCTCACGGATTTAGCGGAGATGCATTTTATTGAGTTGCCCAAATTACGTGATCAGACGGTCGGTATGGAACGGCGTCTAGTACGCTGGATCCTGTTTCTGACAACCACCACCCCAGAGCGATTGGAGGAATTGGCCATGAGCGATCCAGCAGTAAAGAAGGCGGTAACGGCTTTAGAGTTTCTAAGTCAAGACGAACGGGAGCGGGCCTTATATGAGGACCGCCAGAAGGCCTTGCGTGACTGGAATTCCAGTATCCTCAGTGCTACGGAAGAAGGTTTGGAAAAGGGTCGGAAAGAAGGTTTAGAACAAGGCTCTTTTACGCCCCCTAATAAACAATGACACGAGAGGCCTTATTTTGATAGGGTAAGAAGAGTCAAATCCAGGGGGTT
>DAIDDL010000079.1 GCA_027309085.1 Sulfobacillus sp.
ACGAACAAATGTTCTTCGTCTAGTGTACCATCTCTTTAGCTTGGTAGGTTAGAGAATATGCGAACGAAAAGAAAAAAATCGGGATGGCCCTGATCGTGCCCCTGTACGAAGAGGAAATCACGGGGGTGTACTACAATACCGCAGCTGTGATTGATGCTGACGGCACCTTTTTGGGCAAGTACCGCAAGAGCCATCTGCCCCATGTTCAAGCCGGGCCGACAGAGGCCACCGGATTCTGGGAGAAGTTCTACTTCCGGCCGGGCAATCTCGGCTACCCCGTCTTTGAGACCGCGGTTGGGAAAGTCGGGGTGTACATTTGCTACGACCGTCATTTCCCTGAAGGAGCGCGAGCCTTAGGCCTCAACGGCGCAGAAATCGTCTTCAACCCGTCCGCGACAGTCGCCGGACTGTCCAAGTATCTTTGGAAGCTTGAGCAGCCGGCGCATGCTGTCGCCAATGGTTATTATCTCGGAGCCATCAACCGGGTAGGGGTGGAGGCCCCCTGGAACATGGGAGATTTCTACGGCGAGAGCTACCTAGTCGACCCCCGGGGCCAATTTGTCGCAACGGGCAGCTTGGACCAGTCCGAAGTGGTCATCGGAGACGCCGACATGGATGTGGTGCGCGAAGTGCGCAATACCTGGCAGTTTTACCGTGACCGCCGCCCGGAAACCTATCACCGCCTCACCGACTTGTAGTTTGCGCCGCCGCGCGCGCGAAAGGAGGATTCGGATGCGCACTGATGCACCGACCGGCTATTTTGATGAGGTGGTGGCGCCCTTCACGCCGCAAGAGGCCCGGGACGAAGCCTCGCGCTGCTATTACTGTTATGACGCACCGTGCATTCACGGCTGCCCGACCGCCATCAATATCCCGGTATTCATCCGCCAGATCGGAGAAGGGGATTTGGCAGCGGCTAGCCACACGATTCTCGATGCCAATATTCTCGGGGCCACCTGCGCCCGGATTTGTCCCACCGAAGCGCTCTGTGAGGGATCGTGTGTCAGAAATGAGGACTCCCACGCTGTCGCTATTGGCCGCCTGCAGCGGGTGGCTACGGATTTTGCGATGGACCATGATGCTCCCCCCTCACTTTGCCCCCGAAAGCCCGGCAGGTGTCCGGGCGCGTCGCCATTGTCGGCGGCGGGCCCGCCGCCTTAAGCGCAGCTGCCGAATTGCGCCGGCACGGCTGCTCGGCAGACATTTATGAAGCTCAGCCGTCGCTAGGAGGGCTGGACACCTACGGCATCGTATCGTACCGCGAGCCTTTGCCCGTCAGCGCATGGGAGACCAGCTTGGTGCTGCAACTGGGCGCGGTGGCCCATTTGAATACCCGGGTAGGCCAAGATATTGGCTGGAGGGCCCTCGAACAGAATTATGACGCGCTCATTATTGCAACCGGGCTGGGACGGGTTCCTCGCCTGAACATCCCTGGCGAGCAGTTGACAGGGGTGTGGGACGCATTGGATATAATCGCTCTGACGAAAACGGGGCACCTAGATGATATTGACTTAGGCGCGCGGGTCGCCGTCATCGGCGCAGGCAATACCGCCATTGACGCTGCCACCTGCGCCAGGCGGCTGGGTGCCGAGCGGGTGAGCATCCTCTACCGGCGGGGGGAAGCTGCCATGCCCGCCTATTCCTACGAATATGCGTTCGCCAAACAGGACGGCATTGTCTTTGAATGGTGGACACAGGCAGTCGAAATCGTCGGCCAGCACCATGTCGAGGCACTGCGCTGCCAGCACACCCTGCCGCTTCCCGGGCATGCTGATGACCGCATGGCCCCGGTATCCACCCAAGACGATGTGGAGTGGCTGATGCCTGTAGACGCAGTCATCCGCGCCATCGGCCAGATTAAACCGCAGGGTCCGTGGGACGCTCTGCAGGTGGCTCATCATGGTCCGGTGCCGCGCGTTGACCCTAAGACCTGCGAGACGTCGGCTCCCGGGATTTATGCCGTAGGGGACTGTTTGGCCCCCCCGGGAGAAGCCACCGTAGTGAATGCGGTCGCGCAGGGAAAAAAGGCCGCCGCGGCGATTGTCAACAAGTTGTGGGAAGCGCAGCACACGGCGTGTCAGGGAAAGGAGGAATAGCACCATGGCGGATCTGTCGGTCAACTTTGCAGGAATCTCTTCACCCAATCCCTTCTGGCTGGCTTCGGGCCCCCTGACCAATACGGGCTACCAGGTGATGAAAGCCTTTGACCAAGGATGGGGAGGAGCCGTCTGGAAAACGGTAGGGGAGCCGGTAATCAATGTCAGCTCGCGCCTCGCCTCCATTGATTACGGAGGGCGCCGGATGGTGGGCCTGAATAACATCGAACTCATCTCCGACCGTCCGATTGATGACAATCTTCGGGAAATCGCCGAAGTCAAGCGGCGCTTTCCGCACCACGCGGTGATTGTCTCCCTGATGCTGGCGTCTGATGCGGACCTTTGGGCCGACATCATGCACCGGGTGGAAGATACCGGAGCTGACGGAGTCGAACTCAATTTCGGGTGCCCGCACGGCATGAGCGAGCGGGGAATGGGTTCCATTGTCGGGCAGGTGCCCGAATATTCCCGCCAGATTACCGCTTATGCCAAATCCGGCTTAAAACTGCCGGTCATCGTCAAGTTGACTCCCAATGTCACCGATGTGCGCATCCCGGGCCGAGCAGCGGTCGAGGGAGGCGCTGATGCGCTGTCCTTGATCAACACCATCAACAGTGTCATGGCGGTCGATGTGGAAACCTGGCTGCCGGAGCCGCAAGTCGCCGGCCGGGGGTCGCACGGAGGGTACTGCGGGCCGGCCGTGAAGCCCATCGGACTGTACATGGTTTCAGCGCTCGCCAACGACCGTCAGGTCCGCGTGCCCCTGTGCGGCATTGGCGGCATTGAAACCTGGAGGGATGCCGCCGAATACCTGCTGCTGGGCGCGCAGGCGGTGCAGGTCTGCACCGCGGCCATGCACTACGGGTTTCGCATCATCCACGAATTGACGGACGGGCTCAGCGACTATCTGGACCGCAAAGGTCTCGTGTCGGTGCAAGACCTCGTGGGCCAGGCGGCCAACCGGGTGGGTGACTGGAATGATTTGCGGCTGTCTTACTCCTACAAATCAGTGGCGGAAATCCGTGCCGAGCAGTGCATTGGATGCAATCTCTGCTATATAGCCTGTGATGACGGCGGACACCAATGCATCGACCGGGTGGAAGGACAGAAGGCTCCCAAGGTGCGTGAAGACGACTGTGTGGGATGCAATCTCTGTGCCCTTGTGTGCCCTGTCCCAGGGTGTATTGAAATGGTCGGCAAGGATTTGGGGACGGTAGAAACGTGGCGGCAGCGCCAGAGCCGGATGATGCCGCTGTCCTAAAGAATACAATCCAGGAGGGAATCTGCGATGAAAACCCTGATAACCCGCGGCCATATTGTGACTGCCAGCGACAATTACCATGCCGACCTGTTTATTGACCAAGGCACCGTGGTCCAAATCGGGAAAGACCTCAGTGCTCTGGCCAGTGCCGCAGACGAGGTGATAGATGCCCAAGGTCTCTTGATTTTTCCGGGCGGCATCGTCGAAAACATTGCGCGAATAATTAGCGACAATGAGCAGCAACACGATCATATAAGCAGAAGACCCCACCGTGGTAATCAAATCCCCGGCGGTGAGAACATAAAGATAACGCTTTGGCCATCATCCAAACTCCCTTGTGAATGGTGTCAACCTGCGCCCGGATCCACAGTAAAGGGCGGCGAGGACCTTACGGGCCCCCCGCCCTATCTTTTGGCATGGAGGCTGTTCAGCTTTGAGGACGTTGGGAAGGGGCTGGCGCCCGCCTGCTGCGGCTAAAGTGAATCCAGCGGGCGCCGCCATAAGCTATCAGACAGAACGTCGCCACCAGAAAACCTACGGGGAGGCTGGTGTCATAGCCAATAACAATGGAAATCCAGACGGAGCTCAACGCGACAGCCACGGCATAAGCCATAGCACGGCCCGGACTTTTTGCCAAGTACCATCCTGCCGCAGCGGGGCCAATCATCAGGCTGAAAGCCAGAAGAGCTCCCACCACGGGCACGGTTAAACTGGCTGCAAGCGCGACGAGCACCGTAAAGGTAATATTCATGACCGTCAGGGGAACGCCGCGGGCAGCGGCGAACTCTGGCACAGTAGACGACAAGAGGAGGGGACGAAACACTGCCCCGACCACTAAGAGCAACACGGCGCTGAGAATCGTGATAGCAATCATCTCAGCGGAACTGACCCCCAAAAGCTGACCGAACAGAAGGGCAAAGACTTCAGGAGCATAAGCGTTGCCTACCGTCAGGAACAGATCTCCCAGTGCCAGCGCCATAACCAGAATCAGCGCCGTGCTCACACCTTTCTCCCCTTGGCGCCGCATGGTTCCCATACCTAGAGCCATAGCCACGGCAAAAACCGACAATCCCAAAAGCGAGCTGGCTCCGACCAGAAACGCCGCCGCGGCACCAGCAAATGCGCCGCGGGGAAGAGCGTGTGCCACAAAGGACTCCCCGCGCAAGTTGACAAAAAAACCAATCACAGCAGAAATAATGGCAATGGCGCTGGCACTGACCCAAGCGTGGATGAGAAAGGGATAAGTGAACAACCCTGGCTGAAAGACCTGACCCCAGATCTGCATCATTGGGAATCGCCCCCCTTATCCGCGCGCCGGCTCGGGGAACGGGGAATGATCTGGCTGACTAAGTAAAGGAACACCATAATCGCCACAATGAAAAAGCTGACCGGCCATCCCCGTCCCGCCGGAGGCCATGTGAAACTGTTGTAGGCCAGCAGTATGCCTACCCATGTATCCGCCAGGGCGAAGACGGTGGCAAGCAGCAATGTATAGCCGAGTTGCCGTGTAAAGCGGATCGCAGTGGCCGCCGGCCCAATCAGCAAGGCCGTGCTTAGCAGCGCGCCCACCACCAGGGCTGACTGCTCAACCGCGGTAATCATGGCAAGAAGAAACAAAAGGCTCACAAGGCGCACCGGCACCCCCCGGCTTTGGGCCGCATCCACACTCACCGAAGATAGCAGCAGCGGCCGGTAAAGAAAACCGATTAACATGAGAGCGAGCACTGAAAGGACACTCAAGGGCCATACGAGACGCGGTGCCACGGTAAAGATCGACCCAAACAGGATTTCTTGCGTAACTCCTGTGGAGCTGGATAACTGCGTGATGAGGTAAATAAACAGCGCGCTCAATCCCAGCATGGAGGAGAGCACAACCCCAGTGGCAACATCCCGTTCACGGGGGCGGCGGCTCAACACATCCACGGCTACCCCCGCAATCAGCCCCCCTGAGAGAAATCCCCAGATGGCCTGAATTCCTATGAGGGCGGCTCCTGCCGCCCCTGTGCTCCCAACGTCCCCTAAAGCATGTCCCAAAAAGGACTGGCCACGGATTACCACAAATGTCCCGACCACGGCAGACGTGACCGCGACGGCACTACCCACCATCAAAGCGACTTGCACTTCGGGACTTTGAAAGAATCCCGCAGCCACAATGTATTGAAGCCCGTGCATGAGATCCTCCCCTTACACCACTCAATGCGTTCCAGACCGCTGCGCTGCGCAGCGGTCTACCCTTCAATCACAGATGCGGCGAGGGCGAGGAGGGCTGACCATGAGCCACTCCCTCAAAGTGGGTGAAAGGAACCACGGAGTCACTGGCGATCACGAGAATTCTCCCGTGGACTCGCAAGACGTCAACAGGCTGCCCGTACAGCCGGCTCAAGACCTCGGGCTGGACCACATCATCGACGCTCCCCACCACCGCCCTCCCTTGAGCCAGATACAGCACTTCGTTCATCACAGCCAGCAGCGGATTCATGTCGTGCGCGACAAACAGCACGGTAACTTGACGTTCGCGCGCTATCTCGTCCACTAACTCAATGATCTCGCGCCCGCTGCGGATATCCAGATTGGAGAGGGGCTCGTCCAGCAGCAAAATGTCTGGATTGGTAAGCAGTGCCTGCGCAATAAGGAGGCGCTGGCGTTCTCCCCCAGACAGCGTACCGACGGGTTCGTTGGCATACGCCGACGCTCCAACACGGTCGAGCATCTCTTGAATTCGCTGTTGGCGCGACCGGCTCGGCAGCGCAAAACCCCAGCGTTCCCCGTCGAGCCCCAGGCCCACCAAATCTTTGGCACGCAGCGGCAAATCTGGGTCAGCGGCAAAACTCTGTGGCACATACCCAATACGGCGCCTGCCTTTGCCCACCGGCATTCCCAAAACCCGAATAGTGCCTGAACTCGGATGAATCAGCCCCAATATGAGACGGATCAAGGTGGTTTTCCCGGCTCCATTGGGTCCAATCACCCCGACAAAGGCCCCGCGGGCAATGGAAAAATCGAGGGCCCGCAAGATCGTGTGGCCGCTTAAAACAACGTCGACTTGGTCCATGGCAATAGCCGGCTCAACTGACATTGCGCTCACCGCCTTTCTTTTTGTCTCAATGAAGGATCGCGGTAGATGCATGGTTTTTCAGCGCCTGATAGACAGCGTTTGTCTCCGTAACCATCCATGACTGATACGTGTAGCCTGTGGGCATGGTCTCATACACGCCGACAACCGGAATGTGATGGCTCCGGGCTATAGCGAGCAAAACCGTCGTGGTGGAGTCAACTGCTTGCTGATTATATACAAAGACCTTGACCTGGCTTTGGGTTAAGAGGCTCTCTTCGACTGCCACATCCTGCGGTGACGGGTCAACGCTGTTCATAATGGCAGCCTGGAAGGCCCAGGGCGTGCGAATTGTCAGTCCGCAGGCCTGCAGGAGATAGTCTGCCACGGGTTCGGTCACGGCGACCGGAGCTCCCGCATAGGCCGTGCGCACTTTCTGAATGTCGTGAAGCCACGGGTTCAGAGATGCCACAAATACGCTCGCGTTGTGCACAAAATAAGCATGTTCCCGGGGATCAAGGCGGCTTAAGTCGGCCGCCACGATGGGGGCCAGGCGCCGCATTGTGCTAGGATTGTACCAGAGATGGGGATTGGACGTATCCGGCCCGTAGCCGAGAGCTGCAGAGGCCGTCAGCACAATGCGCCCCGGAACCGGCGAAGCGGATTCAAGGCGGTTCATAAATGAATCATAGCCAATTCCATTTTGCACAATAAACTCAGCGCCGCTGACCCACCGCGCATCGGTGGTATCGGCCTCATAAGTATGAGGGTCGACGTTGGGATTGGTCATAATGCTCTCTACATGGACATACTTGCCCCCGATCTGCTGAATGAGGCTGCCGTATTCGTTTTCCGCTCCCACGGCGGGAATCACACCCCCAGCGTTATGGCTTGCCGCTCCAGGCGACGTGCCACACCCCGCCATTAGACCGCTTAGGAGCACAATCCCAGTGCCCAGCGCGGCATTCTTCCATTGCGCCATGATCTGTCTCCTATCCTTCCTTTTATACCACCTAGCTTCGACTATCTACCAGCTAATTATAACACGCCGTTTCTATGCTAATGCAAATTATTGGCCGTTAAATTTTATGAGGTGAACTCCACGCGGATCTCCCCGGGAGGGCAAATGGGTGGCATGATTTGCAGAATCCGCCAAATGGCCGTCCTGCCCGACGCGGCTCGAAAGATCAAGAGGATGATGGACCTGAGAAAGACAAAACCTAATGCGTTTGCGGTCCAGCATGTCAGGAGTAAGTCCCATAGAATTGATAGGGGTTTCCGGCGGTCTGTCTGCTGAACTATGTGCGAAGCGTCCACAAAGGATACGGGTTGAGTAAGGTGGCATAAGGCCCATAACCCGGACCTTATGCCAGCATCTCTGAAAAGGTGCAATAATGCGGAGGGGCGCGGGGCAGCCTCAATCCTGTCCGAGATAGTAATGTTTCAGGGGGTGGAGTGACTCGTCAAACTCATAGACCAGAGGCACTCCGGTCGGGATATTCAACGAGACAATATCGGTGTCAGATATGTTGTCAAGAGATTTGACGAGAGCACGCAGGCTGTTCCCATGCGCCACGATAAGCGGATTTTTTCCACTTGCCAGTACAGGCACTATATGGGTGTCCCAAAAAGGCATGACGCGCTGAACTGTCATGGCCAAGCTCTCAGCCCTGGGCAGGAGGGAGGGGTCTATATTCCGGTATTTCCTTTCATTCTGCGGCAGCCGGCTGTCTCCCTCCGGAAGCAGGGGAGGCACAGTATCGTAGCTCCGCCGCCATTCAGCCACTTGCTGATCGCCGTACTTTGCCGCCGTCTCCGCTTTGTTTAATCCTTGAAGGGCGCCGTAATGCCGCTCATTTAAGGTCCACGTCTTGACCACATCGAGCCATAACAAATCCATTTCATCCAGAACAATATCCAGGGTCTTTATTGCGCGCTTCAATAGCGACGTATAGGTTATATCGATTGCCAGACCGTGCTCCTTTAGAAGCCGACCGGCCCGGTGAGCTTCCTCAATGCCCTGAGGGGACAGATCCACATCCGTCCAGCCTGTAAAGCGGTTTTCCAAATTCCACTGGCTCTGGCCGTGCCGCACCACTACGAGGGTCGCCATGCATCATCGTCCTTTCCGTGTGGAACCCTGGCAAACCTGTTTTTGGGTACCCACAGTGTTATACAAAATAGAACACAGACCAGTGTATACTTTTCCCAGAAAAACCACTATGGCATTCTGTCAGCATCCTCCTGTTTTGCAGAACTCTTAGCTGTCACCTCCATATACTGGTAACAACAAGCCACCTTAACAGCAGGAAAGGGATGTGATGCAGCATGAGCACGCCGCGCCGCCGGAAAACTCTGCAACCATTCTACCTATACCGCCGCGAAGATGTCAGCGGGGTCAGCGGCACCGGGATTGTCGCTGTGGGCGTCATCCTTCCGTCAGGGCAGGCTGTGATGGAATGGTGCTCGCGGTGGCCCACGGTGACCATTTTCCAGACTATTGACCAGGTTGAGCGCATTCACGGGCACGGAGGCCGCACAAGCATCGGCTGGGGACTGCCCCCGAAAATTGTAGAGGCAGGACCGCGTCAGAGGATGACAGCGTGGTGGAATCGCTATACCGCCCGCCTGCGCTGGATCCATCTGGAGCGCGCGGCCATTGAGCTTCTGAAAATTCCTTCAGCAGCGCAGGCAGATGCTGTCGCCAGCAAGGACCCCAAACAGCCGTCGAAATCGAGCCAACAGATAGGCCAGCCACCACATACGGTTGCCAGGGAAAAGTCCAGAAGGCATCACCACTCCCATAGAACCTAGCCGCTCTAGGAGCCCCGCGGCAGGCATGCTATGCTGGAAGAAGTGAAGCAAGACTGCATACCTGAAGCCGAGCGGACAAAAGGGGAGAGCCATGACCGAGAAGGAAAAGATGTTAGCAGGCGACTTATACGACGCGTCCTCGCCATTGTTGGTTCGCGAGCGGGAAAATGCCCGCCGTTTGACTCGGCTGTACAATGCGACCAAGGAGACAGACTATGACAGCCGGCAGCGGCTGCTCGCGGAACTCCTTGGAGACGCCGGATCGGATCTGGTCATAGAACCCCCATTCCATTGCGATTATGGATCGCATATCACGCTCGGGTCGCACGTCTTCATCAACTTTGGCTGTGTGGTTTTAGATGTCTCAGCAGTCCGCATTGGCTCCTACGTGCAAATAGGCCCTGGTGTGCACATTTATGCGGCCCGCCACCCCCTCGAGGCGGCGGCGAGAAAGTCCGGTCTAGAACTAGGGTCGCCTGTTTCCCTCGCGGATAATGTGTGGATTGGAGGAGGCACTGTCATTAATCCAGGGGTCTCAATTGGCGAGAACACCGTAGTAGGGTCAGGCAGCGTCGTCACTCACGACCTCCCCGCCAACGTTCTGGCCGCCGGCAACCCCTGCCGGATTATCAGACCCCTAACTTAGTCAGTGAACGGATTTTCGGGCGGCAGGCATCTTGACACCCCGAAAGTTTTTGCCTATGATTCGCATCATGGCAGATTCTTCAATAGAAAGTCAATTGCATCACCACGGACTTAGGGCGACCATGCCCCGAACGGTGATTATGAGTGTGCTAGCCCAATCAGTTGACCACTTTACCATCGAGGAACTTTGGCATAGTGTTCAGGAAATAGTGCCCGAGATTGAGTTATCCACAGTTTACCGGGTGGTCCAAGCCCTAATTGGAGCCGGACTGGCAGGGGAGACACGTTTGCCGAATGGCATCAGAGTCATCGAAGGCTTAGCGCTGAGCCACGCCCACTGGGTGTGCAGCAGTTGCCAGCAAATCGGGCATTTCAGCGACAGCACACTGGAATCGCTCATCCTCAACCTAAATGTCTCGCTTCGTGACACAGGCACAGTCAAGGGAATTCAAATTGTAGCATGGGGCTTGTGCTTGCAATGTCAGGAGAGGACAACCAAAGCGCCCCCCCAGTAAAGAATCTCACGGGAGTGGCTGGACTTTCCGCAATTCTTCATGGTAGAACGAATCCAGGAGGGTATGCCGTTAATGATCAGCAAAGAAAAACCTCCGCGGCATTCGTGGTTGAGCTTGTCCGACCTGTCTGGATTATCGATTGCCAGTGTTGCGCCCTTATTTAGTTTAGCGGCCGCCGGATCCGTGCTGTTACGTTTGGCTGGCGCCGATGCAGTGTGGGCCGTTCTGGCGATTGCGGCGCCTTTTATTTTGAGTTCCTGGTTGTTTCGCATGCTCAACCAGCACTATCCCAACACGGGGGCGTCGTATCACTGGTCCCGCCGCATTCTGGGTTTTGGCATATCACGGTACCAGTCGTGGATCCTCATGATGGCGTATTTCTGGTCTATTCCCCCCATCATCATCCCTGCAGCGGAAGAGTCCCTCAGCTTGGCAGGAATTTCTCGACCGTCCTCCTGGCTCGTGATCGTAGTCAGCGGCCTGTGGATCTCCTTGTCTGCATGGTTGCTGCTTCGGGGCAGCAAAACTGTTGCACGCCTGACCAAAGTGTTCATGGCCATGGAATTGATAGCGGTTGCTGCGTTTTCCGTTTTCGGTCTGACCCACTGGCATACTATTGCCGGGAACCAAACGACTCCGTCCTGGCATAATTTCATTATCGCCATGGTGATTGGAGCAACTATCGTGGACGGATGGGAGATCGACAGCTATGCAGCGGAAGAGGCCGACTATCCCCGGAAGACGCCGGGAGTGGGCGGCATTGTCGGCGCGCTGATGGTTCTAGTCTTCTACCTGGCGATGTTCCCTCTCATGCTGCACGGGACCTCGTTGGGCAATCTGACAAGCCATCCTGATGTTTTGACAACATGGGCGCAGGCTTTGTCTCCGCACCATTATTGGATGGCCATTGTCCCAATCATCGCCTCGACGGCCGGGTCGCTATGGCTCACCACATTCATTCTCAGCAAGGCTCTGTATGCTATGGCTCGTGACCGGATGCTTCCAAGATTCTTGGCTTCACGGAACCATTTCCAAACGGCGACGTGGACCGTCCTGTTACCTTTGGGATTGGGTTGGGCCGTTATTGCCATGCAGCTTTTGTTTTCCTCGTTGGCGGCCGTCTTTAACCTCGTTCTGAGCACTGCAGGGTTTTTCCTCATTTTAGAATTCCTATTCGACAGCATCAGTGCCGCAGTCTTTCTTACCCGGATTCACCGCGGGGGAGTCCATGGTCTTGACCATAAGCACGGACGGTTGCAAGCATTGTCATATCTCACCACTGCCTGGTTCGCCATGACCGTTGTTGTCTTTCTCATCTATGGTCCGAAGGCTATTGGCCATTCAATAGACACGATGATCGCCCTCATGCTCGCCGCCGGCCTGGCATTTACATTGTGGCGCTTTGACGGTCGATGGCGTGGATATCACGTCTTCAATCCTGACACTCGAGAATTGACCGTAGAACAGGGTGAGGAATGATCCGCTGTCCTGGGGCTGTAATTTCGTTGGAAGTCCCAGCACTCCTATAGGTTCCCACGCTATTTTGCCATCAGACGCGGGTCTGTTCTCTTGGTGTCGTGCACTGGGGAAACCCGCAGTGGTCGAGAGAGGGGTGTCCATCGCACGCCCGCCTGGATACCTTGCAGGCCGCGTTGCGCCAGCAAGTCGAGCGGGTCGTGGACAAGATGGGGCAAGTGCGGTAGCGAAGGCATCGGTGGATCGTCCCCGAAGGACTCTTGCAAGTCAAAGTGCCGCGGCGCTTTACACAGGACACAGCGGAAACGTTGGACGTCTGGTTTGAAGACACGTACTTATGGACCCAGCAGCAGTTATTTGGAAGTCTTAGCCGCCCATCAAGCCAGCGCTGGGCACACGGGATTGTGTACAATCTACCATCCCCGGCAGGAAAGGAGCCGCGCGACCGCGCCCTGCTCTTCGCCGCCTCACGTGCAGCCTACCGTTTCCTCAATGACCCCCGCCAGCATTGGCGCCGGGTTTTAAGTCACAGGTCTATCGTCTTGTGCCGCCCTTCTCCCAGTGCGTCGCGGTCTTCGCCTTGGATGATAACGTGTATGATCGCTCCCGGAGCAACGCGTTCGAACTGAGGGTCCTGTCTTTGATCCTGCCGCCTAGCGCATGCACCGGGATTTCGCTAGCTGGTGCTGGTCTGGACCGATGGACAGACGACTGTGACTGTTGCCAAATAAAGCCTCGACCCCTGTGAAGTTGGTGACTTGCCGCTCGTCATCGGTGAGAATGCGGTGTGTTGCGGGTGCCTGGGCTAGATTCGACACCGATAACACAGGGATTAAAGCCCGAGAATCGCCTGGCTTATTCGCCGGACATTGGCCATTCGTAAACCATCTGGGAGTGAGGAGCGGGCTCATCGGCATGGGTAATTTAGGGTGGTATTTCTGAAAACCAAGATACCTTAGGGCAGATCGGACAAAAAGTATATACTACTAATACGATCTATTTAATAGGGTATGTGATATAATCACCTTAGTGCTCAGGAGACGAGAAGCACCGGGTTTTCGGTAATACCCTGGTCGCTCGACCGGGGACAACCCACATAAAAATCAAAATGGGGGGTCAAAACACGATGGCCAAAACCGTAATATCTACGGAGGTGCAATGGGCGGGCCAAGGAGTGCAATCTACGGCGAAGATTCGGCAGCATCAAGTCACGATCGATGAACCTGTCGCATGGGGCGGGACCGACCGCGGCGCCAACCCAGTTGAGTTGTTGCTTGCAGGACTAGGGGGGTGCCTAAATGTCCTCCTCACCTCGTTCGCGCCGCTGCACAAGGTTGAGATGTCGCGTGGACGATCTACATTGAAGGGGATCTGGACCCCGAAGGCTTTATGGGAGGGAACCCGGCAGTGCGCCCGGGATTTTTAGAAATTCGCTATACCATTGCCCTTGAGTCATCTAGTCCCGCAGACCGCATTGCTGCTCTAGTGGACCACGTTGAACGCGTGTGTCCGGTGAAAGATACGTTGGGCGGGGTTGCAGTTCTTGCCCGCCCACTCCAAATCCACGCATCTTAATTCACGGGCTACGCGTAAAAATACCGGCTCTCGAGTAGAAAGACGGATTATCGTGGATGACCGTAACGCTGGAGCGATCCGGCGTTACGCGTGTCGGTTGCATTTCGGCCATGCTGAGAAAGCATAGCCGCCAGCATCGTGGGATGGCCCGGAGAAAGTGTCCTGCTAACTCTGAGAAATCAGTTGTCGATTATCAAACGCGCCGTAAAACCCTTAGTTTTAGCTATGGGGATATAAGGCGCGGGCCGCAGGCCCCTTTCTAGCTTTTCTGGCGATGTTGTAAGAGTAATTCCACCGCTTCATCCAGCAGACGAGATTTCGGCACGCGGGATGTTTGATGTTTGATGAAGCTGTTCGAAAGCCGCCCAAAATTCTTGTCGAGCGAACTGCCAAAAGTCACACGGTTTTTTAGATTGTGATTGGCGCACATCGTCATCACCTCTAGAGCAGACGATAGCATGCGGCGAACGTTCGTTACAAATCCGTCTTAGTATCATAAAGGAGAGGAAGCTCGTCATGCGGAAGACCTTCCAGTATCGACTCTATCCCAACCGAGCGCAAGAACGCATCTTTTACGCCCCCTAATAAACAATGACACGAGAGGCCTTATTTTGATAGGGTAAGAAGAGTCAAATCCAGGGGGTTG
>DAIDDL010000007.1 GCA_027309085.1 Sulfobacillus sp.
GGAAAAACTTTCGCCTGACGGCGAGCGCCTTATATCTCCGCCCTGAACGGCGAAGTTTTACGGCGCATCTGATAAATTTTCACGTCGTTATCAAAATGTGCGATACTTCGAGAATGAGGAGGAGACTCATTGCGGGGGTTGCAGCATCAAGAGGGTAAACAGCTATTTTATGGGATGATGGGCTCCGTAGCATTACTGGGAGTGACGCTCGCTATCGGAATGCGCTTTAGTGATTCATGGCGCGTTTTCTCTTTGGTGGGAACCTCTATCATCTTGGGGGCTCAGCCCGCAGCCGTCGCAAGCATTGCCTTGGGCTTCCACCCATTTATGGGAGCGGTTATGAGCATCCTGGCCAATTTGATTCCGGTCCCCGTGTTAATGCTGGCCTTTCAGGAAATCATCGAACATTGGCGGTGGGTGCGGAACAGAGTGAAGCGCATACAGCGGTGGTCCCTGAAGTACGAACGGTATGGGGTTGCATTGGTTTCGGTATTATCGCCTTTCATCGGGTCTTATGTTTGCATTGCGATTGGCGACGGTCTGGAGTGGAATCCCGTGACAACATTGGCAGCCACGTTCTCGACCACAATCCTTTCAGTATTTCTCATTACATACGGAGAGCAATGGGTGATTGGCCTGTTTGCACGCTAGAACACCGCCTGCTACGACAGTACCTGCAGGCATCAAATATTTTCCGTATAAACTTGGCTCTGGCATATTCACCGTGGAATATATGTCATTGGTCCTTTTTATCGACGATGATGGAAAGTGTAGGGCAGCAGCGACCGGGGCTTGGGTGGACACGTTTGGCGGATGGCTGCAATTCGCGGCTAATGCCTGCCGCTCCAGTTCACTCATGATGAATCGCCTTACCGTGGGGCAAGGCACGCCATGGCTATAAAGCCCGCGTTACTTGCATATGAGTTGTGAACAGTGCATGGCATACCGTATCGCTGGTTCAATGGCTAGCCAGTTTTACCAGACAACTAAAGAGATTCACCGAGTGCAGACAACGTATAATCCTATTAGTCGAAATACCCCACCGCGCCCGCCAGCAACGTCATGAGTGCAGACAACGTATAATCCTATTAGTCCCCTTTTTTATCCAAATTGTTGGACCGTTAGCACGATAATCCAGGGCTTTCGAATAAAGACGTCGGAAGCATTGTGGCCACGACATAAGGCTGCTTCGTGCGGCAGGCCTGCGTCTAAGGTATCATGTCCTTACAACGTCCAGGAGGTGATAATGCTGAAGGAGAGCGCAACCGGGCCACTGGCTCCATTTGCAGGACTCTGGGCCTATCCATGGGATATAGCTCAGTGGGGGATAAAACGCACAGTGGAGAAAGTGCGCAACGCCGGGATTACGGATCTGAGCGTGGCTACGGTTTACCATAGTGGACAGATCTTATCATTGGCTACAGGGGAGCCCCGCTTTTTCACTCGGAATGACGGGCCCCTTTTCAGTTTTCGCCAGGATGTGTGGCAAGACGGCGGGTTGGAAATCCGGCCCCAACAGTTTTACCGGGAGTTGTCCGACCAGCTCCGGTCTGAGGGTATCCGTTTGCGGGGCTGGGTCATTGCCGGCCATGACCAGACTCACCTCAAACCTGTCATCAACGCCTTTGGTCAGGAGATAAGGCATGCGTCTTGTCCGGTGGCTAACCAAGAGCAATTTGTGCAGATGGTTAGAGACCTCGCAGCGTGGGACGTATTTTCCGGTTTGGACCTCGAGTCGGTGGGATACACGGCAGCAGTTCACGGCGCGCACCATGATATCAGCGGCATTGTCATCACGCCGCTTCTGCGCATATTGTTGTCCGTGTGCTTTTGTCCTTCGTGCGCTGCTGTGTTTGGCGGCGCCACCGCATGGGAGACTTTTCATCAGGAGGTGCGCGACAGCGTTGTCCAACTTGCGGCTCAGGAACCAGCACCCCTAGAGCCGATGGCGGAAGTCGCGACCTATCTGGTGGAGCATCCCCAGTTTGTTCAATTTCTGTCGCAGCGCAGCCGGACCATCGAAGATATTATCCGGCGCGCTGCTGCGAGCAACCGGAACATGGCTCTGGCCACGATGCTTGTCCCTTATGGAGGTCAAGCCCAGTTGTCTTGGATGGAGGGGGTGCTGGCGGATCCATCGGCTGCCGGGGATGTGATTGCGTTAGGGTATGCGTCTCCCCAAGCACTGCAGCACGACGTGAACTGGCTGTACCGGAAGGGCTGGGATCCCTCCCGGATTATTGTGGGGCAGACACTCACAGCCACTATGACAGCGGACTTTGATCAAGCCCAGATGCGATTGCGCGCTGCCTTAAATCTAGGAATTCAGCGTTTCACTTTTTACAATATGGGGCTGCTCAATGAGGAGCGGTGGAACTGGATGACCGCACTAGTCCAACAAATACGCGGCAGTATCTGAGAGTCACCCATCAGGCGCTGGTGTTCCACTCCAGTGATGACAGTGGGGACAGTCAATGTGCCGGGCATCCCCGCTGAAAAAGAGGGATGCCATCTTTGTGCCAACGCTATATCCTGCATGACGAAGTTGGTTTAGGAGAATGCGGCCCTGAGGCGTTGAGGGCACCTCAGATGAGGTGCCTGTTCTGCAGCTCCGCGGCGATAAAGTTGCCGAATGCGCGATATCCCCAAGGCGTTGGGTGGACGCCGTCAGGACCTAGAAAGTCGTTGAGGGAAGTGGTCTCTGCGACCCATGCCCGCACGTCAATCCACGTGACATGAAGGCTGCCAGTGAGGCCCTCGAGGGCATGATTGTACTGATCCTGCCACCAGGTAATGCCTCCGCAGCGCGCAATCCAGTGCGAGATGCTTGACGAGTAGCGCTGGGACAAAAAGCTGTAATACCGCGCCGGATCAAGGGGGAAGAGGCTAAGCACAGCCACCGAGACGCCGTCATTCCTCAGGTGGGTGACTAGAGTGGCCATATTCTCGATAAACTGCTCTAGCGGCACGCGGGCCTGGTGCGGGGAGTCGGGAGCATTGGCAACGTCTTCCCACAACATGTCAGAATCATTCGCCCCGGCTTCCAGCAGCACCAGATTAGGCATGATGTCGTCCACATCCCGCTGCACCCGCCTTAAGAGATCCTGTGAGGTGGCGTTGAAGTGACCTTTATTAAACACTTGATAGGCGCCGCGAACCTTCAGGCGGGAAGCCAACTCGGCGGGGTAGGTTGGTGAAATTAGGCGCAGACGTTCCTGGACAAACGAAATTCCGCGGGTAATGCTGTCGCCGAAACATACAATGCGTTGGGTGGGGTTGCCGCCACCAAAGTTTTCTTTATTCATCCATTTGCGCGGGAAACCCCGGTATTCATGCCGGGGAGGGATAGCGCGGCAGGCAAAGCCTGCCCCATTCCCGCTGCTCCTTTCGTTTGCAGAACTATTTTGGACCACGAATACCCATGGCCATCGGCCGTTGAACGAGGGCACAGAAGCGATGGGAGATCCCTTGAATGAGTCCTGAGGTCGTTTTGATGTTGAAGCTGCCGCTGGCCCGTATCGCGACACGGCCCCGGTAACTCCCGACGTTCTTGCCCGTAGTGACGATGGCTTTCACCAGGTCCCCGGTCTGAAATCCGAATGCACTTTTGCTCCGGGCCAGATATCCCCGCGGAAAGCCATGCTTCGTTAGGCGGGTGCGTGGATAACCGCCCCGTCCCGTCGCGTTGATGCTGAGCACGGGCTGGTGCCAGTTTTCAATGGCATCAACATGTCCCACGCAGGCGGCATCCAGACAGTGGGCTTTCGGCACTTGTGGCTGGTGACGATTCCACTTCGTTCGGCCGCCGCTGCCGACTTCCACGTCTAGACCCGTGTCTTTCAGGCCCCGGAACAAGGCCCAGCGGGTACTGTTCACCGCCGCCGCATCTCCCAAAGGGGCTGTGGCGTGTGCCCGTATTGTCCGGACCCGTTCTGGGCGTTTTGCCAAAAACTGCTCTACGGGAATATTGCTTTTGCTCTGGTTGCAATCGTGGCAGGCGATGGTGAGATTGCTCACGCGTTCGCTACCCCCTTTGGACCGGGGATGGATATGATCCACTGGTTGCCATGCCGAATCTTCTACCCGGCGATCTTTTAGGCGAATCGTGAAAGGCATCATGTGGTGAACGACCGCTCGCCCTCTCTCTAACAGTAACCGTGCCCGTTTCTCCGAACACGGCATCAACGGCTTCTGATGTTTGTCGAGAACCCATATGGCCATGGTACTCTCCTTCTCCCTTACGGGTCTGGTAACGGGGGCCTTCCGGCCCCATCTCCCCTCGGGAAAGTCTGCAACCGGCTCTCCCCTTGCAGGGACGGCGGGAACCTTCGGCGCTTTCCCGTTCGCCAGCATAATTCCCGCCTTGCAGAGCGGCGGACTGAGGAAGCATTCGCCGGTGCGTCTGACCGACCTGTTGCAAACGTAGCGGGTTGGTTACCGCTGTCCCTGGTCAACCCAGCCTGTGTTCACAAGCTCCGGCCCTCAGGCCGGGGTAGTTGACATGTTGAGTCTCCCTCAATCTCATCTATGGCTCCCAGCGGCTAGTGTACCAAGAACGGCTGAATACGTAAAATCTGCCTTATGATGCCGTCTGGTGTCTGAGGGAAGCGAGAGGGCTGGATGCACGCTGGCAGTGGCCAGATTTCATATACGTGCCGCCATAGCAGAGAGGGCAATAGGAAGGCGTGAGGCCGGGAAAACGGCGTTGCAGTGAAATTGTTAGTGGCACCGGGAAGTCATTGGCGGCAGGGACCATTCCCGCTGTCTTCTGGCCACTGGTTTTGGGCAATGCTGGTGTCGCCCCTATGTTTCTGTGAACACTACGGGTATAGCGTGTCACTCACGGTATTTTGTGCGGTTGCAGAAGGCTTGTTGGCGAGGCCAGTCAAATACTTCCGACATCTGCGAAAATGACTTTCCCAAATCCCGTCGTGCTCTGGAGGAACCTCGGAATTTATGCCCCCCTGAGACGGTCTGGTGTGCCTGACACTTCAGCCGTGCGCGAAAACCGCTGTGAGATTGTTAGCAACGCGCCACAACGTGCTATCATTGGAACTACTGGAGGATTTCTGCCGTCGAGCGCTGAACGCCACTCGGAATCGACAACAGGAAACATTTTCATTCGAATCCAGACCACTGACATGATACACTAACAAAAAACCTCTCAAGGAGTCCACTCATGGCTAAGACACGACATTCCCAAGATTCCTCACTGAACAAAGGGCCGAGCCCCGAGGACATTGCTCGCGGCATCCGTTCGGCGGCTCGGGGAGGGGAGAGTCCCGTAATTAATGGGACGCCCGTCACCGACGAGCCCGAGCTGCGCACGACGGTCTCGCAAGATATTCTGCTGAAAGATATTGATCCTCGCGGCACCAATGTCAGAAGCCGCATGGACACGGGTGAACTGAATAATCTGGTGGAGAGCATCCGCCAACATGGCCTGCTGGAACCGGTGATCGTGCAGGTGCTGCCGAAAACCCGTGGTTACCGCTACCGGCTCATTGCGGGTTTCCGTAGAGTGGCAGCGTGCCGGTTGGTGCCCCTGACTATACTGCCCGCCCGTGTCATCGAGGGTGCGCTAGGGGAGACTGAAGTGCAACAGCTGCAGTTGACCGAAAACCTGCAGCGGGAAGAGATGAGCATTCACGACATCGTGGCCAGCATCGAGGCCCTGAGAGCGGCAGGCCTGACGCAGCAGCAAGTTGCGGACCGCTTAAACTTTAGTCTGGCGAAGGTCCGGGTATACCTGCAATTGGGAGCCGGCATGCGGCAGAATAAGAAACTGGCGTTATATGTCGATCAAGGGCTGCTGGGTATCACCCACTTTCAGGCCGCCGTCGAGCTTATCACGAAGACCCGCCGCAAACTGGGCACGTTTTCCGATAATCCCGAGCTGCAAGATGAGATTATGAATCAAACTGAAGTGCTCTTTACGGCAATGCTTGACCGGTTGCTTGAAGAAAAGCGCCTGACGGTTAAGAGCATTACCCAAGAAGTCTCCCATTTGCTAGCACTGGCCGGTATGGCGGATCCCGAAGAACCTGCTGCCAAGGGCGCCACACCTGAGGAGGAGCGGACCGTGCCCGTGCGTGCGGTGTTGTCGAATTTTCAACGGATCAATGTGGCCCAGCTCAGCGCACCTGAACTGAACGACTTAGTCAAAGTGGGCCAGGCCCAGATTCGGCTCGCGAAGGCGCGCCTCAAGGAATTGGGAGCCCAAGACACGGCGCAATAAGACGGGAGTCGCCTGTTGAGCTTTTGCGTGTGTTGACGGCGGATTTGTAAGGCGGTGCAGAATGTCGTGGACGATGACCAACCGGTGGGCATCTCGTGAGGGAACTGACTGGTTGCCAATTTTCCGCGGCTGTCTTTATGTTGCGGTGAGACCACTTCAACTGGGAAAATGCGGGATAGCATCTACCGGAACGCAAGTATTGTGTCGTGTTGTTTTCTATCCACTTCTGGTCCGCTGGTCTATCCGCACTTAATACACGTTTGCGCCGCTGCTGTATTTCTGGGACATGATTCTTACGAGGAACCCACTCGTGTGAGCTGTACTCGTAAAAAGGTTCGCCAAAAGCCCCCTAGTTACTCCTCGACCACGGGTCTGGGGTTGCTTTTGCGCGGAACCGCCGCGCCCTGCGGTCTGGGACAGACTTCCGCTGCGCTATGCGCCTATTGCACGTTAGTTAGGATTTGAGGGGTTTTCCAACAAAGACAAACGGCGACCCACGGGTATTGTAAGGGGTCTTTGCGCCGCTGTCATAGTGATTCCGAAGTGCTCCTTTTTCTTGGCGGGAGAGCGCTGCATGTCACGAGGAAATGGATGGCGCCCAGATATGTCACGCCGAACCCTCCCCCTGCTGAGTGGAGAGGCGCGCCTTTAGCTCGCGGATTCATGTCCACCGCGTTGCATGCTGAGTCTATTCTTGTTAAGAATATTGTGATATATATTGTGTGGCTGTGGCTTGAGCCTCTGACCCCAAGGCACCTGAAGGTGAGAAACGGAAATTGACGGCAACACAGGGTTTGGTGTCCCCGGCCGGTCCGAAGACGGCACAGCAGGAGGCAAACATTGGCGGACGACAGAAAGCAGGGCTGGCCGGCGGTATGGGAGGCCTTTGACCAGGCTCTGGCGGATCAGGAATATTTTTTAGCCCACGAAGTTCTTGAAACTTTGTGGAGGGCTGAGCACGGGCTGCGTCAACAGGCTGCCATTTGGGTGGCTGCGGCGTTCTTGCACTGGCACAGGGGAAATTACCGCGGTGCTGAACGGCTTCTAAGCAAGATACGCTTAAAATGCCATGATCTTCCTCCCCAACTGGGGGAACAGATTGACGACTGGAGCCTTCAGCTTGCCGCGCAGGCGGGGGACCCAATATTAACCGCGGCAACGCGACAGATTTTGATCGCCTGGGCGGTTCGGGAGAATTGACCGCACAAAAACGAGCGCTTTTGCAAGAATGTGGGATATTTCGACCCAGGGCCGTCGAGTTTAACCTTACCTTGGTTGGCGGCGTGGCTCGTTCGCGGGTCTGGGGGGGCCGGTTATTTTTCCGTCAGGGGATAGAAGCAGGTAGGTGACAGTGTTGATGCGCACCCTTTGCCGTGGTGTTTGGACTGGTATAACGCTTCGTCGGCATGATGATACAGATCTTGAAAACGCCGGCCGTTTTCGGGATATTGTGCAATACCGCCCGATAGCCCGAATGCAAAGGAGGAAGGCGGGACGGCATCTGCCATGCTGCGCAGACGGCTGATGACGTGGTCAAGGCTTGAGGCTAATGGGAGCCAGAGTCCGAATTCGTCGCCGCCGATGCGGGCCAGACCGTCCTGGGCACGGATCAGAGAACGCCACCGGGTGGCAATATGCTTCAGCAGTTGGTCTCCGGTCGGGTGCCCGTAGTGGTCGTTGACGGCTTTGAAACTGTCCAGATCCAAAATCACGAGCAGTCCGGGCTCGTGCGGGTAGAGTTGGTCATGGCGTTCGATGAGCTCTTCCAAGCCTCTGCGGTTTAACAAGCCGGTCAGCGGGTCCTTGTAAGCGTACACCATGAGGTCGGCGACCTTCTGCGTTTTCTGGTCAATTTCCCGGTGCAAGCTCTCATTATAACTGTCCAAGGCACTAGCAACGTCCCAGAGCCAGCGTGTGCGGACCAGGCTTAATGGCGGCAACTGGTCGCCCCACTGCTTGTGAACATGGTGATAGGCGGGGAAGTATTCATTGAACACCGCAATAAACAAGGAGGGATTGAGGTGCGCTCGCATATGGGCAATGCCCATCTGGCGGCTTGCTTCCCCTGATGACTGCAGGCGCGGGTCCTGGGACAGTGTGTGGAAGTGTCCCTGCAGCATTTCGACGAATCTGTCCCAGCTCACCGTCTCAGCAATGCTGCGCAATAGAGAATGAGATCTTACGGTCACAATGGCACGCTGCACAAACTGCTGGTGAACCGCATGCAGTCCGCTCTGGTGCTGTTCCCAGACCAGCTGATCGGTGTCGCTCCACAAGAATAGGGGATTGCTGGATACCATGACTGCTCCATTCTTCAGATTGATAGTTGACATTTAGAGTCTTCGATTCCGTTTATAATGTTTTTAATCATGTCACGTATTCTTGGAAATAGCAAGATATGGAAAACCCATTAATCTGGCCACACACTGTCCGATTGCCGTATCCGGTGGTTTATGGTAAGGTACAGTAAAATTGTTTCACCTCTTATCGAGAGTGGCGGAGGGACTGGCCCGATGAAGCCCGGCAACCCCCAGAAAGCATATTCTGGCGGGTGCTAATTCCTGAAAGACGCAGGTCTTTCGAGATGAGAGGGAACGGGTTTTTGCGGCCCTCTCCCTCGGTGGGGGTTTTTTTATGGGAATAAGGAGGCGGGTCTTATGGCGGCTGGGTGGCGGCGCAACACTTTGATGGTACATGCAGGAGATGGAATGTTTGGGGATCTGGAACCGACGGCACTGCCTATCTACCCCGCGACGAGTTTTCGGTCGCGCTCAGCGGAATCACTGGACCAATTGATGGCAGGCCAAAGGCAGGGGTTCTCGTATGCGCGCCATGGCAATCCCAATGTTGATGCCTTGGTGGAGGCCATGATGCGGCTGGAGGGGACCGAAACTGGCATTGCGACGGGGTCGGGAATGGCGGCCATAGATGCGGCGCTGTACGCTTCCGGACTGGCTGTAGGTGACCGGGTGCTGGTGTCTCAGGATGTCTACGGGGCGTCTCTCAGCTTGCTGTCCACGATTTGGCGCGAGGCTGGTGTCGAAGTGATCGTCGCGGACTTGACGGAGGCGGGGTTCTTCGCATCACAGCTGGAGCAGTCGCAGCCTAAGGCCGTTCTGGTGGAGACCATTTCCAATCCGCTGCTTAAAGTCCTCGACATTCCCGCCATGAGTCGGCTGGCTCATGACGCAGGTGCACAGATGATTGTGGACAACACATTTGCGACTCCAGTCATGTGTCGCCCTGCCGAGTGGGGAGCTGACTTGGTCGTGCACAGTGCGACCAAGTATCTGGGAGGACACGGTGATGCCATGGGCGGGGTTGTTCTCGGACGCCATGAGCATCAAGACCGGCTGCACCAGTACCTCAAGCTTAGGGGAGCGGTTCTTGGGCCCTTTGAGGCATGGCTGATTCACCGGGGGCTTCGGACGTTGGGGGTCCGCTTTGAGCGTCAGAGCGCCAATGCCAAGCGCGTGGCCAAGATGCTGTATGACTCGGGGCTCTTTGCCCATGTGTATTATCCTTTGCTGGAAGACCACCCGACGTACACCACGGCGCGGAAGGTGCTGGGGGATATCTTGGGGGGAGCTGTGGTTACACTGGACCTCAAGGGAGGGAAAAACGAGGTTTTCCGCTTTATCGACCATTTGGAATTGGTCGCCTCGGCCACCACAGTGGGCGATATCTATTCGCTGTGCTTATATCCGCTCATTGCCTCCCACCGCAATCAAACTCGGGAAGAAAGGGCCAAGATGGGCATTTCAGATGCCACAGTCCGAATATCTGTGGGTCTGGAAGATCCGGAAGACATCGCATTGGATATTATCAAGGCCGCGACGGTTTAGTGCAGACAAAAAAACAGGAAGGGGGGAAGCCCTTCCTGTCCTTCAGTCGATTTCGATGAAAATATCCCGGCCCTCCTGCTTAACTGGGAAGGTCCGGATGGGCGCATAGGCAGGAAAATGCCGGGCCTCGCCTGTACGGACATCAAACTGGCCGCCGTGGCGCGGGCAGTGAATCGTGTAGCCCTCCAAATCACCCTCGACCAGCGAGGCCTCTGCGTGGGAACACAGGTCGTCCGTAGCGTAATATTCTCCGTTGATCCAGTACAGCGCAATATCATCATCTTCCATCGCGACCAGGAAAGGCTGGCGGGGAAGGATTTCTTCCACAGAAGCGACGCGTACCCACTTGCCCACCTAGCCAATAGCCCCTTCCATTTCGAACTTGATGAGGCGGTTCATTTCGACCGCAAACTCCATCGGCAATTCTCTGGTAAATGGCTCGATGAACCCGAGGATGATGAGCCGCGTGGCTTCCTCTTCCGTGAGGCCCCGAGCGGTTAGGTAAAACAGCTGTTCCTCGCTGACTTTGGTCACGGTGGCTTCATGCTCCATCTCGGCATGGCTGGTTTCGACTTCAGTGTAGGGAACGGTGTCATTGACTGATTCGTTGTCCATCAGCAGCGTGTCGCACTTCACGTTGGACTTGGCGCCGATCGCACTTTTGTCAAAGTGCACCAGACCGCGGTAAGTTGTTTTGCCGCCATGCTGGCTAATAGACTTGGAGACAATAGTGGACGTGGTATTGGGAGCCATATGCACCATTTTGGCGCCCGTGTCCTGGTGCTGATTGTGCCCGGCGACCGCGATGGACAGCACGCTGCCCCGGGCGCCCTCGCCCATCAGATACACAGAAGGATACTTCATGGTGGCCTTGGAGCCAATGTTGCCATCGACCCACTCCATGGTCGCATTCTTATACGCCACCGCCCGCTTGGTGACCAGGTTATAAACGTTCGAGGCCCAGTTCTGCACGGTCGTGTAGCGCATGCGTGCGCCTTCCTTGACGAGGATTTCCACCACAGCCGAATGCAGCGACTCCGAGTTGTAGCTGGGAGCTGTGCAACCTTCAACATAGTGTCCGAAGGAGTTGTCTTCGGCAATAATCAAGGTCCGCTCGAACTGTCCCATGTTTTCGGAGTTTATCCGGAAATAGGCTTGCAGGGGGATATCGCAGCTAACCCCCTTGGGAATATAGACAAAGGAGCCGCCCGACCAGACCGCCGAGTTTAGGGCTGCAAATTTGTTGTCCTCGGGCGGCACCACGGTCCCGAAATATTCACGGAAGAGTTCCGGGTATTCCCGCAGGGCCGAGTCAGTGTCCGTAAAGATGATGCCCTTGTCCTGCAAGTCCTTGTGAATGCTGTGATAGACTACTTCCGATTCATACTGGGCCGAGACGCCAGCTAGAAACTTCTTTTCTGCTTCGGGAATCCCCAAACGTTCGAAGGTGTCTTTGATCGCTTTCGGTACATCTTCCCACGTTCGCCCTTGGTTTTCGGACGGCCGCACGTAGTAGACAATTTTTTCAAAATCCAGTTGGCTGAGGTCGGCACCCCAGTGCTGCATGGGCTTCTTGTAAAACACGTCGAGGGAATGCAGGCGGAAGTCCAACATCCACTTGGGCTCCTTCTTGATGCGGGAGATCTCTTCAACAGTCTCTCTGCGCAATCCCTGGGCGAATTTGAGAACGCTGACATCCCCGTCATTGAAGCCATACTGGTATTCTTCGTTCACCATTGTTGGTTTGCTGGCCACTATAATCCCTCCTTAGATAATGAGTTGCTGTTGTTGCTGGGCTTACGGTGATTCCTGAGGTTCAGCGAAAGCCTTTTCTAAAGCATTGTGTGCTAATGTGGCGCATTTGACGCGGCTCGGGAATTGGGACACTCCGTGGAGAGATTCCAGATCCCCTAGGGCAACCGATGATGTTCCCCCTGTGACAAACAGCTTGAAATTTTTAGCAAGGTCCAGAGCCTCGCTAACCGGACGTCCGATGACCGCTTCCATCAACATTGAGGCCGAAGCCATGCTGATCGAACAGCCTTGTCCGCTGAAACGGATGTCCTCAATGACGCCGTCGTGAACGAGGAGTTCGAGCTGAATTTGGTCCCCGCAAGTCGGGTTGAGCATCCCGACCACTTGGGTCGGATGTGCCAGATGGCCAAAATATCGCGGCGCCTGGTTATGATCCAGAATGGTTTCCCGGTATATATCATCCAAGTTCATCGTCTGAAATACCTCTTTGTCTCCTCAGTGGCCTCTATGAGAGCGTCAATGTCGCGCTCGCTGTTATAGAGGTAAAAGCTGGCTCGGGCCGTGGCGCCCACATCCAGCCAGTGCATCAGCGGCTGGGCGCAATGATGTCCGGCCCGGATAGCCACACCCCGCGAATCAAACACCTGGGCCACATCATGAGGGTGGATTCCGACTACGTTAAAAGCTACTACACTGGTCCGGGGAGACGGCGGCCCGTAGACATTTACCCCGCTGATCTGGGCCAGACGCCGGTACGCTTCCTCGGCCATCTGCTTGCTGTGCTGCTCGATCCGGTGCATGCCGACGGTATTGAGGTAATCTACGGCGACCCCCAATCCAATGGCGCCGGCAATGTGCGGGGTGCCGCCCTCAAATTTAGCGGGGAGTTCAGCCCATGTGGCGGAGTCCCGGTCTACGTACGCAATCATCTCTCCGCCAAACATGACGGGGTCGGCGGCATCCAACAGGCTGCTTTTGCCCCAGAGCACGCCAATGCCTGTCGGGCCCAGCATTTTGTGGCCCGAGAAGGCTAGGAAATCAGCGTCCCAGGCCTGCACGTCGGTGGGCTGGTGGGGCACGGACTGGGCTCCGTCGACGACCATGATGGCGCCGGCTTGGTGGGCCAGTCGGGCGACTTCACGAATGGGGTTGATGGTCCCCAGAACATTTGACACAGCGGACAGGGCGACGATGCGGGTCCGGTCCGACAACTGCCGCTGCACACTGCCCACCGTAACCGTGCCGTCCTCTTCCATGTCCACGTAGCGCAGAAGGGCACCGGTGCGCTTGGCCAACTGCTGCCAGGGAATCAGATTGGAGTGGTGCTCCATGGGGGAGATGACAATTTCATCGCCTGCCTCCAGAAATTTGTCCCCCCAGGCCCTGGCCACCGTATTCAGGCTCTCAGTGGTGCCCCGGGTAAATATGACCTCTTCCGGGCCGCGGGCATTGATAAACTGGGCAATATTGGCGCGGGCGCCCTCCATGGCGGTGGTGGCTTCCTCCGCCAGCGTGTGCGCGCTGCGCAGCACATTGGCATTCATGGTTTCGTAATAATGCGTTAGACTGTCAATGACGATCTGAGGCTTTTGTGACGTGGCCGCAGAATCCAGATAGACAAGCCGGTGGCCATTGATAGGACGGTTGAAAATGGGAAAGTCTTCTGAAACGTCTACCAGAGCGCTTATCATTCCGCCAACTTCCCTTCAACAGACTCCCAGACAGAATTCCTTAAGATTTCCAAAGGAATGGCTTCAATAACCGGAGCTAAAAATCCGTGTACGAATAAACGGGTGGCCGCCGCCTCGGATAAGCCGCGGGCCATCAAGTAGAACAAAGCGACTTTGTCTATGGGGCCAGTGCTTGCCGAGTGGGCGGCGTAGACATCATTCTCATTGATCAGCAGCGAGGGAACGGCGTCTGCCCGCGCAGCATCAGACAGCATCAGGGTTTGTTCTTTCTGGCGGCCATCCGACTGAATGGCTCCCGGCCTGATGTCTGTCACGCCCGTGAATGAGCTCCGGGCCCGGTCTGTCATGACGCCCTTAGCCACAATATTGCTGTTCGTGTGGGGAGCTGCATGAATGATCCGGGTATCAAAATCCTGCCGTTGCGAACGGCTCCCAAAAAACACCATAGTGTTTGTACTGTGCGCGCCCGGCTCCACGAGCCGGGTTTTATCGGTGGCAACCGTCAGGCCGCCTCCAAATTCGCCGATGCTCCAGTCCACGTTCGCATCGTGGTGAACCTCCGCTTGGCGCCGGATAAACACTTCCGTATTGGGCGAAAGGTTTTGCAAAGACCCATAGTGGATGTGGGCGCCCTCCTCCGCAAGTATTTCCACACCGCCCGTGAATAGAAGCTTCTCGTCTCCGGCGGAGGAAACATAGCGCTCGATCACCGTGACCCGGCTGTTGGGGCCGGCAAGAATCAGGGTGCGGGGCACGAATCGGCGGGCCCGCGTGCTGTCGGCGTAATGTAAAATAAGAATGGGCGACAAAACTTTGACATCGGCGGGGATGTGGATAAATGCCCCGCTATCCCACATCGCGGCATTCAGGGCCTCCGCGCGGTTGGCGGGCTCATCCATAATATGCCCCAATAAAGGCTCCACCAATTGTCGCTGCTCTGTGACTGCTGAAGCCAGGGGAGCCACGATCACGCCTTGGCGGGCGGCATCGTCCAGAAAGGCCAGTTCCTGCAACTCACCATTAGCAAAAGCAATATACGCAGGAGACTTCACCGTATCCAGCAACGATTGTGGAACGCTGCTGGGTGACGTGGGGAAGCCCAGAGGGATAAGGTCTAGGTGGCGCCCCCGCAGGGGAGTCTTCTGGCGTTCAGGCCAGGCAAGATCGGCCAACAAGTCCATGTGGTGCTGGCGCATGTCCGTTACCCATTGCGGATCATTCTGCCGGAGGGCAATCAATTCCCGCAGGTCAGCGACCCATTTAACATCAGTGGATGTGCTCATTGGACCCTCCTCACTGCACCTGATCGAGCAATGCGGTGCGTACCCATTCGTATCCTCGGGATTCAAGCTCCTCCGCCAGGTGATAGTCTCCCGACTTCACAATCCGGCCATCGATCATAATGTGCACCACGTCAGGCTTGACATACGAGAGAATGCGCTGGTAGTGAGTGATCAGCAAAACGCCAAAGTTGGATCCCGCCAGGGAGTTGACCCCTTTCGCCACGACTTTGATCGCGTCAATATCCAAACCGGAATCGATTTCATCCAGAATGGCAATCCGCGGTTCCAGCATGAGCATTTGCAAAATTTCATTGCGCTTCTTTTCCCCGCCGGAAAAACCTTCATTAAGATACCGGTTGGAGAATTTTGGATCCATTTCTAGAAATTTCATGGTGGCATCCAGCTTATCCCGGAATTCCTTCAAGGGGATCTGCTGACCCTCACCGCGCCGTGCATTGATGGCCGTGCGCAGAAAATTGGCGGTGGTGACCCCGGAAATTTCACTGGGGTACTGCATGGCCAGAAAAAGACCAGCCCGGGCCCGCACATCCGTTTTCATGGCGAGCACGTCATGACCGTCTAGGAGAACCTCTCCCTGAGTGACGGTATAGTGGGGGTGACCCATCAGCGTCTGGGCCAGCGACGTTTTGCCAGTGCCGTTGGGACCCATGACGGCATGAATCTCTCCGCCTTTAACGGTCAAATTCACGCCGTTTAAGATAGGTTTGTGATCAATTTCCACGTGCAAATCTTTTATCTCCAAGATTGGTGTTGACATGGAACCCCTCCTGCCTTCAAACCGATTTCTGAGTAAATTACTCAGTATTCATATTTAGTGTATTCCACCGGTGGGAAAAGTCAACCGCTGAAATGTTGGGAGTTTCGGATCAGCGTGGCAAAGAAGCGTCCGGCGGTACACGCCGGAGCGGAGCGTGAACCTAAAATTCTCGGACTGTTGGCAGGGGCCGAAGAGTCTAGATGGTGCATAAGCCATGGTATACTAAAAGAAAATAGGGGAAAGGAGGATCATCGTGATTAAGATCTTGCAGCCTCGGCTGTTTCTTGCCTCTATTTTTGATTTGGACCTCGTTTCCCTGCGTGCGCATGGTGTGCGCGGGTTGATCATGGATCTAGACAATACCTTGGTAGGATGGAACCGCCCCGACATGAGCCAGGAACTGACCGCGTGGTTTCAGGCAGTCCGGGCCCATGGTTTCAAAATGTGCATTGTTTCCAACAATATGACAGAACGGGTGGAGCAATTTTCTAAAAAATCTGGGGTGATGTCCATTCCCAAGGCCGCGAAACCCCGGCGCCGTTCATTTTGGCTGGCAATGAAGCGGATGGGAACCAACCACCACAATACCGCGGTCATTGGGGATCAGGTGTTTACGGACATTCTCGGGGGGAACCGTCTGCAGCTGTACACGATATTGGTTCATCCCATAGACGCCCATGAATATTGGACGACCCGGATTGTGCGGCGGCTCGAAAGGCATTTTGTCAGGAGGCCCCGCCTTCCACAAAGTTTTTCACACTGAGACAATACTCGACAGATTCTTTGCCCCCTGTCCCCTTAGCATAGGACCTAGGGAAGGGGGCGCACTGTGCCGGAATATGTTGGATTTTTAACGCACAATCAAGATCTTGACGAAATCGTGCGAAGATTGCTGGCTCCATGGAACATTTGCTGCGTAGATGATGTGAGCTGGTTTCCTGCCTTAGCGCAAGGACCACTGCCCGGGCGCGCGATTGTTGACTGGTTTGAATGTGGCCGCAGAGAACGCCAGTTCTTGATGGCGTGGGAGCGGCAGGGCCGGATTGGTCTGATTGACATTTCAGGCGCCATGGTGCCAGGACCCTGCCGAACGGTGTTTGTACCGCCTTTTTCGTGGAAGAAGTTTGCGGCGGCTGTTTCCGCCGCAGATCGCGGCAGCGCTGTTTCAAGGAGGACCCGCGGACGGTAAGGGAAAACTTGGGTGGAGATGTGACGGTCGCGATGGAATTATTTGCAGTGTTTGGGCAACCTATACGCCATTCTCTCTCGCCGCTGATGCACAATCAGGCGTTTGTTGCGGAGGAGAAATCCGCCTTTTACCTGCCCGTGTCTTGCCCGCCTGAGCAGTTGTTGGCGAAACTGGCCGGGTTTCGCGAGCTTGGAGGGCACGGGGCGAATCTGACACGTCCGCTGAAAGAACACATAGTGCCGCATCTTGCAAGCTATTCCCCGTGGGTGGAAAAAACGGGAGCAGCCAATACCATAGCGTGGCGATCAGGCGGTTGGATAGGGGACAACACAGATGTGCAGGCACTGATCAGCATGCTTTCCCGCGCGCCCGGAGCATTTCAGGGCAACGCCTTGGTATTGGGCCAGGGAGGAGCGGCGCACGCATCGGTCGCTGGGCTGGAAGCCCTTGGCTACCGGGTGACCGTGATGGCCAGACGATCGCCGAAGCGGGTCTGGCATACCCCGTGGATGGACTGGGAACCGGAGTACTTGCACTATCCTCCTTATGATATTGTCGTGAATGCGACGCCTTTAGGGCAACAGGGCGAAAGTCCCTGGCCTGTGGTTCCGCTCTTCCATACGGAAACCACCGTGGTGGACTGGGTCTACCGTCCCAATGTTACCCTTCTTATTCAACAAGCCGCCCAGTCGGGCGCCCGCAGTATTGACGGCCTGTCCTTGCTGGTAAGGCAGGCAGCTCTTTCCTGGTCTTTGTGGTTCGGCCACGAGGGCCCGGAAGAGGTTATGAAGGATGCGGTCAAGGAATATCATGATAAGTAATGCGGCGGCGGCACTGGCCTGTGCGGTTGTCCTCTCCGTCGCGGCACCGTGGTGGGGAAGCGCCGAACTGGCAGGGAGGCGGCACCGAGTGGCAGTCGGCGCTGCCATTTTTTCGTTGGGTGTGACAGCCCGCTTTCTGGACCCGCATTGGCTGTGGACTTATTCTGTGCTGGCTGGGTTATGGACGGTGGTGGCCTATGTGGATTGGCGGGAGAAGATTATTCCCAACCGCCTGGTACTCTTGACGGTGCTGTGGGGGCTGGCGATGATGCCGTGGACGCTGCCGGGCTTCGTGGCGGATCTGGCGACGGGCATGGGATTGTTTCTCTTTTACTTGTTGGTGAACCTCTTAACCCGAGGGGGTTTGGGTATGGGTGACGTTAAATTCAGCGGCGCTCAGGGATTTGCCCTCGGCTGGCCTCAAGGACTGCTGGCATCCGCCATGGGTGTCTGGGCGGCGGGCATTTACTCCGTGGTGCTGTTGCTGGCGTTTCACCAGGGAAGGCGCCACGCGATTGCACTGGGGCCGTTTTTGGTGCTGGGAGGTCTATTGGGAATGATGGGGATTGTGCATTAGGAATGCGGGCTTCGGGTAGCTCCTTAAAAAACGAGAGGATGGGTAGGAATTCATGGCGCGATGGCAGTGGATGACGGCGGGAGAATCGCATGGTCCCGGTCTTGTAGGAATTGTTGACGGGGTTCCGGCGCTGGTGCCAATGACCACCGCCTTGATTAACACGGACCTGTCCCGGCGCCAGAAAGGATATGGCCGGGGAGGGAGAATGGCTATTGAGAAAGACCAGGTCGAGATCTTTGGAGGCGTGCGCCATGGGATGACGCTGGGAAGTCCCGTCGCTTTGCTGGTCAAGAATCGGGACTTTGCCAACTGGGCTGAATCCATGTCTCCGGAAGAAGGGACGCCAGACCGGGTCGTGACACGCCCCCGCCCGGGGCATGCGGATTTGGTCGGCGGAGTGAAATACCAGCACCGGGATTTGCGCAATGTGTTGGAAAGAGCATCCGCCCGGGAGACTACGATGCGCGTAGCCCTGGGGGCTGTAGCGCGAGGATTTCTCCGGGAGCTCGGCATCGAAGTCCGGGGTCACGTGACCAGCATCGGCGACATCCATGTGCCGGCCCAAGACTACACTCTTGCCGAGATCGAGGGAACAGAAAATTCTCCGGTGCGGGTAGTCGATAAAGACAGTGAAGAGGCAATGCAGAGGGCTATTGACCGCTCCAAGGAGGCGGGTGACACCCTCGGCGGCACCTTCGAGGTCAAAGCTTTCGGCCTGCCAGTCGGCTTGGGCAGCTATGTCCAGTGGCACCGCCGCATTGAAGGGGCTCTAGCGCAGGCTTTGCTTAGCATCCCCGCTATGAAGGCGGTGGAAGTCGGTGCGGGGTTTTCCCAGGCGGATGTTCCCGGCTCCGCAGTGCATGATGCTATTTGGTGGGAAAAAGGCCAAGGTTTTACGCGTTTGAGCAACCGGGCCGGGGGCATTGAGGGAGGAATCACCACGGGAATGCCTCTGGTTGTGCGCGTCGCCATGAAGCCGCTCTCCACCCTGTTGGCGCCCCTGGGATCTTTTGATATCGAAAGCAAAGAGCCCTTTCTTGCACAGGTGGAGCGGTCTGATGTGACTGCGGTCCCTGCCGCCGTGGTTGTCGGCGAAGCGATGGTCATGCATGTCCTCGCCGATGCCCTCTTGGAAAAATTCGGTGGCGACAGTCTACCCGAAATTCTGGAGCGGGTGCATCGATGGGGAGCGTATGGGCGTGAATACTAAGCGCCACATTCTCCTGGCGGGGATGATGGGTAGCGGGAAATCGACTGTAGGTCCCCGCCTGGCAATAGATTTGGGGTGGGATTTCCACGATTTGGACGATAAAATCGAGAGGACTCTAGGGAAATCAGTGACAGATGTTTTTGCTGACGAAGGCGAAGGATTTTTTCGGACGGCCGAATCGGAATGTCTGGGCGAACTGCTGAAAAACACCGCTCCAGCCGTGATTGCTCTGGGAGGTGGGACCTTGCTGGATGAGAGCAGCCGGAAAAAGGCCGCCGCGCACTGGGTCGTGTGGTTGGATTTGGCTCCGGAAGAATTGTGGCGGCGCGTGCAGAAGACCCAAAGGCCATTGGCGCAGCAGGACTTTGAGGCATTTCGGGCCCTTTACGCGGCCAGACGGCCTGTGTACCGGGAAACGAAAACGTTCTACCTGCGTTGCGACCACCTGGATCCGGAACAAATTGTGAGCCGCATCATCCCATTGGTGAAGGGGGACACTCCGCAGTGAACTACGAAATTGCCATTGAAAGCCACAGTGACAACGTGTCGCACGTCATTATCGGGGACCACACCCTCCCCGCCTGGCCGTGGGTATCGTGGGTCCGTCCGGGCAGTCCCGTCGTGGTTGTGGCTGACGAGCGCATTCGGGGACGGGCTGACGCGATATTGCAGGGGCTCGAGGCGGCAGGTTTTGAGGCGGTACTCTGGGTCGTATCCATTCCTGAACAGGATAAGACGCTACAGACAGTGGAGTCGCTCTATCACAGTCTGGGGGAGCACCGCGTAACCCGGGATACCACCGTGGTGGCTGTTGGAGGCGGGGTCCTCACGGATTTGGTAGGGTATGTGGCGGCCACCTATCTGCGCGGACTGCACTGGATTGCGGTGCCCTCCACACTTTTGGCGCAAGTGGATGCAGCTATTGGAGGAAAGGTTGCCGTCAATACGTCATTTGGCAAAAACCTTGTCGGTGCGTTCCACCTGCCCGACGTCGTCGCCATTGACACCGACCTTCTCTCGACTCTTCCGGCTCGCGAATGGCAGGCAGGAGTGGGGGAAGTGCTGAAGTCCGCGCTCATCGCGGGCCCCCCCCTGTCCGAACACTTGGTCGGCAGACTGGCGCGCCTTGGAGCCATGGACAGCTGGTGGGCAGCCGTGATCGGCGAGACCGCCGCACTGAAAGCGCGGATCGTCAGTGAGGATTTGTATGAAAATGGCACGCGCATGTTTCTCAATTTTGGACATACGGCGGCGCATGCGCTGGAGAATTACCTGGGCTACGGCACCTTGACCCATGGCGAGGCGGTGGGGCTTGGCACACTGGTCGCATTGAAACTCTCGGAAGAAATTCTGGGCATGCCGCGGCTTGTGGAACTGCAAGCGCGGGACTGGATGGCACAGTGGGAACTGCCCACACGGGCTCCGCAATTTGACTCCGCTGCCCTTGTCGGGATTATGCGGCAGGACAAAAAGGCCCGGGCTTTTGGCCTACAGTGGGTGCTGCTCTCAGATTTGGGCCAGCCGCAGGTCGTGCGGGGGGTGCCTGACGCACTCGTCGTGGAAGCTCTCAAAGTGATTCAAGAGTGAAAGGGTGCAAAACGTTGCGGCCTGCGGTAGGGGCGGGCAGTTTTAGTGATTGCGATGGCGGACATCTCACGGTATCATCAAAATCGTTAGGCAGATATTTTCTAGGCAAACAGACGCAAGCACAGGTAAAGAGGGGACGTTGTTGAAAGAGACGCCATTAACGGCTTGGCACCGGCAGCACGGAGCCAAAATGATGGAATTCGGGGGATATGACATGCCGGTGGAGTACTCCGGCATTCTCCAAGAGCATGACGCGGTGAGGACCCGGGCCGGAATGTTTGATGTGTCCCATATGGCCGAGTTTGTGGTGGAAGGCGCGGACGCCAGCGCCTTCTTGGACTATTTGGTGACCAATGTGCCTTCCAAGTTGGATGACGGACAGGCGCTGTACACTCCAATGTGCTACCCCACAGGCGGCACAGTAGATGACCTGCTGATTTACCGTCAGGGCCCCCAACGTTTTATGATGGTGGTCAATGCGGCCAATTACGCCAAAGACTGGGAATGGGTTAATGCCCATGCTGGCGGCTTCCAAAATCTTCACGTGACGGATATCGCCGAGCAGACAGCTTTAATTGCCGTACAGGGCCCTCTCGCGCTGCAGAAGCTGCAGCCACTGTCCGCTGTGCCCCTGGCGGGCATTGAATATTACCATGCCGTCTTTGACGCAGATATAGCAGGGACTGCGGCCCATATTTCGCGCACGGGATACACCGGCGAAGACGGGCTGGAACTGTATGTAGCGGCTGACCACGCCCTGAAGTTGTGGGAGCGGCTGGCACAGCTGGGAGTAGAACCCGTGGGACTGGGGGCGCGGGACACGCTGCGCCTGGAAGCGAGACTCCCTCTGTACGGCCACGAACTTGACCAAGATATTTCCCCGCTGGAAGCAGGCCTGGGAATGTTTGTGAAGTTTGATGGCCGCGGTGACTTTATTGGCAAAGATGCCCTGGCGGCCCAAAAGGCGGCCGGGTTGACACGCAAGGTCATTGGGCTGGAGGTCAGTGGCGGCATAGCTCGGGCGGGATATGATGTGGCTCTTGGCGACGGGGAATCGGCTGGATATGTCACGTCGGGCAGCTATTCCCCGACACTGAAAAAGCCTATTGCTCTGGCTCTTGTTTCTCAGCCGCAGGCAAAAATTGGCCAGGAATTTTTTGTTTCAATCCGGAACCGCCAGGTGCCAGCTGTCGCTGTGAAAACCCCGTTCTACCGCCGGCCGCCAGCTTGAGGAGTCCCAGTTTCAGAAAATACCCGCATATTTCGAGGAGGATGAGGGATGAACATTCCCGAAGGGCTCAAATATACCCGCGATCATGAATGGATGGATTCCAAAGGGACCGTAGGCGTTACGGATTATGCCCAGGAAGCATTGGGCGATGTCGTGTTTGTCGAACTGCCTGCTGTTGGCCGGATACTGAAGTCAGGAGAGGCCTTTGGGGTGGTGGAGTCGGTGAAGTCGGTTTCGGACTTGTACAGTCCGGCTGACGGCGTGGTGACCGCTGTAAACGACGCATTGGTGGGAAATCCCGAGCTGATTAATCAGGACCCCTATGAGCAGGGGTGGATTATTCGCATGGAGACTACTGGGGCGACAGAAGAATTGCTGGATTCCACCGCTTACCAACACCAGATTGAAGGAGAATAAACTCATTGCGCTATATTCCCCACACGGATGCTGACAGGCAGGCCATGCTTGAGGCGCTGAATATCGACAGTGTTGATGCGCTGTTTTCCGACATTCCGGAGGCCGCCCGGCTCCACAGGCCATTGCGCCTGTTTGAACCGCTTTCGGAAATGGAGCTGCAGCAACAATTTTTCCGGCTTGCCGCAAAGAACTTGAGCGTCGATCAGGCTGTATCTTTTTTGGGCGGAGGGTTTTATGACCGGTTCATTCCGGCGGCCATAGCTCAGTTGGTCGAGCGGGGAGAGTTTCTCACCGCGTACACACCGTACCAGCCGGAGCTGTCCCAAGGCACACTGGCTGCCATTTTCGAATTTCAGACCATGATCGCGGGGCTGAGCGGCATGTACGCCGCCCAGGCTTCCATGTATGATGGGGCCTCCGCTGTTGGAGAGGCGGCTTTTCTGGCTCTGGCCCACACGCGGCGGCCTGTGATTGTCATGTCCAGCACCCTCTTGCCAGACAGTCAGCAAGTGGTCCGCACTTACGTTAGTGCGCGTCACGGTGAAGTGCTCACCGTCAGTTCCGTGCAGGAGCTTGAGCAGGTATTGGCGTCACGGCCGGTGGCCGGGGTGATCTGGCAGTACCCTGATGTCTGGGGTCATGTCCAGTCTCTGCCCCGGGCTGTGGAACTGGCTCACCAATATGGCGCTCTCGCCGTGGTCTCATCGGATCCCGTAGCCCTTGCGCTGCTCCGGCCCCCAGGAGAATTTGGGGCGGATGTGGTGGTCGGAGAAGGGCAGCCCCTCGGCAACCATCTCAATTATGGGGGACCGGCGTTTGGGTATTTTGCCGTCACGGAAGCTTTGGTCCGCAAGATGCCGGGGCGTTTGGTGGGCCAGACATTGGATCACCAGGGACGCCGCGGATTTGTTTTGACGCTGCAGGCCCGGGAACAGCACATCCGCAGGGAGAAGGCCACATCCAATATCTGTTCCAACCATTCCCTCAATGCCCTGCAAGCCACGATTTACATGGCGCTGCTAGGGCCGGCGGGACTGCGCGAAGTGGCATCGCTGAGCGTGAACAAGGCGCATTATCTGGCTAGGCGGCTGGAGGAAGCTGGGCTGTCCCGTATGGGCTCTGAAGAACCTTTTCTCTACGAGTTCGCGGTCAAGGTGCCAGGGTCCGTTGCCCAGTTGAACCAGCATCTCCTCTCCAAGGGAATTCTGGGCGGGTACGATATGGGCCGGTGGTCAGATCAGTGGGAGGGATACTGGCAATTGGCGGTCACAGAAAAGCGCACAAAAGGCGAGATGGATATGCTGGTAAACGAGGTGAAGCGATGGATGTCCCGGTAATTTTCGAAAAGTCGGTGCCAGGGCGGCGTGGCATCCGCCTGCCGGCGGCGGATGTTCCGGAGGTGCCACTGGAAGAGGTGTTGGGCCGAGACTTTGTCCGCACCTCCAAACTGAATCTCCCTGAAGTCTCGGAGATGGACGCCGTCAGGCACTACACCCGGCTGTCCACCCTCAATTACGGCCTGGACACGGGATTTTACCCCTTAGGGTCCTGCACTATGAAATATAATCCCAAAGTCAATGAAGCCATTGCGGCATTGCCGGGATTTGCAGATATTCATCCTCTGCAGCCGGATTCTACGGTTCAGGGAATGTTGCAGGTGATGAAGGAATTGGAAGATGCTCTGGCCGAGATTTCGGGAATGGATGCAGTGACCCTGCAACCCGCTGCTGGGGCCCATGGGGAGCTTACCGGAATTTTGATTATCCGAGCCTACCTGCTGGCTCAGGGACAGCACCGCACGACAGTGCTGGTGCCGGACTCCGCGCATGGAACCAATCCCGCCACAGCGGCCATGGCTGGGTTTCAGGTCAAAATTGTGCCCTCCAACAACCGCGGTGACGTCGATGTCGACAAGCTGCGCCAAATGGTCAATGAGGAAACGGCCGGGCTGATGCTGACGAATCCCAACACATTGGGCCTCTTTGAGGAAGATATTCTGGAAATCGCGGACATTGTGCATAAAGCCGGAGGCCTGTTGTATTATGACGGAGCCAATGCCAATGCGATTATGGGGAAAGTTCGCCCAGGCGATATGGGGTTTGATGTCGTGCATCTAAATCTCCACAAAACCTTCTCCACGCCCCATGGAGGCGGAGGGCCCGGATCCGGGCCGGTCGGCGTGAAGAGCCGTCTCGAGCCGTTTTTGCCCGTGCCGCGCATTGCTGGGTCTCCAGACCACTACCAGTGGAACTATGACCGGCCGCAGTCTATCGGCAAAGTGCGGTCATTTTACGGCAATCCCGGGGTCCTGGTGAGGGCGTACGCCTACCTCAAGAGCCATGGCAGCGCGGGGCTCAAAGAGGTCTCCGAGACCGCTGTCCTGAACGCCAACTATCTTCTGCACCTGCTCAAAGACATCTACGAAACCCCTTTTGACAGACCGGTCAAACATGAATTCGTGCTGTCCTTGAAGGACCAGAAGAAGCGTGGGGCCAAGGCTCTCGACGTGGCGAAGCGCCTCATTGATTACGGGGTTTACCCGCCCACGGTCTATTTCCCTCTCGTGGTTGAAGAGGCCATGATGGTAGAGCCGACGGAGACCGAGAGCAAAGAGACGCTGGACATGTTCGCGCAAGCTATGAGAGAGATTAATGGCGAAATTGATGCGGCGCCGGATGTCTTGCACGAAGCCCCGCACCACACCGTGGTGGGGCGTCTTGATGAGACACTGGCGGCGCGGCACCCAGTTCTGACATATTTTCAGGAAGGTTCCCGTGCACAAACCGGGCAGGAGGGGAATATATGAGACAAGATTTGCAGGCTCTGGCACAGACCGATCCAGCTGTATACCAGGCCATCATCGACGAAGAACAGCGCCAGTCTAGCCACTTGGAATTGATTGCGTCGGAAAACTGGACCTCAAAGGCCGTGCGTGAAGCAGTCGGCTCGGTCATGACAGACAAATACGCCGAAGGATATCCAGGCCACCGCTACTACGGCGGCTGCGAATATGTTGACGTGGTGGAACGCCTGGCTCAAGAACGCGTGAAGCAGCTCTTTTCCGCTGAATATGCCAATGTGCAGCCGCACGCTGGCGCGCCTGCCAATTTGGCTGTCTACCTGACGGCCATCAAGCCCGGAGACCGGCTGCTGGGAATGAATCTGACCCATGGCGGCCATCTAACCCATGGCAGTCCGGTAAATTTCTCCGGACAGCTTTATCAGGTGCAAAGTTACGGGGTAGACCCGGTCACGGAGCGCTTGAATATGGACCAGGTCCGGCAGATCGCCAAAGAGTTTCAGCCGCACATCATTGTGGCGGGCGCTTCCGCTTATCCGCGCATTCTCGACTTTGCGGCTTTCCATGACATTGCCCAGGAAGTCGGCGCCTTGTTAATGGTGGATATGGCCCATATTGCCGGGCTGGTGGCGGCAGGGCTGCACCCCAACCCCGTAGGCTTTGCTGATTTTGTGACGTCCACCACACACAAGACACTGCGGGGACCGCGCGGGGGATTTATCCTCACCACCCCAGCGTGGGGCAAGAAAATTGATAAAACCATATTCCCCGGGATTCAGGGGGGGCCGCTGATGAATTTGATTGCTGGCAAGGCCGTGGCATTTGGTGAAGCGCTCACCCCCTCATTTCGGCAGTATCAGACGCGCGTGGTGGACAACGCCCGCCGCCTGGCTGAACAGCTGACCGCTCACGGGATTCGCCTGGTTTCTGGAGGCACCGACAATCACTTGATGCTGGTGGACACTAAACACAGCGGCATTACGGGGATGGAGGCACAAAACCGTCTGGCGCAGGCCGGCATCACCGTCAACAAGAATACTATTCCCTTTGAAACCGAAAAACCTACAGTGACATCGGGGATTCGCATTGGCACCCCCCAAGTAACGACACGGGGATTTGGACCTGAACAAATTGATGAGCTGGGGGCGGTGATTGCTGCCGCAGTGATGGCTCCTCATGACTTTGACTTCACGCCTTTGAGGCGGCGTGTCGAACAGATGGCGCACGACTTTCCGCTGCCAGGTCTTGACGGGCCGTCAACGACCCCGGCCTGAAGCTCTGAGTCTGCAAGGCCAGGCATTTGGCAGTAAAATCCGTGCGGGCGGTCACGGATGATATCCGTGGACAAAGGTCGCAGGAAAGAAAGGAGGAGCGGGAGAGGTGCTATCTCCCCCGGGCTGAAAACCGGGGCTTTCCGCGCAACTGGATGAAGATTGCAATCGTCAATGGCCCCAATCTTGGAATTCTTGGCAGGCGCCAACCCCAGATTTATGGGAACCGCACATGGGCAGATGTTTTTTCCGATCTGCAGCAACAGTTTCCCGGGTGCGAGCTGACGGACTTTCAGTCCAACCACGAGGGTGCGGTGATTGATTTCATTGAGGCGCTGGCTGAGGACGGGACGCATGGTCTGGTAATCAATCCGGGCGCATGGACTCACCAGAGCTACGCTTTGAGAGATGCTATGGCTGCCCTTTTGATGCCGGTGGTTGAAGTGCATATCAGCAACATTTATGACCGTGAGGATTTCCGGTCGCGTTCGCTCACAGCGCCGGCGGCCACTGGCCAGATTTCTGGATTGGGAGTGGATGGGTACCGTCTGGCCGTGTCCTTTATTTGCGGATCCTAGAAGAGGGCGCGCGCTGTGGGGCGTCCTTTGTCTTGGCAGAGGAGGAAAGTTAGTGGGAGACCGTTACCGGCAGCGCGTCCGCACCTTGCTGGCACTGCCTGACCAGGGAGTCGATGCGCACCTCATTGTGTCTTTGGAAAACCGGTTTTACCTGAGCGGGTTCAGCGGGTCTGCGGGGTGGCTCCTGGTCGGAGGCGGCGAGCGGTTTCTGCTGACGGATTCCCGTTACGCCGAGCAGGCAGGAACCGAGGTTCCGGATTATGACGTGGTGGTATCGCCAAGCCTCGCAGGCGGGGTGGTGAAAATAATCGCGGAGCAGGGCTGGAAGCGTGTGGCGATTGACTCCCCTCATGTGAGTGTGCAGGGCTTGGAGCAACTGCGCCAGGCGGGGCCATTGGTCCAGTGGGTGCCGCAGGCGGGGCGGGTCGAAACGCTGCGCCGGGTGAAAGATGAGGATGAGGTAGCCTGCATCCGGGGTGCTGCAAAGATAGCTGACAGAGCACTGCAGCAGGTCATGGAGATGATTCGCCCCGGCACCAGCGAAAAGGCCTTGGGGATTGCCCTCGAGCACGCCATGCGCGAGTGCGGGGCTGAGGCGCTGTCCTTTCCCACGATCGTGGCCTCTGGCCCCCGCGGATCTCTTCCTCACGCGCAGCCATCCGCGCGTATCATGGAAGGCGGGGACTTGGTGACCATAGATTTTGGATCGGTCTTCCGGGGGTACCATTCTGATGAAACCGTGACGGTGCCCGTATCAGCAGCGCGCGCAAATAGGCAGCAGCGCCATATATATGATATTGTAAGGCAGGCGCAAAAAGCAGGGTTGGACATGGTCAAACCCGGGGTGAAGGCATCCGCAGTTGACGCAGCGGCTCGAGAAGTCATTGCCCGTGAAGGTTTTGGGGATTTTTTTGGACATGGCACCGGACATGGTGTTGGACTGGAAGTGCACGAGGATCCTTTCATAGGCCCCCGATATCAGCCAGATTTTGAACTGGAGCCGGGAATGGTGGTTACGGTTGAGCCAGGCATTTACCGGCCAGGGTCCATGGGAGTGAGACTCGAGGATACCGTGGTGGTGACCTCTGCGGGATATCAAAGATTGACGCGCTGGGACAAGCGGTGGCCAACATAGTGACAACTATTAGGGAAGACGGGAGAGTGGTTGGCGGGTGATTTCTTCAAACGATTTTCGCAATGGCGTTACCATTGAAATTGACGGCGTACTCTATCAGGTCATTGATTTTCAGCATGTGAAACCGGGCAAGGGCTCGGCCTTTGTCCGCACCAAGCTCAAAAATATGCAGACGGGCGGCGTGGTTGACCGTACATTCAATGCCGGCGAGAGAGTGCCAGCTGCCAAAGTGGAGAAGCATGAGATGCAGTTTCTGTACAGCAGCGGGGACGAATACACTTTTATGGACACCGAGAGTTTTGAGCAGATGACCCTCAGTTCCCAAGACATTGGCGACGGCGTCAAATTTCTCAAGGAAAATATGATTTGCTACGTGGTGCTGTTCAAAGGCGCCAGCATCGGGGTGGAACTGCCCAACAGTGTGACGCTGCAAATTGTCGAGACAGAGCCGGGATTCAAAGGCGATACCGCAACGGGCGCGACTAAGCTGGCCAAACTCGAAACGGGGGCTGTCGTGAAAGTCCCGCTGTTTGTCGAGCAGGGCGAGAGCATTAATGTGGATACGCGAACGGGACTCTATTTAGGACGCGCTTAGGCGTCCTATCTTACAATCAGAATACAAGCCCCGGCATAGTGCCGGGGTTTCTTTTGATGCGGGCGGAGCGGCAGAGATTTTGTGTGCTGGAATCAATACCAGGCATAGGCAGGGCGAGTTCTGTGGACGACCGGACAGGCAGGACAAGCCGGGTGCCCCGGGGCACCACATCTTGCATGAGGTCCGCCAACAGACTATCTCTTTGCGCATGAAAAGCCCGGCAGGTGGGGATGGTAGAGATGTAACGGCTAAGGAGGTGTGGTCTATGGCAGATCTTCGACGCAGGGTCTCACATCTGGTAGGCATGGCACAGCGGTATGACGTGGGTTCGCGCAGCCGCGAGGGCAAAATTATCGAGGAAATGATCGACGTCTTGCGAGATCTTACTTTGGATGTCGAGGAGGTCTCCGCTAATCAGGTTGAAATCGAGGATTTTCTCGACGAACTTGATGAAGACCTGCTGGACGTTGAAGAAGAGATTTATGACGACGATGACAATGTCGGGCTAGATGATGACGATACCCTTGATGACGAGGAGTTGCTCGATGACGGGTTTGACGAGGAACCTTCATATATCGCGCTGGAATGCCCAGTGTGTCACCAGGAATCGTCCTATAATGGGGAACTGTTTGACCGTGACGGCATCCAGTTGAGTTGCCCTCACTGCGGCAATGTGATCTATGACAGCGAGGAAGACTGCATCATCATGGACCAGAGTGATGATGAGGACGATGACGGCATCGGTTACACGTCCTACCATTAACCATTAGCCTTACCCACCCTTTCAGGGTGGAACCCGCGGTCGCCAGCCGCGGGTTTTTCCTCGCTGTTGCGGGTTCGGGGTGTTACGCCCGTGCTTGCACCAACTGCTTAAGCGCCTTTTTGAGACCCAGTTGGCAGGTCGTCAGCTACGGCCGCGCGGACAATATATCAATTCCTGCCGCTCAGGGGCGTCCAAGGGACAGAATATTGCTCCTGTGTTCCCGCAAGTGGGGAATTAGCCGCACACGGAGCGCGTCATCACTATATGATCACGGCCGCGTTCCCAGTGCTTCAATACGCGTTCCATTTTAAATCCGGCTTTTTGATATAACCTAATGGCGCGCAAGTTCTCACACGCCGTATCGATCGCTGCGCGGCTGACCTTGAGAGTCCTTAACTGGCCCAATAGCAGCCAGACAGCGGCCAAGCCAACTCCTTGTCCCCAGCATTCCGGATCCCCAATCAGCAAATCGAATCCGCCCCACCGAATGGCCGGGGACAGCCCGTACTCGGTGATATCTGATTCTGTGAGCGGATAGAATTGCGCGTACCCCACTGGCTTGGCGCCGTACACAATAATGCGCGGGCGCACGCGGGAGACCGTACTGGCGCGGGGACCAAATTTTGCCCGCGCCTGGCTCGGGTCGGCATCCTCGTAGTAGAATTCGCGAACGGGAGGGTTGGCGAACCACAGGGCCAGCCGCTCCCAGTCCTCCAAGTCCGCTCCCAGCCCGCGGAGCGCCACCTCAGGCATCCCTGTATTCCCCCTATCACTGTGTCACGGTCCGGGGCTCACTCTTCCTCCGGTCCGCAAAATCTGCGCCGGCCCGTGTGCAGTCGTGCAGGGGCAGTGCTCCTGCAAACATTCCAGGGTATGGGACCACCGCAGTGGGCTTCCCCTCAGTGTCCTCACAGTTTTCCCAATGAGTGTCCGGCACCGGTGTCAGGGAAGACATTGACAACAGACTGAGGGTCATCCCCATTCATTATAAGGCGGCGCTACGTTTAAAGGGATCAGGGTTGCCGGCACGTGATGGCTCAGCCGCCTGGCGCGTAAAAATTTTCCTCCGAATGCCGATGAGGTCTCAGCCATGAGGCCAATGCCCACGGAGAAGCGGGCGGGCGCCTGGGCGCCACGAATCCTCTCTCCGACACCACCTCTTTGGCATAACTTGTCAGTCATGTCCATAGATATCAAACAACTGGGAAGAGCATCCCAGTGGCGGCTGATCTGAACAGGAGTGAGACGACATGGAGCCTTGGGATTATCTTCCCCATCTTTGGAGAGATGCGGTGCGGAGCCTGGCGCCTGAACACCTTGCGACACTGGAGGAAGTGCGTTTCCGTCTTGACCGCCCCGTCCTCTGTTACGGACCCAACTGGTGTGTGCCGTTAAGCAAGATGGGGTCAGCAGTCTTGAGGCAGCAGGACTTGGATGAACTGGTTTCCATTATTGCCGACCATTCTTTGTATGCCCGGGTTGAGGAATTGCGTCAAGCCTACTTGACACTGCCTGGCGGGCACCGGGTAGGGATTGCCGGGAGCGCCGTGTGGAAGGAGGGCAGCCTGGCCACGATGACCGACATTGCCGGATTGAACTTCCGACGGGCCCGGGACGTCAAGGGTGCTGGCCAGACTCTGCTGCAGACGTTCCAAGAACTGGGCAGGCCCGTGCAGTCTCTGCTGGTCGCAGCGCCTCCCCGGTGTGGGAAGACGACTCTCTTGAGAGATTTGGCACGGCATTTCAGCGAGAACGGAGAACGGGTCACGGTTGTGGACGAGCGCTCAGAAATTGCCGGATTTTACCGGGGCCGCTATGGATTTTGGCTAGGGCCTCATACTGACGTGCTGGATGGCTGGCCAAAGGCCGAAGGCATGATGGCGGCCATAAGGACTCTAGGGCCAGACCGTGTGGTTGTCGATGAACTGGGTGGGAGCGGCGATATGGGCGCCGTGGCCAGGGCTCTGTCAGCGGGAGTGTCGGTAGTGGCGAGTATTCACGCGGGAAGTTACCAGCAGCTGGAACGCATCGGATTCTCCGACCGGGGGTCCAGGACCGTGGGCGATCTGTTTGACGCGGTAGCCATTGTCAGCCGGCGGCTGGGTCCCGGAACCGTGGAGGAACTCTGGCACGCGGGCGAGAGGCTATGGCGCGTGGAAGCATGAAGCTGTTAGGGGCACTGCTGACCGTCATGGCCGCATGGTGGCTGGGACGCCTGATGGCCAGGCCCTACCGGCTGCGCGTAACCGCCTTAGAACAGGGAATTGGCGTCTTGGAACAGCTCCGGCCAGAAATAGCTTGGCACCAGCGCATCCTCGATGTGGCCTTTCAGCGAGCCAGCCGGTCCTATTCCGTGTGGCAGCCCGTGGCGGAAATTCTGTCCCAGCAAATTGGTCAGCACGAAAGCAATTTTGCTACCGCTTTTCACCAGGCCCTGATAACAGTGCCGGGGCTGTGGGAGAAAGATCTGGCGGTATGGGACGAGCTTGGCCAGGTGTTGGGGCAGTCTTCTGCGGAATTTCAGATTGACCATCTTCAAGCCGCGGAAGCAGAACTGGCGAGAAACCTGAACGAGGCCAGAAGCCAGGGGTTGAAAACCGCGCGCTTGACGGAAATTCTTGTATCGCTGGTGGGCGTGGCTCTCGTGATCGTTCTCATCTGACAAACGGAGTGAGGATATGGGAAATAACATCGACTTGATTGTTCGTTTGGCAGGAATCGGTATTTTAGTCACGGTTGCGTATAGCGTCCTGGAACGTCTGGACCGCAAAGAGTGGGGTCAGCTGGTGGCCTTGGCTGGGGTGGCCATTGGTTTCCTGCTGGTGCTGCGCGAAGTGCAGCAGCTATTCAACGCCGTCCGCACGATGTTCAACCTGTAGGCGAAGGAGGCCCTCCCGTGCATACCATCTTGCGGCTGGTCTCTGTGGGAATTATCGGTACCGTGCTGCTGGCCGTCGTCCGTGAGGAGCGCAAGGATCTGGGCGTTGTTCTCCGCTTGGCCATCGGGGTTGCCCTTCTGCTGATTTTGATCGTCCCTCTGGCGGAGGTGCTGGCGGGGTTTCTCAAACTCGTAGACCAGGCCCGGATCAGAGGATTGTATCTGGGGCTCCTGCTCAAGGTGATCGGAATCGCCTACCTGGCGACGTTTGCTGCCCATATTGCCTACGACTCGGGGGAAGCGGGAATTGGCTGGCGGATTGAGGTGGGGGCCAAGATTGTTATCTTGGCACTGGCTTTGCCGCTAGTGAGCGCGATATTGCAGACGGTCCTGAAAATGATTCCGTCCTGAGGAGCGATACCATGAGAAGGTTGTGGATCTGGATTGCGGCGGTGGCCATGGTGTGGGGATTTTCCCCGGTGGTCCATGCGCAGACCGTGGATGCTTTGGTCAGCAAGCAAGCGCAGAGTGTCAACACCCAGTCGTTGGACCGCCAGGTATCGCAACTGGTCAACCCCTACCCGCAGGTCCATATCCCGACCGTGTCTCAGATAGCCTCTGACCTTTTGCACCGCAAGAACCCATTCAGTCTGACTGAATTGGTCTCGGCGCTGACTCAGGCCATCGCCGGGGATCTGGAGACGGAAGGGCGCGTGCTTGGCGTGATCTTCCTGTTGTCGGTCTTGGCAGCCATTCTTTCCCGCCTAACCGACTCCATTGACGGGTCGGGGAGAATCGCCGAGGTGTCACAGATGGTCGTGGTCTCAGCCCTGATCTTGATTGCTCTCCATTCTTTTGGTCTCGCACTGGCCATGGTGAATCAACTGCTCACCGATGTGGTGCATCTTATGGAGTCGCTTATCCCCCTGCTTGTGGTGCTTATGGCCGGAAGCGGGGCCGTAGCTTCAGCGGGGATATTTCATCCCGTGATGATGCTGACAGTCAATCTGGTCGCCATGATGACGCGGAGCTGGGTTCTGCCCTTGGTGCTGCTTGCCACCATTATTGATTTGGTGGGTCACTGGATGCCGAATTTCTCCTTGAAGAACTTGGCGCTGCTGCTGCGCCAGACGGGGCTCACCCTGCTAGGCGGCCTCATGACACTGTTCTTGGGGGTGATGGCGGTGGAAGGGTCGGCAGGGTCGGTAGCCGATGGGGTGACGCTGCGCACGGGCAAATTTCTCGCCAATACGTTTGTGCCGGTGGTGGGCAAGGCCTTTTCGGATGCGATGGAAGCTGTCCTGGGCTCTTCGATGCTTTTGAAGAACGCCGTGTCAGTGGTCGGAGCCCTTACCATCATTGTGCTGGTGGCATTTCCCATCCTGAAACTGTTCGTGATGATGCTGCTGTACCGGCTGGGCGCAGCGGCCACGGAGCCCTTAGGGGTGAGCGGCGTGCACCGGACACTGGAGACCATGGCCACAGCGATGGGCTGGCTTCTGGCCATTACCGGTTCGGTGGCTCTGATGTTCTTCTTGATGATCACGGTAGTGGTGACCGTATCGAATGGGGTGGGGCTGTAATGGTCGCGATGATTGGTCACTGGGTGCGGTCTCTGATCATCATCGTGCTCTTGGGTAATTTGGCGGATTTCATCCTGCCCAAGGGCGATCTCAAAAAGTATGCCGGACTGATTATTGGCCTGGTATTGCTGTTGGCTATGGTCAGCCCGGTCTGGAGCATCATCCACCAGTTGGGGAAGTCCCGGTCATCCAGCGCCTGGCTGGGAGTTGGCACTGGGCAAAATCTTTCAGTCCTGGTGCATTCCGAGCAGATCGACCAGGCCGAAGCCATGGTGCTGAGCTACAAAAATGTCGAGAGCTGCGTCATTCATGCAGGGCCGGGCGGATGGTACAGTGCCGTGGTCACCGTCACGGCTCCGGTGGTGAAAACTACCCTCAGCCAGTACATCAAAGATGCGCTTGCCATCACCACTGGGCAGACGCCACGCATACAGCTGAGCGTGCAGACGTCGGAAAAAATCCAGCCCAGCGCCGTGCACCGGATTCACTCCTAGAACAGGATCCGGCCAAACAAGAAAGGAAGAATCGAGATGGCCAGCAATTTTCGCGAGTGGTGGAAAAAGTTTTCAAGTCATGACCGCCCACAATTGTACCGGCTGGCTGGGGTGGGCATTTTAGGACTGCTGCTGCTGGGATTTGGGAGCTTCGGGCCGTCTGTGCCTTCCCCGCCCCATAGCACGGTGACCAAGACCAGTCATGCCGGCCCCCTGGCGGATCAGGAACAGGAAGTCTCGTCGCAGTTGACGGGAATCCTTGAGAAGATACCGCAGGTGCACCAGGTATCAGTCGCGGTCACGCTGACCAAAAGCATGACGTCCCAGTACGTCGATTCCAACCAGAACGGCCAGGGAACTTCGCCGGTCGTCATTTCCACGAATTCGGGTCAGGCCGTCGTGCCCCTGGACGAACTGGGCCCTTCCGTCGCAGGCGTGGTGGTGGTGGCGCCCAGTGCGGAAAATCCCGTGATACGGGCCGAACTCGCCCAGGCGGTCGAGACCTTGCTGCAGGTCCAACCTTATCAGGTGCTGATATTGCCGACAAATTGACAAGTTACAGATTGTGAGAGGAGAGATTGCTGCAATGAAGCGTCCCCAAATCGTCCGTTTTGCCGCATTTGTTACGGTCCTGGCGGTTCTTCTGGGTTATGTCGTCTATCACCGTACGGCACCCAATACCACTGCGCTGTCGGCCGCCGTCACAGCACAGAAGCACCAGTCGAATGTCGTGTCCACGTTGGAGAACTACTTTGTGAACTACCGGATGCACCGAGACCGCGTCATGACGGAAGAAATTGCTACGTTGAAGGCCTTAACGGAAAATCCAGCGATTGCGCAGTCCGCGAAAGACCAGGCATCGGCTGCTATGGTGCAGGACACCCAAGAACTTAAAGAGGAGACACAGGCGGAAGGACTGCTGTCAGCCCGCGGCTTTCCCTTGAGCGCGGTGACGGTGACTCAGAACAAGGCAGTGGTTGTAGTGGGTGGGAGTGCTCTGACCAGCCAGCAAATTGGACGTATCGCCGACACCATTACGGAGGTGACCACGCTGCCCCCGCAAGACGTCGTGATTTTGCCAAAGTCCTGATGAGGGAGAAATAAAGAAGAGAAGCGGCGAAGCTTCTCTTCTTTATTTTGTCTTGAAAGCTCTATGTTTAGATCAGAATGTGAGTACGTGATAGCCTTCGCCTAGGCGCTGGGCGACTTCCTGTCCCCCGCGGACGATCTGCGCTTCAAACATCTGATCGGCGGTCAGCCCAAGATTCTGCATGGAAACCTCGCACACTGTGATGGCAATGCCGGCCTCTCTCATGGCCTGCAATTGCTGGCCGAACTGCGGGGAATTTTTTTGGTTGGATTTCAACACTTCGATGCCAGGTCCCAAAGCCAAAAACTCCACGGCCATTTCTGGTCTGAACTTCTTTAACATCAGCGTCATCTGCAGTATGGAATTGGCCCGCACAAAAGCTTCTTCTTTGCCTGTTGTCAGCACAACCAGCGTCGGTTGGTTGTTTTCCATATCAACACCCCCATCGCCTTAACATGTTGTTGGAACCATGATAGCATACGTGTGCTCAGCGCGCCGGGCCCCCTGGCAGTAGACCTAGCCCGCCTCCAGAACCCGGGAGCCCAAGATCTCTAGACATTCCCGTCTTATTGTGGTCTAGTAGGAAGAGTAGAACCGGAGGTGTCGAGGTGTTTAAGAAAATCTTGATTGCAAACCGGGGAGAAATCGCCATCCGGATCATGCGCGCTGCGCGTGAACTGGGCATCAAAACGGTGGCCGTCTACTCCGATGCTGATAAAGATGCTTTGCATGTCAAATATGCCGATGAAGCGTTTCCCATCGGGCCTGCTCCCTCTAATCTCAGCTATCTTCATATCCCCAATATCATCAATGCCGCCGTGCAGACGGGCGCCGAGGCTATCCATCCGGGATATGGCTTCTTATCGGAAAATCATCACTTCGCGGCCGTATGCCAAACTTGGGGCCTCACATTTATTGGACCCCCGGCGGATGCCATGGAAAAGATGGGGATAAAGGCGCAGGCCCGGCAGATGATGATTCAAGCCGGAGTCCCCGTGGTGCCTGGCACGGTCGGGACGGTAGATGATATAGCCGCTGCCCAGACGGTGGCCGAAGAAATTGGTTATCCTATCATGGTGAAGGCGTCTTTTGGAGGAGGGGGTCGGGGCATTCGCGTGGTGGACTCGCCCGACGAGCTGGCCAATGCGCTGGAAAGCGCCAGCCGCGAGGCCAAATCGGCTTTTGGCCAAGGGGATGTGTATATTGAAAAGTTTTTACGCAAACCCCGGCATATTGAAATCCAGGTGCTGGCCGACAGTCAGGGACACGTGGTGACTTTGGGCGAAAGGGAGTCCTCCCTGCAGAGACGCCGCCAGAAGGTTATGGAAGAGGCCCCGTCTGTCGCCGTGAGTCCCGCTCTGCGCGAGGAGATTAGTGAGGCTGCCAGGCGTGCTGCCCAGGCGGTCCACTACACGAGTGCGGGCACCCTGGAGTTTCTCCTCGACAGTGAAGGGCATTTCTACTTTATGGAGATGAACACGCGTGTGCAGGTGGAGCATGCCTGTACAGAAATGGTGACCGGAGTCGATATTGTCAAGGAGCAGATCCGGGTGGCGGCCGGGTTGCCGCTCTCGATTCGCCAAGAAGATGTTGTCCTGTCGGGATGGAGTCTGGAATGCCGGATTAACGCGGAAGATCCTGAGAAGCAGTTTCGCCCGAGCCCGGGGAAGATTACTTTGTGGAAAGAGGCGGGGGGCCCTTGGGTGCGGGTGGATTCAGGAGCCGAAACGGGAGACGAGGTCCAGCCTTTTTATGATTCCCTTCTGGCAAAAGTCGTCACATGGGGACGCACCCGCGAGGAAACCATTGAACGGATGCGGCGCGCTCTCAGTGAATTCCAGATAGAAGGAGTCAAAACGACACTGGAACTGCATAAGCAGCTGATGGAAGACGAGGAGTTCCGCGCTGGCAACATCCATACGACGTTTCTCGCGGAGCGCATTAAAGGCGCCTAGCGCGAAAGGAGGGCATGAGGATGCCTGATGATGTGATCCTAGAGATTAGGACGGTGCCCACGGTGCAGATTGCCAATGAAGTCATTGCCGTCATTGCCGGGATTGCGGCGGGAGAAGTGGACGGGGTCGCAGCCATGAGTGCCGGGCTAGCTGGCGGCCTTACGGAAATGTTAGGCAAAAAGACGGCAAGCCGCGGAGTGAAAATCGAGGTGAAAGAGAATCATGTGAGTCTCGATTTGTTTGTGGTGGTGCGCTACGGCGCAAAAATTCCTGAGGTGGCTTCGCGCATTCAGGACCGGGTAAAGATTCAAGTGGAGAGAATGACGGGGCTCACGGTCTCGAACGTGAATATTCATGTCCAGGGCGTATCCTTTGACCAGGCTCCGGATGAGGAGATTGATAGCAGTCTGCCCCAGAACATAACGGTGTCCTCTGACGGGGACGCAGCCCAGGGGCGAGAGAATTGAGGAGGTAGGACGGTGGCACGGCATCATGCCCGGGAAGAGGCCCTAAAAATTCTATTTGAGCACGACCTGGCTCAGACGGACGCAGAATTTCTGCTGGCCGGCTGGCAGGAAGAGGACGAGGAGGACCGCAAGTTTGCCCAGTCTCTGGTCCAGGGGGTCGTTCGCCAGCAACCGGCTATCGATGCCGTGATTGCCCAGTCGGCAGTGGACTGGAAAATCGAGCGCATGCCGACGATTGACCGCAACGTCCTCCGGATGGCGGTGTATGAGCTTCAGAATGATGCCCAGACACCGATTTCGGTGATTATCTCTGAAGCTTTGGAATTGGCTGGGGCGTACAGCACCGATGAAGCCAAAAGGTTTGTAAACGGCGTGCTGTCTTCGGTGGCAAAAGACGTGCGCCCGGGTGGCGACACGGACCGCCAGCCGGGAAGCGGAACGGTTCTGGCCAGTCCGGAGAACGGCGCCGGGAGTGAGGCATAGTCCGGCGCCCACAGTGAGAAAGAGGGCAGGGATTCGAGCGTGTCCGGTCAAGAGGGGATGGCCTGTTCAAGACGGGCGCGGATGTTTTATGCTAGCGTCGGGGACTTAGAGTCCCGGGCGCTGTTTTTGCTCTTGTCCGCCGCGCCCGCGCGGCGGGGACAGGCAGAGCGGATGAAAGGATGGATCAATCACGATGGCAATGGCCGAACTGCTGGACGGAAAAACCACGGCTGCGAACATTCGCGCCGAACTTGCGGTAAAGATTGAGGAACACTATCTCAGAACAGGGCGGCGCCCTGGCCTTGCAGTGGTGATGGTGGGGGATGACCCCGCCTCAAAAGTGTATGTGCGCAACAAACACCGGGCCAGCCTGCAGGCTGGCATGGACTCGCGCCAGGTGATTCTCCCTGATACGGCGACAACAGGACAAGTGCTGGAAATGATTGAAATGCTCAATCAGGATCCTGGGATTCATGGCATCCTCCTGCAACTGCCCGTGCCCTTCCATATTGACGCGCAGATGATTGTCAAACATCTTGACCCGCGCAAGGATGTCGATGGCCTGACACCGACCAATATGGGGAGGCTGATGACAGGTCAGCCGGGGTTGCGGCCGTGCACCCCATTGGGGATTATGGAGCTCCTCAGCCGCTACCATGTGGAGATGGCAGGGAAAAGGGCTGTCGTTATAGGCCGGTCCCAACTGGTCGGCAGGCCCCTGGCGGTTCTCCTGCTGGAGCACGACGCAACCATTTGTGTGGTGCACTCGAAAACTCCCAGACCTTGGGAACTGACCCGCGAGGCGGATATTGTTGTATCTGCGGTGGGTCAGCCACAATTGGTGCGGTTAGACTGGATTAAACCGGGCGCTGCGGTGATCGATGTGGGCATCAGCCGTACGGACCGCGGCTTGGTCGGGGATGTGGATTTTGAGGCGGTGTCTACCCGGGCGGGTATGATTACACCGGTGCCGGGAGGCGTCGGCCCCATGACCATCGCCATGCTTCTGTCCAACACATGGCAAGCTTTTCAAGGAGCGTTCACCGCATGATTCCTGAGACGCTGAGTGTGCATGAACTCGTGCAGGGCATTCGCCAACTTGTCGAAGGGGTACCCAACTGGCAGCGCGTCTGGGTCAAGGGCGAACTGTCTGGAGTGAAGCACCACAGCTCAGGGCACTGGTATTTTGTTCTGAAAGATGAGCAGGCGCAGATGCGCACGGTCATGTTCCGGCGTGATGCGGCTACACTGTCCGCTCCGCTGCGAGACGGCATGTCTGTCCTGGTCTTTGGGCGCGTGGGAGTGTTTGAACGTGATGGCCAAACCCAACTGTATGCCTCCATGGTGCAAGATGTCGGGGCGGGCGAACAGTTTCAAAAACTCGAAGCGCTTAAAAAGAAATTGTATGCGGAGGGCCTGTTCTCGGCGCCCAAAAGGCCGGTTCCCCGCTTGCCCCGGGCCGTGGGGGTGATTACCTCCGGAACCGGAGCGGCGCGCTTTGACATTGAGACCGTGATCCGCAGACGCTTTCCGGGGATGCCCGTGACTCTGTTCCCGGTTCTAGTTCAGGGTGCGGAAGCGCCCCGGGCCATTGTCCTTGCGCTAAAAGAGGCGTACGGGCGCCCCCTTGATGTTCTCATCGTGGGCCGGGGCGGAGGATCTAAAGAAGACCTCATGGCATTCAATGATGAGGCTGTCGTGCGGATGGTGAAAGCATCGCCAGTTCCCGTCATTTCCGCTGTGGGCCATGAAATTGACACGACGCTGGTGGATTTGGTGGCGGATCTTCGTGCCGCGACCCCTTCGGCCGCGGCTGAACTGGCGGTGCCCGAGAGGGCTAGCCTGGTGGAGTGGCTTGGGCAGGTGAACCAGCGCTTGCGCGGAGCTTTGCGGCACCGCATCGAATGGGAGCGAACCCGCCTGTCCGGGTGGACGGGCCACGGTGTCCTGACTGACGGGGCGCGGATTGTATCGTCGCGGAGGCAGCAAGTGGACCGTTTGGAAGAACGCCGGGACAGGGCGATGGAGCGGCTTTTGCACGGCGCTCGCTTGCGGCTCGACAGGCTGCAGACCGGACTGGATGCCCTCAATCCCTCCGCCGTGCTGTCCAGGGGTTATACCTACATCACGGGCCAAGACGGGCAGACCCGGGATCTGGAGGATATTCGTGCAGGTGAACAGTATGAGGTACACTGGTATAATGGAAGCTATTGGATGATATCAGACAGGCCGGGGAAAGAGGAAGATGCGTGACGGAAGCTAACGAACTGGAGCGTTTTGAAGATCTGATTATCCGGCTTGAAGAGATTGTGCGCCAGCTGGAAGGTGGAAATTTGTCCTTGAAAGACAGCTTGGCGATTTTCAAGGAAGCACGCCAACTGAGTGAGAAGGCCAATACCCTGCTGAATCAGGCAGAAGACATGCTGAACGCGGAAACTGAGGCGTAAAGTGGATATCGAAAGGTGGCTTCAGGAAACCCGCCAGACGGTTGAGGAATGGATCCAGCAAGATGCCCTGTCCCGCGCGGCGGAACCGGGCGCGGTGGAAGAGGCGATGCGCTATTCCCTTCTGGCTGGGGGAAAACGTCTCAGGCCCCAGTTAGTCATGGCCAGCAGCCTGTATCTCGGGCTGCCGGCAGACACGTTTCGAGAGGCGGCGCTCGCGGTGGAATATATCCACACCTATTCGCTGATTCACGACGACCTGCCCGCCATGGACAATGATGACCTGCGCCGCGGACAGCCTACAGCCCATAAAATGTTCCCGGAAGCGATGGCGATTCTGTCAGGGGACGCTCTCTTGACGGAAGCATTCGTCAAGATGGGGCACTTTCAGGCCGCACGGGCGGAAGATGTTCTCCAGGCAACGACCTACCTGGCCGAAGCTGCGGGCAGGCAAGGACTGATCAGGGGGCAGGTGATGGACCTCGCAGCGGAACGGCAGCCCGTGGACCTGACGGATTTGCAGGATATTCACCGCCATAAAACAGGTGCTCTCTTTAGGGCCGCGCTGGTGATTCCCGCGATTTTGTCCAGAAACTGGGACGAGCAGGAGTCTCTCCTCCAATTCGGAGAGCACTTTGGGCTGGCTTTTCAAATTGTGGATGACATTTTGAATGTTGTGGGCGACCCTGAGGCTTTGGGAAAAAATGTGGGGACCGACAGCCAACTCGGCAAGGCTACCTATCCGCGTCTGGTGGGTATTGACCAGGCTCGCCGCCTGGCCGATGACCACCGCATACGGGCCAAGATCGCCATTGGGTCTGGCCCGCAGTCGGACATTTTGCGCAGCCTGGTGGACTTTGCAGTGGACCGTCAGTGGTAGGAGGAGAGAGCGATGGAAGAGAATATGTTGGACTTGATCCAGTCACCCAGTGACATCCGCAACTGGTCTGTAGCGCAGCTGGAAAAACTGGCCGCCGCGCTACGCCAGGTCATTATTGAAACAACGGCGCAGACAGGAGGCCACATCGGGGCCAGCTTGGGGACTGTGGAACTGGCCATAGCCCTGCACTATGCATACAATACCCCTTCTGACAAACTCATCTGGGATATTGGCCACCAGGCTTATGCCCATAAACTGCTGACGGGACGCTATCAGGAGTTTGGCACGCTGCGCCAGCTGAACGGGCTGTCGGGATTTCTGAAACGCAGGGAAAGCGAGTACGATGTATGGGAAGCCGGGCACGCATCAACATCTCTCTCGGCGGCTATGGGCATGGCCAGCGCCCGTGACTTGCGCAAACAGCATTATAAGGTGGCAGCTGTGATTGGAGATGGAGCGCTCACGGCTGGGATGGCGTGGGAAGCGATGAATCAAATTGGACAGTCGAAAACTAATCTGGTGATGGTGGTCAATGACAATTCCATGTCCATTGCTCCCAATGTCGGGGCTTTTTCCCACTATCTGACGGAACTGCGCTCGGCTCCAGCCTATACCCGCATGAAGCAGGAAGTGGAGCAGCTGCTGGATGCGGTGCCGGTTTTTGGCGGCTCCATCCGGAAAACTTTGGAACGGACGAAAGATGTCCTGCACCATGCGGTGATTCCGCGCAACGTATTCGAGGAATTGGGATTTAAGTATTACGGGCCGGTTGACGGTCACAGCTTGACCGACCTCATTTCTGTGCTGCGCAACGCCCAAACGGTCGAGGGGCCTGTGGTTGTGCATGTGATCACCCAAAAGGGGCATGGATATCTTCCTGCCGAACAGAGGCCAGGCGAATTTCACGGACCAGGACCATTTGAGATTGAGTCCGGCCAATTCATTAAAAAGCCGCAGCCGCCCTCATACAGCCATGTATTCAGCCAGACCCTGGTAGATTTGGCCCACGGTCATCCTGAAATTGTAGTGATTACAGCGGCAATGCCCGATGGCACGAAGCTGGACCTGTTTCAAAAAGCTTTTCCCGAACGATTTTTTGACGTGGGCATTGCCGAGCAGCATGCTGCGACTTTTGCGGCGGGCCTGGCTGCGGGCGGGATGCGGCCGGTGTTTGCGGTATACAGCACCTTTCTTCAGAGAGCCTATGACCAGGTGGTGCACGATGTGTGCCACCAGGACCTGCCCGTCATTTTCGGCATCGACCGTGCGGGGCTTGTAGGGGCCGACGGAGCCACGCACCAAGGAATTTATGATATCAGCTTCCTGCGTGCCGTGCCCAACATTGAAATTGCTATGGGGAAAGATGAGCAGGAATTGCGGCAGCTGCTGGCCGGAGCCTTTGACAGGCCCCACCCGGTAGCCCTGCGCTATCCACGTGGCGCCACCAGAGGGCTCGACTTGACGCTGCCACTGAAACCCATTCCCTGGGGAACCGGCGAGTGGCTCGAGCATGGCCGCGATGTGACAATTGTGGCTTTAGGCCCGGTAGTATATCAAGCTTTGGCCGCACGGGAAATTCTGGAGGCAGAAGGCTACCATGTCGGGGTCATCAACGCCAGGTTTGTCAAACCGCTGGATACCGCACTGTTGGGGGCTGCCGCCGCTGAGAGCCGGGCCCTGTTGACTTTGGAAGAGCATGCTGTGGCCGGTGGATTCGGTTCGGCTGTCAACGAGTGGGCAAATGCCGCCCAGGTGGCCATTCCGATATTCAATGCCGGCTTGCCCGATGAATTTATTGATCACGGCGCCGTGGATTACTATCTGAATCTCTTTGAATTAAATGCCGATGGGTTGGCGCGGAGGGTGAGAAATTGGCTTCCCCTAAAGAAAACCGCCGAAAGATAGGCCGGCCGGATTCCCGCCTGGACCGGGTGATGGTGGCGCAGGGGCTGGCGCCGACGCGGGCCAAGGCCCAAGCCCTGATTATGGCCGGACATGTTCGGGTGAATGATACGGTAGTGACCAAAGCGGGCACTGCAGTCAAAGAGGATGACCGGCTGAAAGTCCAGGGCATCTTGAATCCTTATGCCAGCCGCGGCGGGCTGAAACTTGAGGGAGCCCTGAAGGCCTTCGCGATGGACCCGCGGGGGTGGAACATTGTCGATGTGGGAGCATCAACGGGTGGGTTCACGGACTGCTGGCTCCAGCATGGAGCAAACCATGTGTGGGCGGTGGATGTGGGCTATGGTCAGCTCGACTGGCGCCTGCGCAACGATCCGCGGGTCACGGTGCTTGAGCGCACCAACGCCCGCTGGCTGACCCGGCAGGACTTGTCCTCGCCAGAGCTGCTGGACGCAGCGTCCATCGATGCGTCGTTTATCGGGATGGCGCTCTTGCTGCAGCCCCTTCTATCGATTCTGAAGCCCGGCGGGCTGGTGGTCGGGCTTGTGAAGCCGCAGTTCGAAGCTGGCCGCACGAAGGTCGGCAAAGGCGGAGTGGTCCGCGACCGGGCGGTGCATGAGGAAGTGCTGACCCGATTTGCCGCTCAAGTGGAAACGGCTGGGTATGCTCTCTTGGGTCTGGCGCCGTCGCCCATCCGCGGTCCAGAAGGGAATATTGAGTTTCTCAGTTTGCTGGCTGTCGGGACGCCTCCTTACGCTGTGATAGCGCCAAATATCAGCCAAGTCGTCGACTTGGCATGGGGAGGGGGGGAGGCGCTGTGAAACGCCTCATGATTTGGCCGAATCCGGATAAAGATCAAGTGCGGGGCTTAACAGGAAAAATTTGGAATTGGGCGGTTCAAAACGAAATTGCTGTCATTATCCCTGCGGTCCTCGCTGAAGCGGCAGGGTATCCTGATCTGGGAAGAGATCTTGAAACATTGGAAGCAGGAAGTGTCGACGGGATCGTGGTGCTAGGCGGAGACGGGACGCTCCTGCATGCGGCGAAAGCGCTAGCATGGCTCAATTGTCCTATTTTGGGGGTAAATCTGGGGCATTTGGGATTTTTAACTGAAGTTGAGGTGCCAGACTTATTGCCTGCGCTGACGGCAATGGTCAATAATCAGTATGAGATCGATCAGCGGCGCCTGCTGACGGCGCGGGTGATGCGGGGATCCCAGGAGCTGGCGCGGTTTGAAGCCATGAACGATGTGGTGGTGAATAAAGGTCCATTTGCCCGCTTGATTAATCTGGAGACCTTTGTTGATGAAGCGTATGTTACCACATACCCAGCCGATGGTCTGATTGTGGCGTCGCCTACGGGATCCACAGCCTACTCACTGTCGGCTGGAGGGCCGATTCTGAGCCCGGCCCTGAGTGTCATGGTGGTGACACCGATTTGCCCGCATTCTTTTTTTGACCGCTCCATTGTGATTAATGGCGGCCAGCAAGTAAAAATACGGGTTCGGGCGATGCACCGCGACACGCTTGTCACGGTGGATGGCCAGGAGACCCATCCGCTGGAAGATGGTGATGAGGTGCTTGTGGAGACCAGTTCGACGACGATACGGCTATTGCGTCGCCCTGGTTGGAGCTTTTTCCAAGTTCTACGGGGGTGGCGAAAGGGGCATTAAGTATTTATGCGTCACGATAAACGCACGCGTCAGTCATTGATTCAGGAAATTATTACGCAGCGGGCGGTACAAACGCAGGAGGAACTCTCGGAAATTTTGGCATCCCAGGGGATGCCAGCGACCCAAGCCACGATTTCCCGGGATATTAAGGACCTAGGGCTCATTAAAGTCCCTTATCAGGATACGCACCGCTACGCTTTGCCCGAAGACCGCGGCATTGGCGCTACCCGGGACCGGCTGCGGAGACTTCTGCGCGAAGTGCTGACGGGCTACACCGTCAGCGAGAACCTGGTGGTGGTCAAAACGCTTACGGCCGGAGCGGAAGTGGTGTCCGAAGCTATCGATAAGATGGACTGGCCGGAAGTGGTGGGCACATTAGCGGGAGAAAATACGGTGCTCGTAGTCGCCCGCTCCAAAGATGACGCACCGCGTCTGGCTACGCGTCTGGATGATCTGCGATGAATGGACGGATGCTATGCTAAGCGCATTAAGGGTGGAGAACTTCGGGATCATCCAGCAGGCCGAAATTACTTTGGCGCCCGGATTTACGGCCGTGACGGGAGAGTCCGGTTCGGGAAAATCGCTGCTGCTGACGGCAGTGCCCGCAGTGTTGGGGCTGGCAGGCAATGCGGACCAAGTAGGCCCATTCGCCGCAAGTTTCCGCCTGAGGGCAGCGTTCTCTGTGTCTTCTTCCCACCCCCTGTGGGCAGGACTCCACCAGTGGGGTGTTGAAGATGACGATGTGCTGATCGTGCAGCGTGACATGACGAGGGAGGGGCGCTCCATTTACCGCGTGCAGGGGCAGATTGTGCCGCGCCAGGCGGTCCGGGAACTAGCCCCGGAACTGATTGACTATAGCGGCCAGCACCATGCCTTACGGTTGTTCGAGCCATCGGCGCTGCTGGTGTGGCTGGACCATTACGGCCAGCTTGACAGCTTGCGGGACCGGGTGGACAGCGCCTACCAAGTCTGGCGGGCGGAAAAAGCGGCCTGGCAGGAGATGATGCGGGGAGCGCGGGATGAGGAGACGATGGCGGCCAAGTCCCAGGAATTCGCGGACTTGGCGGCATTGGGTCTGGAGATCGGGGAAGAGGAACATCTAAGCCGGGAACTGGTCAGGCTTCACTCCCGCCAGCAACTGTTGGAGGGCTATCAAACCCTGAGCCAGATTGTGGACGGAGTGGATGGGGTCAGTCTAGTCTCCCAGTTGGACAGGACCCGGCGCCAAGTTGAAGGGCTTAAGCGTCTCGATTCCGCCGCGGGCCTGCTGGAGGGCCTGATCGGGCAAGCGCAGGATGTGGTGGATGAATTTCGGCTCGCTCTGAGTGAATGGGCCAGCAGCTTAGAGCAGGGCCCTGACCGGCTGGAGGAAATGGAAGCGCGCGCCAGTGACCTGGCGCGGGTGAAAAGGCGTTACGGCATGACCGTAGCGGAGGTCATCCAGTACGCCGAATCGCTGCATAAAGAAATTCAAGGGTGGGAAAATTTGGAGTGGGACCTCCACGTGGCTGAGCGGCGGGCGCACGACGCCGAACAGGCCTACCGGACGGTAGCCCAGGATCTGTCAGGCAGGAGGCGGGAAGCGGCCGAGGAGGTAGGCCAGCGGCTGAATGGGCTGATCCGGGAAATGGAGATGCCGCACGCCCGCGTGCAATTTGTTTTGGACACGGCGGAGCCGTCTGCTGCAGGGACTGACCGGGCGGGGCTCCTGTTTGCCTCCTCGGCCAAGCAGGAACTGCGCGTAGCCAGCAAGGTGGCCTCTGGTGGGGAATTGGCTCGAATTGCCTTGGCTATGGCCGTTCTCAGCGGGGGAAAAGGTGACGTGACGTTAATCTTTGATGAGCTTGATGCGGGATTGGGGGGAGAAAGCGCTGCCCGTGTCGGCGCGTTGCTGCGGGAACTGGGACGGAGCCGGCAGGTTGTCGCCATCAGCCACCAGCCGTCGGTTGCGACCCAGGCGGCAGACCAGTGGCTGGTGGTCCGCATGGCGGAAGACTCCATGGTCCGCTCTGTAGTGAAGCGGGTTCGGGGGGCGGAGAGGGAAAGGGAGATTGCGCGGATGCTCAGTGGCCATGCGGACCTCGTGGCCCTGGAGCATGCAAGGCATCTCTTAAGCGAGGGGGAAGAGGGTGACTAGCACTATAGTGCAATGGCTGGACCATGGCAACCGCATCCTGATCGGCGCGCTTACGGCAGCGCTTACCGCCCAGCTCTTGAAGTTTCTGATCTACGCGGCGAGCCGCCGGCGTCCCCGCTACGAGCGCCTCTTCGGCGCGGGAGGCATGCCCTCTTCGCATTCGGCCATGGTGGCGGCGCTTGTATTCTCCATAGCCTCCCGGTATGGGTGGAAGTCGCCCGGGTTTGCGATCAGCTGTGTTTTCGGCCTGATTGTGCTCTATGATGCCATGAGTGTCCGCCGGACCGTAGGGCTGCAGTCGCGCTACCTGAACCGCTTATCCCGGTCAGACGATTATCCTGATGAGACGCAGTCGCTGCCGGAATTTGTGGGGCACACCCCGGCTGAAGTGATTGCTGGCACACTGTGGGGTTTGATGATCAGTCGGATCTTTTATTAAACAGCACCAAGCAAGGAGCGTATGATGCGGGTACTCATTGCAAGTCTGCCGATTGGCACGGGGCATGACATTGCCGCGCGCGCACTCGCGGAGGCCTGCCTGCAGCGGGGAATGACGGTAGAGTTTTCGGAACATCTGGTGGGCCGGGCCCGGATAGAAACCGGTCTCTATTTTTGGGCCTTGAAGTATCTGCCCAGGCAGTATGGCACGGTCTTTCGCTGGGAGGACCGGACGGGGTTTCACTGGGAAGCCCACCGCCGCCACTGGATGCAGGTCGGCACTGAAATACTTTCCCACGTTTATGACCTGTATGAGCCTGATGTTATATTGGCGACACACCCGTTTGCTTTAAACGCCTGGGCGGGGGTCAAGGAAAAGAGGCAGGCATTTAAACTGGTGGCGGTTCTCACAGACTTGTCTGTACACCGCTTCTGGTACGAGCCTCTGGCGGATGCCTATACGGTGTGGTTCCCAGAACAGGTGAAAGACTTAACGCGGTTTGGGATAGATAGCAAGATAGTATGGCAGACGGGCATCCCCATCCGGTCATCCTTTCGGGACCCCGCATGGGAATTGCCCCTGTACTCCAAGGACCCGATTGTCCTGTTGGGAGGAGGGCTGGGCATGGGTCCGTACTACCGAATTTTGAAGAGATTGGCTGCCCTCGACTATCCGGTTGTCGCCGTCTGCGGACACAACGAGCGCCTGCACTGGCAGCTGGACCAGCGGAGCTGGCCTGATACGGTCAGCATTGTCGGCTACGTGGAAAAAATGCCGCTGCTGCTGCGCCACGCCCGTCTGGTTGTTGGGAAACCGGGTGGTGTGACGGCTGCGGAAGTGGCACAATCCCAGGTGCCGTGGATCCTGACCCACTGGATTACCGGTCAAGAAGAGGCTAACCGCGACCGGCTCGTCGATCATGACATGGCCGTCCGGGGAGACAAGGATCGCCTCGACGCATGGGTGCGCACTCTCCTACCAGAAGAATCCCCCGCGAGGCGGAAAATTATGCAGGCACAAGACAATTGGGCGCGTCCTCACGCCGCCCAGGATATTGCCCTGCGCTTGCAGGAACTGTAAAAAACATTCCCGGACCAAAAAATTCTTCCCCTCTTGTGGAATTCGGTCGCCCGTCTGCGCCAGACGGCGGCTGTTCTTATTTTGCGCTGGATGCGGAGACAGGGTCTGGGGATATTCCCGGGCATGAATTGCACTCATTTCCGGGACCTTAATAGGGTGAGAGGAACGGGGAGGTGAAAGGCATGGGACAGCGCTTCTGGACGAGAAGACGGGTCATCGGATTGGTTGGGGCAGCACTGACAGTGGCCGCGGGTTTGTCCAAACCGGTGCAGAAACTGGCGGCCTTGCCGGATGCCGTTATGGTGCCGCAGGGGCAAAGAATCACTGTGCCGTGGAGTTCGTGGATTTCCCTGTCTGCGGCTCCGGCCGATCCTGTCAGCATTTCCGGGAATGCCGCGAGCATTCACGGGGTCAGCCCGGGGCGGTTTATCATCCGCACGAGGCTTTTGGGGTGGCTTCCTTGGAGACAAGTGCCGGTGGAGGTCACGAAACCCCTATATGAAGTGCCAGGGGGCGAATCTATGGGTGTACTGGTCAACACCAAGGGCCTGGTGGTGACCCAGTATGCTCCCATCCTCACCCGCGGCCGGTGGACCGACCCAGCGGAGCTGGCGGGCATTGACAAAGGAGACATCATTGTTCAAATCAATCACCGCCCCGTTTATGCCGACAGCGCCCTGGAACGGGCGGTCCAGAGCGCTGGGCGCAAGCACCAGGATGTTGAACTGGGGGTGCAGGGCAGTCGGAGCTTTCATATCCGCCGTGTGCGGCCCATCTGGTCCAATCAGCATTTTCGCTGGCAAATTGGCGTGCTGGTGCAAGATGGGGCGAGCGGGGTGGGCACTTTAACCTTCTATAATCCCGGGACCCTGCAGTATGCCGCTTTGGGACACAGCATCACCGACGGGCTGACCCGGGCACCGGTGGAGGTGCACTCAGGACGGGTAACCGGTGCTGATATTGTGGGGGTCATCTCCGGGACCGCAAATACCCCGGGCCAAAAAATTGGCGTCCTCACCACCGGCGCGGACGTTCAGGGGACCGTGATACACAACGGGGTGTTTGGCATTACAGGACATTTGAACCACCGGCCATCCGGGAAAAAAGGAGTGCCGTTGCCGGTGGCTCTGCCCGACCAGGTGCACCCTGGTCCCGCCACGATTGTGACAGTGCTTCACGGACAGCGTACGGCTTCGTATGCTGTCCGCATTCTGAAGACCTACCCCCAGTGGGTCCCGCATACCAAGGGCCTGCTGTTTGAAGTGGATGACAGCCGCCTCCTCCAGGAGGCGGGGGGAGTCATCCAAGGCATGAGCGGCAGTCCGATTATTCAAAATGGCCGCATCGTGGGCGCGGTGACGCACGTGCTGATTAACCGCCCGTCACTGGGTTACGGATGCTATGCGTATTGGATGGCCAAACAAAAATCTTTGGCTTAAAGCATATTTGGCAGGAAATATGGCGGGCGATCACGAATTCGTTCGTCATATTTCCCTAATGCGGGTCCCGGAAGGGTGGCATGCGAAATGCATCACAATCCACAAGCTGCTTTTATACTGTGGCTTTTTTTTAGCGTGATGCTTGGCATTTTGTGGATTCTTGCGCAGTACGCGCGCAGCTTATGGCGGAAGACCAAGACGATGCATATCCGCCTGGCGTGGATGCGCGAAACGGGATCGTTGTCGAAAAATAGCGAGATAGAGGAAAATGGAAATGAAAAAGAGGCTTCGCAAGACGGCAAAGATCAGGCAAAATTATAGACGGACGGTCTATGGCAAATATCGAGTGCATACGCGGGAGGATGGCAAATGGCAATAAAAGTCTTGATAGCCGATGACAATCGTGATTTTTGCGAATTGCTGCAGAGCGCAATCGACAGCCAAGAAGGGCTTGAAGTGGTTGGCGTTGCCAATAACGGGGTGGAAGCCCTTGATATTTTGAGTGAGCAAGCGGTGGATGTCATTGTTCTTGATATTATCATGCCGCATCTGGATGGGATAGGGGTCATGGAGCGGCTGGCTGAAATGGGGCTGCAAAATCCTCCCCGTGTAATCATTCTCACAGCTTTCGGGCAGGAAACCATGACGCAGAGAGCGCTAGAACTGGGAGCGGACTATTACATTCTGAAGCCGTTTAATTTGAAAGTGCTCGCTGAGCGGGTCAAACAGCTCGGAGGCACGGCATCGCCAGACCGGAGAGCTGCCGGGCAAAATGGGAGAGTCAGCGTGGCCCCCGTAAAAAACCTGGATGTGGAAGTCACCAACGTTATCCATGAAATTGGGATTCCCGCCCACATTAAGGGCTATCTGTATCTACGTGAAGCGATTGTGATGGTGATTGACCGTGTGGATTTGTTAAGCGGGGTGACCAAGGAACTCTACCCTGCTATCGCCGCGACGTACAAAACGACTCCCAGCCGGGTCGAGAGGGCCATCCGCCATGCGATTGAAGTGGCGTGGTCACGTGGCAATGTGGATGTGATCAACGGAATTTTTGGCCATACTGTCAACCGGGACCGGGGCAAGCCGACCAATTCAGAGTTTATCGCCATGGTCGCCGACAAGCTGCGGATGCAGATTAAAGCCAGTTAAGCCCCTGTCCGGGGCTTTTTTTTTAATTATTTTGCTGGCTCTAGGGGAGTTTACCGTTGGGAAGGTTTGTGACATTATGGGGAACGGGGTACGCCCCACTGGACAGAAAGGAAGTGAGTCCCGCAATTGATGCGGGCGAACATGAACATATTTGAGGCAATGGAGCAATACGGGCATGAAGAGCTGGTATTCTGGCACGATAAGGCGGCGGGCCTTAAAGCGATTGTCGCTATTCACGACACCACACTCGGCCCAGCCCTGGGCGGATTGCGCATGTGGCCGTATGAGTCGGAGGATGATGCGATTACGGACGCGCTGCGCCTCTCGCGGGGGATGACCTATAAAAATGCCGCCATGGGCTTGGACCTGGGTGGGGGGAAGTCCGTCATTTGGGCAGATTCCCGCCAGGACAAGACTGAGGCGCGACTGCGGTCATTCGGCCGCCTGATTCAGAGTCTCGGTGGCCGGTATATCACTGCGGAGGATGTCGGAGTCAATGCGGACGACATGGCTGTGGTCGCGCGTGAGACAGAATTTGTGGGAGGATTGAAGGAAACCAGCGGGGATCCTTCACCTGCTACGGCCCTCGGGGTGCTGGAGGGGATGAAGGCCGCTATGGTCATAGCATTCGGCAATGCCGACTTTCACGGGCGCCGGGTGGCGATTCAAGGATTGGGCCACGTGGGGGCCCTTCTGGGAGATATGCTGCGGACGCAGGGCGCGGAGCTGACGGTGACAGATATTCACGACGAAGGCCGCGCTGTTGCTGAACGACTCGGCGCCACATGGGTAGAGCCGGATGCGATTTACGGTGTGGAAGCGGATGTGTTCGCCCCCTGTGCGCTCGGCGCTATCATCAATGACAAGACAATAGGGCAGTTCAAGTGCCGCGTCATTGCTGGGTCCGCCAATAATCAGCTGAAAGAAGCCAGGCATGGCGTGGAGCTTTTGAACCGGGGCATCGTGTACGTGCCGGACTACGTCATCAACGGCGGTGGCGTGGTGAACGTGGCGGATGAGTTTCACCGTGACGGCTACAATCAAGAACGGGCTTTTGCACGGGTCCGGGCCATCGGCAAGCAGGTGACGGAGATTTTGCAGCATGCCCGCCAGGAAAAGATTCCCACCCAAGAAGCCGCGGACCAGGTGGCGGAAACACGCATCCACATTATGGGGCGTGTCGATTCCACCTATATCCCCGAATAGGAAAATAGAGGAATTTGTGAAGAGGATATCGAATTATTATGATGTCCTCTTTTCAAATGCTATGACGACAGTGACATGAAGGAGATTCCGCCGCGATGAGTCAAGAATTCGACCGCGTTCCAGTCGCTGATCTTGAATCTTTGATCAAGCGGCTTCCCACCGTGTTGCGGTGCCATGTGGCGGTCAACGAGTGGGGAGCTGTCGAGGAGATTCACGTATTGACCACGCTGGTCCGGTCCCCCAAGCAAGTGGTGCGGGATGTGGAAAGCGCTCTCTTGGCACAGTGGAACCTCAGAGTCGACCATAAAAAAATTTCTGTAGCGCAGATTACGGATGACCGGGGTGTGCGCCCTATGCCCCGGCTGACGGTCTCCGAATTTCGGATCGATCTCGATACCATTCATCAAAAGGCGCAAGGACTTGTCCGTCTTGAATTAGGCGACGACACTACCGCGCTCTTCGAGGGCCATTGGCAGGGCCGTTATGTGCCGAGCCAATATCACAATATTATGGCGTGGGCCGCGGTGGACGCGGTGAACCAGATCCCGGAACTGGCAGAGCCCCTCGTGCTGACGGAGCTGAAGACCTTTCCCATGGCGGGGCGCACTGTGGTGGCGGTCGCTCTGAGCTACGTGACCAGCAAGCGCAAGGAAGAAATTCTGATTGGGGCTGCTCCGGAACGCGGTGACGGGCAGGGAGCCGCCGTGCGGGCAGTACTGGACGCAGTGAACCGCCGTCTCGGCCAGGTTACCCGACCCGTGCCCAGAAGGGTGCCGGACGGGGTACCTGAGCCCCCGGCTGAAGAAGGAAAGGGTGGCGCATGATGCCGGGAGATCAGTGGATAGAAATTCCCCAGGGAGAACGCAGTGGGGGGGCGCGGGTAGCCCGGTCCAAGTCTTCGCCTGGCCCACAGCCGGGAAAAGCCCCGGGCAATGCTGCGAGCCGCACGAGCTACGTGCAAGACGCCTTCTACCAGCACTTCATAGCAGGGCGCGTGCCTGCTGAGATAATGTTTTTGGACGGCACCACGGTGGTAGGCTTGTTGGATGGGTTCGATACCTACGCCATATTGCTGGTGGTGGAAGACCAGGAGATGCTGGTGTTCAAATCGGCGGTTCGGGCCATCCGGCGTTACCTCGGCGAGTCGCGCGGTGTTCAAAATTCCTGAGGTAAAGGGTGACAGGGATTGTCAGCGGCCAGGTTTCGGCCCACCGCCGGAAGTCCTTGACGGAGCCGGAAAAAATAAGTTTTTGGGCTGGGGACGACATGCATTCCACCTCTTTTTGTTTTAGGATAGTCTCTTAGGGGGGGATTTATACCTTGGAGGAACAGTCGGGTTCCAGCAAGTGGGCATATCGGGGACGCACCATTTCCGTGCGTGTCGACCCAGTGCATGTGGGGCCATTGAACACGGTGCGCGAAGTGGTCGTCCGGGTGCCCGCGGTCGGCGTCATTGCGGAGACGGCCAGCCATGATGTGGTCATGATCCGCCAGTACCGCTGGGCGGTAGCGGCGTCTTTATGGGAGCTGCCCGCGGGGAAGGTCGACCCGGGGGAATCAGCAGCCGACGCGGCCCGGCGTGAACTGCGCGAAGAGACGGGCTATGAGGCCCGGAACTGGAGTCTGGCGAAAGAAATTTACCCCTCGCCAGGCTATACCGACGAAAAAATTTACCTGTACTATGCGACGGATCTTCAAAAAACGGAGGCAGAGCCCGAGGCGGACGAGGATATTGTGACGTCGCTGTGGTCTCCGGAACGCGTCCGTCAAGTTTTGCAGAGTGCAACGCCCTTTAATGGCATCGCCTACGCGGGGCTGCTGTGGTGGCTGTGCCGGACTGCTTTGTAGCAGGAGTCGTTAGCCACGAACGCTGGTCCGGGGCAGAGGGAGGCATTAGCACCTTGGAGTCCTTGCCACACATCAAACAGATGCACGACGACTTGCTTGACGCCAAGCACCATCAAAGTGCCCTGCTAAAACGTTTTGGAGCATGGCTGCGGCAGGAAAGAGAACATAGCGGGCTCACAGCCACAGAGCTGGCCCGCCGCATCGGGGTCTCACAAGTGCTCATTACGCGGATTGAACATGCGGACGCTGTGCTGAGTGAGGAGAAATTGTCTAAAATTTTTGAAGTGCTGCAGCTCGACTATTCATCATGGAACCGGTTTATCGGGAGTGGGGAAGAGCCGAGCCTTCAGGAGTTGGCGCAGGGACTGCATGCACAGCTGCAGGCAGCCCGCCTGTGCTGCCCGGCCCTGGTCCAGGAATTTGGCCACCATGTCCGCTACTGCCGCTGTCAGCGGCACTGGACGGAAGGCGACTTGGCCTTGCGTGCCGGCGTCACCAAACAGACGATCTGCGGCGTGGAACAGGGGAAGATGGTGCCGAGCGCCACACTGATTGGACACTTGGCTATTCAGTTGGAGCTGTCGTTGCAAACTTGGCTCATGCCTGCGGCGGACGCCGGCCGCAGTGATTTGACATGGTTGGCGCTAGGCCGCTTGTGGAACAAATTGTCTGATGGGGACAAAATGCTTGTGCTGGGCACGGCGGAGAGGCTTAGCCGTCCCGGCCCCGTCTGGGATCCCCGCCAGCGCCAGACCGAACAAGATCTTTTGGGTCTAGAACCGTAAGGGAGCTCATAGGCTGTGGCAGGAGGGACAGCCTATGAGCCCGGAGGCTCCGACCAGCATCTTAGAGGAATATCTCGCGCGCTACCTCACCCCGGTATACATTGCGGTGGCGGCGCTCGCGGTCGGGATCCTGTTCGGGGTCCTGGCTGTCGGCACGCTGACACCAGCAGACAAAATTTCCCTGCTGACCTATCTCCGCCATTTTATCGCGGTCGAGACAGCTGCCCCCACTTACCACGGGGTCTTCCGTCCCGCGCTTACGGATAACCTCAAGCTCCTTGGATTGCTGTACCTGTTGGGCGTTTCCGTCGCGGGAATGCCCCTTGTCCTGATCGCCTTGTTCTTCCGGGGGTTTGTGCTGGGATTTTCCGTGGCGTTTATTTTGGGGGCGCTGCACTGGCAAGGGCTGGGATTGGCGGTGGTGACAGTTGGGCTGCAAAACCTGTTTATCATTCCGGCCGTCGTCATTGTCGGGGGGGTAGCCCTGGGATTTTCGTGGCAATTGCTATCGGCCAAGGGGCGGGCCGCGCGTTCTTCCCTATCTCAGAGATTTGCCGCATTTACTACGCTGGTGCTGGCAATGAGCCTGGTGGTCCTGGTCGGCACGGTGCTGGAAGCGTATGCCGGTCCTTTTTTGATGCACTGGCTCAGTCCTTGGGGCATTTAACTGCGCATGCAGGATGTTTCAGATTATCCCCAGGCGCTCGAAGGCGTGGCGGGCCGCGCGCTGGCCACCGGCTAGAGTCAGCGCGCGAAAAGACAGCGGCTGGGATAATGGCCATTGGGCCGCGCGCCAGAGGTCCGGGGTGACGAGGACGGCGGCGACAGGATACCCTCCGGTGGTGCCCCGCTGATTCAGCAAAATGATGGGGTGGCCGTCGGGAGGGATCTGAATCGATCCGGGCACCGTGCCTTCGGAGAGAAGGCCGGGCAGGCCGGGGCGGGTCGTCACTGTTGGGCCCGTGAGCCGCAATCCCATGATGTTGCTGTGGGAGCTCAGAGCGAAAGGCTGCGTGAGCAGGGTCCTGAGGGCTGCCGCTGAAAAATATTCAGATCGCGGGCCCAGAATCACCCGCAGAGGGCTGTAGTCTGGCTCCTGACCCACGGCCTGTGGAGACCGTGCGGGTGCACCAGGTGAGCCCGCGGGCAGGACCTCAAGCTCGTCTGCGGCGCGGAGCGCCCTGCCGCAATATCCCCCGATGGCAGCGGTAAAGTCGGTGGAGCGGCTGCCCATGACCACCGGCACGTCCAGCCCTCCCCGGACCGCGAGGTAACCCCTCACCCTTTGCATGGGGCCCATTTGCACCTTGGCCCCGGCTGGCACCAGGAGGAGGCTCCAGCCGGGGTGTTCCCTGCCGTTGATGTAGACCCCTGTAAATCCGGTAGTGGCAATCGCCAGAGGTTCTGACGCTATAAAACTGAGCCCCCGGTAAGTCATCTCAATAGCGGCGTCCTGCGGGAGGTTTCCCGCCAGAGCCTGAGCCAGGGCAAAGGAGGCGTAGTCGAGAGCCCCCGCCCGTGCGATGCCGAGGTGCTCATACCCTATCCGCCCAGCATCTTGAATGTGGGAGAAGGGTCCGGGATCGACAATCACCAGGGCCGTCACCGCCCCACCTCAATAACCGGCAAAGCGGCCGGGTCAAGCGCCAGCATGTCAAACTCCGCGCGCGGCACTGCCACAAATCTCACCAAGTCGCCAGGGCTGTAGGGGATGGGAGGGGTGTCCTCCGGCCGGAAGAGGCGCAGAGGGGTGCGGCCGATAATGTTCCAGCCGCCCGGGGTGCGGAGTGGGTAAATGCCGGCCTGACGGCCGCCGATGGCAATGGACCCCGCCGCTACCTGGGTGCGGGGGGTGTTGCGGCGGGGAGTCTCCAGCAACTCCGGCAGCCCCGCCAAATAAGGGAAGCCGGGGGCAAACCCTAGAGCGTCAATGCGGTAGGCCGGGGCGCAGAAACTGGTGATGACCTCAGCTGGTGATAGTTGGCAGCGGCTGGCCACCCATCCCAGGTCTGGGGCCAGGTCGGTATCGCTGCACAGGGGAATCCACAAGGTGCGGCCGGGCTCATGGCTCGGAGCCTGGGACAGAGCGGGCTGGACCAAGGACAGCACGTCGGACAATTCTGTGTGCACGGGGTACGTAATCACAATCGTGGCATAGGAGGGGATAATGCTCCAGCCCAGGGTGCGCTCATCGTGCTGCAGCGCTGTGGCAACCTGGCGGACGTAACGCGCCGTCGCGTCTTGGATTGTGTCGCCAAACTCCAGCAAGAGGCCGTGGTCTCCGGCTGGCAGCCATCTTATGGACATAGTGCCTCCTTGTGGCTAGAAATCTTCTCTTGCTATTGTCGCTGTTCTTGCCGTGAGCGGCAAGCGCCGATCTGTGGCCAGATCTTTCCCGTGCCATTATAATGGGGACGAAAAAATCAGCAGAAAAGACACCAAGGAGGTTCTTATGCAACTATATGCTGCTTGGCTGACTATCGTGGACGAAGTGCTAAATCAACAGCGCCGGCCCGACCATTTGGCGTATCTCAGCCGTCTGCACGCCGCAGGGCACGTGGCGTGGGCTGGGCCCTTTGCGGACCGTTCGGGAGGACTTGTCATTTACCGTGCAGCGTCCGATGACGAGGCCAATGCCATGGCCGCAGCAGATCCGGCGGTCTCATCGGGGGCGCGCACCGTGATCGTCAAAGGCTGGGAACTGCTCGATCTCGAGAAAATCTGAGGGCGCCCGGGCTGTCATGGTTATTTTATGGATGGGCCTCTGGCCCGCAGCCGCACCGTGCTGCTGAAAAGAATGCCGCCGAGAATGACGAGCACCCCGACCCAGCGCCCGGCGCTTACCGGCTCGCCGAGCCACAGGGCCGAGAGGATGACGGCGACTGGCAATTCCGAGGACGCCAGCATTCCGGTTAAGGCGGGGGGGAGTTTCGGCGCGCTGATGTAGGTCAGCAACAAGGGGATGCCCTGACTGAACAGTCCCATGAGGCTCCCCCATATCCATGTCGCCGGATCATACGCCCAGTGGAGGCTGCGCCACGGCTGGTAGGCCACGGCGACAAGGGCGAGGCTGAAGGCGGTGGAGATTTCGGCGCGGTACCATGGCGAGATATCCGGGCTGAGCCGGCCAGACAACAAGAGGCTCAAGGCGTAGAGAACCGCGGATGCCAATCCCAGAAGAATGCCGGGAAGAGGGAAAATCCATCCGCGGATTCCGCCCGCCATCACGGTTCCCGCCAGGACAATGAGTATGCCGTAGCGCTGGGAGCGGTTGGGCCAGTGACGATGAAACAATCCGGAGAGCAGAGGGAGAATCCAGGTAAACTGAAATAGCAGCACGATGCCAACCGACCCTGGCAGAAAGGTCAGGCTGTGATAATAGGTCAGGGACACGCCTGCGCCGAAGGCTCCCACGGCTGCCATTCCCAAGTAGTCCTGCAGGTGGGGCCGCGCTCTTGGGCCTGCACCGGTCCGGCCTATCTGGAACAGCAAGAGGCTCACCGGATATTGCGCGAGCGTCAGCCATGTGACGGGCACGCCGTGGGTGATGCCGAGTTTGACCAAAGGGGTGACAACGCCATACGCGGCGCCAGCCATCAGCATCAATATGGCATAAAGGGACTGGGTGCTCGTTTTCCGCTTCATCCTTTCTTGCGAGCCATCAGGGATCGGGGCCCAGTTAGCTGTGCTTGCCCGCAATCTGAGACGGGTGGGGGACTGGCGCGGCGCGAACCGGAGGACATCAGGCAGGATTGGTCGCGCGGCATTGTCGCTTGATGCCTCTCCATGATATAACAGGGCTGGCCTGAAGGGAAAGGACTTGTCATATCATGGAGAGACCGCGCCCGGGCGGGGCAACCGGCTGGAGTCGCCTGCAGCTGTGCGGGACTTGGTATAATACAAGAGACCTGAACGTGCTACCGGGAAAACTCCGGCTGGGCCGAAAGGATGGGATGGGGATGGAACAGGTGCAGCGGGGGCCGATTTTATGGACGCCCAGCCCCTCGCGCGTCAAGAATGCGAGAATCACTCAGTACAAAGGATGGCTGAAAGCTCATAAGCAGCTAGAATTTTCGGAATACGGCGATCTGTGGCAATGGTCCGTGGACCATCCTGATGCCTTCTGGCACAGTGTGTGGGAATATTTTGGAGTGATGGCATCCACGCCCTTCGCGCAGGTTCTTGCCGGAGTGCAAATGCCGGATATCAGCTGGGTTCCGGGGGCTCGACTGAATTATGCGGAACACAGCCTGACCCGGCGCGGGCAGGAATTGGCAGTGCTTTACGAAGGTGAGGACGGGGAGCGGGTTCAGTGGTCGTGGGATGAACTCTATGAAGAAGTGCGGCGCGTGCGGGGGGCCATGGAGACCATGGGCGTTGGGTTGGGTGACCGGGTGGCCGCTTATGTCCCAAACATTCCCCAGAGCGTGGCGGGTTTCCTGGCCTGCGCAAGTTTGGGAGCCGTCTGGTCGAGCTGCTCTCCTGACTTCGGGGCACAAGCGGTATTGGACCGATTTCAGCAGATTGAGCCAAAGATACTGATTTGCATCGACGGCTACCGGTACAATGGCAAAGCCCATGACCGCCGAGAGGTAGTGCGGGCGCTGCAGGCGGGACTGCCGAGCGTCAGGCATACCATTATGATCCGCCATTTGTTCCGGAATGAACCGTGCGGGAGCGGTGTCGAAGATTATGCTGCGCTGCGCTCGGATGCCCCTTTGCGTTTCGAACCGGTGGCAGCGAGCCACCCTCTGTGGATTCTCTATTCGTCGGGGACGACAGGGCTGCCTAAACCCATTGTGCAAGGGCACGCCGGAATTTTGCTGGAGCATCTGGCCGCGCTGGCCTTTCACCTCGATCTGGGCCATGGGGACCGTTTCATGTGGTTTACGACCACAGGCTGGATGATGTGGAATCTGCTCGTCTCCGGGCTGCTGGTGGGCGCCAGCATTGTGCTCTATGATGGAAATCCCGCCTACCCCGAACCGGACCGCCTGTGGCGGCTGACTGAAGAGCTCGCGGTGACCTTTCTGGGTACCAGCGCAGCCTATATCGGGATGTGCCAGAAGAAGTCGCTGGATGTCCGTACCCTTGGTCTGGCGTCCCTTAAGGCTATTGGCTCGACGGGATCCCCTTTAACCCCGGAAATGTTCGACTGGGTTTATGAAAAAGTCATGGCAGACGTGTGGCTGACATCTCTGAGCGGCGGCACCGACGTCTGCAGCGCTGTGGTCGGTGGCGTGCCGACCCTCCCCGTGCGGAGCGGGGAGATTCAGTGCCGGTATCTAGGGTCCAAGGTGGAGGCTTTTGATGAAAGCGGCCATGCGGTGCGCAACCAGGTGGGAGAATTGGTGATTACCCGCCCGATTCCCTCAATGCCGCTTTTTCTCTGGGGAGATGACGCAGCAAAATCCCGCTACCGCGCTAGTTATTTTGATGTGTTTCCGGGAGTCTGGAGGCACGGCGACTGGATTCTCGTGCATGATGACGGGAGTGTGGTGATTTACGGACGGTCTGATGCTACGATAAACCGCGGCGGAATTCGCATGGGCACGAGTGAATTTTACCGCGTGGTTGAGGAAGACGCGCGCGTTTTGGACAGCCTCGTGGTGGATCTGTCCGCCATGGGGGTAGAGAAAGGGCTGATCCTGTTGGTGGTCCAAAAACCCGGCGCGGACGACAGTATGATTCTGACTGGCGATCTCCGCCGCCGGCTGCGTGAAGCGCTGTCCCCCCGTCACGTGCCAGACCAGATTTTTGTGGTGCCATCCATCCCTAAAACACTCAACGGGAAGAAGATGGAAGTCCCGGTAAAAAAGCTGTTAATGGGCACCGCAGCAGAGCAGGCATTCAACATCGGCGCCATGGAGAATCCAGACGCTGTGGCCTACCTGGCCGCTCATGTCAAGCCGCAAATCGGGCTGAAAAAGTAACACACGCTACACCGGGCCTAGTGTGGCCCGGTGTTCTTCGTCTGTGTCAAAGCTTAGTCCCTAAATTGCAGGTCAGCAAGTTTGGCAATGCGGGCGAAATATGGCAGAGAATACTTGATTGCCGCATCATGGGCCTCCGGGGTCATTGCCGCGCAGGCGTCTTCGACTACGGTGAAATTATATCCCAGATCTGCCCCCACCCGGACCGTGCTTTCCACGCCGATGTTGGTCGCAATCCCCCCAATGACTACATGGCTAACTGCCATGGCCCGAAGAAGGTGGTCCATTTCTGTCCCCGTAAATGCGCCCCGCACATGTTTGGTGACGACGTGGTCTTCTGGCAGAATGGGCAGGGCGCCGATGATATCAAAGGCATGAGGGTCGGCAGAATTGGCGCCGGGGCGGGACAAAAGCGCCTGCGCCTCCCCCCGCATTGAATGTTTAACGTGGTCGTACGGCGTGACATGGACAAACACCACCGCCACATGATGAGTCCGCGCTGTCGCCAAGAGGTGCTGGCACTGTTTGACAACTGGCTGGAATTGTTCGTGGCCCGCTATAGAGTTCTGCATGTCAATGAACATGACTGCCGTATTCTGGCGGGGCAAATTTAAAGAAGTCATCACAAGCCCACCTTTCCTCAGAAATCCTGTTTATTATAGCCCATCAATGGAAAAGATACCCTATGCTAGCATGAGGTTCTAACGGCTCTGCGGCGAGCGGGAAAGATTTATGTTAGACTGGCGGAAGTGAAGGATATTTGGCGTGCAGGATTATTGTTAAGGGGCCAAGACTATGAACACATCAGGAGCGTATCACTTCATTCCGCCCTCCCGATCTATGAAGTGGCTGGGAGTCATCTCCACTATCGGCATGTATATTATCAACATGGTGGGGTTTCTCGATACCCAAACCGGCTCCGCGCTGGGATGCGGCCCGGACTGGCCTCTGTGCAATGGGGAAGTCATTCCCAATCTCAATAATATCCATGTGATTATCGAATTCGGACACCGCATGCTCGTGGGAGGATTCGCCCTCTTGGCGACAGGTTTTATGATTTGGGCGTTAGTGCGCTACCGGGCTTTTATCGAGGTCAAGATCTTTTCTCTGCTGGGAATCGGATTCATCGTCGTGCAGTCTGCTCTGGGAGCGTTGGCCGTAGTTTTTGTCAATCCTCCGACGGTTTTAGCGCTCCACTTGGGGTTTGGCCTGCTCGCTATGGTGGGCGTGGGGCTGCTGACGGTGTTCTTGTTCCAGCTTGACGCGCAGATGCACGGCCGCCCTTCGGGTATTGGGTTTCGCCGCGAAACCTCCCCCAGCACCAAAGCCTGGGTCTGGAGCACATGGATCTTCACCTATTTGGCGATATACTGGGGCTCTTATGTGGCCTTCCGCGGCGCAGGCGGCGCTTGCCCTACTTGGCCCCTGTGCAACGGCAAAGTCTTTCCGGGATTCTCCGGCCTCGTCGGTCTGGATTTTATCCACCGTCTGGCTGCAGTCGCATTGGCTGTGCTCACAGCTGCGCTCCTTTGGCATCTCAAGCAGTACCGCAGCACGCGCCCAGATCTGTACCGGGGGGCCTTCTGGCTGTTTATTGCCGTCCTCGCCCAGATTGCTACGGGGGCTAATCTGGCCCTCAGCCATGTGGCCACGGGACCCTATCTCCTGCATATTGCCACGCTGATGCTGCTCTTTGCGGATGTCAGCTATCTGGTGCTGCAAGTGGTGCCCTCAAAAACATTGGAGCAGGCGGCCAGCCCGGCCGGATCTGATGTAGGATGGACACCGGAGCAGGCGCATAACCCGCAGGCCTAGAAACGGCTGCGGGTTATTTTCAGTTTGCGCCGGATGCGCTGGAGGGCATTATCAATCGTTTTGCGGGGACGCTGCACCGCTAGACTGATCTCTTCGTAACTTTTTCCTTGGCGCCGTGCATTGAAGACTTTCTGCTCAAGAGGTGTCAGGCTTTTTCCCAGGTCGTGAACCAACTGCCGCGAGCATTCCCGGTCAATCACATAAGCCTCCGGCGAAGCGTGGGAGCTTTCAGCGACGGCGTCCCACCAAACCCCCTCGTGAACTGGCTGGTCCAGGGACCATGCCCCGTTCAGAATCTGGTGTTTAGCGCGCGTAGCCCCCACCACGGCCGAAACAATCTGCCGGCTGACACAAAGTTTGGCAAAACCCGAAAAATATCCATGGCGCTGATCGTCGAAATGCTGGATGGCGCTCCAAAAACCGATCCACCCTTCTTGCATTACGTCATCGTGCTCAGCGCCGGGCAGAAAGTACCGGCCGGCTGTGGATTTGATGAGAGACGCGTACCGTGCCATCAGTTGTGCGAGAGCTTCTTCTTGGCCGTCTTTGGCGAGGCTGATCAACAGGCATTCGTCAATTTTGTGATCGATTTGAACCGAAATCAGGATCTCCTCCCCCAGTAATGCTAATCCGAAGACATCCATCATGCATTATACCGTCGGCGGTCCCAAGCTAAAACCGCTATTTTGGCCAGTCTCGGTGAAATGGGTGATGAATTCAGGCGGATCATCGGATTTTCGAGCGTCTTCTCGTTTTAACCCGTGCTATGATAAACGGAGTAAAAGGGAGAGCCAATAAGGCAGGGGGATAGTGACGTGGTTCAAAATGGAGTGCAATATATCATCCGTCTGATTATGCAAAGGGACGGACTGCCGTTTCGCAATGTGGTCGGGCTGGTGGATGACCTCGGCGGGGATATCATCGCCTGGGACTTGGTGCGCGCCGAGGACCAGAAGACGATTCGGGATCTGACCGTCTTAATGCCGACCGCGGGCCAGCTCAAGGCACTCGTTGACCAGTTGGCAGAAATCGACGGAGTGGCCGTCGAAAATGTGTCAGACCGGACCTTTCTCATGCATTTGGGCGGAAAAATTGAAATTAAGCCGCGGGTCCAGATCAAAACCCGAGCTGACCTTTCACATGTTTACACACCAGGCGTGGCTAGAGTGGTGGAGGCTATCGCTGAGGATCCCTCCAAGGCTTTTCAACTCACGATGAAGCGCAACACGGTAGCCATTGTCACGGATGGGTCAGCCATACTGGGCCTGGGCAATCTCGGCCCCAAGGCCGCCCTGCCGGTGATGGAGGGGAAGTCCGTCCTGTTTAAGTGGCTGGGGAATGTCGATGCGATTCCCATCTGTCTCGACACGAACGACACCGACGAAATTGTTGACACTGTGGTGCGGATTGCCCCGGGGTTTGGCGGCATTAATCTCGAAGATATTTCCGCGCCGCGCTGCTTTGAAATAGAGCGGCGCCTTCAGGAGCGTCTGGACATCCCCGTGTTCCACGACGACCAGCATGGCACGGCGACAGTGATTCTGGCAGGATTGATCAACGCAGCCAAAGTGGTGAACAAGCCGCTGACGTCCCTGCGCATTGTGGTGGCCGGGGTGGGGGCGGCAGGGACAGCGACGACGGAGCTGCTCTTGCATATGGGCGTCTCAGATATTGTGGGTTACGACAAAGAAGGGGCGATTGTGCCTGGGCGAACCTATCCGGGCCATCCTCAGTGGGAGGAATATGCCCGCAAGACCAATCCCCAGCGGAGGACCGGAACGCTCCGCGAACTCCTGCGGGGGGCGGACGTGTTTATCGGGGTCTCGGCAGCGAACCTTCTCAGCCCGGATGACATCAAGGAAATGGCCCACGATGCTATTTTGTTTGTGATGGCCAATCCCACTCCCGAGATTCAGCCGGAAGTGGCGCAGGCTTATGCCCGGGTTGTGGCCACGGGGCGCTCCGATTATCCTAATCAGATCAACAATGTGCTGTGCTTTCCCGGACTATTCCGCGGGGTGCTTGATTCTCGCGCCAGAACGGTGACGATGGGGATGAAGGTCGCTGCTGCACAGGCGCTGGCGGCGGTTGTGAAGAGGGAAGAGCTTGGCCCCGAGTACATCATTCCCAGCGTCTTCAACCGCAACGTGGTGGATAAGATCGCAGAAGCGGTAAGTTTGGCGGCAGAACGGGACAATGTGGCCCGGAGGTCGTCAGGCACCCGCCTCTAAACGCTTGATTTTGAGGTTGCGGCTGAATGCCTGCCGGAAGCCCTGGGCCTTGCTCTCCATAAGGTGGCGGTAATCGTCATCGCTTAAATGGCTGACTTTTATGGCAATGGTCTTGTCTGAAACCGCCACCTCCTCAATGCTCACGTCTTGGCGGTGGGACCGGTCCAAGCCATCGGCGATCCGCAAAATGAAGGAGAGGGCCCAAAGGCCCGGGGTTTGTGCCATGTATTGGGCCTTTTTGACCGATAGTGGTTTGCGGTGGAAATAGGTGAGGTCGGCAACCCACTGCCGCGTGCCTTCCAGCCACGTCTGTGTTTCGTACGTGTTTTCGAGGATCCACCGGCTGTGCCGGTGGTGGCCTTTCTTTGCAATGAAGTAGCCGATGTCATGCAGCAAGGCAGCGGTTTCCAGGTAGTCCCGCCACGGCTCAGCACTTGGCACCCCTGCAAGCGGCTGCAGATGGTCATACAGCGTCAGAGACAACAGAGCCACATGGCGCGCGTGCGGAATCTCCACTCCGTAGCGCTTCATGAGGTTTTGAGTTTCGTCTAAGATGGGAATCCCTCGCTTTCGGATTCAATGACATGGACGAGCTCGGCCACTTCCTGGAAGTCGCTGACATTCTGAACAGTGCGCCACGGCATTTGAAGGCGCCGGGGCTGCAAGAGCGAACTGATGCGCTCCTGAAACGCGAGGAAGCCCGCCAGGTGTTCCGGCATGTCTACGGATTCAAGGGGGTCCAGAGCATCCGCCCCTGACAATTTCCTCCGGGCCGCAGCCAGGGGAGTGGCTGCGGGCTCAATGACCAGGTCCGGTTGCAGAGCAAATCCCATGGTCGTGTCCACCCAGGTATCGCTAAGCCCTTGGGCCACAGCCCGGGCATGGAGACTGATCCATGACCGGTCAGAGATCACGATGTATCCCGCACGCAGTTGAGGCAGGATCATCTGCTGGGTGACGATGGCGAAAAAGCTGGCATACAAGAGATGCCTGCTGGCGGGGCCGACTCTGCGGTCATGCTTGTTGAGGGTATTTTGGGACTGGGACTTTTTGCTCGGAAACGGTCCCGTGACAACGGAGGGATAACCGTGGGACTGCAGCTGGCGGTGAATTTCATTCGCTAAAGTGGTGCGGCCAGAGCCGTCTAGGCCATCGATCGCGATATATATTCCGGGATAATACGTTTCCGCATATGGCCATTGCGGAGCGAGAGTGCGAACTGGTCTGCCCATGTTTACAGGCCCCCTTTGAGAAGAGTCTTGGAGATTGGCGGGCTGCCTTGAAAAAAAGATGATGAGGCAGTCTGCGCCTCAAGGACTGGCTGCAGCCACTGCCGCAGAATTTTCTGCTGCTCAGTAATGGACAGGGTGGCATCGAATAGCTGCAGGACGCCTTGGTCAGCCAAGGCTAAATAAGCCTGCCGCATCTTCTCCTGAAACCAGAGAAAACTGGCCCAGCGGTCATGCAGACCGCTGACATCCTGGCCGCTCTCATAATATTTGAGTTCCCTAGCAGCGTGTTGCAAGCGGGAAATTGCGATATCTGGGGGCGCAGAGAAATAAATGGCCAGATCGGGCTCCCGGACATCCTGATAGAGGGATTGAATCCACGACAGGTCCAGGCCCCGAACGCTGTCCCGGACCCATGCGGTATATACCCAGCGGTCCGCGAGAACAACGTAGCCGGCTTCCAGCCGTGGCAGGATCAGGCGGTGGTAGCGGTCATAGAAATCGCTGGCGTGGAGCAGGCTAAATGCCGCAGGGCTCAGCCATTCTTTTTTCTTGACGTGGCGCATGATGGGCTTGATGAATGAAGAACTGTTCCAAGCTGTCCGGTAGACGGGCACGCCCTGCGCCGCCAGCCAGCTTTCCAAGAGGCTGATGGCTGTGCTTTTGCCGGAGCCGTCCGTCCCCTCGGCTACGATAAGGCGACCCTGGTAAGAATTGTGGTCATGAACCGTCATTGTCAATCGATGTCACTCCCTGTTATGAAATCAAACCCGGCACGACCAGCTTGAGCTGCCAGCTCTTTTTGATCTCCTTGGCGAGGTCCGCGAGATCTTTGGAGGGGCCAGAAATTCCTGTGCCGGACACTGTAATGGTGAGCTGCCCGCCCGCATGTTGGATGTTGAGTCTCTCGACGCCTGTCATCAGGGGAGGCGAGAAAAGCTCAGCCAGCCGGAGGAGCACACCCAACTGGCGCACAGCCGCCAAGTCCTGGCGGCTGACAATGCTGGAATAAGGGCTCCAGAATTTTTGCAACCTCTTTACCGAACGGTACGACGCTATCAGCGCGACCTGCACCCACTCTTGGTGGCTCAGGCCAGCCAAGGGAGCGGACAGTACATAGTAAAAAGTATGTTGGTCCCAGTGGTACATGTTGATGCTTCGACCCGTATAGCGCAATATGGCGGCCGTGCGGGCTAGTTCAAGAAATCGCGGGCTCCAACCCAAAAAAGTTTGCACGGCTCTTCCCAGTTCCGCCACTTGCTGCTGCAACTGCATGGCCAAATCGAGAGGCCACTCGCTGCGGATGGCGACGGCCATAGCGCTGTTCAGGGCGATAGAGGAAAACTCGGGAGTTTGCTCCGGTCCCAGATAATCCAGAAGCAGGCCGTTGCGCAGGCCAAATCCGCTGACAATCAGCTGCTCTGTCTGGGTGACCTGCAGCAGGGCCAGGATAATGGCCACCCCTGGGACGATGATATCCATCCGGTCTTTGGGAATGTGGGCGATTTTTCTGCGCTGTTCGGGAGTCATAGGAGCGACATGTGCGAGCCAGGCATCGATGACAGATGTCGACACAGAAAAGTGATGAATCTGCTTCAGGGGGTAATCCAATTCTTCTTGCAGGGCTCTGGCCAGCACCCGCGCGCTGCCGCCGAGGGCGATGCCTTGGGAAGGAATGCGCGGCAGCCACTTGGCACCCGACAGCTGCTGGGCGACCCACTCCTGCATATCTTTGTACACGGGAAAGCGGGAAGACAAAGATACGGCTCCAAAGGGGAACGACTGCTGGTGAACCAGTTCGCCGTTGGTGAATGTGACAATTTCCGTGCTGCCGCCGCCGACGTCCATGGTCCAGCCCTGCGTCAGACTGATGCTCGCCTGCACCGCCCGGAAGCCGATTTGGGCCTCTTCTTCGCCGGAGAGCACTGTGACACTGAGTCCTGTCTGCCGCAGTATTTCCTGCAGAACCTGCTGTTGGTTCGCGAGATTCCGCAAGGAGGCCGTAGCGCGCACGATCACCGGGTCGGCGTGGTAAGCCTGCGCGACATCCCGAAAGTACTGCAATGCCTGAACCAGGCGGGAAAATCCGTCAAGGGTGAGAAAGCCGTCCGCATCTTTGGCCAGCGCCAGACGCGGGGTGGCCTTTTGCTCGTCGATAATGGCGGCGAGATTTGGCCCTAGGCGGCGTACAACCATGAGGCGAACCGAATTTGATCCAATGTCAATAATAGCCAGCAAGGACTCGTCGATCGGTGGTACCCCCTGTCTCATAGCAATTGCTGAGCTATATTATAAGCGAAAGTGCGGCAGGACTTGCATAAAAAGGCAAGCGAGCCCCCCGGACACTCACGAAAAAACGTCTGCCGGCGCAAAAATGTGCACTTCGACGGTAATTCCGGAGGATTTCAGAGGATAAGCTATAATAATCATCTGAGGGTTCGCAGCAAGCGCACCAGAACGGAAAGGCGGAGACATAGAGTGAACGACAAACGGCGCCTTTACATGGATATGCTCAAAGAGGCGGCTCCCTATTCGAAAAAAACCGTGTTGTGGTTTCGTGCGGCAGGGCTCATCACTCTGGTGGTGTTAGGCGCAGGGTACTGGGCACTGTTTATGGCTATTGGAGGGCACTTGCCTCTGTGGATGGTTATGCTGGCCGAGCTCGCCGGGCTGGTCCTCATGGTCGGTGCGCTGGCGGCTTCCTTGCGAAGCCGCCGCAAGGATATTGAGCGCCACCGTGCGTCACAGCCGGAATCGGGACCAGAATGATGGTCCGAGGTGCGTTCCGCTGTGGATGATGGCGAACCCCAGAGCCGCGATAACGCCCACCCATATGACCAGCCCGATGAATTCACGGGTCCATTTGGGAGAGGAAGAGGGAGCCGAGCGGCGGCTGGGTGAAGGAGTTCTTGGAGATCCAGATGCGTCGGCATAGCTTGGTGAGGGCTGACCGCCAGCCCTGTTGACGACAGACCGCCGCACTAGTCTGCGCACGGCTGCGTAGCCGGCGAGGCTCGAGAGCATCCCGGCTAAGAACCAGACCCACATGGGAAGGAAGACGGCCCATACAGCAGGGTTGCTCCAGTGTCCGCTGCGCAAATTACTTAAGACCCCAAGCGCCTGGGCTTGTTTGTTGAGGCGGGCCTTTTGCTGGGCGACCAGCCCAAGTTGCTGGTGCAGGCTTGAGAGCAGCGTGTGGGCCTGTGATACAGTGGTCAGCATACCGGCAAAATAGGAGATGGCCATCAAGACCGTGACCGCAATCCCTAAAATCACCCACCAAGGCCAGTACCACCGCGGAAGGGCTAGCCCAGCGCGTTTAGGCTGGGCCGGGGTCTCTTGGCCCGGTATCACTACGGCGCTTCTCTCTGGTCCACTATCAGACATTTAGACGGCCTCCTCGTACTTGATGAATCGACTGTGAACATAATACACTCTGCGTCAACAGATTTCGCCGATATGCTTCTCTGTTAATTATACCCATCGGCCGCCAGGGAGATTGTAAAGGTGCTGTCGCCTCTTGCTGGCGGACTCTCAGGGGCAGCCCACTTACGCCAATATTTTGCCTTTGGGGCTAGGGACCTAGCATCTACCCCCGCCCGTTTGGAAATATGGTTAAATATAAGAGCAGGGGCTGGGTTACAAAGGGACCGAGAGGGGACCCATCCACCTAATTGGAATTTTTTCAAAAAACCACAGAGATAATAGGAGATAGGCGAAAGGACTGAATCGTCGTGGGTCTTGTAGACAACCCAAACACGGTGGCATCCCGTTACCGCGATGCCATCATCACTAAGAGGCTGCCGGCTGGCATGGTGATTGACTTGAATCGTGAGGCCGCGGATTTGGGCATCCCTATCAAACTGCTGAAACAGGCCATGCGGATTTTGACGACCATGGGGCTCGTGTCGTGGCCGGGTGAAGACTCTGTACAGGTGCGGCAGCTGACTACCCAGACGTTGCAGGATTTGGAATACGGTCTAACTAGACGGCGCTTGTAACCCCTGCTTGGGAGTGTAGAACCGGCTAAAAGGGGAGAAGGCCAGGCTCGCTGGCTTCAACCCCCTTTTAGCTGGTGATGGGGAAGCGTTACTGCAACGCTCCGCGAGCCGTCAAGTGGATTAGGCCAATCGCCTCCCGTCCCGGAATTGCGTGGTCTTGGCCGGCAATCCGTTTAAAAGCGGCCCGGGCGCGGCGAAGCCGGGATTTTAAGGCGGTAAGGGGGAGTCCCAGCCGGGCTGCCATCTCCTGCAAAGGGACGTTATCTATGTCGCGCATGACAATTATTGTGCGCTGCATCGGGGACAACTGCTCAAGTGTGTGCTGAATCAATTCTGCCGTGAATGCTTTTTCGCACTGACTATCCGGGTCCTCATTCGCGTAAGCCGGCGGGTCAGGCAGCAGCATGGGAGTTGCCTGACGGCCGACGCTCTTACGGGTCCAGTCAATGAGCCAATTCATTGCGATTCGGTACAGCCACGTGCTAAATTTCGCCTCATGCCGATACTGGCCGATGCGGCTCATCACCCGCATCCATATTTCTGACACGGCATCCTCGGCGGCGGAGGTGTCGCCCACTATTCGCAGTGCCAAACGATATAACTGCGGGCGGTGGCGGAGAAATAATTGGCCCATGGCATCCGCGCCGCCGTGACCGCCTTGGCGGTACACTTGTACAAGTTCCCAGTCCGACATTAGTGCGCCTCCGGCTTGGTGCCCCCATAGGGCATGCACCTGGTGTGGTGGAAAAACTTTTTAACCGCATTTTCTTCAATAATACACGACATCGAACCAATTACGCCAATTCCCTAGACAGTGGGGTGTCGTCTGTGCTTTTATGCGCAGTGGTGTAACGGCTGTGCCGCTAAACAAAAAGAAGCCACAGACAAAGATCGGTTGCGTGGCTGTCAGTCTCGCGTCTTTTGTCCCGTATCTTCGTGGCTTGGTCCGGTTTTGCGTGCCACCCTCTCTTTTACGCAATGTCTCTCGAGAGGGGTGGTCCACTGGACGTTGTGCGCACGAAAAATATGGCTGGGACCCTGGGATAAGGAAATTATTTTGGTGCAAGATGGATTGGGGGGTATCTTCCGACGGGTGGGGACCGTCAAATGTTATGTAGACGTCAATCAAGCGTCTAGAAGACCACAAAATCCGAAGGTTTTCTGCCCTTCAGATGGGAAAGGATGTTTGCAACGTGAAAATCAGCGTAATCTATTACTCCATGACGGGATCCGTCTACCATTTGGCGCAGGTCATCGCCGAAGGCGCCGAACAGGCAGGAGCTGAAGTCCGGCTGCGCAGAGTGCCGGACTTGCTCCCGCTTGAAGTCATCAGAGCCAACGATGCCATCAAGCAGGCCGTTGAGGCCCAAAAGAATGTTCCGGTGGCAACACTCGACGACTTGACATGGGCCGACGGCATTGCTTTTGGCTCACCAACCCGTTATGGCAATATGACGGCTCAGCTTAAGAACTTTCTCGATCAGACTGGGCCCTTGTGGGCGCAAGGGCAACTGGCAGGAAAGGCCGCAGGCTTTTTTACCGGGGCTGCGACCATGCACGGAGGCCATGAGAGCACCATCCTTACCATGTCAACGTTTGCTTTTCACCATGGAATGGTGATTGTCCCCACGGGATACCTGAGCCCGTCGGTCCATGGAACTCAAACAGGTGGCGGTCCGTACGGTCCCACAGAGCTTGGCAGCAAGCCGGAGTTGTCCGATGACGAACGCGCTGTAGGCATCCTCTTGGGACAGAGACTCGCTTTGATTGCGGGCAAGCTTCAATCGTAAAAGGGCTAGGAAATGCTTTAGTAACAAATGTGTGGCATACTCCTCCAGACGCGCAAGACGTTCTGGAGGTGTTTTTATGGGGGGATTTCTGAAGACGTTGGGAATCGCTGCCGCAGGATTTGTTTTTGGGGCGGGAGCTGCTGGGGGAGGGGCGGCCGTTCTCGCCCGCCCAGGACAGGGGCCAGTGAGCACGTCATCGGCCGCTCCCTCGGCGCCCCCCACGCTGCCCATTGCTCCGAACACTATTTCCAATGTTGTGCAGCGGGTGAGTCCCGCGGTGGTGAAGATTATTGCGTCCCGGGACGGGGTGGGAAGCCAGGTTGGTACGGGATTTTTCTTCCGGTCCAGCGGCGAGCTTCTCACGAATGACCATGTCATCAGCAATGCCACCGGGATCGCCGTCTACGTCACCGGTTATGCCAAACCGTTCCGGGGCCGTGTGCTTGGGACCAATGCCCGTTCTGACCTCGCCGTCTTACAGGTTTCTGTCCCCCGCCCAGTGGCCACCATCACGATGGGGAGCTCCGCTGACACGCCGGTGGGGGCATGGGCCATAGCGATTGGCAACCCCTACGACCTGTCCCACACCGTCACTGTCGGGGTGGTCAGTGCCAAAGGAAGGCCGCTCACTATTGGGTCCCGGACCTATTCCAATCTGCTGCAAACCTCGGCGGCAATCAACCCCGGGAATAGCGGCGGCCCTTTGCTTAACCTCGCCGGCCAGGTTATTGGCATTAATACGGCAGTTTCCACCCAAGGACAGGGAATAGGATTCGCAATCCCTGTCTCGGCAGTCAAAAGTGCGCTGCCACAGATGTTGAAGAACGGGGCCTGATCCCACTGCTGCGGGTCACCGATTGCGAATCGTTCCCGCGAGAGCTGAAGGGTCGCCATAGATTTTTTGTGCGACAATGATTTCGCGGGCTTTAGGGATTTGGTCCCAGACGTTCCAGTTCAATACTCCGACAACCCTCCGGTCTTTAAGATAGTACAGAACGCCTTCCTCACCGAATGTTACCCAGTCGGAGAAAATCTCTAGATTCGCATCAAGAAGGCCAACGGCTTCATATCCCATTGAGAACATATCAGAATAAAAGAACGGCAAATGAGAGTAGGCCCGGTGGGCACCAGCCATATTGGCGCCTGCGGCCTTGCCTTGCGACAAAGCATTGTCCTCATGCTCCACACGGGATTTCTGTCCGGGATACGGATAGGGGAACGACGCCACATCGCCTGCCGCATAAATGTTGGGGTCAGATGTCTGGAGATACTCGTTGACGGCAATGCCGTCACGGACAGAGAGATGCGCCGCTTCAGCCAGATCGGTATTCGGCCGGAGTCCAATGCCAGCAACGACGGCATCTACGTGCGTGCTCCGCCCATTCCCGTCCCTGACCAGAATCCCTTGTGCATCCTGTTCGAGTTGCGCAAGGGCACTGCTATTCCACAAGTCGACGCCTTTATCGCGGTAGAATTGGTCGATATGTTGTTTGAGATCGGTCGGAAATAGGCGGTCTACGAGATGGGCTTCCGGATAAATCACCGTCACGGACTTGCCCTGCAAATTTAAGGCTGCCGCGATTTCGGTGCCGATAAAGCCGCCGCCAATGACCAGAAAGCGGTCACGGGTCTGCGCCAGTTGGTAGAGATGAAAATAGTCTTCCAGCGTGCGGAAGTAAATGATGGGAATATCGGGGAACGGAAGGGTCTTGGGGGAGCCGCCGGTGGCTAAAAGCAGTTTTCCGAAATGGTACAGGTTTCCATATTGGTCGGAAACAGTGTGATTCCCAGCATCCACGGAGTTGATGGTGGTCGTGAGATGTTCATCCGCATGAAGCGTGAGCACATCCGGTTTCATCCAGAGACCTTCTACGCGGTCGTCCGTCCAAAGCTTCTTAGACAGAGGTGGGCGGCTGTACATCGGGTACCGTTCTGAAGAAAATATTCCGATTGTGCCGGACTTGTCATGCCGCCGTATTCCTGCCGTGGCTGCAGAAGCTGTCATGCCGCCGCCGACAACAATGTAGTCATAATGTGTCATAGTGTCCCGCCCTTTCCTAACACGGTCTGGCATATTGCCAAACTCTCACCTGCTGCCATATCTCCTTCTAAATTGTGTCCCCATCCCTGACAATTTACAACGTAACCTGAAGGAGTTACAGGATCCATCCCTTTCAAAGAGTATAGATCGTTGGGAGAACCTTACCGTATAATGAGAAAGATAAAAAGGAGGTATGGCTGGATGGCGGTCCCGTCAATAAGTCGTGAAGTTACCGACGATACGTTGCTGGCCTTGGAGCGGGAAGGTGATTCCTATGCGTTGGACCAACTGATAATGCGGTACCAGTCTCTGGTTACCGCTAAAGCGCGCACATATTTTGTCGTCGGTCTTGAACATGAGGACCTTCAGCAGGAAGGGCTTTTAGGGTTATTTTACGCAATTCGACATTTTCGCTCAGAACAGGGAGTGCCCTTTCAGGCATTTGCCGATCTCTGCGTCAGCCGCCGGATTGTGAGTGCTGTCATCCGGGCTACCCGAAAGAAACAACAGCCATTGAATACCGCCTTTTCTCTTTACCAGTCGGGGTCGGACGAGCAGGATAACCAACCCTTTATTGGACGGTTGGTGGACCACGGCGCTGTCAATCCAGAAAGCTGGGTGATGGAGCAGGAATCGACTGAAAAGTGGACCGCGCTGCTGAATCGCCGTCTTACGGCATTGGAACGCGAGGTTCTTGGCCGCTATCTGTCCGGATTCACGTATCAGCAAATTGCCGTTCAGTTGGGACGCAGCCCGAAATCCATTGACAATGCTCTGCAGCGGGTTCGCGCCAAGGCCAGCACGGCGCTTGAATTGCGGATCCCGTGATGGCATATGGCAGCGGCGCGCGGCTCATACGGAAGAGAAAAAAGGACTAAAGGGGTCTGTGCGAAATGGATTTGAGTTTATCTGGGAAGCAAATCATAGTGATGGGCGGGTCGCGCGGGCTGGGACGGGCAGTGGCGGAGGCGCTGAGAGAGGAAGGCGCCGCGGTGCTGCTGGCATCACGCACCGCTCCAACGCCCCGTGAGGGTGCATGCCCGTGGAGCGAGCTTGACACTGGGGACCGGTCCAGCATTGAGAGGTTCATTGACACCATGCCGTGGGAACGGGTGGACGGGCTGTTTGTGAATACGGGCGGCCCGCGTCCGGGGAAATTTGATGACTTGGCCGATAATGACTGGCAGGCCGCGTTCACGAGCCTGCTTTGGGGTCCCGTTCTTCTTATCAAAGGCCTAGCCCCGATGATGGCGCCAGGGTCGAGCATCTTGTTCAATACGTCCTCCTCGATTAAGATGCCTATCGATTCGCTTCTTCTCTCCAATGTGATGCGGCCAGCTGTCGCCGCCTTGGCCAAATCCCTCTCGATTGAAATGGCGGAACGTCAGATCCGAGTGAACGTGATTGCGCCGGGGAGAATCGCCACAGAGCGCGTGAAGGAGCTCGACCAGTATCGGGCTTTGCAGGACCAGAAGCCGCTGGATGCCATTGAATCCCAGGCAGCTTCTCGAATTCCGGTGGGCCGCTACGGCGCCCCGCGGGAATTCGGGAAAGCCGCAGCCTTTCTGCTCTCCCCGGCGAGCTCGTACATTACAGGCGCCAGCTTGTTCGTGGACGGTGGGCAGACTCGCGCTCTATAGGTTCTGGCGGGACCCGGCCCCGGAACGCGGCAGGGCAGTGCCTGCATCTCAGTCAAAACTGCTTGGGCGGCTTCCGCGTGCCCTTGCGGTTGCGGTGTCTCGGCAGACGGGCGTCAGGACCGTTTGCCGTTCACCATGACACAGAAGCATTTCACATTTGTTATCTGATAATTCATCGAAAAACTTGTGATGTGGTTCACAAAAAAGGCTTACAATGTTGTCGTCGAGTTGGAGAGAGCGCCGACCGTCACAGACTTAACACAAAAATAGCTGAAAATTTTTAATATCTCAAATCATGGACCCTTCGGAGAGATGTCATCCCAAGGGCTTAGAGAGGCATAAGCACTACACAAAAAAGGGGGGGCCACACGTGGGATTCGCATCATTTGGCAGCTGGCTGCGCGACGGATTGAACAGAGGGTATGCTGTGGCCCAAATCAATATCAATAACCTGGAGTTTGTCCAGGCGATTATTGAAGCAGCGGAGGAAGAAAAGGCGCCCGTCATTCTTGGAGCCAGCGAAGGGGCGCTGAAATACATGGGCATTGATTACGCCGTGGCCATTTGCCGTGCAGCGGCCGAGCGGGCGACCGTCCCTGTCATGCTCCATCTCGACCACGGGCCCAACTTGGAATGGGTGTTGAAGGCTATCCGCTACGGATTTTCCTCGGTGATGATCGATGCATCCCGCCTACCTTTGGAAGACAACATTGCTTTGACTAAAACCGTTGTAGAGTTGTGCCACCCTCTCGGAATAGAGGTGGAGGCAGAGCTGGGACGGATCACCGGCACCGATGATGACTTGACAGTAGATGAGCGTCTGGCCACATTGTGCCGCCCAGCCGATGCGTTGCGGTTTGTGGAAGAAACCCATGTCGACGCACTGGCCGCCGCGGTCGGGTCGGCCCACGGACACTACAAGGGAACGCCCCAACTGGATTTTGAAAGGCTAGCGGAAATTCGCGAGGCAACGGGTGTGCCCTTAGTACTGCACGGCGGGTCGGGGATTCCCGATGGGGACGTGCAGAAGGCCATCGGTCTCGGCATCGCCAAAATGAACATCAACACCGACAATCAAGAGGTATTTACACAAAAGATACGGCAAGTTCTTGCTAGCAACGAAACAGTGTATGACCCGCGCAAATATTTGGGCCCGGGACGCGAGGCGATTAAAGAGATGGTGAAGAGCAAGCTCCGGCTGACAGGGTCTGTTGGCCGCGCGTAAAACGGGGCGGCGGGAAGTGAACAGACACCGCAGCAGAGCACGGAGAGAAATTTCCCGTACAGATAGGAGGAACTGACATGGGACCAAAGAGGCACCGCATTACAATGATCGGGATTGCGGGTGATAGCGGCGCTGGCAAGTCGACCTATGCCACCGCATTGCAGGAACTACTGGGGCCGGATCGGGTCACTGTGCTGACACTGGACGATTACCACTCACTCGACCGCGATGAACGGAATGCGATCGGGATCACAGCCTTAAATCCGTGGAAAGCCAACAACCTAGGGCTTCTGATTGATCATGTGTGGGCGCTGAGACATGGGCGGGCCATTGTGAAACCCACTTATGACCATGCCACCGGGCGATTTGGCGCTATGGAAGAAATTGTTCCCCGAGACATCATTATTCTCGAGGGACTTCATACCTTGTATCTGGAACGGTTGCGGGAAGCGCTGGACCTCCGGATGTACTTCGATACGGACAATGCCCTGCGGGTGCGCTGGAAGGTGCGGCGGGACTCTGGCGCCCGCGGATACACCCCGCAGGAGGTGTTGGCGGAAATAGAGCGGCGCCGCCCCGATGTGATGCGCTACATTGAGCCACAAAAGGCTTTTGCCGACCTGGTCATTCACTACATGCCGGATGAGTCGCTGGAACCTAGTCCGGAATACCCTGAACCAGTGCGGGTCGTGTTCGCGGAACGCCTTCGCCGCAACAAGAGAATTCTTGTAAAGTGGCTCGCGTTGGGAGCGCGTCTGGGCTTGGTGCACGCGGAACATGTCCACGACATTGTGGAAGGAGAGGAAATGGAAGTGGCGGCGCTATGGGGAACAACGCAGCAGTCTGCGCTACAGTCTCTCGTTGAGATGGTGTCGGACAGTCAGCTCTTCCACGAGCATATCACCAGTCTGGGCAAAACCCTTGACTATGATCCCATTGGCGTGTCGCGCATCTTGGTTTCGAGCATGATCCTGCTTTTGGACAGGAATTTCCGGCACGACGAGCAAGGATTGAGGCAAATGTAAGGAAAAAAAAGAAACCCGGAGGTCATTCTTCGGGTTTCTTGGCAGACATCTGGTACCATGGGGATGGGGCAGCGATGGTGTGAACAGCAGCAAACTTGTACGACTGCAACAATGCTTCCAGCTCTTCCGGGGCAAACCGGATATCCAGCGGCGGTCCAAATGCGGTTTCTACTTTGTCCCATTCCACCAGAAAATAAATTCCGCCCGGTTTCAGAATCCGCAGCACTTCTTTCAGAATGCGTCCATCATCCGGAAGATCATGCAGGACATTGGCCATGAGTACAGCGTCAAAAGTGGCGTCGCTGAAGGGCAGGTCATCAGCCACTGACTGGACCGTGGTCAGGTTGGCAATCCCCGCTTCCCGGGCTCGCTGCTGCGTCCAATCCAGCATGTCCGCCTGGCGGTCGACCGCCATGACATGGCCCGCAGGGATCATTTTTGCTGCGGGGATTGCGTAAAATCCTGGACCGCAACCTATATCGGCAATCACTAAATCAGGACGTGTCAAAAAATGAGCTAACGTTTCCTCCGGGGGAAACACCTTGCGGCGGCTGTCCTCCATTTGCGCCAGCCGCTCGGGGTCAAATTGATGGTCATGGTGCGGCAAATAAAAACCTCCTTGTGGACATAGGTTAATTGGGGCGGGGATGTCTATCTACCATTTTTGCCATGAATGGCGGGACTGATTCAGGCGGCCAATGATCTGGTCGAACTCCTCGTGTCCGATTTCACCGCGGGCATAACGTTCTTGAGCAATTTCGAGCGGGGTTGCGCTGTTCAGCGCTGGCGTTGGCTGGGAACTCCGCACAGACCAGTCCCTGCCCTGACAGCCCCAATAGGGATCATCGTCGGGGCGTGGGTCGGGCCTCGACATGCGCCGATAAAAGGCTGCGCTGGCTGCCAGCACGCTCATGGCAATGATAAACGGCGGGAAAACAAAGAATAGCAGTGGCATCTTCGTCATCTCCTTGTTATCTCTTCCTATTGTAGCAAACATCGTTAGGCAGGAAACATAGAAATTTGAGATGTCACTGCACTACTTCAGAAATATGACTGCGGTTTTCCAGCAAGAGTCCTTCCACAAAACCGCCTAGCCACTGGTGCGAATCCAGCAAGGAGAATTCCGGTGACAAGGTTCCGGCAATTTCTGCCGATGTGGGATGCGACTGGCACATAGGTCGGGCGGGGAGCCCTGTGAAACGCCGGTAACTTTCAGACCAATACCATAGGCGGTGGGAAATCTTGGACAGCAGTGTGTCATGAGGGCCGTGGGTCAGTAAAATGACCCGTCCTCCCGGTCTCGTTAGCCGGCTCAGTTCGAACAGAACCAACGGCCAAGTGGCCGTTGTGTTGAGAACAAATTCCATGACGATACGGTCAAAACTCTGATCAGGATACAAAATGTGGTCCCAATTGCCCATAACCCATTGGATACGGCGCTCCCTGCGGCTGCGCGTCAGCTCTTCCGCCTGGTGCAGCAGCTCAAATGAGTTGTCCACCCCGACCAGTTCCGCGTGAACAGGAATATGGGAGGAAATGCTCCGCGTAAGGTCGCCACGCCCACATCCCACATCCAGGATGTTCTCCGCAGTCTCCGCTGCCAGCACGCTCAAAGTCCATTGCTGCCATGGCTGAACCGGGGGCGGGTCGGTCTTGCCCGTGTTGTGCACGCTCTGCATGGCTTGTTCCTTCATAACGCATGGCATAATATTCACCCGCTTCATCGCAGTTTCACTCAACCCTTATTAACGCAAAATCGGCCGCTGTGGGCCACGACCAGATGGGGTAAAAAGCATGGTCCATCTGGTCGTGAAAGGGATGATTAGGATCGCGCGGGGAAGGTACAGGAAGCACGAGCTAGTTGGTGGGTGGGGATACTGTGACGAGCGTGCCGTAATGCATATACGGCCACACCTTGGCGGCATTGGGAATCGGCAACTCTACACATCCTAGACTCTGGGGGAATCCATAGGAAGCGCGGGGGAATCCGTGCACCGCATCGCCACCTTTGAAATAGTTGACGTAAGGCACTCCGGGGTCGGAATATTTGACTCCAGAGGGGTTGACCCCCTGCATCGTTTGGGAACGGTACCGGACGTACACGGGAAAGGTGCCCAGATAGGTGGGTGATTGGGGAATCCCGGTATTCGCCAATGTCTTCAGGACGACCTGGCCGTTATGCCACAAGGTGAGCGTCTCGGGAAGATTTTCCGAAACATAGGCGTAAGTGTAGCCATCGGGGTTTGTCTGGTTGGCCAAGTCAGCGTTAATCAGCGCCTTCCACACAGCAGGTCCAGCGACTCCATCCGTCGGCATTCCCTGAACTCTCTCGAAATTCATTACCGCCCCCTGAACCATCACGTTGTACTGGCCAGGAATCCATAGGCTTTTGAGTGGCGCGGGGGTACTGGGGTAAGCCCACTGGAACTGTCCTGTAGGCGCCGAGGTCATCGCGGTGATCTGCGCCGCCAGTGTCGGCGAGACAGGGGTGGCCGGGGCCCATTTTAATGGCAGGTAGCCCAGCTTGGCTAACAGTTCCTGCAAACGCATGGTGGACCCGGGAGCTGTAGACCAGGACATTGAAGTGCTTTTCGGGAAATAGGCGCCGTTTGTCGCGACGTAGCCTTTGCTTCCGCCGGGAACGGTCACATTGACCACGGCGCCGGGGCCGTAACCCCAACTTGTGGCATCCGGAATAAATTCCTCAGTATGAGAATTTTCCCATGTCCAGTGTCCTGGCACTTGGGGACTCATCTGTGGGGTCAGTGTAGGATTGGCGACTGGCTGCGAGAACGTTAGCACCAGGGGGGCGAACAGGCTGATGGGCAGATTGACATTAGGTGACCCAGATACGGTGAGCCATCCGGGGGTTCGCCAGCTCAAGGTTTTGGGTGTCGAAACGCTTTCCCAGGCCCGGGCCTGGGTTTCCACAGTCAGCGTGCCCTGCTGGCCCGGGGCAGTTCCGGGACTGTGGATCGAGTAAACCAATTGCGGAATGCTGGCGTGGACCTCGCTGAGGCGGCCACTGGCTGTGACACGGACGATGGATGCCGGAGAAGACAATGATAAAGATAAAGGTTTGCCAGGGGAAATCATTAAACTGCTGGCAGTGAGGATAGGATCCTTAGGTGTTTTGACAAAATCCGATACGGAAATAGAACCGAAAGGCCACCATCCGGGTCCGGCTACGGACACCTCCACTTGGTAGCGTGAACCGGCCTTCAGTGATTTGGAAGGCCACAGTCGCCCGTCTTTCACGACTAAGGGGATGGTTTGGCCGCCGGCGTTGGTGGCGTCGGCCGATAATACCCGGCCGGTGACGGATAGGCGGGCCAGAGCAGTTGTGCTGGGCCTGAGGGTTGCCCGGGGCCACAGAGCATAAGCCGCCACCCCAACCGCAAGGACTGGCAGCGGCCAGAGATATGCACCGAATCGGCGAGGTCTATGTTTGCCCCTACGTGTTTCCAACAATGGGTATCACCTACCATTTATGTATAAAACTCTAACTCACAGTCTTCTACCTAGAGTAACGCAGGGCTGCACGAAATGGTTACGGCCATTGGTGCAAGTTTAAGGCATTTTAATCGACCCGGAATCGCATCTTACGGGTTTAATCGACAAAACTGCCGAAAAGCGGGCTCGAGCCTAAATAAATATTACCGGTCCAACGTTCTCGGCCATGATGGCTGGCAGACCCTAGTGGGTTTGGGGGGGCGGTCGTGTAGTGTTGGCGTCTATGTCAAGCAAGAGCGCCGGGAAACCTTATACAATGGCTCTGGGCTTTTGGAGGGAGATCTTCTGGAGGAGGCGGGGAGCAGACTGTGTTGCGCCCCAGCCTGCGGCGGGTTTGCGGCACATTAAGCCGGTTAGTCCTAATGCGTACCGGGGCGCGGAGCGGCACCGAGACCAGCCGTGCATGATGGGCCACGGGCCAGTTCGGGAAAAATGACCCAGTCGCGGAGATTTCCGGTAGTGCTAAAGATCATAAGGGTAGGGCCAAATGGCCCCACGGCCTGTGCTCCGGTGGACCCTGCAAATGAGGGCCCCATGCATCTCTTGCGGGTGACCCTGACCCGATACACTAAATGTTGAACAGCAAGGGGTGTCGGCACCGAGTCGTGAAAGACCGAACGGCATTGGGAATTTAGAGAGTAGTATCCGGGCACCCTACACTGGACTTAAAAGGAAGGTGACAATATGACAACCCAGACAGGAAACTGGATTGTAGAGGCGCTGTTTCTCGTGACGTTTGTCGTAGGACTGCTGTGGCCGAGTCGGCACCACTGAGACGGGCTTTGGAACACGGAAAGATGAACAGAGGAGGAACACAATATGGCGAACTGGACAACGGCATCCCGCAAGGCCCTGACCGAAGCAATGTCAGTGGATACCTGGCTGCCTGAAAAAATGCCCGAGTACGCGCAAGGTTTTATGTATATGTTAGGGTCATTGACGGCCTCCAGCTTTGTGGCGCTGATTATTTCCGGAGTGGTGCTGGCGGCTAACGGACCTGCCAGCTGGTCTTATAACGGTGCAGACCGATTTGCAGCGGCAGTGCATTTTTGGTCGGTGCAAGCCTTTTTCTTCTTTATGATGCTCCATCTCTGGCGGGTGTTCTTTACAGGTGCTTGGCGCGGAGGGCGCCGGGAAACCTGGCTGCTGGGCGCCGTGGCCATGATTGTTGCCATCCCCACAGCATTCACCGGGTTCTTGATCAACGGTGACTTCTACTCCCAGTGGAATGCCGTGCAGGCTAAAGACGGGCTGAATGCATTAGGGCTTGGATGGGTGAACTTGCCAAATGCGGGCCAGATGTTCGGCATGCACGTGGTGGTGCTCCCTCTGACCTTGAGCCTGATTATCTTCGGGCACATTTACCGCGTGCGGATTAAAGGTGTGGTCCCGCCTTATCCCATAACGCAAGAGGCCGCCACATCAAAGGAGGCAAAGTAACAATGGCTACCCATGCGCAGGAGGACATGGTCAAGAATTACCGCTACGTGCCGGAAGATTTCATGAAGCATTTGATGGGGACGCTTGGAATTGTGTCGGTGTTGGTGCTGGTGCTGGCGGGCCTTTTCGGGGTGCCGGAACAACCGCCTCTGACTATCCAGAACAACGCTATTCAAAATCCCGTTGCATTTGAGGCCATGACTACCCGTGACTTGAACGGGCAGGGCCGGATGGCCAATTACGGGCCGCCTTACAACAACGGCACAGGGAACTTGGAGTTCGTGTTTCAGAAGTGGGTCGGCGTTCTCCACCCGCTGAATGCAGAGAACGACTTTATTATCAAGCCGCTGCGGATGGCAGCGACGGTCAACCCGGCCATTACGCCTCCCCTGAACGCCTTTGAAAGCGCATCGCCAGCGCAGCAGGTGGCATGGGCCAATAATTACGAGACGGCCTTGGCTAAAGGCACTGTGCGCAACGGTGTGGTCGTGGTTCCCGCTGGAAATTACGGACCGGTGCCGGCACTGATGAACGACACTCTCAAGCTTGGGGAGAGCGGGCTGATGTCTGGAGCCCTTATCCGCAATCCCAGTGTAGTGACACGTTTCAATAACCAGAATTACCAACTGTTCCTGGAAGGCGATCCACTGCACAATGCGGCCGCGTCCCTGCAGCTGAAAGGTACTCAGTGGGGCATTCAGCATTCCGCTGTCGTTGGTTACCCGGGGGCATGGTGGATGACCATTCCGACATGGATTTACCAGTGGCCGTTTGTGGCGAATTCACCCGCCGCTGACGCGGTGGCTCTGAGCATCGGTTTCGTCTTCTGGCTGGCTTTGGCCCTGACCCCATGGATTCCCGGATGGAACAAGGTTCCCCGCTACCTGGGAGTGTATAAGTTGGTCTGGAAGGACTTTTACTACCGCCAGACCCACCCGGCTGCCGGTAAAGGAGATGACACGCGTGGGGTCTCTTAGGAAAACATTTGGCCTGCTGCGCATGGCTGGAGGCAGTGTGCTAGGCATCGCGGGATTCGGAACCATCAGTTTAGCCATCATGCCTTTTCGGGGGGAACAGCTTGGCTTGGGCCTCGGAGAGCTAGCCTTGGGCACGGTGCTTGCTTTAGGGGTTTTGACTCCCCTGCGTACGGCGCACCGCCACGCACAGTAAAAAATGGAACAAAGACGAGGCTCGGCATAAATTGCCGGGCCTCGTCTTCTATTACTGTCAGCTCGTGGTGCTGCCAAACCCGCCTGTGCGGACGGAAGAAGCGGTGTCGTCATCCGTTATGCCGAAGCGCACGAACAGGCCCTGGGCAATCCGGTCGCCCACCTCAACGACGGCGGTCTCGGTGCCGTGGTTGGTGAGGGGAATAAAGATGTGCCCTTCGTTCTCTGGATTATCCACGTAATCGCGGTCGATCACGCCGACCTGGTTTGCTAGGACGCAGTGCTTTTTAATGGCCCATGAACTGCGGATCACAATAAGCAGGACCTCTCCCGCTGGCATGTAAGCCTTGAGCCCTGTCGGCACGAGAACCGTTTGCTCTGGGAGAATTTCCATGTGGCAGGCAGAGGCTAGGTCATAGCCCGCGGAATCTTGGGTATGCCTGCGCGGCAGGGTGAGACCCCGGTCGCGGTAAGAAGAAACAAAGGCAAAATAGCGTGACACGAGAAGGCTCCTTTTTCTAACCGGCTGATTTGAAACATCCGCTGTAATGGACAGCATCCAACCGTATGATAGTCAATTGTTCAGAGCGTTGAAAGCTATATAAGAAAATTTCTCGTGAAATTGCTATGAAAACTGGGATAACTAGTATACTGAGAAAGGAAGGGCGAATATTGGGAGTATTACTGAATATTCCAACAAAGTAATAGCCCTTTTTTGAGAGGAGATTAACCTATGGAGGATGACAACGCAAAGGTGTCTGAAACAGAGATTGCGGTGCACTGGCACGAAGAAGAGTATTACTCCCCGCCAGAGAGCTTTGTGGAGCAGGCCAATTTTCACGATGCGGCCGCAATGGGAAAGTTTGAGCTGGAGAACTTCCCTGAGTATTTTGCAGAATATGGGAACCTTCTGCAATGGGACCGTCCTTGGGCGCAAGTGTTCGACGGCAGCAACCCTCCTTTCTGGAAGTGGTTCGTCGGCGGGAAGCTCAATGCTTCGGTCAATTGCATAGACCGGCACTTGGCGGACAACCGGAATAAAGCGGCGTTTTACTTTGTGCCGGAGCGGCCTGAAGAACCCAAACAGGTGGTGACCTACCAGGAACTGTTTGTTAGGGTCAATGAGTTCGCGGCGCTGTTGCAGGATTATGCAGGGGTGAAACGCGGTGACCGGGTGACCATCCACCTTCCGATGGTCGTGGAACTGCCGGTGGCTATGCTCGCCTGTGCACGCTTGGGTGCCATACATTCGGTGGTTTTTGGAGGATTCAGCGGGCAGGCTTGCGCTGACCGCATTATAGATTCAGAGAGCGATGTTCTGATTACGATGGACGGTTACTACCGCGGAGGAAAGTGGCTTAGCCACAAAGACAAGGCGGATATTGCCGTAGACCGGGCCAAAGAGGCCGGGCAGACGGTGAACACCGTGCTGGTGTTTGAACGGCACCCCGGAAAGTATTCCAGCGAGGCGCCGCTTGTGGAGGGGCGGGACGCCCTCGTCAACGATCTCCTGAAGAAGTACCGGGGGCAACGTGTCGAACCCGTTTCCATGCGTGCGGAGGACCCGCTGTTCCTGATGTACACGAGCGGATCCACCGGGAAGCCAAAGGGCGTGCAGCATTCCACTGGCGGATACTTGTCGTATGCCGCAGCCACCAGCAAAAATATCCTGGATATCAAGCCGGAAGATGTCTACTGGTGCATGGCTGATATTGGTTGGATTACCGGGCACTCTTATATTGTTTACGGTCCTTTGGCCTTAGGCGCGTCCTCGGTGATTTATGAAGGGGTGCCATCATATCCTGATGCCAACCGTCCTTTTGCGATTGCTGAGGAACTGGGAGTGAATATTTTCCACACCTCTCCTACGGCCATACGCAGTTTGCGAATGGCGCCAAATATCACGCCTCAGGATTACGGCTATCATTTTAAACTGATGGTCACCGTTGGCGAGCCTATCGAGCCGGATGTATGGCGCTGGTATTACCATGTGATCGGCCGGGACGAGGCGGTGATTGTTGATACATGGTGGCAGACGGAGACCGGGGGATTCTTGTGCAGTACGGTGCCTGCCCTCGACAAAATGAAACCCGGCAGTGCAGGGCCCGGAATTCCGGGCATTCACCCAGTGATTTACGACGACGAGGGGCACGAGATCGCGGCTGGATCAGGACGGGGCGGGAATATCTGCATCCGCAACCCGTGGCCGGGGACGCTGCAGACCATCTGGAGGGACCCCGAACGGTTTGTCTCCACCTACTACGGGAAATATTGCAAAAACCCGGACAGCAAAGATTGGCACGACTGGCCGTATATGGCCGGAGATGGAGCTATGTTGGCGTCTGACGGGTACTTCCGGATTTTGGGGCGCATCGACGACGTGATCAATGTGGCCGGACACCGACTCGGAACCAAAGAACTGGAGTCGGCCGTGCTGAAGCTGGACGAAGTGGCTGAGGCCGCAGTCATCGCGGCGCACGACGACATGAAGGGAACCGTCCCAGAACTGTATGTCTCTTTGCAGCCCGGAGTGGTGCCTTCCGATGAGCTCAGCCGGCGCATTATCAGTGCCATTGTGACGGAAATAGGGCCGATTGCCCGCCCCCGCAAGGTCTGGATCGTTCCTGATTTGCCGAAGACCCGTTCAGGAAAGATTATGCGCAGAATTCTGGCATCCATCTCAAACAATAAAGAGATTGGGGACGTCACCACCTTGGCGAATCCTGAGATTGTGGACACAATTCACCAGATGGTCAGTCCTTGATTGCCGGGTCTATGACCTGAAAAGGCGTGGAAACTAGAAGGGTTTCTGCGCCGCACCTCATCTTGATAAGACTTGGCGCTCCTCAATAAACTTAGGAGGTTGGATGAGATGATTGGGAAAGTTGCTAATCCGGGCCCGTTGGGCCTTGCTGGTTTTGCTTTTACGACGTGGATGCTGAGTATGATTAACGCGGGGTGGTTCAACGCCCATGCCATGGGCATGGTGATCGCTTTGGCGATGGCCTTTGGGGGCACTGCACAGATGGTGGCCGGCGTACTGGAATACCCGCGCGGCAACACGTTTGGCACGGTGGCCTTTTTTTCCTATGGAGCTTTCTGGTGGTCGTTCGCGCTGTTTGCCCATTACTTCGGAGCTCAGGTCCCGGCAGCGTTCGTGGGCTGGTATCTTTTTATGTGGGGGGTCTTTACATTCTATATGTGGGTGGCGACGTTTCGCGCCAATCGTGCCCTGCAGCTCGTTTTCCTCTTTTTGTGGCTGACCTTTGTAGTGCTGGCGATAGGCACTTGGACGAATGCTTCCATTACCGTGGCCGGAGGCTACTTAGGCCTGATTACGGCTCTTCTGGCATTTTACGCTTCAGCAGCAGATGTGATCAATCCAACCTTTGGGCGGGATGTACTGCCCGTGCACGCGTACCCGGCACAAACTCCTAAGACGGGGACTCAGCGCAACGCCGGTTGAAATTATCTATTGATTAATGCACAGAGAAGAGCCTGCCGGATCCGGCAGGCTCTTCTGCGTCCGGCATGGGCCCCTGCGTGAGATGAGGTTTGGGAGGTGGTGATGGTCAAGGCAGTGGGTCTCCGCCCACGTGGTCTGGACCGGCGGGATGTGCATTAGGAGAATGCGGCAGGGGTTGACGAACAGTTGCAATGATGTATAATTATGCGTCAGTATACAATCGATATGGAGGCTTCACGATGATATCAAAGGTCAAGGTCTTGGGAAGCTGCATTATTTTAAGCATGGGCGTCAGCGCCTGCGGTTCCACGTCTGCCGCACCGCCCGCCACGGGTGCCCCGGCGCCGGGCGGCACCGCGGTGGTTGCGCTGCCGGTGCAGACGTCACCGAACTGGTTTTTCCCGGTCATGTCGTTAACCGCCGATTCCGTGGTGAATTTTCAAGTGGATGACATGATGTATAAGCCGCTGCTCCATATCTCTCGGAAAGATTCGGTCGACTACTCGCGGTCTCTGGCCTCAGGAGTCACGTGGAATAGCCAAGGCACGCGGTATGTGGTAACCCTAAACAAGAAGTGGCATTGGTCCAATGGACAGCCTGTTACGGCTCAGGATGTGGTGTTTACCTATGGCTTGATGAAAGAAGCCAGCTCTGGCGCTTCCAGTTTGCCGTGGGCTTTTGCTGGAGAAGGATTTGGGGGGATGCCCGGGCTGTGGAAGAGCGTAGTCGCGCAGGGTTCCGACCAGGTCGTTATTACTTTGAACACGCCGAAGAACCAGCAATGGTTCTTGCGCAACGGGATCAATCAAATTGTGCCGGTTCCCGAAAACGTTTGGAATAAATATCCAAACAATGCGGTGCAAGAACTGAAATACATCGATTCCATCGCCAACTCTCCGTCATCTGCGGCCTATCAAGTAGTAGACGGGCCCTACAGATTCGCCGGCTCATCACCGAACAATTACTGGTCATTTGTTCCCAATAAAGCCTATGACGGACACAAATCTCTCTTAGCCAAGGTCATCTTCCAGTACGAGACCTCATCGGCCAGCGAGTTTGATGCGCTCAAGACGGGGACGGTGAACGTGGGCTACCTTCCGCCCTCTTTGCTCAAGGTGCGGAACCAGTTGACGGAGGATGTCTTCTCCGTTGCTTATCCTTTCGGTTTCAACTATATTCTCGACAACTTCAGTCCCAAGGCTCCGGGCAAGATGGGTCAGGCGTTCAGTTCTCTGCCGGTGCGCCAAGCGCTGCAAATGGGAGTGGACCAGCCAGCTATCATCAAGCATCTGTATCAAGGTTATGGGGCCGTGGATGATACTACGGTAGCCCCCGAGCCAGCCACGCCGTTTTTCGACCCAGCCCTGCGAGTCAATCCCTACCCTTTCAATCCCCAAAAGGGCAAGCAGTTGCTGCTGAAGAATGGATGGCATCTTGTTAATGGGGTTATGGAAAAACATGGAATAGCCTTGAGTTTTACCCTGGACTACGCGTCGGGGAGCCAAACAGCCACCAATGTTGTGCAGTTGCTTAAGAGCGACTGGGCCCTCGAAGGCATCCATGTCACCCTGATTTCCCAGCCCTTTGACACCGTGATCAGTGATAGTCCATCCAATGCCTCTCAATGGGCCATGATTGATTGGAACGGGGGATGGACATACGGAACAGACCCATACCCAACGGGTGGTGGCCTCTTTGCTGTCAACGGGGCAGAAAACTCGGGATCTTACAGCAGCCAGAAGATGGATGAATTGATTGCAGCATCGTACCTGCCGGGGACCAGTGCCCAGACCCTGAAGGCGCTTTACGCCTATGAACGCTATGCAGCAGAGCAGCTGCCAGCTGTGTTCATTCCGTGGATTCCCAATTTCAACGAGCACAGTGCGACCATTCATGGAACGGTCAGGACATTTGACCCGGTAGGGGATGTCCTATCGCCAAACTATTGGTGGATCTCGAAAACGAACTGAAATTCGGTGGGCATCATGCTATGCTGAAGCAAGCGTGATGAAGGGTGTGCGGCCGGGCTCTGGATATCCTTTGAGACAGGCGTCCTGGCACACGAGATCGCGGAGAGGAGACAAGTTCGCGGTTGGGCGGGTTCCCTAGAGAAGAGCCCACGTGAACGGTATATGTGAAGCAGGCATTGGTGGTCGGCGGCACGGGCATGCTGGCTGATCTGACTCCCCAGTTAATTGAGCGGGGATACTGGGTGACGGTTATTGGCCGCAGTCCCGAACGGCTCGAGAGCCTGTTGGACCGACTGGACCCAAGAGCCCATTACATGACTCCCTTGGCTTTCGATTACCATGATGACAGGAAGGTGCATAAGTGGGTCGAGCATGTTCAGCTTATGCAAGGGCCGTTTGATTTGGTTGTGGCATGGCTCCATGAGCCCCGGGACCCTGTGCTCCGGGCCATTGGGGAGGAAGTGGTGGGCTACCGGCACGATCAGTGGCGTTTGCTCGATCTCCGGGGCATCCGAATCCCCAGTGTTTCTCCCCGGGGCGTGCTGCCTGCCACCTGCCGTTATCAGCGTGTCCAACTGGGGTATCAGCCAGCCGCTGGGGGCTACCGGTGGCTGACCCATCAGGAGATTGTCTCGGGGGTGCTGAAGGCGGTTGATTCTCCCCACAACGAACTGGTTACAATAGGCCATACGGAATTGCCGTTGCCAGACACCCTTCTCTAAAAACAAGCCAGGATCGCGAAATGTCAGTGATTCTGGCTTGTTGCCCGATAAGGGCTGCCATGTGTCGCCCAAGTTATTTCCGACGAGCAAAGTATTATGCCTTGCCGCCGTTGGCAACGACTTGCCAACGGTGGGTTCAAGGGTATCAGCATTGTCTGACGATATGGACATGACGCCTGTCCCGGTGCGCGCGGGATGTACTGGGAGAAGGCGGACCCCACACGGACTAACGCCAGCGCGAACCCCAAAACCACTGACATTCGAGAGGGAATCCTCCTTTGGCGACAAAGAGACGCAAGGCCATGGGGGCATGCACGGCATGCCCCCATGGCGGATTGGGTGCCACGAACATTACCGAAAAACGATTATTGGGGTAAAATGGGGAGGGAGATAGACGTGGAGGAGGATGGTCCGGGTATGGAAAAACCGTCAGACACCCCTCGACGTCTTTGGCGTGTACGGTGGGGGCGGGTTATTCTATTACTGGTGTTTATTGGCGTCATCATGCCAGGACTGGCGGTGGCGTGGGGGTATTACAGTCTGAAAGCTGAGGCAGCCGCTCTCAAACAGGATCTCCATGCCAAGCGGTATGTAGCTCTCGGGATAGAAGTGACCAAGCTGTCTGGAACACTGGGCCATGTTCACGACGCTCTGTACCTGACGGCATGGGCCGATGCGCTTCCAGTAATCCGGGGCTACTGGCTCAATGGAATGACCCTGTTAAGCGCGGGCCACGATGATCTTCATGCGATCCGCGAGGGTCTGGATCCGTTGCTGAGCGCGGCTAGCCAGACGGGCCTCTCGTCTCGCCAGAAAGCCACGCTGATGAATCAGGCAGTGACGCAAGCTGGCCTCAATATGAAAGCTATGACGCCGCTGTTGGAGCGGGCTAATGGGGAGATTCAACAAGTCGACCCGGCAAAGATCCCTCAATTTCTGGTGCGCAAAGGCTTGGATATGCCTGCCATTCAATCGGCTAGCCAGACGTTCATGAATATACTCCCCATGATGGTCGGACCGCATCCAGTATTTGCGAAGTTGGTGGGTTTCCCCCATGCTGTGCGCTATTTCCTTATTTTTCAAAATAGCGGGGAGCTCCGGGCCACGGGGGGATTTATGACGGCCTATGCTTATGTTCCCTTTCATGATGGGAGATTGGGAAAGATTACGTCGCAGAATATCCAGCAACTGGATTCCAAGGTCACGTACCATCCGCCAGCCCCCACCGTGATTGGAGCCTACTTGCCGGTAAAATACTGGCATCTCCGGGACGCCAATACCTCGCCTGATGTGCCCCAGACTGTCGCGACAATACAGCGTTTTTACCGCTCGATCCCCGGCGCCCCTCCGATCAATGGGGTCGTGTTTATTGATACCTGGTTTGTTGATGACCTCATTGCAGATGTAGGCGGGCTGAATGTGCCAACCGTGGGTGGAAAGACCATTCACTTAACCGCCCAAAATGCCAACTACGAAATGGAATATATGGCCGAAGGCATGGGACTTCCTTCCAATTTGAGAAAGCTCTTCATTGGCACGATGATGAAGGAGCTCATGCACGAAGTATTTCACGGGCACGTGTCGAAACTGCTGAAAGTGAGCGAAACGCTGCGGCAGGCACTGAATCACAAACAAGTGCTCCTCTACTTTGACAATAAACAGGCGGAGGCCACTGCGGCCCGCTATCACTGGGCGGGTATTATTCCTACTAAAGTCCATGGCAATTATATTCAGGTGGTCGACGAAAATCTCTTGGGCCATAAAGACAATTATTATGTGCGGGAATCGTATGACGTCCAAGTCAAACCCGTGAAGGGGAGGAATGTGGAGACCGTCACCATCCACTGGGTTGACCCCGCGATTGTGAATTGGTGGCTGACTGTGCCGTATCACTCCTGGGTGCGAGTGTACGCGCCAGCAGGGTCGACCTTTATTTCCATGAAGGGGATCGATAGCTACGCCCAAGTGACGAAGGACACGTCTTTGAATAAAACGGTGTTCGGCGGGCATGTGGACTTGCCGGGGCGGTTCAGCAAGTCCCAACCCCCTTCGAAGGGAACGGTTACGGTCAAGTTTCAATTGCCCCGAGGAGTCGACGTCCGGCGCATGCTGGTGCAAAAACAGCCGGGCATGCTGGCCGAACCGGTCAGGGTGACCGCCGACGGGGTTACCCGGGCAATTTTGCTGGCGGGTGATGCGTGGATGACCTTCTAAGGGTTGAGGGGGATTGCTTGCCGCCTTGAGGGCACCGGTGGCGAGAGAGACCAGCGGAGTGGGGGGCGACAGCGAAATGGATCAGAACAAACGGCTGGCGGTAGGATTGATGTCTGGGACTTCGACGGATGGGATCGATGCGGCTGTGATCGAGGTGAAGCCCAGCGGGGAGCCCGCATCGACTCTGGTGGCCAGCATCTTCCGGCCATTCAGTCCCGATGAACGCCAATGTCTGCTTGAGGCCGCCCAACCGAACGCTGCGGCCCTGCAGGTGAAGCGCGCCGATATCAGGCTCGGAGAATGGCTGGGGGATGCCGTGCAGGGACTGCTGTATGAGGCGGGACTTGCAGCCGGCGACATCCGGGTGATTGGAAGCCACGGCCACACTGTCGCGCATTACCCTGAGCAAGGGATTAGCTGGCAGATTGGCAATCCGCACGTACTCGCGGAAAAAACCGGGATAGGGGTCGTGACGGATTTCCGGCAGCGGGATGTGACACTCGGAGGCCAGGGAGCTCCGCTGGTTCCTTACTATGACTATGTCATGTTCCACAGCCGCTCTGAACCCCGGGTCCTGTTGAATCTCGGGGGAATTTCCAACCTGACCGTCCTCCAACCCTCCACGTCTATTGATTCGGTGACGGCGTGGGACGCCGGTCCCGCTAATATGATTCTGGATGGGCTTATGATGGCTGCTAGCCACAACCTGGCGGTAATGGATGAGGGAGGGCGGCAGATGGCGCAGGGCCAGGTGAACCGGCGGCTGCTGCAGCAATGGCTGCGTCACCCTTATTTTGAGAAAGCGGCGCCCAAGTCCACAGGACGGGAGGAGTTTGGCCAGACCTACGTCCAGAAGCTCTGGGAGGATGGGGTGGCAGCCAATGCGTCCTTGCCGGACATTTTGGCGACTGCCGGTGAATTGATCGCCGTGACCATAGGCCGTTCTCTGGAGCGGGTTACCAAAGGCCCAGTGGCCCTGATTGCGGCTGGGGGAGGCACCCATAACCGGGCGCTGATGGCTAAAATCGCAGGGCAGCTCAATCTGGCCCGGCCGTGGCAGACCACTGGCGAGTATGGAATTTCCGAGGACATCAAAGAAGCTATGGCATTTGCCTATTTCGGCTGGCAGTTTACCGAGAACATCCCCATTAACATTCCCCAGGTGACAGGAGCGAGGCGGGCGCAGATTATGGGAACGTTTACCCCAGCGGGCGGTGCAGTCTGATGGCCACCGAATATCTTGATGTCTTTGATAGCCAACACCAGCTGGCGGGCTATGCCAGCCGGGAGGAAGTTCACCGTCTAGGACTGTGGCATCAGACGTTTCACTGCTGGATCGGCGGGCATTACCAAGGACGGTTGGCCATACTGGTGCAGCGTCGCGCCAAGGACAAGGCTAATCACCCAGGTCTTCTCGATATCTCCGCAGCGGGGCATCTTCAGCGGGGAGAGGGCCCTGAAGACGGCGTGAGGGAGATTGAAGAGGAATTGGGTCTCCATATTGCGTTCGAACACCTGCGGTTTGTGAGTATGAGCCAGGAGTCGTTACGGACCGAGACGGAGTGGAACAACGAGTTTTGTTTTGAGTATGCCCATGTACTGAGCCGTCCCATCATTGGGGAGATGTTTTGCTTCCAGGACGCAGAGGTAGCCGCCCTATACGCAGCCGACCTGGAATCGCTAGAATCGCTGTTTGCCTCTCGGGAGCCGGCCATTGTGCTGCATGGATGGGAAAATGGTCCACGGCAACTAGTGCCCGTGGACCATCTTGTTCGCTGTGGTGATTTTGTTCCGCGCCCCCTGGAATACTACCGGCGGTGGCTCGGCTGGTTTCGAGGTAGTGCGGGCAGCTAATTCAGCTGCTCCGTGGGCCGCACAATGATTTCATTGACCGAGACAGACTCAGGCTGTTCGACGGCATAGGCAATAGCCGCCGCGATGGATTGACTGGTGAGTGGTGCGCCTGGCACCCTGGCGCTTAAAGCCGCCAAGGCGTCTTGGTCTGTGATGGTCGTCAGGAGCTCTGTTTCCACGAGTCCCGGGGAAATAATTGTCGCGCGGATATGGTAACGCCCGGACACTTCCATGCGCAGTCCTTCCGTGATGGCGCGCACAGCGAACTTGGTTCCGCTGTACACCGCGCCCCCCATGCCAACCTTGTGCCCGGCGACGGACGAAATGTTGATAATGTGCCCGGCGTTTTGCTTCATCATCACCGGCAGGGCTGCTGCGATGCCGAAGAGCACGCCTTTGATATTGACATCGACCATGCGCTCCCATTCGTCCACATGAAGCTTGTCCAGGTAGGACAGTGGCATGAGCCCAGCGTTGTTAATCCACACATCGATGCGTCCAAAACGCTCGACGGCAAAGTCTCTTGCTTTTTCTACGGTCCCGCGGTGTGTCACGTCAACCGGCACAGCGGCCGCTTCGTGACCGGCCGCGACGATTTCTTGGACGATTTTCTCTAGACGGTCAACCCGGCGTGCGGCCAAAACGACCCGTGCGCCGCGCGATGCCAACAACCTGCCGGTGGCCTCGCCAATGCCGCTGCTTGCCCCGGTAATCACGACCACTTTCCCTGAAACAGTATCCATGGGTCCTCATCCCTTCTTGTATATCCTAGACTATTTTACAGGAACAGAAAGGAAATTCCCAATGCACGGAAGGTCGTGGGTTCGCGGCAATAGGCTACACTAAAAGGGAGGAAGAAATGGTGCCTTGCATGATTTCTTAGGGGGGCCGGGAAGGAGTGGTACCGTGGCTGCAAATCCGTGGGTTTTAGGGATAGACATTGGCAGCACCCATGTCAAAGCGGTTGCGCTGGACCGTGGCGGAGAGCCGGCATACCGCTGGCAGAAGGCGCCCCAGTTGTTCACAGGGACGATGGGAGCATTTGAACAGGATCCTTACGAAATTGAGCAAATGGTTAAAACCGTCATGGCCGAATGCCGGCAACAGGCGCCACTGTCGGCGGTTGCGTTCAGCATAGCGATGCATACTTTTGTAGTGGTTGACGAACGTGGACAGGCGGTGACACGGTCATGGACGTGGATGGACCGAAGAGGCGAGGCCGCAGCCGAGGCGCTTAGAGCACAAGGAAAGGCCGGAGAGTGGTATGCACGCACGGGGTGTCCGGTCTATCCCATGTCCCCTGCGGTCAAATGGCTCTCTCTGAGCAGCCGCACTCCGGGGACGCGGCCCGTGTCACTCAAAGACTGGCTGATTTTCCGGCTGACCGGCCGCTGGGTCACAGACTACTCGACAGCCGCTGCGAGTGGCATGATGGACCTGACAGGCCGGTGGGATGGGGAGATTCTCACTACTTTAGGGTTGGACAGCGAGCAAATGCCAGCCATTGCCTCAAGCGACACCGCGATCAACGGGTACGTGGCGGGCGGCAGTGATGGGGCTATGGCCCACTACGGTCTGGGTGTGCGTCCAGATTCGGCCCAGGGCGTCCTATCGTGGGGAACCTCTGCGGCTATCCGGGTCACCCGGTCCCGTGTGAGTGCAGATGAATTCGTTCCTCACGGAAGCTTTGCTTACTTCATGGGACCCTCCCATGGATATCTTCTGGGCCAAGCCTCGTCCAATGCTGGCAACATTTTGGCATGGGCAAGCGGCCTTCTGGGTCTAGTGCCCGGTGAGATCGTCCGCGTGGGAGAGGAAATGGCATCCGGACCGGAAAATTTGCCGCGCTTTGTTCCGTACCTGTACGGTGAACGGTCTCCATTCTGGAATGAAAGGCTGACAGGGTCTTTTTTGGGATTGCGTCCGGAACACGGTAAGGCGCATCTGGCGGGTGCCGTCGTGGTTGCACTGCTGAGCCTCCTCAAAGGAGCTCTGAACCGTCTGGAAGCCTCTGTAGGTCGGGTGGACAGCCTCGGAGTGGGGGAGGGCACTGGGCGGGACCGGTGGGGACAACTGCTGGCTGATATGCTGGAAGTGCCCTTGGAGCAGTCTGTGCCAGCAGATGCCTCAGCTTGGGGGGCCGCTATGCTGGCAGCTGACACGTGCGGGTGGAGACTGCCCCCGCGAGGGACAGTCTCCACGGTGATTCAACCCGCCGGCAACCCCAAGCTGCGGGAAAGGGTGGCACGGCAGGTGCGGGACATGGACGCCATGCCGGCCGAATGGCAGGAAGGGGTGGCAGATGGCCAGCACTCTTGAAACGGAAGGGGGAGGGACCGGCAACCGGCGGCCAATTCTCACCGTGGTCTTCCGCCCTGGCTGCTCCGGCTGCGCATTGCTGGAGCGCCGCACACTGCGCGACCAGCGGGTCATCCGGGAAATTGACGGGAACTGGAACCTAACGGTCAAAATGGACGAGATGCCGTCTGATGTCATTTGGTACCCGACCATGATTACCCTGACGGCCGACCACAAGCCTCTCATGCGGGAAGAAGGATTTCTGCCGCCTTACGAGTTTATTCCCTTTTTGCGTCTGGCGCGGGTGTTCGGTGGTCTTCGTGCTGGAGAGTATGAGCAGGCTGTCGAGACGCTTGCGGCCACGTGTCAGGAATTCCCCCAAAGCGGGTGGATTCCTGAATGCCTCTACTACCAAGGAGTTGCAAGCCACTTGGCGGGACGTCCACGGGATGTTGCTAAAATATGGCGTGATTTGCGCGATTCCTATCCCCGCAGTGTGTGGGCCCATAAGGCCAGCCTCTCCTGGGAGCCTGAGGCCGACCTGCGTTAGTCAGTGTCGGATTGTGAAACCGGTGTCATCTTGGCGGGCTATCTCCGCCTGCTCAACACGGCCGACGCGGGCCAGTGCTGGGCCCTGGTTTAGCCACATCACGAATGTCTCGAGATGCGCACTCCCGCCCTCGGCTTCGAGTTCCACTTGGTTTCTGTGCGCCGAATTCTTCACCCAGCCGCTCAACCCTAATTGGGCGGCCTTCTCCCATGCGGCATAGCGGAATCCCACCCCTTGGACGCGCCCGTAAACCGTGATTCGCAATCGTTTAGCCAACATGATTCCCTCCCAATGCTTGCTGCGACGTTACTTGTTCTGAATTATTGTAAGAGTTCATTGTGATCCTCCGCAAATCTAACATAAAATCAATGAAATTCCCTTGAAACGTGACACGCTTTATTGTAAAATAACCACAGGTTAATTAAATAATGGCAGGAAACGATGCAGCAGCGGTAGCGAAGCTAGGAAAATGTCAGGATCGGGACGCATGGCTGGCCGGAAACTGACAGTGGTAAAAGCAAGGAAGCAACGTATTGACCGCGACATGGGACCTAAAGAAGATGGTTGGCTAAAACGGAGGAAATGACTGTGCGAAATGATACCGCTGGATATTCGACCGCTCCTGAGAGAGGTTCGTGGCAAGTGACGCGTCTGTTCGATTCTGTTCCGGCATCTGTCCGCGCCACATTTGCACAAGAAAAGCTGGGCGGGCTATTGGAGGAAACTACTTATAGCCGCGAGCTCTTGTGGACATTGCAGGTGTACCTAGAAAGCAATGGCCAGGCCCGTGAAGCCGCTAAACGCTTATATGTTCACCGCAACACCTTGGCTTACCGGTTGGAGCGTTTGCAAGCACTGCTGGGTTGCGACTTGAAGGATCTGGATGCAGTAATTGATTTACGGTTAGCCCTCGAGTTCTATCACAATATCTCACTGGAGAATGGAGGAAATGATGATGTCGAAATCGCGGAGATTACCCGTGTTCCCTAAGTCGCCCAAGGGGGAGTGGAAGGATTGCGACCAGTGCTTTGGACATGGGGAAGATATTTGTCCGGAATGTGAAGGAGAGGGTTGTGCCAGTTGCGGTCAGCGCGGATATGCTGTGTGCCGCCTGTGTCATGGCAGCGGTGAGGTGCGCGTCGACGAGATCACTTGGGTAGCGGTGCAATCTTAATGTGGAGGGCGAGAATCCCAGTAAATCTTTTGCAAGGCTGAACGGCACCGATTTGAGGGCTATCCCACAAATCGGTGCCGTTTTCGATTTAGGGTTAGGGAGATGCAATGACGACGCGAGCATTGTGTGGGGAGAGCAGGACCAGGCTTGCGTCGTGGAAACAGGATGAGCGCAACCCGTTGGAGGAAGCCGGTGCTGACTTCTTGGACCGCTGTGCCTGTTCTCTGTAGGCGCCCGTGAATACGCCGGACCTTGCCACCCATAGTCTGCCATGAATGGAGGCGGCTTGAGAGCGGCAGGAAAGCAATGCGCTCATATATCGCCCTATAGAAATAATTCTGTTAAAAAAGGTGAAGATGGCTTTTAGGACTAGTATAGAAGAGCTATAATGTCTGTAGTTGACAGTTCATTATTATAAATGGAGGTAAGGAAAATGGCTCAATACGGTGGCGTGGAAGTGAAGACCTCGGGAACTTTGCAGGCGGGTGGCAGTCGTATGGGCTCAGAGTTGATGGATGTTACCGTGTTTGGACTGTTTTTCATTTTAAGTGCCTTATTTGTTATCATGGCTGGGTATTTTGTGATGGCATGGCTATAGGTTTGCTCACGCATCGGCGCAAAAAGACCGGCTGCTGGGTAGCGGTCTTTTTTTTATGGCGTGAGGTAGGTAGGGATCATGTGGCTCAGCTGAATTCATAAAACGGGACCGGGTCTTTGCAGCGGCGTTCCGGCTTGCCCTTAAGCAGACTTGGCGTACTCAAGCGCATGCCGCATAGCACACGCCAAGAACTCTTTGGGGTTTTAGCCTCGCGGCCTGTTGCCCTATGGCAGGAGCCTGCGAACAATAGGCGCGGTTTTTCATGACCCTGTGAAGTGAATTTTGATATACTGGACGAGCAAGGCTCACCACAACAGGTGATGGCGTCTTCTTCCTTGAGCTGGCATTGGAGTAACTGCTAGCCGTGATCGGGGGAACGCCGTGCGCGAGACAGCACGGGCGGTCTCTCTAAAGATTGAGTGGAGGCGGACGCCCTATTGTCAACAGGGGGCGGTTTGGTGGACGAGAGAATCAGCGGGCAGTCACAGTCTAAGCCACTGCCGCCCAGCGAGGCCAACGGATATCCTTTCTTTTCATGGGCGGGTTTGCGCATTGTAGAAGCCGCCAACGGCTCTGCTACACTGGAGTTGGATGTTGAGCATCATCACCGCGGTGGAGGGGGCACGAACGCTGTTAACGGCGGGATCACAGCGTATATGTTCGATGGCTTGCTGGGGGTGGCGGTGCGTTCAGCCTGGGACCCCGGTGTCAGCGGGCAGGTCACCATCTCCCTGAATATCCAATATCTGAGAATGATTCAGGCCGAGAAGAAAGTGGTAGGACATGCTCGCGTGACTAGAAAAGGGGCCAGCACTGTATTTGTCGAGGGCGAAATATTTGATGAATCGGGAACAGTCTGCGCGAAATGTGTGGGGATTTACAAATTGTTCCGTCAGCGCGGATCAGGGATTAATGCTCCATTGGTAGACTAGCCGGGGAGAGTGCTCTCGCCAATCCGACTATGACCGGTCCTGGGACGCTCGGTGAGTTGGATGCATACCCTCAAAAAGGAGCTTCCGCCAGCTTTGGCTCTAGGGGGCGGGATCACAGCGAGCTGGGGCGTTCGCGAGCGTCATGTTTGCTGCGGTCAACTCTGTCCAGCCGCCCCTCATGCGATATTCTGAAAAAGCCGTTTGGGCTGAAGATCGCAGCAGGGGGAAAATGGCCTGATATGGCGGGGGGCGCTCCGCGCTCCCGGCGGGACGCTGGGGGCGACCGAAACCTTCTTCTGGCAATGATGCCCACCGAGCATTGGAACCGCTGGCTAAGGCGCTGGAGAGTCTTTCACCGAAGCGATTGTCCGTCAGTTAGAGAAGCTGGCAAGCACAGGGATGACCTTACCGCCGGGGATGTTTCCATGTCATCTCTGGGTCTTCTTCCTGGGCGCGGAGGTAATGGTCTCCCGCGCGCGCAATCATAAAATAGGTGTGGTTGCGGTGCTTAACGGACTTCGCGCGGCGGTGATAGTATTTCACAATCCGCCCTTCCACGCGTTCGATAAAATCTATGGATTCGAGGTCGGCGAGCCGCTCGCGCATGGACGCCACGTCGATGTTAAATCGGGCGGCAAGCAGTTTGGCGTAGTCGGGACCCAAAGTCTTAAGATATTTCAATAGTTTGAGATCAGTCGAGTCGAGTTCACGTTCCATAGTCTCTCCCTCTGTGGGGTAGTGCGCAGCCTAGTTTGAAGGCTTGTGGCTGCGGTCGTGGGATGATTTGCCCTTTTATTTTAACACACCGCCCCGGCACGGGAGATGGGGCGTTTGTTGGGCGGGGGCTAGATCCTGCTGGCCAATATTGTGAGTCAAGAGACGGCGCCCTCCCCGTATCGCAAGTGCGCCACACCATCTTAGTGGCGCGCTTGCGATACGGGAGGAGAGGAGCTTCCCACCCACAGGACCAGATAAGCTGGCCTGTACGACCCAATGCCGAGATTTTCTATCAGGCTGCTGGCCTGAGCGGACAGCAGAACAGCCGTGCGAGCGGGGATGCGCTGGATGAGGAGGGTATATGAAGCCGGGGCCAAGAGCAGATAATGGGAGCGCATGATACCGCCCAGGAGGGAACGCACTCTGGCGGGAGTGACAGCAACCCGGGTATTCAGAGAAGGGTTTGAGGTCAGGCCACGGTACATGGGGATATTGAACGTGGTGCGCCCATCGGTAATCCACATCGCCGGCACTGTGAGACCGTGCCATGTGCTGGAAATGCCCATGCTGGGATTCGTCAGCCCGTTGCGGAGAAGCGCGGCGTAAATTGAGTGCGGTTCTGTTGTGAGGGGATTGATGATGACTTGGCTGGGACGAGTCGTCCGGCCGTTTAACAAAGGAACGGCCCACGGGCGGGCTGCGCTGGCCAGCTTGGCTGGGGAGACGGCGCGAAAGGCCACGGGAGTGGAGGATCCGCAGGCGCTTATACTTACGGCCATGAGAACCAGCGCAAACAGCTTGAGGAAATGTCTCAGTGGCATGGCAACTCCTTTGGTGAGCCAAAAGCGGCAACACCCCACTAACCAGTGGGGTGTTGCGCTTCATCACTTGTAATAAATGGTGATCTTGGACTTTTTCTCGATTTTTGAAGCAAAGGCCTGATAAGCGCTGCCTTGGGCTGTCTGCAGCAGATTGGTCTTAATCTCGCTTTCAACCTGGCTGAAAGGACTGACCTGGGCCGCCTTGGTCGCTTGCAGGCCAATGAGGTCATAACCGTGGGAACCTTTGATGATCCCGAATTGCCCAGCCTTCAAAGCGCTGACTTCTTTATACACTGCTGGCGACAGAGACTGGGTTGAGTCTGTGGTCCAGCCCACCTCGCCCCCCTTGCTTTTTAGCGTGGAGTTGGTGGTGTTGGTTTTTGCCAAGGCAGAAAAACTTGCGCCGCCTTTCACTTGCGCCTCAAGCGATTGAGCTTCGCTCTGGGTTTTTACGGTGATTTCTTCCAATTCAACTTGCGGGCTGCCGGTAAAGTACCCAGGATTGGCCTTGTAAAAAGCCTCGGCGGCTGCCGTGGTTATCGGTTTGACGGTTTTGGTGGCTTGATTATAGGCCTGCTGCAGGATCATCTGCTGTGTCAGATAGTCATTCAGTTGGCCTAGCGTCACATTTTTGCTCTTCAGCATCTTGTCCAGTCCGGCCTTTCCGCCGACCTGAGGCTCAATGGATTTGCTTAAGACGTTACCGGCCGACACTTTGGCTTTGGCCGTCGTGGTCAGATGGTGGGCTAGCGCCCAGTCTTCGACACTCTTTTCCTGCACAAGGTATTTTACTTCGCTGACTTTCTCTTGCTTGGTGTTGGGCAAGGTGGAACCGTTAAACAGTTCTGTCATCCGTACCATGGTGTTAAGCTGAGACGTCGTCAAGTCCACGCCATTCACCACCGCGAGCGGCTTGGCGGCTGCCGTCGACTGCCCGCACCCAGCTAGAGCTGCGGTTCCTAACGTCAAGCCGACGGCCATCGCGACCAGCTTCGGAAAATGTTTTGGATTTGTCATGTGGCACCTTCCTTTGTTTACTCTGCTCTATCCTGCCCCACAGGTGTTGCAAAACTGTTTCCGCTGACCATACCTGAATAGTGTACAGGGTTTGTCGGTTCGACACAATGTGGACACGGGCCCGCCAGGGGAGGGTGGCTGGTGCGGATGGCCTCGGCGGGAACCATGCTCTGCGGGAGATACCTCGATCCAAATAAACTCAGAGGATCCAGAGCATGATAGTGGTGGCCAGAGATTTTTTTTGACGGGAAGCCGCCGTGCGGCGCATAACTTATGGCCTGATTGGTGTCGATTCTCACGCTATTCTGCCGTTAGAGGTCCTTCTTTTCTCATGTTGTCGTGCCGCCCCGGGGCGGCAAAAAATTTTTGCGGTTAATTCGACCTCCCCGTTTGCCTTTCGTCCGGCGTTGTGCTGTGGTAGTCATGAGAGACGGCGACAACGGAAGGAGACGACAAGAAAACAGGCGGTAGATGTCTTGACCAGACCCCGCCTGTTTTCTGTAGCGTATGGATACTCCACGCATCATCATTATACCATCGGCAGAGCAGGTGTCTCGGCTCTATGCACAGTATTTAGTCGACACATTGGAGCCGGTTTGGCGGCGGTGTGATCGGTGCCAGCGGCGCCGCACATTGGAGCCGGGCCACGCGCGGTAGGTGGAATAGGCCCCCGGGCAAAGCACCCTCCTGACCTTGTGTCATGTGCGCTGTTGTCGGTGTCATACCATGGAAACCGTCTTCCCCCCGTGGCTGCTGCCCTATGAACCTTGACCGTGGAAATGTTGGAAAGCCTGTTGAATGCCATTGAGATCCGCGGCGCATCCTTGGAGGCCGTGGCCGCGACTTATCAAGTGTCCGTGGAGCGGGTGCAAGCGCGGTGGCATCAATGGCGGGCCGTACTGTCGGAGTGGCACTATCAAGTCGAACAGGCGGCGGCGTGGACCGCGGCGCCCTTGGTGGATACCCAAACCTGGCAGCCCCCCGGCCACTGCGCGAGACGCTAGCTGGGCGTGGCTCCAAGTCGCGTGGCAGGCGATCGCTTTGCTATGGGGCCTCGCGCTCCCACCCAGTGGGTGGATGTTCTGGCGCACCGTCGCGCCCGAGGGCATGCCGGCGGCCCCGATTCCCGCACGCTGTCACCTCGGGCGGCGATTACGCCAGCCAGGTGAGCGAGCGCCACCCACATTGCCCCTGATACAGGGCGGCTAAATCCGATACGCTCAAGAGAGACCCATGAAAGGAGTGTGAATACTCTTGACGGATGAGGAACGGGAGGCCTGGGCGTTGTACCGCTATCGCCTGATTAGCCCCCTCTTGGATCCTGCGGCCTCGGCGGCGGATCGCCGAGATTTTTGGCAGTATCTGCGTGATCATCCCCCCACCAATCCCTTTGGGCACCCGTGGGTGCCCTCGACGCGGGTCATTCGCCATTATTGCCAGCGTTACCGCGAGGGCGGCTTCGACGCCTTGCGCCCGGCACGCCGGGCGGATTGGGGATCCCTGCGCGCCATTCCTCCGGATCTGTGGGTGCAAGCCGTCGCCTTCAAACGGGAAGTGCCCGAACGCAGCGCCAATCAGGTGCTGGCGTTATTAACGGCCTGGTGTGCCTCGGCAGCGGTAGACCCCGCCGCGGTCGCCCGCATCAGTCCGAGCACCCTTTACCGCCACTGGCACCGTGCGGGCATTACGCGGCGTCGGCTCCATGCCGTGGCCCCCAAGCGATACCGCCGGTGGGAGGCCCCGGCTCCAGGGGCGCTCTGGCAGACGGACGTGATGAACGGACCCTATCTGCCGGATCCGACGGCCGACGATCCCGACCGCAAACGCGCGACCTATTGTGCCTCATGTTGCTCGACGATTATTCGCGACGCATTGTGGCGGGGCGCTTTGTGTGGCATGCCGACAGCGAGACCTTGGAGCAGCTCTTAGCGGAAGCGTGGCAACGATGGGGGGGGGCCGAAAAACTGTACACCGATAACGGCGGCATTTATGTCAGCCACCGGCTGGAAATCGTCCTCGCCCGGCTCGCCGTCCGCTTAACCCATACGCCGCCGTACACGCCCTCCGGGAAAGGAAAACAAGAGCGGATTTGGGGACATATCCAATCCTCATTCTTACCCGAATTGCGGGTGCAACCCGCCGAGTCCCTCGGTCAATTGAACACGTGGTTTAGTGCCTGGTGTGACGAACACTATCACCGGCGGGTGCATGGGGGAA
>DAIDDL010000080.1 GCA_027309085.1 Sulfobacillus sp.
CCGGAGGGAGACAAAGGTCAGACGCATGGCGGATGTCTATATTTGATTAGGAAATGTGGCAACTGCTGATACCACGATATGGACCGTCCATACGGTATAGGCTGCGGGGTGGATCCGCCCCGTCTCATCGCAGACCACCGCCCGCCAAGCGGCCGTCAGGCCCGTCGCCGGGGTGGTCTGCCATCGGCTCCGGGTCTCTCCCCAATGCGCGCGGACAAAATTCCAGTGTGCCAACACGGACTGGCGGGTCGGCGTGGCTTCCCAGATCAGTTGCTCCCGCCACCAGGCCATGACGGGTCGTAACAGGGGATATAGCGTCTGCACCGCCTTGCTGTTCGTCTGACGGGCCGTGCTCTGCGTGGCATGGGCAATGGTGGCCAGATCGCGTCCCGAATTCGGGCACCCGGCGTGTCCTCTTGCAGGAGGATGGTACAGGCGTCCCGGCAGATTTTGGCGGCCGCATCCAACTCGCGGATGGTCCGCAAGTGGCTTTGCGCTTGCTGGCGCGTCGCTCGGCTCCAATGCTCACTCAAAAACCGGTCGAAGAGCTCGAAAAAATCATCCTGGGCAGTCTGGTGAAACACGGTAGCAAAGGCCACTAAGGTCGCCACGCGCCGTTCCGGCGTTAGCCGCTCTACGGTCTGGGCGCGTGCGGTGGCGACAAAGCGGGCCAAGGCCTGAATCCGGGCGGTGGGCAAGAGATGCAGATCCCATCGACCCGGGTCCACAGCGTGCAGGAGGTCGAGACGCTCCGCCGCTGTCCACGCGCGGGTGTAGAGCCAGCGCGTCAGGCGCCAATGCTGGAGATGGGCGTCAAACAAGGCATAGTGGTATTGGGTGATGATGCGCCGCTGATGGTCCCAATGGACACGGGTCTGAACGTAGGCGGGGAGGCCAGACAGACCGAGTTGTGCGGCGAGATAATCGCCGATGTTGGTCGGGATGTTCTCGGGATCGTCGACAAAGGTTTCGAGAAAACGCACGGTGCCGAGTTGCACGGCGCAACCCCACTGGATCTCCGCTTGCCGGAGCGGGCGTAAAAATGCGCGATCCGCATCGTCCCGAAAAAATATTGGGCCACTTGGGCCGTCGGTGGTTCTCCCGCATGCCGCCCGTATTGAGTGGATTGCTCCGCAGTCAGAAAATTGACCGGCCGGCACCGCCATCCCTCTCTCGAGAGGAGGATGGCGGCTCACATGGGTAGACCCAGATGAGGCACGGGTTGTCGCCGTTTCCGGCGTATCGTATGCTTGTCACATTAATGGGAGCGAACACCCCATGATTTAGGGATACGCCCGGGTGAGTTCCACCACCCAACACCTGGACACGCAAGTCGCGCGATTAACCGCATACGGCTGCCAGAAAATTTTTCAAGAAAAGTTGCCCGGGCGATCCCTTAAACATCGCGTAATTTTCGGCGCTCCTTGATCGCGTCACGATGGGTGATATCGTCGTGGTGACGAAACTGGACCGCTTTGCCCGCAGCACAAGAAGATGCCTGCAATACCATGGCGACCTGGACCGAGCGGGGGGTGTCGCTCGTCGTCTTGAATATGGGCGGATACGTTGACAAACTCCTCGTCACGGTGTTGGCCGGGATGAGGAGTTTGAGGCAGACCTGATCAGCTCGAAGGCATGGCCGCGGCCATGCCCGTGGGTCTACCAAGGCGTCCCCGGACCTACACGGGTGCTGGAGCTCTTTGGCCCGGGCCCGCAACCGCCAGACCGAAATTTAGCTGGGCGTGGTCCGCAGCACCGTGTCCTAATTTGACGGGTCCCCGTACACTGTGAAGCGCGGACCCGACCGAAGGCGGTGCACGCAATACCGAACGCAACGGCGGCCGACCCGGCCCCGATCCCACTGATGGCCCGTGTCGAGGCACTGATGGCGATTCCCCCGGTCGCGGCCCCTAGAGCAAAGCCAAGTTGTACAAAAGAGCTATTAAGACTGAGCGCCATGCCAGGAACGTCTGGTACCAGCGAGAGCAAGTTGAAGTTCTGAGCCGGTCCAAACGTCCAGGCAGCAGTCGCCCAAAGTATGAGTAACGGCACGGCGACGGCAGGGGTTCCGGCAAAGAAGAATACCAGTGCCAACACGACGGTCTGGATTACCACGGCCCCCAGCAGTGTACGCCGCGTGCCGAGGCGATCCGACAAGACGCCCCCCAGCTTCGAGCCAATTAAGCTCGCAATACCCAGGGCAAAGAGAACGATGCTGATACTGCCTGCGCCCACCGACACCACCCGAGTCAGGAAAGGCGTGATGTACGTATACATCATCGAATAGGCGATAAAGACGAATAACGTCACCCCCAGGGCAAGCGCGATGTGGGGGTTATTTAATAGGGCGAGTTGCTTCCTGAGCGGGACCGGCGCTTCGATCCGCGTCGAGGGAATCGCTCGGGCGACGGCGAACAGGCTCAGCAACGTCAACAACCCGATGGTCCAAAAAATTACCTTCCAGTTGTAGGCCGCGGCCACCACACGGCCGATGGGCACTCCAAATACGAGAGACGCGCTGAAGCCCAGCGAGACGTTGGACATGGCTCGCCCCTGCCGTCCCGGGAGTGCGAGATGGGCTGCGGTGGAATAGGCGGTCACGATAAAGACGCCCGCACCAACCCCCAACACGACATACGCCATCATCAAGAAGCCGAAGCCTGGACCGGCGATGAGGCCGCAACCAAGGAGTATGATGGCCAGAGCCAGGAGCAGTTGGTGGCGCCGGTCCATCTTGGCGGTGGCCAGAATCACGAGGGGGGCCCCGATCGCGTTAGACAGCGCGAAGATAGTGATCAGTTGTCCCGCTTCCGAGATCGAGACGCCGACCGACGCGGCCACCTTCGCCAAAATACCGATGAGGGCGAATTGGGACGTGCCGACCAAGAAGCTCATCCCCGTGAGCATATAGATCTTCCCGTTATGGGTCATGACGCGGCAACCTCCTGGACGGTCGGTAATCACAGTCCCCATCACGGGAGGGGGCAAGGTTTCGGATACGCAGTGGCCCATACGTCATCGTCGATGTGGCACGATTAGATATCCAGGACACGACCACTGAGTCCCTTCACGATCTCTGGATCCCGGTGCGAAAAGAACAAGCTTTCGTGGGTATCCAGCGTTGCAATCTGCGCCATCTCCTCCGGGGTCAGTACAAAATGAAAGATCTGGTAATTTTCCTGGATCCGCTCATGGTGCACCGACTTGGGAATGGCCACGATGCCCCGTTGGGTCAACCAGCGCAAGATGACCTGCGCAACCGATTTGTTGTGCGCCCCGGCGATGGCCATGAGCACTGCATTTTGGAAGATGTTAAGGCGACCTTCCGCAAACGGTCCCCACGACTCCATCTGCACGTGGTACTCGCTCATGATCCGGGCGCTTTCGATTTGCTGATGGAACGGATGCGTCTCGATCTGATTGACCGCAGGCACCACCTCATTGTGGATGATGAGGTCGACCAGACGATCCATGGCGAAGTTACTCACTCCGATGGCTCGGACCCGGCCGTCCCGATACAACTCCTCCATTGCCCGCCACGATCCATACACATCCCCAAACGGCTGATGAATCAGATACAAATCTAAATAATCGAGTTGTAAGCGTTCCAAGGACTTGGCAAAAGCCCGCTTCGTCCGCTCATAGCCCGCATCCTGAATCCAGAGTTTGGTCGTAATAAACAGCTCGTCGCGGCGCACACCGCTCCGTTGAATGGCGCGGCCGACCGCCGCTTCATTTTGATACGACGCCGCCGTATCAATGAGCCGGTACCCTGTCGCTACGGCGTCCACGACACTGCGTTCACATTCGGCCGCGTCACCGATCTGGTACACCCCAAAGCCGAGGAGCGGCATCTCCACCCCATTGTTCAGCTGGACCGTTTGCATGTAATGGCCTCCTATGATTCCGTTTTGTAGTGCGCGGCTGACCTGTCCGTTAATTTGCTTCGTCGCGGGGTCGCCTATCCGGCCTCCGCTTTTTCATTATCAAATCTTTTGGGGCGAGACGGGTATCGTATTCCTACCAAATTCTTGCCTAATCCTCTCATCACGGTTTCGTCGAACGGCCCACTGGGCTATAATCGGGCTATTCTGCAAGATGAAATGGGAGGAAGATCAGTGTCCGGCGGAATAGAGAACCCGTGGGCGGAAGTCGCCGCCCTACTGGCACGTCATAGTATGGGAGACGGAGTACACCCCACGGCCCTTCCGTCCGTATTTTTCATGCGTCACACCACGTTGAACAAATTCAGCTACGGCATGTACAAGCCATCTTTGTGCCTGGTGCTGCAAGGGGCCAAGAATGTCTGGTTGGGACCGGATTGCTTTACGTATACGCCCGCCGACTATTTGGTCGCGTCGGTAAACTTGCCTGTCACCGCCCAAGTAACCACCGTCTTACCCGACCGATCCTATTTGGGTTTTAAGCTGGAGTTTACCCCGGATCAAATCTTATCCGTGTTAAGGGATTCTCCACCCACCGTCCCGAAAGAACCGGTGAAACGCGCCATGTTCGTGAGCCGCATGGAACCCCCGTTGTTCGATGCTGTCATCCGGCTGACGCGGTTACTCGACCATCCTGCGGATATTCCCGTGCTGGCCCCGCTCATCACGCAAGAAATTCTCTATCGAATCCTGCAGGGGTCTCACGGCGCGGCGCTTGCACAAATCGCCACCGCCGGCAGCACCGCTTCCCGAATCAACGACGTCATCGACTATCTGATACATCATTTTGAGAGGATTATTCGGATCGAAGAGCTCGCCGAAGTCGCGAACCTGAGTATGTCGTCTCTGCATCGGCACTTTAAAGAGATGACCGCCATGAGTCCGATCCAGTTCCAAAAGCGTTTACGCCTGCAGGAAGCCCGGCGCTTATTGATATCGGAAGCGGCGGACGCCGCTGAGGTCGCATTTCGGGTTGGCTATGAAAGTCCGTCGCAGTTTAGCCGGGAATACTCCCGGATGTTTGGCTTGCCTCCAAAACACGATATCGAGCGCCTACGGGTCCAGTATGACCCCACCATCAACGAATGAACGAGATGTCGATGACAGGAGCGCAGCACTACGTTACCAGCAGACCGTATATTCCGATTTGGCCCGGTAAAGACTTTCGTGCTGTTGTAAAAACATGACGAACGTTGTCGTAAGATGCCCGCCGCGGTGCAGTGCTCTCTTGTAGCCGTACCGATGACGCCGTCGAAGACGGCGGGGGGCCGAGGGGAACCGTAAAAAAGGCCAGGCTTTATCAGCTCTCCACCCGGTGACCTCGCCAGGCCCCTAGCGTGTAAATATCAAAGATTCGCCTAACGGCGAGCGCCTGATATCCCCATAACTGAAGCCAGGGGTTTTACGGCGCGTTTCATCGTGCACATCGAATTTCAAGTCCAAAAGGAACCCACGCAGCTTTACCGAGGGGATCCGTGAGGATGAGGCGGCCGTACGCGCCGGGATCCGGGGTCCGTGGAGCCATGGGATGGTCGAAGGATTTAACAACAAAATTAAGCGATTAAAACGGATCATGTATGGGCGGGGCGGGTTCGACCTCTTGCGAAAACGTACGCTCCATAAGAACGTGGCGTCATAGCTTAGAGCTTCCTATGGATATACAAAAGTAATCACATTCGATGCCGGGCGAGTGGCTAGGGGGCTGTTGGCGAACCCTTTGCGAGTAAAGCTGACGTAAGTCGGTTCCTCGCAAGATTCCCCCGGATTTATCCGTGGAGAGTGTCAAGAATTCTTTTCAGGAGAAATTTCGGTTCTTATGCGCTGCATGGCGCTACGGGGGAGACGGCCGACGGGTTCGCTTGTCGGGCAGGCCCCAACGTTCTCAATGTAAGTCTGATGAGGATTTTCCAGCGGGAAAAGTCAGATCAACTAGAAAGAGCCGCGCACACCGTTCTGTGCGCGGCTCTTTTAGTACAGGTTATTGCGAGACGGTCCAGTAGTTCGGGAAGATCATGTCGGTAATCGGGTTAAATGTGCTGACTGTACCGTGCAGTGTTTTGGCGTGTTCCGGCATTGAGGCCCCCGCGTAAGATGATGCGGGATAGGGCAGCCAGATGACTGGCAGATTGACTGCGGCAAACTTCTCGTAGTTATACAGAGCCTGCTGAGTCTGGGCCGTGGTTCCGGGAGCATAGGACTTCAGAATCAGCTTGTCCATGGTCTTGCTGCTGTATCCCTGGAAGTTGGACGCGGCATTGGTGGCGAAGAGCCCGCCGCCCGTGGGATAGTAGTCCGGCTGGTAAGTCCAACCGCCTCCCCAGTCAGCCATGCTCCACTTCTCGGGGTCTGTGCCTTCCTGGTTGGCATCCGCGATAATATTGTTGAACTGTTGCTGCTGAATGTTAACCACGATGCCTTCTTGCGCCCAGTCGCTTTTCAGCAGCTGCTGCAGGTTGCTTTGGGCCTGGTCGCCCGAAACGGCAAGGAAAGTGAACTCCAGCTTGATGCCGTGGCGGGTCATAACCCCGCCAACCTCATGCCAGCCGTGCTGTTCGAGAAGTTTTTTGCCCTTGGCTGGGTTGAAGCTGTACAGAGGCTTGGACAAAGATGGGTCCACATAGGGAGTTTTCGGCAAGGGAGCCACAGGGCCGCCCTCTTGGGTTGCGTTGCCGTTGAAGATGCTCTGCGCAATGCCAGCCTGATCCACGCCCATCTGCAAAGCCTGGCGCACATACAGCTTGGAGAAAATCGGCCCTAAGCCGCCCGGGGCTTTGGGACTGAAGTTCAGAATCAAATAATTGAATCCCAGTTGATACGGGATAGTCAGGACATCGCTCGTCAGCTGCGACCGCGCACCCCATGAAGAAAACGGCAGATAGCCCATGGTGACTGTCCCGCTCTTCAGAGCCGTAAACTCTGCGTTATCGGAGGACTCATATTCAAAGATCACTTTTTGCAGGCTCGATTTGTGTCCTGTGAAAGAGGGGTTGGGGACAAACGTCCAGTGGCTATTTGGAGCAAACGACTTGAAGTGATACGCGCCGTCGACGACATCATAGACCGCATTCGACGGGGAATTGGCCACGGACTCGATAAATTTCAATTCCGCGGTCATGTTGTTGGGGTCCTTATTCCACACGGACTCGGGAACAGGCCAAATCTGTCCCAAACCGTTGTGAATGAACCACTGGGGGTTGGACGGGGTGGTTAAAGTGACCACGACTTTATTGGTGCCATCCGTTGCGACATTTTGCCAGCGGACAGGCAATCCACCAATTCCTGCGCCACCATAGGTCCATGGAGCTGTGGATCCGCTGGCGGCTTTCATAATATTCCACGTGAACACGACGTCCTGGGCCGTAATCGCATGGCCGTTGGACCATTTGTATTTGGGATTCATGGTCAGTACGTAGCGGGTTCCTGTGCTGTTATACGTGATGTTGCTGACCAGTGAACGGCCATAATCGATCTCGTCCTGTTTGTTGAACATGATGAGCGGGCGGTAGATCATGCTGTCTACCTGGGTGTTGACATCGCTGAATGCTGCCGCCGACAAGATGGGGAAAAACCAGTTCGGCGACGTTTGGGTAGCCAAGGCCACCACTGCCGTGCCGCCTGTATGAGGGGTGGACGTGGCATTCGTCGTCGATGTAGTGCCGCACCCAGCGAGTGCTACGGCTGACAACAGCAACCCGACCGATCCGGCCGTCAATGCTTTTCGCTTAATCAAAGTATGCCTCCTTGTGATCTTTATGCGTCCCTGTTGGTGACGCAAAACAGACTAGAAACCTATATTCGACACCGATGGGACAAAGTCCTTCTAGCCATCTTCGCCATAAATAGTCATTTTTGCAGTTCCGGTAAGAGGCAGATGTGATTTTCAAGCCAGGCAAAACCTCTGGTAAACGGGGCAGGAGGTTCTCACGGGGAGGTCGGTTGGCCCGTAAAACGTCTGGCAGGGCCATTATGCGGATATGCCATAAAGAGTAGATTGGGCTAGCGAACGGATCAAAGGCTCGGCTCCGCTAAAGCCAACGCCTGACCCGGCGCTGGTATGCGGGGTAAGTGTCGGGAAATTTCTTTTGCAAGTAGGCTTCTTCAGGCTTGATGATCTTGTAGTGAACAATAAGGACGACAGGGACGAGAAAGATGACACTCCATGTCAAATCCGGGCGGGATGGGTCTACGGGAGTGTGGTTTCGCGCCAAAACTATCAGCCCTTGCAGGCTGACCGCCACACCCAGGGCAAATAAAATCAGACCGAGCCATAAGGCTGCGCGCTCTGCCGGCATAGGAACCCGCCAGATAAATTGTCCAAGGCCTCCCAGAACGAATGCTCCCACATAGAGCACAGGTGAAGGAATCGCGATAGCGGGTTTATCCATAGTCCCTTCATGCCTCCCAAAAAATCCTTGCCGCAACGGAGAACATCTGTGTCTTCAGACGTCAATCGCGTGGAGGACGGTTAATGAGGCAGTCCATTGTGGATTGCCTTAGGAGGTATGCTATACCAATGCGGGGAGGTAGTGCAACAGCAAGTTCGAAAGACCTAGAGCGGTGCGAATGCTAAAACTTCGCTTTGTGAGTTGTCCGTGTTCCCTGGTGGGCGATTAGGTGCCGCGCTCGCCATGTCCGTGCTGATTTTGTGCGATGAACTCTCCCGCCGCCTAACCCATACGGGTTGAGGCAGGGGTTTCTGGGATCACTCCCGGAAGTTCCTGGTTCTACGACCGCTGCGCCGAGCCGTTAGGCTGCGTGCGTCTTATGCTGGATCTCCCCAGGCGTCGATTCGGACCGTTCCGGCCCTATGCCCTTATAGTAGAACAAAAATAGGGCTGTCTAGCCCTGCGGGCTGGCCCGCTTGACCCCCTCTTGGCTATCGCCTAAGAAGGGGAATGCGCGGGCGTTATGTTCAAAGCGCCAGCTATCCACTCCTTCGCATGCAGTTATTCCAACACGACAGTCAAAGGCAGTACAATGGGCGCAGAGGTCTTCTCAAAAAATTCGAGGCACCGTAGCAGTACTCGCTGGTTGGCAAGGATTATTGGAAATGGGGCAAGACCCTTTCAGAGGGCAATGAATAACACAGCGCGGGAGGCAGGTCGTGGCAAACTACATCAGAGAACTACGGGACATGGTTGGGACACGTCCCCTGATTATGGCTGGGGCTGGTGTCATCATCTTGAACGAAAAAGGACAGGTTCTGTTGCAGCAGCGTGCAGACAATGAGTTGTGGGGCCTTCCGGGCGGGGCGATGGAAGTAGGAGAGAGTTTTGAAGAGGCGGCCCGTCGCGAGGTTCGCGAGGAGACCGGTCTAGAAGTCGGTTATTTGGAATTTTTCATGACAGATTCCGGGAAGCCCACCTACTATGTCTATCCGAACGGGGATCCAGTGTATTTAGCTGCTGTGTATTTTATGACGCGTGAAGTCTTTGGCACCCTGCGCCCTGATTCTCAGGAAAGTTTGCAGCTTCAGTGGTTTTCACCGCACGAATTTCCCGGCTTGATTGGCCCCAATGATCGACGGGTGCTCGCTGAGTTTATCCGCCGCTTCTGACCCTTCTGGCCAAAGCGGCGGGAGCGCGTGATGAGGAAAAGATGGTGTCCGCAACAAGTGAGGCGTTAGGGCAATAATTGGAAGGCTATGTGCAGGGATTTTCGGGCTGAATATTGCGCAATGATTTGCGCGCTCATGACAGTGTGCACGGAAAATAATCTCCGAAATGGAGGACGTGAAAGAATGAGGAAATACATTTAATAAAAAATATTGTAAGACTAAGTATTATCTAGTATTATGTTTACGGGAGGGATGACAAATGCTGCAGGTAAATAGCACGTCGATTGGACTGTCAGAATCTGTGCGTACGCGGGCTATCACACTTCTGAATATGCACGTTGGCAGTTTTACAGATCTTTATGTTCAAGTCAAATTAGCGCACTGGAATGTGAGGGGTGCTCACTTCATTGCCTATCACGAGCTGTTTGATGCCATTGCGGGCCGTCTCTTAGAAGCGCAGGACATGATGGCAGAGCGTGCCGCGACTTTGGGCGGCACCGCCGGGATGACGGTGCAAGAGGCGGCAGAGTCCACACCTTTGCCCGTTTGGCCTCTGGCAGTCCGCCAGGACCGCGACGTGATCCAACTCGTAGCCGAACGCCTCAGCCAAGCGGCCAACGCTATTCGTAAGGATATCGATACGGCGGCGACACTGGGCGACGCCGACACGGCCGACTTGTTCACCGAGGTGTCGCGGCAACTCGATAAGGACTTGTGGTTTGTCGAGGCGCATTTCAGCGCTTAGACTTCGGGCATTCCCGAGATTCGCTTCCACACTGAAGGGCTATAACTACCCGTAGGTTTGCCGGGTAGTTATTTTCCATCCTGTCGGTGCAGATATCCAAAATGGATGCCGGCACGTTTGGAGGCTGGGTGAGGCGATACCCCACGAAGACGATACGGTCATCAAGTTTAGCTGCCGACTGTGCCAGAGCTAGCGCCAGAGCTTGATCCACCGACCCAAAGCCGTTTCAGCCTGTTCTACGCTGCCGTGGGCGAGAGATCTCAGCACACCGTAAGCTGGAGCAATCCACCGATAGAATTCGGCACGTTCTTCGAACTCGGGAGGCATTTCACCTGCTGCCCAACTGGCCCAGTCCAAAGCCGGATCTCCGGTCATCATATCGCCAAAATCTATGATTCCCCCGATTCCCTCCGGCGTCAGCAAGATGTGGCCGGGAGTTAGATCGCCATGCAGCAGAACGGGGTTCCACCGGAAATGTTCTTCGGACCCGAGGAGTTCGCGGACACGTCCGGCGATGTACCGGTGCTGTTTCATACTGAGCAATGGAACGATCCACTCGTTGATCTCATTCCACAGCTGTTGATATCGCAGACGCCAATGCCTGTGGCACCGCACAGGATCGAACCTCCGGGGCAAATGCTCTGGCCGTTGCAGCGCACTGACAAACTCGCTTAGAGCGAATTGGAGGTCCGGGCGTTGAATTTCGTCTGAGGATGCAGGGACCCCCGGAAGTCTTTGATAAATTCCTCCCCAATTGGACCGCCACTGGTATCTTGGGGTCGGAATGGGAAGATTCATTGTTTCGAGTTTAGCCATTTCATATTGCAAATGGCATCGGGAAGCCTGGCTGCGGCCAGCTCTCAGCACCCACGGCCCAATACTCACGCTGTCATAGTCCCATCCTTGCGGTTGAAGGGGTACCAGTGTCTCTTGATGGAGGGGGAAATCCGGCCAGGTCACGGCAATCATCTGGCGCAGGTCCTGCCTGCGTGATTCAGAAATCTTCATTTGCTGCCCGCCCTTCTATAATAGTCCGGGTTTGGGTCACGGTACAAAATTCTCGGTCAAGAGCGGCCAGTTCGACGGCATGCATGGTTGCGGCGGGAATAACATGACCGTGAGATGTTACCGTGTCGAAAGTAGCCATGGCGTCTTCTGCGGCATACACCTGATACCCCAGATTCCCAGCCATGCGGATGGTGGTGCTGCAGCAATGCACCGTCGTAAACCCCGTTACCACCACCGTGGCAATGCCGCGCTCCTTCAGCCAGCCGTCAAGGTCGGTGCCAATGAAGGCGCTGTTCACATGCTTGATGACATGGTGATCGGTAACATGGGGTATAGCCAATGGCTGCAATTCCGCTCCGGGTTTGCCTGGAAACAGGAGAGACTGCAAACTCAGTGAGTGGTGTTCCACGATGATCACTGGACGCTGGCGTTCTCTCCAGTGCGCTAGCAGCTGTTCGATGCGATATTCCGCTGTGGGATTATTCCGGGGTCCCCAGGCAGGGTCGTCCCATGCCTTCTGTACATCGATTACCATGAGTGCTGTATTGTCTGGAAGAAAATGCACCGACATCGCCACTCTCCTTTTCATGTGCTGCCGTCTAAGAAAAATCTAGGGCTGGGCGGACTCTCGCAAACCGAGTGTATCATGGAAAATTCCCGCATGCACGCTCTGAGCACCGTTCGAGGGCAGCACACAAGCCATCACCTTGCGGTCAGAGTTTCTCTGCACCCGCGCTCATAGGGGAGGAGATTTCGGTGTGGTGGTGTCCGGCTTGGCTGCAGGATGCGGCCAAGCCCCCATCCTGCCCAGGGCGCTGAGCAGGATGCTGATTCCGAGTGTGCAGGCAACCGGGCCGTGGAGCAGACGGTCATGCGGCATCCCATTCGGGAGGTCTTTGAAGCGGACATCCGCGGGTTCTTTGACCATCTCCAACATGACTGGCTGATGAAAATGCTGGCCCTGCGCATCGGCGACCCCGGGATTCTTCGACTGATATAGAAGTGGCTGCGGGCACCCATTGTGGAACCCGACGGCCGCCATGTACTGCCCACGGAAGGCACGCCTCAGGGGGGACCCATTTCGCCTTTGCTGAGCAACATCTATCTCCATTATGTGCTGGACTTGTGGTTTGAGAAGGTGGTGCAACCCGCCTGCGGCGGCAAAGCGTACCTTGTACGATTTGCCGATGATTGTGTGCCACGAAGGCGTCAGGCTTGCTAGCAAGCCAGCGCCATGCTGTACCGTGAGATGAGGGCGGGCCCCTCGAAACCGCTCTGCAGGGGGAGGTTTCAAACTACCGTCAGCGGCTGAGGACAAAAGCCTTGGTCGTGAGCGTGACGGAAAAGGCGGAGCTCGACTCCGTCAGGTGCGTGTGGAGGAGCTGAACGCAAGTGAACCGTTGACGACGTGTCGAAAGCGTAGGGACGTCATCAAAACCGGGGGGTAGTCGTTAACCCGGGACGAGTTGAGCCGATACCTGTTTACGGGCTCAGCGGTGGCCGGCATGAAGACGGCAGGACCTCCACACAGGCTTCGGTACGGAACGTGGGAACCTCGACTCCGATGCCAAGGGAAAAGGCCAAGCGGCAGACCCGCCAGGCCGAAAGTACCGAAGCGGAGCGAGGGGCAGAGGGCCTCATAGTAGTGAGGAAGCCTCGTAATGGAGGCGGAGCGAAGGGGGACCAAGCTTATCGTCGTTTTGTCAGGACGTCAACCGTAAGGGAGGAACATCATGGACAAAACCAAACCGTATACCATCTCCAAAATGCTCGTGTATGAAGCGTTCTTGCGTGTCAAAGCGAATCGTGGCGCCGCAGGAGTGGATGGCCAAAGTCTGGCCGCATTTGAGGCCGAGTTGAAAGACAACCTCTACAAACTCTGGAACCGGTTATCCTCGGGGAGTTACTTTCCCCCGCCCGTCAAGGCGGTCGAAATTCCGAAGAAAGCGGGCGGCACACGGGTACTGGGCATTCCCACCGTGGCCGACCGCGTCGCCCAGACGGTGGTGAAGATGACCTTCGAACCCCTCGTGGAGCCGAAGTTTCATCCCGATTCCTATGGGTACCGCCCGGGCCGATCGGCGCATGACGCACTGACCGCGACCCGCCAGCGGTGCTGGCGGTATAACTGGGTGCTGGAGTTTGATATTAAGGGGTTGTTTGACAATATCGACCACGCATTGTTGATGAAGGCGGTGCGCACCCACACGGATAATCCGTGGGTGCTCCTGTATATCGAGCGGTGGCTCACGGCCCCGTTTCAACGGGCCGATGGCTCCTTGGAGCCCCGCACCCAAGGCACTCCGCAGGGGGGGGTTATTAGTCCGGTGCTGGCCAATCTGTTTCTCCATTATGCGTTTGGTTTGTGGATGACACGGCGGCATGCGGACAAGCCCTTCGAAAGATACGCCGATGACGGTGTGCCACGAAGGCGCTCAGCTTGCTAGCAAGCCGGGGCCATGCTGCACCGAGAGATGAGGGAGGGCCCCTCGGAGCCGCTGTACAGGCGGAGGCTCCAAACCACCGTAAGCGGCTGTGGTCAAAAACCATGGTCGTGAGCGTTACGGGAAAAGGCGCGGCAAGACCGCGTCAGGTGTGTGCCGATGGAGACGAACAACCGTGAACCGCTGTAGAAG
>DAIDDL010000081.1 GCA_027309085.1 Sulfobacillus sp.
GGGGGGGGGGGGGGGGGGGGGATCCCCCTTATCCTGCGTCTCTCTTCCCCCTGTGCGGTTTGGGGGGGAGCGCTTCCTAGGCGTGGGGGTCTTCCTGCTCTGCCGCTGTCTGGGTGAGGCGGGCCCACCAGTCGGGATGGGCGTGCACCTGGTGTTGGAATGCTTGGGCTTTGTCCAGCGAATCCAGGCCCAGGGTGACCATGATGCCGCCGATCTGGATCAGCATCCGGGTGCGGGCTTTGCGCTCCTGTTCCTGGGTCTGTTTCTCCAGAGCGTGCTTGCGTGCTTCCAGTTGGGCGAGCTGCTGATTGAGTGCCGCGAGCCGTTCTTCAGGGGATCGCCGAGCCATCCGATTGCCCTCCTCTTGCGTCTTGTCTTCCCTGAGGGTATCATGAATCCCGCACGACCGAAAGGGAGTAAGGGCGCACTTATACATTGCTTCGCAATGTCGTGCGCAAAAGCGTCAAAAATTAAGGAGGCGTTGCCCGTGGCCATCTTTCACCTATCGGTTAAAGTGGTCGCCCGGTCTGCCGGCAAATCGGTGGTGGCCGCTGCCGCTTATCGCGCCGGCGCCGCCCTCACCGATGAACGGCAAGGCCTCACGCAGGACTACTCCCGTCGCGGGGACGTGCGCGAGACCGTCATCCTGGCCCCGGCGGACGCCCCGGCCTGGGTCACCGACCGGCAGGCGCTGTGGACGGCGGTGGATGCGGCGGAGAAGCGGAAGGACGCGCAGACCGCCCGAGAAGTCGAAGTGGCGCTGCCGCGGGAACTCACGGCGCTCCAACAACGGGATCTCCTCCACGCTTTTGTGCAGGACGCCTTTGTCGTCCGCGGCATGGTGGCGGATGTGGCCCTGCATGACGGCCACAACCCTCAAGAGCCGAATCCGCACGCGCATATTCTCTTGACCACCCGGACCCTCACGCCCGACGGGTTTGGCCCGAAGAACCGGGACTGGAACGCGAAAGCACTCTTAGTCGCCTGGCGCGCCCAATGGGCCGCCGTCTGCAACGCGGCGCTGACGGCCCACGGTCACGCCACCCAGGTGGACGCCCGGTCCTTGGCCGATCAGGGCCTCGATCGCCGGCCCACCGTGCATGAAGGACCGGCGGTCCGCCAAATGGAACAGAAAGGTCAACAGACCGAGCGCGGCGCGTGGAACCGGGCCATTGCCGCATATAATCACGTGGTCGTCGAGCTCGCGGCGGTCCGGGCCGCACGGGACCAGCTTCAGCCGGCGGTGGAAGCGCAGCGGGATCAGGTGCGCCGCCAGCATGGCTGGCGCTCGGACGAAATCGCCACCTTGCACCGGATTCAGCAGCAGCAGCAGTCCTTGGGCCAGGCCCTCACCCAGGCCTTGCAGGCATTAGCCGTCGATCCTCTGGTGCTGTCACTGGCGCAGAGTTCCGACCCCGCGGCGGCGTTTGCCGCGCAATGGCGCGATGCGGACGGGATGACGCTGACGGCCCTCGCCGCCCAGGGGGACCACGCCCGCGATTATGCGGGCGAAATGCAGCATTGGGAGCACCAAATTGCGCGGGCGCAAAAAGACGTGGCGCAGGTCAATACGTTCTTCGGCCGGCTGTTCCATGCGGACCGGCTGCGGGCGGCCCGCCAGCACCTGGCTGCCCAAGAACGGCACTTAGCGCGGGTCCGCCAAGACGCGGCGGCCTATCAGGAGCACGTGCAGCGCGCTCAGCAGGCGGCCCAGGCTGCGGACACCGCTTGGCAGGCGCTCCAGCCTACCGTCGCCCAGACGCGGGCGGCGCTGGCGGCCGCCCGCACGGTCGGCACCCTGGCGATTGTGGTCCAGCTCCAGGCGGCCCAGCGCCAGCACCCGGCCTGGGACCAGCCGGCTTTTCGCCGCCAGCTGGTCGCGGAGGCCCGTACCCTGAGCGCCCGCCTGCTGACCGTACCGCATCCTCCCGTGACCGTGCCGCAGTTTATCGCGCAACTGCATACCACGCGGCAAGCGCTCCAGGCCCAGCGTCGGACGCCAGACCGTCAGCCCGCGCCTCTCTCTAAGAGCCAGGAAGACGAGCTCGAACTCTAATAATCGCGTCCGTGCACACAGGTTGTTCAGGTCTCTCAGTAGGGCAGGTGTTCGGACGGTTTTGCCAGAAATCGGAACCTTTTAAAACATATACTATCTCAACAAAATCGTCGATATGTGGTATCGGCACGTGTATATTAACCAAATAAAGGTATTTCTACCGGGGTAAATCCGCGTTTTTTTGGCTGGACTCCAATATGATCTACGATTCGCACGCCGAAATCGGATTTGACGAACGTCGAATATTATAAAACATTGTCAGTATATGTAGAACAATTTTTAAGCATAAAACAAGGAGCCTGCCGCGATTCCTAGAACAATACCAGAGAGTTCCTTAACTCGCCTCAACGTCACAACATCAGGAACGACGCAACGATCACTTTGTCGAGAGAGGAGAGATAGCGATGCACAAGTCATGGGCATCACAATCACAGAGGCTTAGGCTTGCTGGGTGCATGGGCGGTATTGGTCGTAATCTTCGCACCTTGAACCGTCCCATAGCAAAGTATCTCGTGTTTGCTAGTTTACTCGCAGCTAGTACGGTACCGCTTGCAGGCACGACACCGGCTTTGGCTGCTTCCTATACCCCGTGTAGTGATTTCGGCATTGGACCGGCTCCCGGTCAAGCATATACCATCGGGGTCGACTATCCATTCAGTTTCAGTACCACATACACCGGAGTCGAAGGAAACATCACTGTGCCGAACACATCACCGTCTTTTAGCATGGTGGATCAGAATTTTTCGGACGAAGCGGTATGGATCCTGGCCTCATCCACAAACAGTCAGGCGGATGGATTGGAAATCGGATGGGGCATGGGCTACTTGGCGTATGCAGGCATTTACCAATTGTCACCCGCGCTTTACGCGACCTTTAACGGCCCGGGTTCCATCGCAGGGCCGAGCGTTCCGCTGAACAGCGACTATCAGTATGTGGCGTACACCAACGGCAGCGGCCAGGCCGTGTTCGTCGTTCGCAGTGGTGGGTCGGATATTTGGAAAGAGACGCCCACCTACCCAAACTCGAGCTATGGCGGGATGGCTACAGGCGGGGGAGAAATCTACAGCGGCAGTGGTGCTGTAATCCCAATGGGGCCCTCGACGGTGAGTAATTTGCGGAATCTCGCGACCAACGGAGTTTGGTCCAATTGGAGTGGCATATCCGGATGCACAACCGATTCCACGTACATGTACACCATCAACGGGCCGAATTCTGTCAGCAATTCAGGAGGTTAAACACATGCAATGGAGAAACGCGTTACTAACGATTGCCGGCGCGGGAGTGGTAGGGGTTGCAGCATTGGCTCTCATGGGAGCCGGAACTAGTGGTTCAGGAGGAGGCACCGCCGCCACCAGCGGAGGGGCCCAAGCGACGCAATCCGCCGCCAGCTCAGCGCCAATCCCCCCGCAACTGACCAATGCGACGGGATTTAGTGCCATTCCGGGAATGCAACTGGTGATTAATAGTGCCGTACCGTTGTGGGCCGGCCCCGGGAAGCCGCCGCCGTTTACAGCGTCTCAATTAGGTCTGGTCGGCAGTTTGGGACAAGCATGGGTCCCGCCGACTGTGGTAACTCAATATGGTACCGCAGGTCATGGATTACCCTTGCCGCTGCCCAAGGCGTTTTTCGACGGTCACCCTGGGCAGGTCCTGGAAGTGTTTGACCAGGTCCTGCAGTTCAACAACGCGCAAGCGCCGCAGACCTTGCTGACCAGTCCCTACTACAATATGAGCATACAGGTGAATGATGGTATGGAGGTACAGCAACTATCCTCGACGATTCAGGGAGGGTTAAGCTACACGTGGCCCGGATATAACGGCGAAACGTATTACCGGTGGGTCTGGGCTGACGGCGATTTCTATAGAAACGTCGTCGTGGTCGGACATAATCTCCCAGTGCAGCACGCTGAGGCCATCGCGCAAGCCTTTGAGCACAGCACAACAGGGACGCCGTAGCCTCCACAGCCAGAGCCCTGGCGACATCCGCCGGGGCTCTTTGTGGTGCCCCGGCATGTGCGGGTACTTGAAGGTGAAAGTCTTGAGCGGGGGCTAACCGTTCCAACCGCTAGCCGAGGATGGGGCGCGTGGGGCGAGTTCGCCAGACAGAACGAAGCCCAATACGGTCAAGCGCGCGTCACGTAAATGCACCCGGTAGATGGAGGGACAGTACGCGTTCTTACCCGGGGAGATCTGCCAGCACGTGCGCTACGCAAAGTCGTCAAGCTCATAACCTTTGCCGGCAAGGTTGCACTGGCAGAAGTCATAGTACGTACGGTGCACTGCATCGACCACACGCAATGCCGCGGATATCGTGGCCAGTTCGAGAGTTGGTGTCGAAGGTAGAACCCCCTCATGGGGACTCCTAGTGAAAGAAACGGGTGAAGCCCGGACGGTTCGCCAGCGAGGGCGCAATCAACTCCGGCACAAATCACCGACCATCCCACCCACGATGAGTCATCGTGGGGCAAGCAAGACGAATCGCCGTATACCGAACGGTACGTACGGTGGTTGAGAGGGCGCGGGTTAATCACCCGCCCCTACTCGATGGTTACAGTCTGGGCAACTCAAAGTCGTACCCTTTGGCCTTGACAGCGGCATTGAGTGCGGTGAGAACTGGTATTAGCCACTCATGCGCAACCGTCGCTGGATCCGCCGTCGCCCCACATCAGCGCCACCGCATGCGCTTCGCGCACCGGAAGGCCGTATCCGACCACGCTCACCTCATTGAAAAACGCGCCCGTCGCCCAATCCCACTGATAGTAGGTTTCGGTCTCGTTTCCCATCCACTGGAAACCCAACCCGCCGCCGATCGTCAGGGAACACAGTCGAACCTGGTGCGGGTCGGGCCCGTCCTCGGTCATACGACCGCTCAAGGTGAAGTCGGGATGAGCCAACAAAGTGCGGGGCGCCTCGGCATTATCAAATTGAAAGACGTGGGCCCACACGACCAGAACCTCCCGGAGATGCTGTTCGTAAAACGTCTGTGGAAACGGGAGGAGAAGCGCCCGGCGGACATTCTCCGATTGCTCCACCGCCGCTTGCGTGACCCATGTTTCCTCTAAACTACCGACCAGCCCTAATTTCTTCGCCGTCAACGATGGCGGTGTGGGGGCATTGGGCCATAAGGGCCGCGCATCCTGGATAATCAACTCCATCCCCGGTATCTTCCGAAAGCCGACCCAGGGCGGGATTTCGAGCGGCAGGGACCAGCGGGTATATAGTCCGGTCTCCGACCGGGGTTTGCGTGGCAGCGTTGGCACGCGACGGCCGAACAACGCGCGACGTCGGAGCTCCGGCCCGATCCCCTCCTCGCGGTGGCCGTGTGCCTCCCACCAGGCCCACCAGCGATCCTCGATGGTGTCGGCACCCGCATAGGTGGAGGCTCCGTTGATGGTCGGAAAACCGATGAAGCGCATTCCGTACTTCTCCCGCCAGTCGTCCGCATACCCTTCGCCCCGAACGAAGGCGCACAAGTCGTCCACACTAACAATCGGTTCCAGGGAACGAGATGTGTCTGAGGTCTCGACCGACGTAGCCCGCAGAGTATCATCAATCCAGGCAAAGTATTCCGGCTCGACGCCCCGGCACAACACGGCCTGTCGCTGCAAAAACTCCTGGGAAAACCTGATCGGCATGCCGCGCCCTCCTCGAATCGATCGGAATACCCTATGGTGGCGCCAACTCGCGGGAAAAGTCAATCTATTTTCATGGCCCTAAAGCATGGTATTGAAACCGTTATGGGGCAACGGGTTCTAGCTTATTCCGGTTTTTGGTGCGGTTGCTACACAAGTCCCAAAAAGCTTTCCTTGATAGTCTCGCGGAAGGGTCATAGAGTCCTGCCGGACACTGCCTGGGTCCGCCCCTGTGTCGAAAGTGAGGCGCTGACTGTCTCAGATGGGTAGACCCGCCTGAGATACCGAACACTCCGTGTGTTGTCGCCGTTTGTGGTGTATCGTATGCTTGTCTCATTAATCATAGCGGGAGGAGGGCTCAAAGACCATGATTTACGGCTATGCGCGCGTCAGTTCGACCACCCAAAGTTTGGAGACCCAGGTTCACCAGCTCACGTCCTACGGGTGTGACCCCATCTATCAGGAAAAGATCTCGGGACGTTCCCTGCGCCATCGGGACCAATTCGCGGCCCTCCTTAATCGCCTCAAGGACGGTGACGTGCTGGTGGTCACCAAATTGGATCGATTTGCCCGGAGCACGCAGGATGCGCTGAATACCATCGCGACCCTCACGGAGAAAGGAGTGGCCCTGGTCGTGCTCAACATGGGCGGGGATGTGGTCGACACGGCCACCGCAATCGGCAAGCTCTTGATGACGGTGTTGTCCGGCATTGCGGAATTTGAGGCCGATCTCATTCGAGAGCGCCAGCGGGAAGGCATTGCCGCTGCCAAAGCCCGCGGGGTCTACCAGGGACGGCCGCGCACGTATACCCGGCATCATAAAGGGGTGACCCATGCACTCGAACTGTTCGGAGCGCGGGACACCAATCATCTGACCGTCAACGATATTTGCGCCATGACGCAGGTGAGCCGGGCCACCTTGTATCGTTTGGCACGCCAGGCCGAGCGCCCCGAATAGGGCGTCTGAACTCGCGCGGGGCGCAAAGAAGAGCGCGGAACTGCGGCCTTCAGCCCGCCTCCTTATGGAACGAACGCCCCCAAGAGCGCCGTATGCAGACGGTTTGAATCGAAGTCATGGATACCATAAGATGGATAGTAACGGTATCGATTAGGATGGTGATGGATGGTGCAGTTCGCGACCGCTCCCCCGGCGACTTTGCCGCTGGAGTGTCTTCTGGAACGCGAGTCTCCGATGCCCTCACAGGTGCGCCGTTCCCCTGGCTCTGCAAAATTGCGGAGTCGACATACCGAAGGTTCAGGGCGTGTTAATCCCGCCTGCACGAAATGGTGCGGGAGGGATCGAGGGAGGACAGTGCCAGCGGGCGCCCCTCTATAAAATTGCTGATACCCTTGCGATTCTCACCCCTTCCGGCTACGGTAGAAGGCATACCGTAAACCGTTTACCGTATACGGTCCACCCAGAAAGAAGATTGCGGCTATGCTTTCGCATGTGCCGCTACTAGCTACTATACGATGGTCGTCTTCACGTGGTTGAGATAGTTTTTGGCGTCTTTGAGATCCTGATCCGTAGGAATCCACCCGTCATAGCGGGCTTGTCTTGAGAAATGTTCCAACTGTAAATAGGCGCGAATCGCCGTCTTGTGGGATGACCATACTTGGCGCAGGCGTTTTTTGCGCGTCTGATGGTCGAAGGATGGAGGGTATTTTTTTTGCTGGAGTTGTTCCTCGACCCAGTGCACCGCCGCATAGAACAACAGCGTGACATGCCACTGACGGCTGGAATTTCCTAAGATTGGATCTGCATGGAGAGTCTCTAAATGCTGGGCCAACTGGTCATTGACTGTCACTTGATCTGCATGGGGTAAGGGCGTCTTCATACCACCATCCGGAGGTCCACTTTCTCTGCGTTAGCCGGCACCGTGTCGTGCGAGTCCGTGAAATGGATGGTCAGTAAAAAGTCGGGATCCGTGTCAATTTGGGCATCAAAGACGGCTTCTTCCTGCGGCCGGCTGAGGTCATGCAAGACGATCCACACGTGCATGTCCGTGTCGACCATCATCCCGTAGACACTGTCTAGGGCGTCAAGAGACACGAGTGCGTGAGCAAACCGATACAGGGCTAAATGCGCTTCTGTGTCTGGACGCATGACGCTGTCCCCTCCTTCAAAATGTGTCTCCTGTATCATACCCAAAACTCCTCTCGATGTTGACCCACGTTACGCACTATGGCTGCGGGGGCGTTTGCCACGGTAAACATCCTGGGCGGGTCTCGGATAACTCGCGAAGCTCCGCGTCCGTCATCTCCCCGCCCCAATCATCCCATTGCGCCATTTGGTTCATGGCTTCAATCTCGGGCAACTGGCGCAGCTGATTCAATGCGTGAGCACTGATAAACTGGCGTGTCCCGTCTTTCTTGAGCACTATATGGTGCCTTTGTCCCAGTGCCTCTACGATCCTGGGAGAAATGACTCCCAACCGTTTAGCCGCGTCCTCTATGCGTATGTGTTTAGAGTAGCTAGACATGGCGCAGGTCACCCTCTCTACTTAATCTTATGACTTATCATCTCCGTGTCTGTCAAGCGGGAGGCTGTATTGGCCGGATAAGTGGTCTACGGTCTACCGTAGACCGTAGACCGTAGACCGTAGACCTCAGAGATGGTGTCCTGTCAAAAATACTGATCAGTGGCCCTCGAACCAGCAGGAGAATCCGCGGACCATCACGAATTTCTGATAAGAACGCTACCGTTTACGGTGGACGGTACACCGTATGCCCTGATGTATGAAGGAGGTGTCTTATGGCCCATGTGATTGCCGTGGTCAATCAGAAGGGCGGCGTCGGCAAGACCGCGACCGTCGCGAATCTGGCGTGGGAGCTGGTCGTGATGGGGCACTCGTGCTTGGCGGTGGACTTGGACCCGCAGGGTAGCCTGACTATCAGCTTAGGCTTTGATCCGGATGCGCTGGATGGGGACACCATTTACGAGGGCATGGTATTGCCGGCCGATCATCCGCAACACCGCGCCCTGCATCCGCAATTGGTGGAGTTGACGGGGTTGGCCTTGATTCCCGCGAATCTCGATCTCGCAGCGGCCGAACTGGATTTGAATACCCAATACCAACGGGAGTTTGCCCTCAAACGGGCCTTGGCCCCCCTCCAAGAGGCTTTTGACTTTATCCTGATTGATTGCCCCCCCACGCTGGGCGTGCTCGCTATCAACGCCCTCGCGGCGGCTGATGCGGTGCTGATTCCGGTGGGCACCAACTATCTCAGCCTCCGGGGACTGCAGCTGCTGTTGCGGAGCATCAGCATGACGCAGCAGCAAATCAATCCCGTCTTGCAAATTCTCGGGATCGTGGGCACGCTGTACGACCGCCGCTTAGCCCATCATACCGATGTCATGCAAGAGTTGCGCCGACTGTTCCCTCCCCAAGGGATCCCAGTCTTCGAGAGTGTCATTGCCCGGTCCGTGCGGTTCGAGGAAGCCGGGATGGTCGGCAAACCCGTCGTGGCGTATGCCCCCCAGAACCCCGGGGCTGAAGGATACCGTCAACTGACGCAGGAGGTGTTAGCTCACTATGCCCGTCCATAAACGTCCGACTTTGGCGGAAGCTGGGATTGACAAGCTCTTTCATCCCACCCCGGATCCGCAACCACCCGCAGATCCGCAGCAATCTCTGGCGCTGCGGCCTACGGCCTCACCCCTGGCGACCGAGTCTCCATCTCCTGCCCCTCCCCGGGGGGCGTGGGACGCGGCCCACCGCCGCCGCACGTTCCACTGCGATAATGCGGTCTGGGATCGGCTGGTCGCATGGTGTCAGGAGAACGGCGTCAGCCATTCCGCTACCATTACGCAAGCGCTGGAGGCCTTTCTGGAGGACCGTGGACGGTAAACCGTACACCGTATACGGTCACGGAGCCCCCGAACGCCAGACCGCAGCGGTTGGAAGATGTTGCATGAGGTGGTAGACAAGCCCACAGGGGATCTCGTACACTAATTTCAAGAGATCCGCAGGGAGCCGCAAATGTAGAAGAGCGGTGTTGGCACACCGCCCAAGCTCCGTGCACGAGTCTCAAGCCAGACTCTTGCACCTCGCCGCTCAGCCATAGGATATCAACGGGCGGCGCCGATGACAAGTCAGGGGTGTGGGAACACCGAGTCTGGGACAGGATCTCAGGCTTTTTTTGTACCGTGGCGCAAATAAAAGAAAAGGACGCTCTGCTTGGCCGCGTCCGTCCTTTTCTCTTGGAGTGATACATCATGAGTTGTTATGTGACACCCATAGATAATCAGGTGAACCAATCATGCCTATCTTAACGGATGGACAGGCGCAAAGCAACTGGATTTTGACGCCAGAGGACCATGCACAAACACTGCACCCCCTGACCGGCACAGGGCTGGTGACGATTGCGGTCTATGCGGGGCACTGGCAAGAATTTCACGTGCCAGTACGCGAGGCACCCCAACTGGCGCAATCCTACGCGGGAGAGCCGGATGTGTACATGACCCAGAATCGGTTCCGGGGGCCCCGAACAATTGCACGGCTCTGGCAACTCGACGCACTATGGGTAGATTTGGACTATTACAAGCAGCGGGAGTGGCGCGGCATGCCCGCCGATAGCATGGCGTACTGGCTGCATGAGACGTTGCTCGATGCACATTTGCCGGACCCTACGTTCATCGTGGGGACAGGGCGAGGAATCACGGCGGTGTGGCTTCATACCCCTGTACCGCGCCCGGCATTGCCTCGGTGGTCGGCCTGCCAAAAAGTTTTGTATACCGCGCTGAAGCCGCTCGGCGCGGACCGAGCCGCCATGGATGCCGCGCGGGTCTTCCGGCTGGTGGGGACGGTCAATGGCCGGGCGGGGCAAGTCGTCACGGCGCTCACGCCTGTCGGGGAAATTTGGGACTTCGAGAATCTGGCCGATGAACTGCTTCCGTTGACCCGCACGGAGCTTTCGGACATCCGGGTACAGCGTGCGCTCAGACAGGCAGAAAAGCCCCTCCACGAGAATTATCCACCGCGCAGGGATTTCTCTATTGCCACACTCTGGGAAGCGCGTCTGAGCGACCTCCAGCGGCTGCGGGAGTTGCGCTGGTGGGGGGAGTTGCCGCCAGGGCACCGGGACCTGTGGCTGTTTCTCGCCATTACGGCGATGAGCTGGCTGACGGAGGACCCGAAGATTCTGTACCGGGAAGCCCGGGCACTGGCTCTGGAGATCAGCGCATGGCCAGAGGGGCAGATGCGATCCCAAATGCAGGCGATTTTCAAGCGGGCGCAGCAGGCCGCTCAGGGGCAGACGATGACCTGGCAAGGCCGGGAGATTGACCCGCGCTACCATTTCCGCAATGAGACGATCATCGAGTGGCTGGAGATTACGCCGGAAGAGCAGCGCGAGATGCGGACATTGATTGGGGACGAGGAGATCCGGCGTCGACATCGGGAGGCAGAACGGCAACGAAGTTATAAGACGGGCGCAGTGCAACAAGACCGGGCGGCCTACTTAGCGCAAGCGGCAGAACGACGCAGAGAGGCCTGTCAACGACGTGCACGGGGAGAAAGTTTACGGCAAATTGCCCGCGCATTAGGAGTAAGCCATGAAGCTGTGCGGAAGATGCTGAGGGCCACAGAAGGCTAGTGTCAACAGTCCCTGCGTTTGTATGGTGGGCGTAGCCCTTCGCAGGGGCGGCTGGGACTGGTTTACCCAGCCGCTTCGAGGACTCTTTTATTCTGGGAGGTGTGTTATTCAAATTCTTTGCAGACTGGAACCAAGGGCATTTTTCTTGACTGAAGGGATCGGCCCTAGCGCTGCGTGGGACTCTTGCACTTCCCGTTTGGCGGGGAGTATGCCCCCACGAAACAAGGGCGGTACAAATTCAAAGAAAACTTTCTCCCGAGGCGAAAGTGACAGCGGACCAATGTATCATTGGTTGACCGAGATTGATCCGAGATATCACCAGACAGATGGGGACAAAAAAGTTATCCGCGGCCTATCGGGGGACCGAATTCCTCAATTTCAAGGTAAAAGTGCGGCCTATCGGGGGACCGATCGGCCTTCCACTCCACTCCGCTCCGGGCTTAGGTTTCCGGGTCTCTCCTGTAGTTATCCTGTAGATCTTAAAAGGTCACCTGTAGTAAGCGCGCGTTTTCTGTGGATTTTGTCGATAATAGAATATTCTGTCGCTTTTCCAATACCCCCTTCACGGGGCTTCGCTTAAACCGGCCGCCCAAATCGCGGCCTTTTTAATCTTCGTGTTCTCATGCAGGCTTGTGCGCACTGCCAGCGCTGCCCTTGACATCGGGCGGTGTGGCCTGGATGGCCGACGCGGGGGAGCACAGCAAACCGGACCCTGCCCGCGCGTCGGTCTGGCTAGGATACCGCCCGGTCAAGGTCGCTCTCCTCAAACACCGGACGGCCTCCGCAAGGCAGCACAGGGGGCCTTCTCGCCGGTATTTGTTCGGCGGCGGTAGTTTTCTAGCCTCTCCCCCCCCTTTTTGCGCCGTCCAGGGGCCTTAAAATCGGTCTGCGGGCCTCTGGCGTGGAACATCCCGGCCGGTGGGAGAGGCCGCTCGACTTCCCGGGCGTTCACTGTGGCCCGGATTGTCCGTCACGCAGAGCCTATCTCATCCCGAAGGTACTACTTGACATACATGCATTACATGTAGTACTTTTAAGGAAAGGAGGCGCATCCGTGGCCACGAAAGTGACGAGCATCCGGCTGTCCGACCAGACCGTGACCGAGCTCTATTTTCTCGGAGTGTTGGCGGGCGGCCACAGTCAAGCCCAGACGATTAGTGACTGGATTCACCGGATCGCGGAAGCGGTGAAGGCGCAGGCCCGGGCGGACAATCCGGGCCTGACCGATGATCCGGACTTCCTGATGAACGGGGGCACCCTGCTCTCGGTGGAAGAGCAGCGGGCGCTGCACACCGTGAGAGCGCGGCTCCATGAAACCCCCTGATGTTGGGGGGCGTGCAGATCCGTGGTGACACGGTGACACGACGCATTGCCTGTCACCGTGTCACGTCTAGCACAAATCTGTCACCGATAGCGACTAGCAGACGATGGGGACACCCCGGACAAGCAGTGCTATCGGTGACACGGCATCCAGGCAACAAGCGCAGGCGTATACGGTTTCTGCTCACGCTTTCCCCCGCGGCCTTGCCGCGGGGGGGGGGGGGGGGGGGGCCCC
>DAIDDL010000082.1 GCA_027309085.1 Sulfobacillus sp.
GCCGCGTTGCGGTGCTCACCAGCAGCTCTCACGATGACGCCGTGTTCGGCGGGGGGCCGAGGAGAACCGTAAAAAAGGCCAGGCTGTATCGGCTCTCCACCCGGTGACCAGAAAATGCTTTGAGGACAATCGGGATTATCACACCACAATTTCGGCACCACCAATTCCACTGAGACCGGGGCATCACTCCACGGCAGGTCGTGCACCTGCCGCGTATACGTGCTGTGAAAACGAGACGAGAGCTGGCCACAGTGAGGACACGGAGCGGATGAGGCTAAGATCCACAGCGTCAGAAAAAACTGGTGCCCATCGTCGGTGATGGTGAGGTCTCGGGTCGGCACGGCAGGCAAAATTGAGAGCGACATAGTCTTCCTCCTCTGGGAATATTTGGCGAACCTGTCCTTACTATACCGCCAAATTTCGACACCGGATCAGACTTACACCAAAAGTGCGGAAGAGCCATTTCAGATGCGCTACCATCTAATCGTACCAAAGGAAAGGTGCAGATAAGTCATGGAAAAATTTAATTTAGATAGGCATGGCGTTGAAAGGCATAACAAGAAGTCTCCACTAATTACAAGGGATTACGGTGGTTGTGAGAGCTTGACATGTTAAAACTTCGGGGAGCCAACCTTTGGGATTCTCAGCGTATTCACGACGTGTTTGGCCGACTCGTTATAGGCTACGGAATGCCGGAGGTATATGATCTCGCCGTATTCAAAATATTTCTGAAAGAGCTTGATGATTTCGACAAGCATTGGTACAAATCATGGAAAATTCCCAGATACCGTCATCATTGGCATTGGAAGTTCCTCGAGGATTCCGAGGTCCCTCCGACATACCCAGAGACGGTATTAGTGGAAATTGCCCACCGAGCCATGGAACTATCTCCTGCTAATTTCTACCTAATGGGTCAGCGGGCCGCGGACATGCGAAATGTCATTTCGGGCCCTAACCTTGCGTTTTTACGGGAATTTTCTGGATTGACGGATGAGGAGATTGGTCGGTCCGTGTTCAATTACCCGCCATGGGCTAATCGTCTTGGACAGTGGGTCAAAAGACCTGAGAGTATTCCATTAGCAGCTGTGGTGCTGCTAAACCGTGGTGTTTTTAGATGCGGTCCATTTCAAGGTCCGTCACGAGGGCCGGGTGGTGACCAAGGCGGCCTACGTGGTGGTGGGCATCACGCTCGAGGGCTATAAAGATGTCCTGGGCCTCTGGATTGGCGAACACGAGTCGACCAAGTTCTGGCTCACGGTCTTAACCGAACTGAAGAGTCGGGGCATCCAGGACATCCTCGTCGCCGCAGTCGACAATCTCACGGGATTTAGTGAAGCGATCGCCACCGTCTTCCCGCAGACGGATATCCAAAAGTGCATCGTGCATCAGATCCGCAACTCCTTAAAATACGTGGCCCGGAAAGACTATCCGGCGATTACGGCGGACTTGAAACCAATTTATCGGGCCGATACCGAGGCGGGAGCCGCGCTGGCCCTCGACGCCTTTGAGGAGGCGTGGGGCAAAACATACCCCACGGTGGTCCGGTCTTGGCGCCAGAATTGGACGGAACTCGTCACGTTTTTCCGCTATCCCCCCGCGCTGCGCAAGATCATGTACACCACGAACATCAGTGAAGGCTTTAATCGACAACTGCGGAAAGTCACCAAGAGCAAGACCCAATTCCCGAATGATGAAGCCTTGGTCAAGATGCTCTACCTGCCCACTCGGGAAGCGACCCGGAAGTGGACCGCCCGGATCCAGAACTGGGGAGAGATTCTGGGACAACTCGCGGTGTACTTCGATGACCGCGTTACGGGGCCGCTAGAAAAGCAAGCCTAAATCGGGTTTACACAAAACTCTTGACACTCCCTCGCCGAATGCAGCAGGTGACCTTATGGCGAATTCTCACGAATCAATATTGGTGGAGTTACATTCACCGCTCGCCCTTCGTGCATTGGTCATTCAGTGATCTCATCGAGCAAATTAATTTATTAGAGATTAAGGCCAAGACGGAGTTAGGCCTCGAAGCACATGTCTTAGGTCGTTGGAAACGGGGCAGACGCCCCCCGGAGACTGCTAAGTACCTCTTTGCGGAGATGCTCAGCATTGCACGGCAACAAGATACATTATCCAAGTTCGGAATCGTATCGACCACCGATGACGAAGCGGTCACTGCAGCTTTGGAGGTGGCCCAAATTTGGTCGGCACTCAAAGACCCGTCATTCTCAACGTGGGAGCCTACGTATACTTGGCTGACCCATTTCAAACAGGAGATGGCTCAATGGTTGTATGCAGTAATCGGAACAGTTACGCAGAGAGGAGCATATCAAGATGAATTGGAAGCTGAACAGTGATGAAGAGACTATACTAAAAAACGTGCTACTCTGGATTGTCCAAAAGGACGTGTTGCGGGCGGGATCGGAAACGCGCCGAGAGAAAATGACACAATGGCAAACATTTGCGGGCGTGTTAGGCCTGAATGAACACTGGGCAAATCGTATTACTGATAACAAGGCACGCGACAGCTTTCAAACGTTAAGTCCTGCAAGGCAAGCGCAAGTGTTGGTCGAGGGAGTCACATTTGATCCTTATAAAGGCGTATTAAAACTACGAGATAAAGTTCGCTTGGATGCCCTAGCCATTGTTCTTCAAAGGTCTGACGTGGTGCCGGCTGACTTACCCAAGAAACTTGTGGATGAATTTCATTGGATTCTCGGCCGTTCAAATCGCGTAAAAGCTCGCAATGCTGTTACGATCGGAGTATTGGGGGCTGGTGCCGGAATTTTGACACTAGGCATGGCAGCTCCAGCCATCGGTGCTGCCATTGGGGATCGCTAGCTTGTCTGGAGCTGCAGCGTCATCGTTCGGCTTGGCCTGGCTAGGGGGAGGTGCATTGGCCGCTGGAGGTTCGGGTATGGCCGGAGGCACAGCCTTGTTGAGTATGTTGGGGTTAGCGGCTGGGACTATGGGTGGCACGGCCGCGGGTTTAGCTATTCGGCAGGCCCAAGCATTAATGTTGCAAGAAATTATTAAACTACACCTACTCGTCGCCGTCGCTCTCCCCGCCATTCCGGACGTACCGAAGAAACCCATCGTTGATCTATACAAACAGGTGATGGTTATTCTAAATGAATGGGAAATCATGGCCAAAAAAGAGACCGAAAAAGGAAATGTACGATCACTATTGCCATTACTAAGATGGATCGTGGCACGCACCAAAAGTCTGTTGGTGGCGGCCCATGTGATATAGCGATATTGAAGAACGAGATACCATGGGTCCATTCAATGAACAAATGTTGGAGATAAATTTCCTATGCGAAATGACGTCGTTGATGCATTAATATTGGGACAAGTTAAGGAAATAAAGGAGGTGATTCACTGATGAATATCAACTGGAAAGCGGTAGTGAGTGTCGTTGCAGTAATCGGTGAAGTTACTATTGCGGTCGTGAAGGTCTTGGAACAAGTCGTCAAATAAGTATTCAGCACTAGATTACGCAACATCTCAATAGATGGGAGGAACAACGATAATGAATATCAATTGGACTGCAGTGTTAAAGACGGTTGCGATGTTGGCAACGGTCATCGTCAAAATCATGGAGAAGGCGTAACGGGGAGGCTGCTACAGGCTGGACAGCCTTCTGGATAAGCGGAGCAACGACAATAGACTAGACATTGAACACCGTGATACCCGTTGTCTTCCGCATATGGCAATGTTCCAACCGACACGTTCGGCGTCGGTTGGCCACGGTGTTTTCCAACGCCTGACACGACCTGCCCCATAAGGTTGCCCGTGACCGAGCGTGGAGGCGGATCCAAGGAAGGGTTCACGTAGTGGCGCTGGACGGAATCGAGCGCATTGTGAAGCATTCAGCGAGTGTGCAGACTGCCTTTAGCAGAGTGTGAAGTCGAGCACGTCACCGATTTGCCATGGATGGGAAACGGATACACCCGCGCAATGGGGGATACCAAAAAGGCGAAACAAAGGAGTTGTGCGATCGGCCGACAAAGATGGCACGTCTCACCGGCCCTGAGATGCGGGGGTGAATGCTTGATGCTTGTCGCGATAAGCGAGCCGGGCAAGAATGAGATTGCTAACCGTTTCAATATGGTCAGCCATTGCTTCATAGGCTAGGTCGGGTTTCCGGGCGCGGATAGCATCATAGACTTGACTGTGGCCTTTAAGTGATATGCGAGCACCTTCCGGGGTGGCCATGGAAATCTCGCGGCTGTCGCGTAACATGAGTTGGGCGTTGTCGATGACCTGCAGCAAGATGCTATTATTAGCAGACTGAGCGATTTGACGATGAAAGGCTATGTCTTCTTCGACAAATGTCTGCCCGGCTTGAAAGCGAGTGTCCTGCTCTTCGAGTAGCGTTGACAGCAATCGGAGATCTTCAACCGATGCCCGTTCAGCGGCCAGCCGAGCTGTTTGCGGTTCGAGCAGTTTTCGCACTTCCATGGGCTCTAGTACGCGTTCCTTAAATGTACTAAGAGATCCAGCTAAATCGGTAATGACCAGGTCGCGCGAAGAATGGGCATAGCTTCCAGAACCCGCCCGCACACTAATGAGCCCTCGTTCTTTAAGGATTGCAAGCGCTTGCCGGACCGAAGTCCGGCTTACCTCCATGAGCTGTGCGAGGTCTCTTTCTGGTGGGAGGCGTTGGCCAGACCGAAGTGCTCCCTGCAACATCATTTCTTCGAGGCGATGTACGATCAGATCGACCACGCTAATTGGCTGAATCGGTTCAAAGTTCATATTGTCAGGTCTCCTCATTATCTTCTTGACAAGCTCATCACTCAGGTCTAAATTGGTATTAAGGCTAGACCAAAAACCACTATATCCTCCCTCTTAGTCTACCACGGCTTGGTTCGGTCCTCAATTCGTGGCGAGAAGCGAGGATCTGGCAATGGAATAGCCGGCCGCTAGTCCAATAGTCGACTTAGAGGGGGAATTTCCAGTGGAGGATTTGCTGATTCGCCGGGCGCATATTCGGGATGGGGAACCGACGCAAGATATTTTGATAGAAAATGGAGTGATTACCCGCATCGAAAATCAGATTGACCTACCTGATAACCCGTCTATCCCTGTTCTTGATGCCAAAGACTGCGTCGTTGTACCTGGCCTGATTGAAAGTCACATTCATCCGGACAAGGCATTATTAGAGAGTAGAAAGCCGAATGTGTCGGGAACGCTGGCGGAGGCGATTCGCAATACCGGAGAGTTGAAAGCGCAGTTTACGCTGGATGATGTCATTGATCGCGCCGCCACCGTGCTCCAATGGGCATCGGCCAAGGGGACGACGATTTTACGTGCGCACCCCGATGTGGACCCGATTTCGAAATTGCTGGGCGCGCAGGGGATGTTGACACTCAAAGAGTCCTTTCGGGACATTATGGACATTGAAGTGGTGGCATTTCCCCAAGAGGGCATCATCAAGTCTCCCGGCACTTATGAGCTGTTGGAAGAGGCCATGCGGGAAGGGTGTACGGTCGTCGGGGGCTGTCCCTACAACGAGGCATCTATGGACGACTCCGTACGGCATATTGAAATGGTGTTTGAGCTGGCCGAACGTTTCGGTGCCGCTGTGGACATGCACGTGGATTTTACGGACGATACGAAAGACCCACGCTATATGACCACCGAAGTAATTTGCGAAATCACCCAAGCCCATGGGATGCAAGGACGGGTGAGCCTCGGACATGTAACGACCCTCGGCTCCATCGAACCAGACCATCCTGTCTTTGACCAGATTGCTCAGGCGGGGATTTCGATCGTCACCCTGCCCGCGACAGACCTCTATTTGAATGGGCGAAGAGACACGCATAATATTCGACGCGGCATCGCTCCCGTGCAGACTCTCTTGCAACATGGGATTAACGTCGTGTACTCCTCTAATAATATCCGCAACGCATTTACACCGTTGGGTAATGCTGATCTGATTTTAAGTGGCTACCTGCTCGCCGAGGTCAATCATATGGGATCAGCACAATTTGGATTGGTGATGGACATGATCACCACCCATGCGGCCCAATCGCTCGGGCGCAGTGCCAATTACGGGTTGCGCGTTGGATGCCCTGGCGATGCGGTGGTTCTGGGGAGTGGGCGCATATCCGACGTGATTGCCGACCAACCGCTCGAACGCACGGTCGTGAAAAATGGCCGAATTGTCAGTCAAACGATGGTGCGCACGGAATCCCGCGCACTCTCTTAAGGAGGGCAAGTCATGAGGAACCGAATTCCGTCAGAAATTGTGGCCTCGGTGCTCGCTGCCACGACGGTCATTCTCTCGCTGCCACCCACCAACTTCCCACCGTGGGCTGTCTTCATCGGATGGGCCGGCACATTTGCAGCGGGTGGTCCAAATCGGGAGGTCTTCAAGAAGATTTACCCCACGATGCCAGTCGGATCGACCTATGCGTTAATTATTGTTCTGTTTTTTAAATGGACGACGCCGTGGTTTCCAGGACATTGGGATATTGTGGGTCAGATGTTGATTATTTTCGTGTTTAATAGCCTGCTCATGTATACCGGGCGAACCAAATTGTTTCAGTTTGTCCCGGGCATGTTCTTTGGGTTCGCGAGCTTTTTTGCCACGGACTTTGGCGGATTTGGCCCTGTAGCGCATAATCCCTTTGCTGCATGGATTGCCGTGATGATTATGAATGCCATTGGGCCTTTGTATGCGTGGCTTAACGTCAAGTTAAGCTTTCCCGTGGCATCAACCGCCAAAACAGCAGACGCGGTCGAAAAGGCATAAATTATTTTGGCATAAAGGAGATGGCAGTGTGAGGACAGTCGTGGTGGCATTCGGCGGCAATGCTTTGCAGCCTCCCGCCGGAGGTGCAAAGGACAGTGCTGTGGACCTTAGTAGTGCAGCAGCGGCTATCGCAGATATCGTGAAAGACGGCCATCGCCTGGTCATCACCCATGGGAATGGGCCCCAAGTCGGCTATGGGCTCATGCGGAACGTCTGGGCGCCCAATGATGTGCCCCGACTCTCCATGGACTCGTTGGTTGCGCAATCGCAGGGCGAACTGGGCACGTTGTTAGGCTTGGCGCTGACCAATATGTTGGCGGCTCGTCATCTCAGTATTCCCGTCGTCTGTGTGGTGACACATGTGCTGGTCGACGTCAACCATCCGAGTTTTACCGAATTTATCAAACCCATAGGCCCCGTCGTTAGTGATGCGGACGTTATGGCAGCCATCAAGGACAAGACGCATTTACCGCTCACGGAGGAACGTGGAGGGTACCGCATGGCGGTGCCCTCACCGCTTCCTTTAAAGGTGTTCGAGTCGGGCGCGGTGCAAGCCTTGTTAGAGCGTGGTGTCGTGGTCATCGCTGGGGGCGGTGGAGGCATTCCCGTGGCTTATGATGAACAGAGTCAATTACACGGAGTGACGGGGGTCATTGACAAAGATAGAACGAGCGCGCTCCTCGCGACAGAATTGGACGCCGACAGCCTGGTGTTCTTGACCGACGTGGAGGGCGTGTACCGTGATTTTGGAACGTCTTCGCAACAGTTAGTCACGGAGGGGACCTGGGAGGACTTCGATACGATGGTTCACGATCCCCAAGCATCCGGCATGGGGTCCATGAAACCGAAAATGGCGGCCGCCTGCGATTTTGTACAGCGCACCCGGCATCCGGCGGCGATCGGGAATTTGCAGCAGGCCGCCCGGGTCGTGGCAGGACTGGCCGGAACACGGATTGTCTGGGAAGCAAAGGAGGAACGGCAACATGCCAAATAATCGCTTGTACACGAAGATCATTCCCAACGCCTATTATGATTCGGTGACACTGATGCGTTGCGCGACGCAAATCCAGACGATATCGGGTATCGGTAAGGTCGCTTTAATGATGGGAACGCCCGCCAACCAAGGGCTAATGGCGGAGCAGGATTTGTGGGATGCTCACGATCATAGCGCAGGCCCGACGGATCTTTGTGTCAGCATGACGTATGAATCCGATGAGGCGTTGGCGTTAGCCATGAAGGCATTGGAGGATTTTATGGCCGGTCAAGAGGTACACAATACGTCCCGGCAGGCAGGATCCGGTTCGGGTCTCCTCGCCGCGCACTCGTGGAAAGAGGCGGCGTATCTCTTGGAGGATCCCAAGATTGCTGCTATTTCGGTGCCTGGTGCGTGGGCTGCAGCAGAGGCGCGGCAAGCGCTTGAGGAAGGATTTCACGTGTTTCTGTATAGCGACAATGTCCCCCTCGACGAGGAGCTCGCCCTGAAACAGTATGCGCGGGACCGGGAGTTAATTGTGATGGGGCCCGATTGCGGCACGGCCCTGATTGGGGGCGCCCCGTTAGGCTTTATCAATCGGTTGTCACGCGGGAGCGTGGGGATTATCGCGGCGTCCGGCACGGGGGCGCAAGAGGTCTCGACCGCTTTAGATCGTGCCGGGGTCGGGGTTTCTTCGATTATTGGGATCGGGAGTCACGACATGACCGCACAGATTGGAGGGATTTCGTTTCAGACCGCGTTGGCGTGGTTTCGTGACGACGACAGTACCGAGGAAGTGGCGATTGTAGCGAAACCGCCCGATACCGGCGTCTTGAACCAGTTGCGACCGGTGTTGCAACACTATCCTAAGCCCCTGACCGCGTTGTTTTTGGGGCGGGATGCGACCGTCCATGGAGGCCCTTTGAAAACGGTCAATACGATTGGCGCTCTGATCAGCGCCGTGAGCCATACCGCCATGGAAACGCCGCCGGTATTGCCTCGCGTGGAGCCAGAACGATATTTGCGCGGTCTCTTTGTCGGCGGCACCTTGGCTATCCAAGCCTCCGTCATGTTGGACATCCCGGTAGCCAATGAGGGATTAACGCCGTGGACTGCACCGCAACACGTCTTGGTCGATTTAGGAGACGACCGCTTCACCGTCGGCCGACCTCATCCCATGATCGATGGGTCAGGACGTGGGGAGGCCTTAAAAGAGGTCTTAATGGACCCGCGCACGGGGATCGTGGTGGGGGACATTGTCTTGGGGGATGGAGCCGAATCCGACCCAGTGGTTCATATTCTTCAGGCCATTAAAGAGGCCGCCACGCAACGCAGCTCGTTGCCGCCGATTGTTTTTACCGTCGTGGGCACACGTCTCGATCCCCAAAATTACGACAGCCAAGTGGCGCGCCTGCAAGACGCCGGAGTGTGGGTGACCCAGACGAGCACGGCCGCTATTCAAGCCATCCAACAAGCGTTAGGGGGACAATCTCATGAGTAATCCATTGTTACAAGAACCGGGTGTGGCCAATGTGGGCGTGGATCTCTTTACGGCTCGCCTCGTGGAGGCAGGAATTCGGACGGTCACCCGGGAGTGGGCCCCGCGTCTTCACGGCAATGCCGACGCGTATCGGCGCCTGTTCGGAATGGATGGGAACCAAGAGCGCGTGCGCGCGCTCGAATCCGCCAACACCCGCGTGATTGAGGCGATGCGATCCGCCGACCCCGTTTTAGTCGACGTCGTTCCCGCCCACACGGTATTGCCGGAGCTCAAGGACCGACTCGCTTTACATGCCGGGCCACCGTTGGCATTCGACCAAATGACGGGGCCAGCCCAAGGGGCGTTGATCGGGGTGGCGCAATACGAAAAGTGGGCGAAGACCCCAGAAGAAGCCCGGTTTCTCTTGATGAACGGGCAGATTCAGTTGGATAGTTGCCACCATCACCAAGCCGTGGGCCCCATGGCCGGGATTACGTCGGGGAGCATGCCGGTCTTGGTTGTGCAGAATGCGGTCTCGGGTCGCAAAGCCTACTGCATTTTAAACGAAGGAATCGGACCCGTGCTCCGATTCGGGGCCTACAACGAGGAGGTCTATAAACGGCTGAATTGGTTTGCAGACGAGTTGGGCCCCTTATTGTCTGCCGCGATTCGGCACGCGGGCGGCATCCCCTTGAAACCCCTCATGGCCAAAGCCTTGTTGATGGGCGACGAAATGCACCAGCGCAATGCGGCGGCGTCCTTATTATTCTTGCAAGCGGTCTTGCCGCATCTCGTAGCCACGGCAACCGGTGAACCGCTGACACGTGCGGTGACATTTTTAGGAAACACCGACCAGTTCTTTTTGAATTTGGCGATGGCTGCGGGTAAGACGATCGGGGATGCGGGTCAAGCGGTAGGCGCTGGGTCGATCGTGACGGCGATGTCCCGCAATGGGGTGGACTTTGGCCTGCGCGTTAGCGGCTTAGGCGATGTCTGGTGGACGGGTCCGGTGAATCGGCCCCAGGGCATGTATTTTGCCGGTTACGGCCCGGACGATGGCAATCCGGACATTGGCGATTCGGCTATCATGGAAACGATTGGATTGGGGGGCATGGCCTTGCCAGCCGCTCCGGCTGTCATCGGATTCGTGGGGTCGGGAAGCTTTGAAGAGGCCCAAATGATTTTTCAAAGTCAGCGGGGCATCGTTGCGGGAACCCAGCCTACTTTTCAAATTCCGGCTCTCGACGGGCAGGCGGCGTTAATGGGGATCGATGTGCGTTTGGTCGTGAGCAGTGGGGTCTTACCCCTGATTAACACCGGCATTGCGCATAAAGTCGCCGGAATCGGTCAGATAGGGGCGGGTACGGTCTCGCCTCCGCTGGTAGCTTTTGAGCGAGCCGCGGATGCCCTGGCCGAGACCCTGATCTAATCATGACCATCCACTTGGAGGCACGCGAAGCGGACCAAGAGGCGTGGATGTGGATGCAATCTTTACGCGGATCGCGGACGTTGCGGGTTCAGGCGATTTATGGCCATGCGCTGTATGCGGTGGTAGAGTCGAGGCTCGTGGTGCTGTTGAGTCAGGAAGAACCTGTGGGCCCGACCAGCGTCGTGGTGACAGCGTCGCACTTTGATGCCACATGGCAGGCCACGGGACGGGTGACGGGCGGGATGATTCAGATTGGCCCCCGCGTCATTTCCCTCCAGCAGGCAAGGCCACGGGACTGCACCATGGCGTCGGTGGATCATGTCGAGTCCGAGACGATCACGCACCTGGTCGAAAGAATTTGGGGCACCGGCGACATTTGGAGTCATATGGGGGATGGAAAGCTTCGGGGCCGTTTGGAACACGCCGTCAATGCGCTGTTTGAGGGATTGCAAGCGGATGACACAGAGGGATTGCAGACCGTGGTCGCCTCACTGATTGGACTGGGAGAAGGGTCCACGCCGACCGGCGATGACCTGTTGGTCGGAATTATTGCGGGCCTGGCCATCTCCCGTCCGCGGTGGGCCGAGCAGGTCAGATGGGCGATCCCTCTGGTCGCAACTCTCCAAATGCAAACCACTTGGCCGTCGGTGGTCGCGTTATCCGCAGTGGCCCAAGGCCGGGTGTTTTCTCTGATCAACGAGACCATCCAATGGCTGGCCGCACCGGACTTCGCCCATGACGATTGCGTGGCGCGGTTAGCCCAACGCGGACATACCTCCGGCCGGGATCTGTTGGCCGGACTGGTGATCGGCACGACGGAACATCTCTAAAACACATGGGAGGTCATACACGATGCAATCCGGTCCTCGACCATTTTGGTCACACAATGGTGCTGTGGCAACGCCTAATGCCTTGGCGAGTGCGGCGGCATTGCGGATCTTGAGCCAAGGCGGCAATGCGGTGGAAGCGGCGATTGCTGCGGCGTCCACCATAGCCGTTGTCTACCCGCACATGAATGGGATTGGCGGGGACAATGTCTGGCTGATTCACGACGGCGCGCATCAAAAGACGCGGGCTCTCCTGGGCATTGGGAGCGCGGGCCGACAAGTGTCCATCGAAAACTATCGGGAGCACGGAATCGAGGGCCAGTTGCCGGAACGCGGTGTCATGGCGGCCAATACCCCACCGGGCGCCGTCGACGGTTGGTGGGAGGCGTACCAATACAGCTGCCAGACCCTCGGTGGCCAGCGCGAATGGCCCGACTTGTTGGCCGATGCCATTCGCTATGCGGAGGAGGGGTACCCCGTGACGGCGAGCCAGGTGATGTGGTCGTCCGTCCTGCCCACGGTGGCGCGGCAAACATCCGCGGCGGGGTTGTTAGAAACCTATTTGACGCCATCGGGCCAGATTCCCTTAGTCGGGCAGCGGCAGTGGATGCCGCAGTTGGCCGAAACCCTGCGTGTGACCGCAAAGGAAGGGCGCGAGGGCTTCTATCGAGGGCGTGTGGCGGAATCGATTATCGGGGAAATACAAGCAGCGGGAGGGTTGCTGGAGTATGAGGATTGGGAGAAACCCCATGCGACATGGGATACCCCGCTCTCGTTGTCTTACCGCGGTGAATATCAGCTGGTCAACACCCCGCCTCCGACGCAAGGATTTACGTCGTTGATGATTATGGGGATGCTCGATTATTTTCCCCTGGACACATGGGATCCCGGATCGGCTCAGTATCTGCATGTGATGATTGACAGTGCCAAATTGGCGTTGGCCATCCGCAATCACGAAATTGGGGATCCCGCGTTTATGAAGACGAGTGCGCGAGACCTCTTGTCAGCGCCCCATCTACGGGCACTAGCCCAGAGGATTGACCCTGATGGCGCGGCGGTGGCCGTGGATTCTGGTCCGGCTATGGATGGCGGAACGGTCGCGATCATGATCGCGGATCAGAGGGGCAACGCGGTGTCCTTAATCCAAAGCATTTATCATGACTTCGGATCGGGTTTTATCGCGCAAAAAAGTGGAGTCCTGTTGCAAAATCGCGGCACCAGTTTTAGCCTCGTGCCGGGTCAGCCGAATTCTCTTTTGCCGGGGAAACGCCCCGCCCATACCTTAAGTGCGGCGATGGCCCTCCGCAATGGTCGGCC
>DAIDDL010000083.1 GCA_027309085.1 Sulfobacillus sp.
CACCCGCTGGCTATATGCTGGCGGCTTCGGGGCAGGAAGAATCATGAGATCACCAAAGATCACATGATTTATAGCAGGTATGCAACCTAATCCAGAATCACTGTTCCTAATCGCCTCCACTCCGAATGTTTCCTCGGGGCTGCTATGGCGGAGAAAGTTCCGCCGTATGGAACTGAGTGCTGGTGGTGATAAACCCGCCAATCCTCAGCGCGTTATAGTAGGTGGCCTGCTCCGCGTAATTGGGAGAAGAGGTGGCTGCGCAGTCGCGCAGCAGGATGGTGTCGTACCCCATGTAGGATGCATCCAGCATAGTTCCCCATACGCATTGGTCGACATTGACTCCGGCAAAGAACAGCGTGGTCACCGCATGATTGCGTAGAATCTGATCGAGCACCGTCCCGTGAAATCCGCTCAGACGGTATTTATCAACTTGCCAGTCATGTGGTTCCGGATCCAAGCCGGATATAAGGCTTGCGGACCAGCTCTCCCGAATCAGGGCCGGCCCCATGCCTCCGGGCAGTTCACCGCCGATGCCGCCCCAGGCACTGTTGCGTTGGAAGGAGTACACCAAGCTGGGAGGCAAATTGGCCAAGTCCATGCGGTTGCCCCAGTTGACCCAGCCGATATGCATCTGCAGGCGGCGGGCGTCCGCAATGGCTGTCCGGATCGCCGGAACGAGGTTCAGGGAGGATTCGCTCCGTGACAGCTGGGGGGCACAGAAATAGTTCTGCATGTCTATGACCAGCAAGGCGGAATGCTCTGGAGAAAAAACAAGCTCAGCGCTATCACTGGAGATTTTGCATGGGCGCTGGGCTCCCCGGGACACGTCAATCACTGGCCCGGATACCGTCCACCAGTTTCCTTCATTACCGATTCGCGTACTGTTCATCGCCTTTCCTGGGACGATAGGCCTCACCAAATACCCGCGAAAATCCCTTGCCCTTTTGGTATGGAATCAGTGGCTATCGGACTGTTGCAGCCATTTTCCGGACGGACGCGGTCGCAAGGCCTTAGGATACGAGTTGTTGGGCTATGTTAACACAAAAATGAGAAACGCGGGAGCCCCAGACCCAACCGCATTTCTCTTTTTCATGATTTTCGGTACACGGTACACCGTTTAAGAAAATTTGTTTTATTTAGCAGGAGATTTGTCTCGCTTGGCGAATTACCTATCCATCAGGGAGGAGAGAGTCACCTTGAGTGAGGTATTTGATGAATCATCCGCCTCGTTGCGGCCCGTGGTGGCGCAAGGTCTGGCGGATGAGGTGTTCGGTCGGCTGAAACAGGCGATTATGGATGGCGACCTGCCCCCTGGGCACCGTTTGGTCGAGCACTTGCTGGCCGAAGAACTGGGGGTATCCCGCACTCCCGTGCGTGAAGCCTTGAAGCATCTGACGGCAGAGGGGCTGGTGAGTGTCGATGGGCGGCGCGGCCTGATCGTGTCCCGCCTCTCGCTGGAGTCCATCAGCGCCGCTTACCAAACGCGTGAGGTGCTAGAGGGCCTGGCAGCGCGCCTGGCAAGTCAGGGCCCTTATGACCGGGAAGCTATGCTGAGACTGGAGCATGCGCTGGCAGCCATGGAGGGGGGCGGGTTGTCCCCTAAAGAGTTCGACCGCGTGCATGGCCAGTTTCACGACACAATCCGGGACATGGCAAAAAACCCCTATTTGGACCGGTACTTGGGGGAGCTCACAGCCTTTCGGACGCAGATGGTGTCTTTGGACTGGATTCCCAAGACCCGGGTCAGCAATTCCCTGGCCGAGCACCGAGCCATTTACGAAGCGATCCGGAAAGGAAATCCTGATGAAGCGGAATTGCTGGCGAGGCGTCACGTGGCAGGAACTAGACAGGCGCTGCTCCGCCGCCTGCAGCCCGAGGATGAGAACTGAACAGCAACACACAAAACATCTCCTAGGGAGGGATTATGGTGAATAGTAGACAAGCTCTGTCTATTGGAGCGGTAACACTCATGGGGGTCGCGCTTGCAGGGTGTGGCACCTCTTCGGCGCAAGGCACTGGTGCGGCCACCCACTCCGGTTCCGCAGTCACAGCGGCTCCCGTGCGGGGAGGCACCTTGAATGTGGGCATTGATTCAGACTTTGTGACGTTGGACCCGGCAATGTCCTCGGCGCTGATTGACCGCCAGGCTTTTATCAACATCTTCGATCCCCTGCTGAAGCTTTCGCCGACGATGCAGGTGGAGCCCAACTTGGTGACTCACTGGACGGTAGCCAATGGGGGCACGACCTATACGCTATTTTTACGGCACGGCGTGAAATTTCAGGACGGCACGCCTTTCAATGCACAGGCCGTGATTTACAACTGGCAATGGGAGATGAATCCAGCCAATGCGTCTCCCCGACTCAGCGACCTGTCTTTGGTGACCCACCTGGCAGCCCCGAATCCCTACGAGGTGGTTATTACCCTTAAGGCGCCCTATTCAGCCTTGCTGTCTGTGCTCACTGGCCGCACGGGAATGATTTCGTCACCAGCGGCGATGAAAAAATGGGGTAGTGCCTACGGGCTTCATCCCGTAGGCACAGGCCCATTTAAATTTGTGCAGTGGATTAAAAATGACCACATGATTTTGGAACGGAACCCGCTATATTGGAAAAAGGGCCAACCGTACCTCAACAAGATTGTCTACACGCCGATTACCAATCCTGTTCAAGAATACAATGCCCTGGTCACTGGGCAGGTGAATGTGATAGACAGCGTGCCCTACCAGGATGTCAACAGTCTGTCGTCGAATTCTTCTCTGCGGTACGCGCACAACGCGGGACTAGGGTATGCGGACATGGAGCTCAACACGCAAGCGGCTCCCCTGAACAACGTGCATAACCGCGAGGCCATTGACTATGCGATTAACCGCCAGGCTCTGAACCAATTGCTGTATTTCGGCCACGCCATTCCGGCCTATACCCAGTTTTCCCCGGCGACGTGGGCCTATGACCCGCATATCACCGTCCCCTTTTCGGACGCGCTGGCCAAAGCGCAGCTGGTAAAGGCCGGCAATCCCCATGGCTTCTCCTTTACGTTGCTGGGTGAGAATGATCCAGCCACCGTGCAGGAAATGGAGGCGATTCAGAGCGAGCTGGCGAAGGTCGGCATTAATATGAAAGTGGAGCCGGTCGACTTCACAACTCTCCTCACCGACGCGATTAACGGAAATTACCAATCCGACCTGCTGGGATGGAGCGGTCGCCCCGATCCAGACCAGAACAGCTATGCTTTTGACACCACGGGCGGCAGTTTCAATGACCCGCGCTATTCAAATTCCCAGGTGGACAGTTTGCTGCTCAAGGCCCGGGAAACTGTATCGCAGGCGGTCCGCAAGCAATATTATGATGAAGCCGCCACTATCGTCCTGCACCAGGCGCCTTACATCTTTCTCGAATACACTCCGGTCATTCAGGCCTGGTCTCCGACAGTACAGGGTTTTCAAGTCTATCCTGACGGTCTGATGCGCTTCTCCAAGACATGGATAAAGTAGGCGAGCGCCATGCTGACCTTTATCGTGCGCCGAATATTGACCCTGATACCAGTCGCGTTCATCGTGCTGGTGGTGACGTTTAGTCTCATCCACCTCACGCCAGGCAATCCTGCTTACACTATTTTGGGAGAGCAGGCCAGTCCGCAAGCGGTGCACTTGCTGGATGTCAAGATGGGACTGACCCAGCCTGTGGCAGGACAGTTTATCCATTATGTGGGCCAGGTAGCGCAGGGCCGTTTGGGAGTTTCGCTGCTCGACGGGCAGTCGGTCATGTCTCTCATTCTCACCAGACTTCCTGTGACTCTGGAACTGGCGGTGCTGGCGGTGTTGCTCTCCCTGGCCATTGCGCTCCCCGCAGGAATTTTGGCGGCCTACCGTCCCAATACCTGGGTGGACAGTCTGTCGCGTGTGCTCGCGCTGATTGGGGCGGCCGTTCCCAATTTCTGGCTGGCCCTGCTCTTGGTTTACGTCTTCGCCGTGGGGTTGCACTGGCTGCCCTCTTTGGGATGGATTCCGTTAAGCCAAAGCGTGCCAGGAAACCTCGTGCACCTGGTGCTCCCCGTGATTGTTCTGGCCCTGCCTCTGGCCGCCGTCACCTCTCGCGTGCTGCGGGGGGAACTCATTGAAGTAATGCACCTGCTCTACATTCAAGTTGCGCGGGCTAAGGGCATCAGTGAATGGACAGTCGTTATGCGCCATGGGCTGCGCAACGCGCTGGTGCCGGTGGTGACGGTTGTGGGGCTGCAAATTGGGGCATTGCTGGGAGGCGTGGTCATCACCGAAACTATTTTTTCCCTCCCTGGCATGGGCCAGTTGGTGGTGAATGCCATTTTTGACCGGGACTATCCCGTGCTTGACGGGTCAGTGCTCTTCATGGCGTTTGTGGTGCTGCTTGCCAATTTGTGTGTGGATTTGGCGTATGCCTGGCTGGATCCGAGAATTCGCTACAGTTGAGGGAAGAAATGGAGATGACGGCATGGGCGTGGTTCAGCCCCAGGTGGAGGTCCCCGGAATAGAACAGGATGCCTATAGTCCCAGACGGGCCCTGCGCAGATTCTGGCGCAACAAGCTAGGGGTTGTGGGTCTGGGCATTGTGGCGGGTTTTGTGTTGATGGCGCTGCTGGCTCCGGCCATCGCGCCGTACCCGCCCCTGGCGACCCATTTCAGCCATGCTTTCCAAGCGCCATCGTCCCGGCACTGGCTGGGCACTGACGAACTGGGCCGGGATGTGCTTTCACGCATTATTTACGGGGCGCGCAGTTCGTTGGCGTCGGGTGTCCTGATTGTGGCCATTGGCGTGGCCATTGGCGTGCCGGTCGGACTGGTGTCCGGGTATTACGGCGGGGTGGTGGACGATGTGGTCATGCGGCTGGTGGATGCGGCTCTGGCGTTTCCTGCCTTAGTGCTGGCACTGGCTATTGCCTGGATTTTAGGCCCATCCCTGATGCATGCGGTGTTTGCCATAGCGGCTGTCACGGTACCCCAGTTTGCGCGCATCACGCGCGGGCAGGTTCTTAGCGCCCGCTCCCGCGAGTATGTGGAGGCGGCCCGGTGCATGGGCGCGTCGCCGTGGAGGATTATGCTCCAGCATGTGCTCCTAAATGCAGCGACACCGATTATCGTTGTGGCCACCTTGAATATCGGCGGGGCAATTTTAGCGGTCGCGAGCCTGTCCTTTTTAGGGCTAGGCCCGCCCCCACCCTCGCCAAACTGGGGATCCATGTTGCAAGACGGGTCCCAGTATCTGAATATGGCGCCTTGGATTTCCCTGTTCCCCGGACTGGCAATATTTCTGGCCGTACTGGGCTTTTCAACCATGGGGGATGGATTGCGGGATGTGTTTGATCCAAAATGAAAGGGCACGACGGACGCTGAGCAGCAAGAGAACAGCCAAGGTGTGGCAATTGCGTGCATGTAGAGAAAGGATTGGTGTTATGAAGTGGGATGCGAATGCCTATCCCTATGCATCCCGGCGAACGGTAGTGTACGCCAGCCGGGGGATGGTGGCGACGGCGCAGCCCCTAGCTGCGCAAGCGGGCCTAGAAATATTGCAGGCAGGCGGCAATGCCATTGACGCGGCAATCGCCACTGCGGCTTGCCTGACGGTGGTTGAGCCAACATCCAACGGCTTGGGCGGCGATGCGTTTGCCATGGTGTGGTCAGGAGGAAAATTGTCCGGGCTCAATGCCAGCGGACCAGCACCGGAGGGCTTGACCCGGGACTGGGTCAGGCGCCAGGGACACGAGGTGATGCCTTCATATGGATGGGCTCCTGTGACGGTTCCGGGAATTCCTTCAGCATGGGCCGCTCTGTCGGGCCGTTTCGGGAAGCTGCCGCTGCCGGCCGTGATAGAGCCCGCCATCCGGCTGGCGCGTGAAGGGTTCCCGGTCTCCCCGACGGTGTCATACTTCTGGGGACGGGCAGCCAGTAAGTTTAGGGAAGTGCTGAGAGGGCCGGAATTTGCGGAATGGTTTCGGGTTTTTGCGCCGCACGGGCATGCCCCAGCTCCCGGTGAGATGTGGGCTTCTCCTGACCACGCGCAAACTCTGCGGGACATTGCGGACACCGGTGCGGAGTCTTACTACCGCGGCAGACTGGCGGAACAGATTGTGCAATTTTCCCAAAAGACTGGAGGGGTGCTGGCACTGAGCGACTTGGCGGCATTCCGCCCGGAATGGGTGCAGCCCCTGTCCGTCGGCTTCCGCGGGTATGATGTGTGGGAACTCCCTCCCAATGGCCAGGGTCTGGTGGCATTGATGGCTCTCAAAATGCTGGAAGACATGGCCCCGGGTTCCGATGAGGAGCGGATCCACCAGCAGATTGAAGCGATTAAGCTGGCGTTTGCGGATGCTCAGCGGTACCTGGCTGATCCCCGGTTCATGCCCCATCCGGCTCAAGAGTTTCTAAGCGCCGCATACCTTCGGGAACGCCGCGCCTTGATTGGAGCCAGCGCCTTGGAGCCCGTGGCAGGCGCGCCCCAGCCAGGAGGCACCGTCTACCTGGCGGCCGCTGATGACGAGGGCAACATGGTTTCATATATCCAAAGCAATTATGCGGGATTCGGGTGCGGGCTGGTGGTGCCAGGCACCGGAATTGCCTTGCAGAACCGGGGCCAGTTATTTTCCCTCCAAGAGGGCCACCCGAATATGCTGGAACCCGGCAAGAAACCCTACCATACGATTATCCCCGGGTTCCTGACCCGTCAAGGCGAGCCGGTCGGACCATTTGGTGTGATGGGAGGATTCATGCAGCCGCAAGGACATGTGCAGGTGCTGAGCCGAGTGCTGGAAGAGTCCATGAATCCCCAGGCCGCCCTGGACGCGCCGCGGTTTTACTGGAAGCAGGGCAGCGAGGTGGTGGTCGAGCGCACGATGCCCCAGAGTCTAGTCGATGCTCTGCGCAAACGGGGCCATGTGGTGGAGGTTACGGATGAAACCGGACCGTTCGGCCGTGGAGAAATTGTCTGGCGAAGGCCAGACGGGGTGCTGGCAGGGGCCACAGAACCGCGGGCCGATGGGTCCATAGCGTGCTGGTAGAAGTTGGAATGTGGGACTGCTCATTGGGGGCGGGCGTCACAGCTCAGGAAAGCGGGGAACGCAGCAGATGGAATACCGGAGGCTGGGTAACAGCGGTTTGGAGATTAGCGCCATTGGCCTCGGAAGCTGGCTGACGTATGGCACGCAGACAGAAGAAGAAACGGCCCGGGTATGCATTGCCCGGGCCTATGACCACGGGGTAACGTTTTTTGATACGGCCAACGCCTACGGGCGGGGACGGGCTGAAGAGGTGGTGGGCCGGGCGCTGGGAGTGTATGCTCGGGACAGCTACGTTCTGGCCACCAAAGTGTATTTCCCGATGGGAGACAGGCCGACCCAGCGGGGACTGTCCCGCAAACATATCATGGATCAGTGCGACGCCAGCTTGCGGCGCCTGCAGACGGATTACATCGATCTGTACCAGTGTCACCGCTATGATCCCGAGACTCCGCTAGAGGAGGTGCTGCGCGCCTTGGAAGATTTGGTGCGCTGGGGCAAGATCCGGTACGCTGGGGTGAGCGAGTGGAGTGCGGCGCAGCTGGAAGAGGCGGTGCGATGCCAGCGCCAGCGCGGGTGGGACCGGCTGATATCCAATCAGCCGATTTACAATATGCTGGTTCGCTATGTGGAGGAGGCGGTACTGCCGGTGTCTCACCAGTTAGGTATCGGGCAGGTGGTGTTTTCCCCGCTCGCCCAAGGCATTCTAACAGGAAAGTACACTGAACCCCATGCTCTGCCCCCAGGATCGCGGGCGACTCAGGAAGGCGCTAATCAATGGATTAAGAGCTACCTGGTTCCGGAAGTGCTGGAGGCAGTGGGCCGTCTCAGGACCATGGCAGAGAGAAATGGCTGGACCCTGCCGGCCTTGGCGCTAGCCTGGGTCCTTCGCCGGCAAGAGGTCAGCACAGTAATTATTGGCGCCTCACGTCCGGAGCAGATTGACCAAAATCTGTCGGCTCTAGACATTTCTTGGTCGCCAGAACTGACTGGGCAGGTTGATGAGATTTTGCGTCCACTGGCGGGATTCAAGCCAATATGGTGATGCCAAGCGGCGCCGCTTGGCACGCAGTCTAAGAGACAATGTTCGCAGTCTAATCTAAGGGGTTCCCGCTTTGTGCGGGGCCTTTTTAGAAGGTTTGGCTGCTGCTGAGGACAAAGACAATGAGGGTAGCACCACCCAGCCAAGAAGTTTTAGCCAAGCGCAATCGAGAGACCACAAGGGAGCCCTCCTTTATCACGCCACATAGTATAACGCGGACAGCAGAGCATTGATATGTTCGAGCAGAAGCTTCGTGGGAGGCGCTCTATCAAGCGTTTCTGCGAAAGCTCCCGGCCCCACTCCGTGACCAGATCGACGGCTTCCAGAAGTCAAGCCCCGATCAAAAATCCCGCAAAGCGATGCCTTGATTGCGCACACGACTTTTACCCTAGACTTGTGTCATGACTGCAGCCAGTATACAATTTTGACACAGTGGTGGCATGGTGCGGATCTCTGGGTGGACGGCGGCTGGCGGTGGAAGAGGGGTGTTAGGGTGAGAACGGCGCTTGAGAGGGCTCGGGGAGCCCTCTACGGTCTGGCCATTGGCGATGCCCTGGGGATGCCCACCCAGATGATGGATCCCCAGATAGTACAGGCACTGTTTCCGGTGATGGACCGGTTTTACCCGGGACCGGAGCAGAACGACATTAGCCGGGGACAGCCTGCGGGATGCGTGACCGATGACACGGAACAGGCGATGATTCTCGCCGATCTGCTCATCCGCCATCATGGCCGCATGGACCCGCGCGAGTTTGTGCAGCGGCTTCTAGCATGGGCTTCTGATGCCGAGAGGGATGGGTCAGAGCAGCTTGGGCCGTCTACGCGCCGGGCCTTGGAATTATCCGCACAAGGCGTACCCCCTGAGCGTTCGGGACGCTACGGGACGACTAATGGCGCGGCGATGCGCATCACGCCCTTGGGCATTGCGGTCCTGCCGCGGGCCGCAGAGCATTTTGCCCAACTCGTGGCAGACGCCGTTAAACCCACCCATTTCACAACCCTAGGAATTTCTGGGGCCAGCGCTGTCGCCGCAGCAGTCAGTGCCGGGGTAAGCGGGAGCAGCTATGAGGGCATTGTGGACTTCGCCCTAAGCGCTGCCGACTGTGGCCAGCGCTTAGGCTATTACGCGCCGGGACCCAATATTGCCCAACGCATCATGTGGGCCATAGATGCTGTAAGCGGCCAGGCATGGGACAGCGCTCGACATATTTTGACGGACCTCGTGGGTACCAGCGTCCATACCCAGGAAGCGGTCCCTGCCGCTTTTGCACTCTGGTCGCTGAGTGCCGCGGACCCGTGGACGGTCTGTCTGCATGCGGCGGCGCTGGGCGGCGACAGCGATACGATCGGAGCCATGGCCGGGGCTATAGCGGGCGCATATTGCGGGGTCGATGCCTTTCCGGAGGATGCCCGGGCATTGGTGAGCCAGGTAAACCGTCTCGACCTCGATACGGCCGCACGGGACTTGCTAGCGCTGAGACATTCGCCCCGGTAACGTGTTGACTGTGCCAATCACGAGGAGGAATTTCGAACGATGAGCCAGCACCGCCGTGTCAATAGGGAAACGGGGAACCGCCCGTGGCAAATTGAGGTCAACGGGATCAATCAAGTGGCGGACAATGAACGCACCGGCCGCATTGCCGATTTGTTTTGGATCTGGTTCGGGGCGAACATTGGGATTTTGGCGGTTGTCTACGGAGCGGTCATCGTATCATTCGGAATGAATTTCCTGCAGGGAATTTTAGTGGTGGTTCTGGGGTCGGCATCATTTTTGCTGGTGGGAATATTCACAGTGGCCGGGCGTGACGGGGGGGCGCCCATGATGACCTTGTCGCGTGCCGTTTTTGGTTTGTACGGGAACATCCTGCCCAACGCCGTGAGCTGGATCTCGCTGGTGGGATGGGAAACCATTAGCGTCATAACGGGAACTTTGGCACTGATGATCCTGTTTGGGATGTTTTTGCCCATTGGCACCATCGGCCTGGCACTGGTGGCTATGGCGCTCATGCTCGGGCTGACGGTGGCTGTGGGGTTGCTCGGGCAGGCGACCGTTGTCATTATCCAGACGTGGGCCAGCTACATTTTTGGCGCCTTGACCCTGCTCGTGATTGCGCTGTTGCTGCCTCAGACCCACTGGGACGTGTTGCTGGCACGGCCAAGCGGGCCGTGGCTCTCAGGATTTGTGCCGGCCCTGTCCATCGTCATCGCTGGAACTGGACTCAGCTGGGCCAATGCTGCCGCGGACTACAGCCGGTATCTGCCGCGGTCCGCGAAATCCTCTGCCATTGTCTGGGCCACCACGAGCGGCGGGGCCATTCCTCTGATGATCCTGATGGTGACCGGCATGCTGCTGGCGACTCACGTGACGGCGCTAGCGACCAGCGCCAATCCGATCAAAATCATTCAGACGGCTCTGCCTGCGTGGGCGGCGGTTCCCTACCTGATAACGGCAGCGGGGGGCCTGATCCTGGAAGCGGACCTGAGCCTGTATTCTTCGGGCCTCAATCTCCTGAATATGTTTGTGCCCCTCCCACGGTATAAAACGGTGATGATTGATGCTGCGATCATGGCCGCGGGTACGGTTTACGTTGTGCTGATAGCTAAAAACTTCTTCGGCCCGTTTGAATCCTTCATTCTTCTGCTCGGAATCGGACTGGCAGCGTGGGCGGGAATTTTTTTGACCGACCAATTGTGGCGGAGACGGGGATTGTATTCACTTGCTCTGCTGTACGGCCAAGGAACCTCTAAGATCAGCTGGCCGGCTGTGTCAGCATGGACTGCGGGCGTGATGGCGGGACTGCTGTTTACCACCTCGCCCTTCTTTACAGGTCCACTGGCGACGGGCATTTTTGCAGAGTCAAGCCTGGAATTGATCTTGGCTTTTGCCGTTGCAGGAGTTGTATTTCTCGTGATGAGCCCAGGGGGCCTATCCTCGGACACTGTAGAGGCTTTGGAGCCGGAATCTGTCCATGACCGATCATAAGATGTGGCATACCCCCAAGCGGCTCGTCGTTGTCAGCGGCATTGTGATGGATATTATGATGTATATTGATGCCTTGCCTCCGCGAGGGGGAGACGTCATGGCCCGTGCGGGGAAAATTACGCCGGGAGGGGCCTTTAATGTAATTGCTGCAGCCTCCCGCCTGCGTCTTCCCGCCGCCTATGCTGGCCGGGTGGGCAGCGGGATGTTCGGTCAGTGGATACGCCGTGAACTGGCAGGCATGGGCGTGGAGACTCTGGGAACCATGGCAGCTGACCCACGCGGGGACACAGGCTTTGACGTAGCTCTGGTGGAGTCAAGTGGAGAGCGCACTTTTGTGACAGCATCGGGTGCGGAGGCGGAGATGACAGAGGAACATGTGCAGAGCATTGTGCTCAAGCCAGGCGATGCCGTGTACATCTCAGGCTACGACCTGCTTTCTGGCGATTATGGCCGGGCCCTACGTGGGTGGATCACGCACCTGCCTTGGAGCCATCTCGTGATTTTGGATCCGGGACCTTTGGTGGGGCAGATCAGCGAGCCCATTCTTGATGCGATTCTTGAACGTGTGGATATTTTCAGTGCCAATCGCCGCGAGAGTGAAATTCTTACGGGATGTGAGACGGCGTGCGAAGGTGCCTCGCAGGTGAAACATCTCCTGCGCCCGGAGGCATGGAGCATTGTAAGAGACGGGGCCCGCGGCGCTTGGCTCTGCGGTGATGCGGCCGGGGCCCGGCATATTCCCGCGCGTAAGACCCATGCAGTGGATACAACAGGGGCAGGCGACGTGCATGCGGCGGCAGTGGTAGCTCGCCTAGCCGCTGGGCGGACCATGATCCAGGCAGTGCAGGAAGCGAATGTCGCGGCGTCTTTAGCCGTCGAGCGTGAAGGACCCGCTGAAGGTCCGTGGCTTGATGAACTGGAGTCGTTACTGGAACAGGCTTTGCCCATGGCTAGGGTGAGAAAGTGCGGGGAATCCGAAGATTCATAGGCCGTAGGAACCCCGTATTAGTGGATGTGGACTGCTTCGTAGGTTGGGGATTTTCGATCAAGAATCAACCTTATTGGAAAGATTTAAAACTGAAGATAACTTCGGATAAGGCGGAGATAAGGCGCTCACGGTCAACTATTAATGTCTGTCGATTGAGAATGTGAAAAATGTGTAGTTGACGCTAGCAACCAAATGAAAGGGCCCACGAAAAGAGACTGCGAATCCTTGCATGAAATGTGTAGGTGCTCCAAAAATCACTAAAACTTTAGGGTTTGAAATACGGCCAAGACGAAGCACACGGGCGAGTTTCCCCGGCGGTGACGAGATTCCTAACTTGGAACACTTGCGAACTAACGTAAAAGTCACTGTGAACTCAGCAATGGTGAGCGAGTGGCTAGGGGGCTTTTGGCTAACCCATTCGAGTAACACTGACGTAAGACGTAAGTCGACTTCTCGCCAGAATCCCTGCAGTTATCCGTGAGAAGTGTCAAGGGTGGCACTTTTTTTGCGTAACTGATACCATTTGCGAAAGGCAATGACGCTCCACACGGTTTCAACGGCACCAAACGGCCATGTGCCGGCAAGAAAACCATAACTGGCCGAACCCACACGTCAACTACCCCGGCCTAAAGGCCGGAGCTTGTGAACACAGGCTAGCGGTAACCAACCCGCTACGTTTGCAACAGGTCGGTCAGACGCACCGGCGAATGCTTCCTCAGTCCGCCGCTCTGC
>DAIDDL010000084.1 GCA_027309085.1 Sulfobacillus sp.
TGGGAGCGAGAGCCGATGAGAGTGTGACGGTAGAGGTTTTTAGAACCCCCCGGCTTTAGCCGTGGGGAGGTTCAGGATGTGTTTATCGCGCCGCTCAACCCGCTCCAGCATTCGGTGTTCCGGGTGCCCCTGGGATAGGACATTAGAAGACCCCGCCGAGCAGCAGCTGTGGGGCGGGGCGAGGATCGCGCTCTCGGTGTCAGCGGCCCTGAGAGGACCCATAGCGCCGCTTCCAAGCATATCCCAAAGCGATTGCCGTGGTCACCAACGGTAGACCGGCGGCCCACGGAACTTCGGGCATGTCTCCCGTCGGCGGCATCGGCTTGATCGCCTGCAAGTATGGAAGTCCATTATTTGACGCACTGTCAATGGCCCATACTGTGCTAAAGTTCCAGTTTACGTATGTGTCTTGGGTTTGCATGGCCAGGGTGGACTCGCTGAAAATATCCGGCAACAGTTCAACGCCTTGCCCCACGCCTGTCGTCTGCCCAGTCGTTTTCGGGTCAAAGTAACTTCCGCTCACCGTAGGTGCAGGAGTCGTAAACGACTGAAAGGTCCCGATTAGGCCCCCTGAGGCCACGGACGTGCCGTCGCCACCGACCGCTCCCACCGCATAACAGTTAGAGATCGCGCTGCCCCGTGTTTCCACTCCAATAAGACCCCCGACGGCACTGTCGGTTAGCCCAGTGACCGACCCCAACGCGTAACTGTTGCGGACGGCTCCATCAGCAGTGCCCACCAAACCACCATCCTCGGTGGGACTAGCGCCGAATACACTGGCATCTGAGTACGTTTGGTCGATGCGCCCGCCATTTTCCCACCCGACAAGTCCACCATTGCTACCGATGGCTCCGCCTGATACGGTTCCGCCCGCATAGCTGGAGGTAACGGTTCCCCCCACCACTGCTCCCACGAGCCCCCCGTTTGTGCTGGAGCCGGGAGCGGTTACGCTGCCCGCTGCATGGCTGTCCTCGATCGCGGCATGGCTGTCCGCCACCGTGCCAAGCTGTCCCACAAGCCCGCCATTGGTGCTGTACGTCTCTGCCGAGATGTCCACCGATGCTTGGGTATGGGAAATAATGCCGCTCTGGGCCCAGCCCACCAGCCCACCCACAGTCCCGCCGACCCCACCTGACGCAGTGGGCGTCAAGGTGCTGGTAATGGACCCAGCCACGCCAACATTTTCGATGGTGCCCGTAGTTTCCCCAAAGAAGCCCACAAAGGTGTCAGCCTTATCGCGGACGACCACATTGCTTATCTCGTGCCCGTTGCCGTTAAACGTGCCACTGAAAGGCATGGCCTCACCAAAAGGCGTCCAGTTGGCAGTTAAACCGCCAGACGGCGCGGGAAGCAACACGTTTTTCATTAGCTCAATGTTAGCGCCCAGGTAATCGGTCCCCGATCCCTGCTGAATTTCCTCCGTGGCATGCTGGTCAATGTACTGTAACTGCCCCGGGGTGTATATTTCCACCCAGCCGTTCGCTCCCACCGGAGGAGGGACAATACCATCATGGGTGGGCTCACCCGCGCCCATCAGCGCTACCGCCGTGACTAGCCCACCCGCTAACATTGCAACAATTCGCCACTGGTATTGCCCCACCAATTCGCCTCCTGACAACTCACCCCAACGCCACAGAAGCCCAAAGTGGGGGAAAGCATCCTATCCATCCCATGTTGGTTCGAGCGTACTCCTAACGGCCGCGAAAAGCAGTCTCAACTGCACTCCAGATGCCGTATCATTTGAAGGAGCAATCCAATATATAGCGCGGTTTCGCTTCATGCATCCCCAGATAAGTCAGATTGGCGGAGTTGAGAAAGCTTGGGGATGTTGTGATGACAATTCTAGAGTGGCCCGATAAGTTTTCCCCTGACGAAAAGTGTGGCGTATCTCTTCCCACAACGATGGTCCGGTGGGTTGGTGGGGCCGAGGTGTTCGGGACAAAAATGCTGGCGGATTCACCGGTCAGAACGGACTGCTCCCATCTGTGAATGACCTCGGTCGCCGCTGGGACGCTCTTTCATGGCACGAGGGAAAGGAAGAAAGGAAGGAAGGGAAAGGCAAGAGGTTGCCCAAGAGAGCGCTAATGGTCGCTGACCGCGACGAGATGCTGGTGGACAAAATAGACGGTGGCCGTGGGATACACCCATGCGATTTGGGCCTGTCCGTGATAGGTAGTGGCATAGGTTCGGGCGGGTGCCCCCCAAAGGTGGTGGACCGTGGCCATGGACACGCCAGTTGGCAACCAGGGTCGCGATGAGGCAGATGCTGCCGTGGTGCCCGCTGGGGATGTGGAGTGCGAGACAGCAGAAGTTGCCTTCCATGGGGTGGATTGGTCCCACCAGTGCTGGAACCAGGTAGCCAATGCGGTGCGGTCCGTCCCGTTCACGAGCGTGCCCATTTCGCGGTTGTCCTGGAGGGAGACGGACGACAAGTTTTGGGAGCCGAGGAATGCGGTCTGCGGCGTGATGAGGACCTTGGCGTGCACATAGGGTGCAAAGAGCGTGCGAATCTTTACTCCAGCCGCGGCCAAGGCGGCTAAACGCGCTTGAGCCGCTGAGGAAGTCGGGCCCGGACACAGCAGCTGCAGGCGCGACCCGGCCGCTGCCATTTTGGCCAGAATGATGGGGTCATCCCCGATTTCTTCCGCCATCATCTGAATGGGGCCGGACGCCTGGAGCAAATGCCGCCAAGTGGAGGTGGCGCCGGGCGACAGAACCAGGGCGTGGCGGGGCCCGGGCCCTGCAGGACGGTCCGTCCAGTCCGCCTGAAACACGGCGGTGGCGTTTTGGGCCGTAGAGCCGGTGACGGACAGGGCCGCTTCCAGATTGCCGCCATCAAATGCGCTGGCGGTGAAGTTGGGCGTGCCGATCAGCGCCATAACGTGGGCCGTACCGGGATTGATGACGAGATACTTGGCATGGTCGAAAGCATAGGTCGCATCGAACCGCGGCGGGGCATTGCGGACAGTGCTATCCGGAATCCGAGCCAATGCTTGCCGTTCTTCCGGTACCGCAGCGGCATCGTCATAGGGATTAGGAGCGAGCAACACGTGAATGGGCACGCCACGTGCGCCCGCTTCCTGGAGGGCGGTGAGAATGGCTGGGTTATCAATCAGATAGGCATTGAGGTCAATGCCCGTGTGCGCTTGATCGATGGCAGTGACCCACGGCTGAACCCCCGCGCCGGGTTCGAGAAGGAGCGTGGGCGACGCCGCAGGGACTATGGGGTCTGACGCCGCGCCCGATGCAGTGACAGGGAGGGTAGAAGGCGTCGTCGCAAGATGGCTCGCGCCACACCCGCTGAGGCTGAGGAGCCAGAGGCCACTCAGGGCCAGAAAGAATTTATGGGACACGGCGGGAATTCCTCCTGCATCGTCAGTCTGTGCAAATGTGGGATCAGAGCCTCGGCGAGGGGCTCGGAAGAACGCCCCCACTGTTCCAATGCATGCCACGCTGTCGGGATATTCGTAACTTCCAGATGTTCGCGCAGGGTTTTCCCCCCGATGGTGATGCCCTGTTCCAACACCACTTGCGTTTCGTGCAAGGCGAGTGTATTCCACTCGAGGGCGGTCGTATCGTGAGCGAAGCGAATGAGGAAATCATCCCCAAGCTGCGGAGCGTCGCTTGGGGCAGCGGGTGTGCCGTGGTAATTTGTTGTTGGCGCAGCGTCACGCGTTGGAGTGAGATATCGAGCGATTCGGGCATAACGACCCTCCCTGTTAAAGCAGTATACCGTATGGTGGACTGAAAATGGGTGACAGAAGCTACAGGAAATATCGTGTCATCTTAACGATGCGCGAGCACAAACCGCGGGATGCTGCGGATAAAGGACAACCGGGATCGCAGGAGGGTTCTCCACACGACGGCGTGGTGGGTGAGTTCCCGATGCCCGAGACGCCACAAGGCATGAGTCCGTTTCTTGACCCTATTGGCACGCCATTGGGGAGCTTGTTCCGCCGTTTCTAATGCCATTCGGCGATGTGTCAACCAAGAATACGCCCACGCACACACCAGGAGCAATCGGTTCCACTACTCAGGCAGCCGGGCTTCCGCGACCTATACGGAACCCTTCATGCGGGTCGTTTTTCTGATCTTTGAAGCATTCTTCGGTAGAGCGTTGTCCATAGGGCGTAATGCCCGCTCAACGATTCCACAGATCGGGATGCCCTTGTCGCCATAGACGACTCTGCGACAGGGATTAAGGACCTCCATGGCTCCTCCGGCCGTGCTGGCGTATTGGAACCCGCGGGCCATTGGTGGTAAAAGGCGGCCACATCCGTGGCCACCTTGTGGGCTAGTTGTTCGACCTGCCGTTTGCCCAGCCGTTGACCCGTATGCTGCGCAAGGGCGCGTTGCACGAGACTCTCAATTTGACGCTCGATCCACTGGAGGCTCTCTATCAAGCGTTTGGGCTAACACGTCCGGCTGACAGTTGACATGGGCGCTGGTGCTGGTCGTGTGGGCAGCGCGTGATAAACCGGAAAAGGCCTATGTCAAAAAAATAATACCGGACGAGTATGCTGGATTTAGAATGACGGGAGTATCAGTGAAGAATCGCGCCCTAAAGCCGAGAAATCTGCTTTAGGGCGCGATGGGCAACAACAAGGCTCTACTAGGCCTTCTTCTGAGCTTTGATATGAAGCGTCTGATTGTTGTCAGAAAACGTAATGGCTTCAAACGTCGCGAGAGGAGAGAATGCCTCTAAACAGCGGGGAATCGACGACCAAACCTCTTCGTCATCGGTCTTGACAACAAACTCGACGGAATCTCCCGCTTTTGCTGTTTCCAATGCTGACTTCACCCGGGGACCCCGCTCACTCCTTGGCAATCCTCTAACATCAATGATCACGCTCTCACCTCATTTTTAATGTGTCCTAACGGTGCAGCGATTATGTCCGCAAAGACAATTCCGACCAATCCTGCGGACAGCCATTTTTAATGACACATTCAGTATACTGATAAATATAGTACAAGGATTATTATACGTCTTGTTGGCGCGTCTGCCAACCTCATGGACCCGCGGCCATAAAACGGTTGTTACGGGCCCGCGTGCACCGTAAAATAGAACGGGTTGGCGCCTGATTCCTTAAAACCTGTTTACTGCATCAGGCGAAGTGCGGCAAATCCCTTTAGGCCGCGATTATGGTGTATCTTTGTGTTGTATGTAAAATCGTGGAATCCATTGGGTAGGTTTTTGGGAATACGGCGCGGGACGCATGGCAGCTGAGGTGCCGAGCCTGCGCGCGAAAACGCGAAATAAGGAGAGTCGAATGGAATTTACGGCTATCAAGCTGGCGGCATTCACGGTGTCTTTGGGGATGGACACTTTTGTGGTATCGATTTCACTAGGAATGCGCCAGACGTTGGGCATAGGGCGCATCGCTGGGACATTTGGCTCCGTGCAAGTGGTGATGGTGACATTCGGCCTCTTTATGGGGCGGGCCCTGGGACAGTTTTTGGGTGAATGGGCTGCGGTGGCCGGGGGGGTTGCACTGCTGGCGCTAGGTTTTTGGATGGTATTTTTTGATGATGGTGATGAGGGTGATGAGGGCGGCGAAGAGAACGAATGCGACCTTGCGGGATCATCTCGCGCGCTGCGCGGGCGGCTCTTGTGGGCCACCGCACTGAGCGTGAGCATCGATGAATTGGCCGGCGGGTTTTCTATGGGATTCACCGGAATTCCGCTCCTATGGACCATTTTGCTGATTGGAGCGCAGGGCATAGTCTTGACCCTTGCCGGGATAGCTTTGGGCCGGAGAATTCGGCCCCACCTAGGTTCTTGGGCACAGAGAGTGCCCGGGATCATTTTGGGGGGGCTGGGTATCGGGATATTGATAGGGGAATGGAAGCTCTTTTAATGCTCAGGCCGTTTATCACCGATTGTCCCTCGGAAAAGTTTTGGCAAAAGAACGTTCTACGCGGTTAAATCGCCAGACGCAACCAACTTGCGTAGAGGTCAGCCATGGAGAGAAGAGAGCTCTCATCCGGCTATACTTCAGTTTTCTCTAGCTTTGTACATGTTAAAGCCAACGCGATCCGAGCGGTCTGGCAAGACCGCAGTGCCTTTTGTAGAAGCAATGATAATAGACTTTCGCGAACCAGGGCGCCAAAATTCTTGGGAAAGCGATGATTGGGATGGTTTCGGTGATAGGGAATTCTACGTTTTTCATTTTCAATCCCTCTTCTTCTGTTCAGCTCATATTTACTGTACACCGCCGAGAAACGGGTGCATGGCCGACGTCTCGCGCCTTGTCGACGTTCGCAGCCTTTTTGATGGAGTGCAAATGGCAGTCAAGGCGCGGGCCCAGGTTTACTGGGTGTTTTCTTTCATGGCAATGCGTTCGCGCTCATGGTGAGGGGTGCAGAGCATATAGCTCCAATACGCGATCTCCTGCACGCGTGTCGGTAAAACTTGAGAGAATGCTGCACGCCTCGCATGACAGACGCCGCTCAGTACGGGCGCCACTTGCTGTCGGCACCGCGGCGATTCATGCGGCCATCGTCTCCGAGCTGGAATAACTGAATCCAGGCGTTGCCGGTCAGTTCGCGCACGGCATGGTGCCGGAGAATCACATCGTCGATAGCATGCTGTGGCGCCTCAATTATGACCATGAGGCGCATGGGCTCATGCATCCACCGGACTCCATCGTGCAGGGACTGCAGGGCCAAGCCAGCCCGCAAGTCCCCGCCGTTGCCTTCCAGCACGCCAATCGAGCCGCCTACCACGTTGTGCAGGACCTTGTTGCCGCTGCCGAGTCGGCGATTGTCGACCACTGAGCCGTAGTACTGCATGTTGATCCAGTGGGCCACAATCATGGGTCCCGTCATAATCAGCTGCAGCGTGTTGAAACCCGTGTCATGGTGCCAATCGTACTCATGTAAAAATGCCCGGCCAGCCAGGTCGCGGCCAGCGGTGCGTTTCCGCGGGGCGGCAATGAAGGCGGCATTGCCAGCCAGCGCCCATTCGGGACGGAGCTGAGCCCAGTCGCGGCTGCGCCGCTGCATCTTGGTGTGGATGGAGGGCCCCGAGCTATCGCCGAGCCCTAAAAAGTGTGAGCGTTCCATGCGGGTCACATCGCCTGCAGCGTCCAGCCACTGGCGCAATTGGGCTACGCCGCCGCTGTGCGGCGGGGGCACGGCACCCGCGCCGAACAACTGGACCTCATCCGTGGCAGTGTCATGCAGAGCCGCGAGAAAATAGGTGTCGTCAGGGATGTCGATACCCTTCTCTGCAAGACCGCGGCGGGTGGGCGGGTCGTTGAGCAGCGCGGCGGCAATGCGGGCGCTGGCCTCGCCGGACTGACCAGCGCAGGCGCCGCAATCAAGACCTGTGGCCTGCGGATTATTGGCTGTGGTGCTGCCGTGCCCAACAAACAATACCAATTTCGCGAAGTCGCGGACCATCCCCATATTGCGCAGCACAAATTCTGCGACCGCAGGGCGGTCGGCCTCGGGAATGCCAAGCTCGCCGTTTGCGTAGGTGTTTGAGCCGGATTCCTCAGGCGTCAGTACGGGGCCCAGACGATTGTGTTCCCTAAGGGATAGGCCCAAACGCTCAGGGCTCGGCACCGGCCGGGTCCATCCCATGCTGTCGCTGATGAGCTTCGGAGCGGACAGCAAACCCGCCGCCTCCACGAACCCAAAACACGATGACGCCGATGTCTTAAATATTTTCCATGCCTTGGCCGCGTGCACCCGTGTGTGGCGTCGGTGGGTCAGTTTGTCCACCTCGCGAGCATTCGTACGGTCTAAACCCTCGCTGATGCGGTAGGAAGGCTTGAAGAAAATGGGAAGATGTCCCTTGGCCTCGGAGGCGCCAAAAGGGAGATATTCCATCAGGACGCCGAAAAATCCGGCAGTCCCCAGTGTCTGCACTGGCGGCGCCACGGTTTCCAGTGCACGCCGGTACACCTCCGAGCGGACATCAATACAGAATACCGCTTGCACCTCGGCTCGGGCACTGGGTTCCTTTGCTGCTTCGGCGCCTGTTAGGGACGCCGCCAGCTGTCTTTGGTAGCCGGCCTCGAAGGCCGTCTGCAGCACGGCGCCGGTCTGGATGCGGGATTTTCGGTGGCCCGAAGGGATGGCGGCTGCGGCCAAGGACTGGCGCCACTGGGTCTCTAAAGCTTCACTGTAGGACAATTTATAGAGCAAGGCGTCCCACGCCAGACGAATGGCGAGCAGGTCCCGTATCGAGTCATCGTGACCTCCCTGGAGTTCTGCCTGCCAGCGCAGGTAACGGGCCCATCCCGCCCAGCCCCCCACGCTCAATAATGCGGCATGCAGATAATCGTCAACGGCCGCCAGCGGTATGTCAAGTTCCCGCAGTGCCCAGACAATGGCGTCTTGTGCGGACTCCGGCCACCCCGTCATGGCTTTGCGCATGCCGCGCACACCCATGACCCGGGGGCTCTTGTCAAAGCGCGTAAAGGCAGTCCAGCCCGTATAGAGGGAGGTGCCTCTCCACGGCATGGACCATAGCGCTTGACCTTCGTCGAAATATGCCGCGCAGTAGCGGCTGATTCGCTCGACGACGAAATTCGGCCAGTCCTGACCATTGAGCTCTGCGAGGACGCTAGTGAGGAGAGGAAACGGCGCTGCCGGCAACGGATTGTCACGGGCCAGTTCCTGCTCAAAGGCGGAGACGTCCCATGAGCTCCCCAACTCTTGCAGCGCCGCCGCCAAATCTTTTCGTGTGATTCGGCCTTGTGCCATTTGCTCGCGGTAATAGGTGCGGGGCATGCACAATCCCGTGCCGGTGATGCGTTCAAGGGTCTCGTGGGCCTGCCAAAATGACTGGTTGGCTAGACCGTGATACGGGTTTACCGCGACAAAGTTTTTAGCTGGCCACACCGGCGCAATACGCTGGCAGGCTGTCTCCGCTTTGTCGAGGAGCTTCGATTCGCACGCCGTCATCATGGTCATGATGTCACCTCCCACAATTGGTCTTCAGATTCTGACGGCACCACGTCCGCATTGTCGCGCGGTCCGAATCGGCGGACCAGCCGGGTGAAGAGCATGTCGATGTACAGGTCGTTGTACAGATGCACGTAGAGCGCCTGCCAAAAGGGATGGCGCAGCAGCCGGGGCAGCATTTGCTGCACGAGCAAAAGGCCCACAAACACCAGGGTGACCAAGCCCAGAAGTCCGTCACGCGCAACGTCTGCGGATGCTGGGGCAGTAGGCAATACCGCGTCAAATAGTCCGGTAAAGAGGGCATCCAGGCCGAAATAGGCGGTGGCTATCAGCACGCTGAGGCTGGCTACCGTTCCGAGCAAGCGCATTTCTCCGAATTTGGCGGCATTCAGGGATTGCAGCAGCAACTGGGAAATCGCCACCGTCAGAATGAGCCCCATAACGATTAAAGCAGCTTGCTGGAACAACGGTATCCCAAAAATCGCCGCGGTGCCGATAACTGCTGGCGCCGCAATGGCGAGGCTTGCTAAGGCCTTCCATGTTGTCGGAGCGCGGGGCACAGGCGGCAGTGCAGGGCCCCGGAAATTGTCGACCACGCTGCCCGATGAGAGAAACGCGTGCGCCTTATAGACCGAGTGCGAGACAATATGCAACAGCGCCAGACTGTAGAGACCCATGCCGCATTCCATCACCACGAAACCCATCTGGGCGCAGGTGGAATAAGCCAGGGACCCCTTAATATTGGTCGCCGTCATCATCATAAGAGCAGCTGCTGCGATGGAAACCAGTCCGGCCAGGATCAGTGCATCTCCGGCCCAGCCCACTCTCGATATGATAGGCACCGTACGCAGAAGCAAAAACGCCCCGGTGTAGATGATTCCTGCATGCAGCAGCGCTGACACGGGTGTCGGCGCTTCCATCACTTGAATCAGCCACCCATGGAATGGGAATTGCGCACTTTTCAAGACCGCACTCACCACGATGAGACCGCTTGCCATTTGCAGGCTGGCTGGCAGCTGGCCGTGGGTTCCGGCCAGCGCGGACGCCAGGTGGGCGAACTGCGATGTGTGCAGGGTGCGGGCGATGAGCACAAAGGCCGTAAAAAGACTGGCATCCGAAATCCGGTGCAGCAGATACTTCTTCCGGGCCGCAAGCACCGCGACCGGGCGGTCGCGGTAGAACGCCAGCAATTTGTGCAAGCACAGGCTGGTGACGGTCCAGACGATCAAAAATCCCCACATATTGCCAGCCGAAATCAACATTAAAAATGCGCCCAAGGTGAGGGCCAGCCACCGGTGGAAGCGCCCCTCATGAGCGTCTCCATCCAGATACGTGTAAGAATAGCGTACGACAATCATACCGACCAAAGCCACCAGCACCAGCATGAGCAGCGTGAGACCGTTGACATCCACACTGACCGCCAGCAGGCCCAAGCCCCCAGGCAAATGTATGCCAAAATAAGTCTTGGACTGAGTCAGTCCCAATGCGTACGTTCCTGCCGCCAAGGCCGCACAGGCCAAGGCAAACCAAGCGGCCCCCATTGTTAGGCTTCTCATGAGCCGGGCATGGCGGTCCGCCCCGATCCCTACGACCAGGCCCACGATGAAAAGGGGCCAGGGCAAAATCAGCATGAGTGCAGATGTTATCATATTGGGAAGTACCGGCATACCCGCAACCACCTTTTGTTTGATATGAGAACGCCTGAGACACGTGTGTCACGTTAAATATTATATGACATATATGTCACGAAATATTAGTCTTTGGTTATTATACGGGACGAACTCTCAAGATGCAACAGAATCTCCTGGCAATATCAAGCGGCAAGATGGGCAAAGGGGTTAGCTGCCGGATATGGCAGTCAAATCCATAAGAACGAGATCAGGCTGTTGCGAGCCGCGGGGCTGGCATGACCAGTTTGTCAATTGCCCCATAAATCTCCTAGAATGTTAGGCTGGAGATCTACTCTGCTGACCTAGAAACCTTCCGGCAAGGTATTTCCTGATCTTTCGATGACCAAGGTGGCCTCCGCCACCCTTGTGAGATGATAAAATTATCGTGATAATTAAATCGCGTCAAAGTTATCGCCAAAATGCCGATCGGAGCTGACCGTTCATATAGTGGTTCACCAGTATGGCTGGCCGCTTTTGATAAGTCAGCGGAATTGTTCTGCAAGACGACGGAAAAGAAGGAGTGCTGACGAAATGAGCGGGGGGCAGAACACTCTTCATCCCTATCAAGGACGTAAAGCTTCGCTCGCCACCCAGCATAAGAAAGAGCAGGTGATAGGCCCCCCATTGCGGGCGGCCGTGGGTCTTGAGTTGTCCGTGCCTGACGATTTGGATACCGACCTCCTCGGGACGTTCAGCGGCGAGGTGAATCGGCAGGGCACTCCACGTGAGGTGGCCCTGCGCAAAGCGCGCTGGGGAACGAGAGCCTCTGGGCTGACTTTGGGTCTGGCGAGCGAGGGCAGCTTCGGCCCTCACCCTCAGCTGATGTTTGTCCCAGCAGATCACGAACTTCTCGTGTTCATCGACGAGGAGCGGAACATTGAAGTGGTGGAGCAGATTCTCAGCCTCCAAACAAACTATGCTCACCATGAGGCGAAAAACATTGAAGACCTTCAGGCTTTTCTTGCGGGGGTGCAGTTTCCGTCGCACGGATTGGTGGTCAGGCCGAATTCCGGATTGCAGCCGGGACTGCTGTTCAAAGGCATTACAGATCTCCCGGCTCTTGAGGATGCTTTGAACCGGTGTGCACCCGCTTCGGAAGACGGCCTGGCACAGGTCGAGACAGACATGCGCGCGCACATGAATCCGAGCCGTCAGCGGGTGCTGCAAGAGCTCGCGGTAAACCTCGGCCACCGTCTGGCCAGTCTTTGTCCGCAATGTCGAAACCCGGGGTGGGGACTGGTTGACGTGATCAAAGGTCTCCCCTGCGAACAGTGTGGGGCGGAGACCGACTTGGTCAAAATGGAGGTCCATGGCTGCCCGCGTTGCCAATACCGTGAGAGCTATCCCAGAAGCGACGGCCTGCGTGTTGCGTCTCCGGGCAGTTGCCCTTTGTGCAACCCTTAGACCGGCGCCGTCCTTTGTGGCATACTCTCGTCGGGCATTGACGGCGGCGGCCAAGCAGCAAAGAGGAGGACGAGAGCGCGGAGTTGCAGGGAATCGCCCTATCTATGCGTGCGGGAACGTTGAGTTGCCACAGGGCCGGGGCTACAGACTTGGTCTGCGAACCCCAAGCGCTTGTTTGCGAGGGAACCGGTGAAGGCTTTCGTTCGAACCCGCCGGTGGGGAATAGCTGTGGGCGACAGTTCTATTTGGCATGTTCTCAGTCTTTCTGCGGTTTGTCTCAAGGGGTTGACCTGGTGCCGGGGATAATGCCCCGAGATGTCGTTCGGCGGCCCTCCCGTGTGCTGGCAAGACCCGTCACGGGAGGGGCAAATTCCATTACGGCATGAGCCGTTTGGTGGCAAAACCCTAATCGAGAACGAATCGGTTAATCGTCATTATGCGCGGGAAGGCGGGCTAACAGCGTGCCGAGAGCAAGCAGGCCCAGCAGTGTGGCACACGCGTTCCACGACGCCAGTGAGACTGTGGAAGCGAGGACGACTCCGTGGCGCAGGACCGCCATGAAAGCTAGGGCCAAAAGCGGTCGCAAGGGCAGATGGTGGGTCCGCAGGGTCAGCGCTACCGTGTGCAGCAATTCAACCAGCATCAGCAACAACAGCAAGGGGTTTTAACAGTTTGCTAAAGGTATACCTATGGTTACCCATTATTGTATAATTTAGTTATGAATCGAAAACTTGTT
>DAIDDL010000085.1 GCA_027309085.1 Sulfobacillus sp.
AAGATGAGAAAAAACGAGCAATGGTATGAGAATCAACGAGATAGATCGCTCGTGTACAAAAATAGGGGGTTAAACCGCCAAGTGGCTGTGGACACACATAATCGACCCATTCGACGCCGTTAACATACGGTGTCCGATCTTCGTTATATACTTCAATCAACGGGGTTTGACGGCTATTACCCGTTCCGGCGAACGAGATAACATACCGCGGCCCGCTAAGGGAGGTTTTCGGATCGTTCCAGTTGCCATCCCGCCAAATGCTTTGTGCGTCATGAAACATGTCGTTACCGACCACCTCCTTAGCACTCACGGGATGAATCGGGTCCGAAAACGTGCGTGGACTCACCGAATGCGTGGGCTGAGTAGCCGGGACACTCGCCGATGGCGTGGATGATCGACGGAGCGACGCCACGGGTTGGCTGGACGGGCTACTAGCGTTCGAAGGCTGACCGACTGATCGTAGTGTAGACCCTGTTCCGCATCCCACGAGCAGACAGCTCGTGGCCACAACCACAGTTGCGGATAAGGCCGGTGGAATTTTGACCAAGACAGATCACCCCTTTGCATTTCAAAAGAACCACCCTATCGATGTAACGTTCGTGACTGTCTAGAGGTTACCTCTATGGTTTGGAATCAGGAGACGGCTGCTCATTCCGTGAAAATCCTTTGTAAACCTAAACCGAGCTCTCCCCACTGACGGAGAAGAGCTCGACATGAGGCACTATTAACTTTGCCCCCACTTGTCGCTAGCTAAATTAAACGATCCAGATGCCCTGCTTGACGACGTCCACTTGACGATGGTCCCCTGAACATTCGTGATGGTAATCGCGCCGGTTTGCCCCGGTGCCAGAAATTCACCACTCCACGGCGCATTGTTTTGGTCTAGTACTTGCACGTCAATCATGCCCTGTTCAGGATTGGACCGCTTATAGCCGCCAAGGACTAGAACCTCGTTCATCGTGTTTGGGTACCACCCGGCGGTCCATGCGGAGGACTGCGTCATCGGTATAGGCCCGATCGGTATGCCGGGTTCAGCGACCTGATGCGGAACGGGCGGTGAAAAGTGCGTCACCCCGCCGTGATCCCTGGCCTTGTATTTATTCTGTGCGGCTTGCGCCAGTTCCTTGGCAATGCGCTGTTGTTTTTGGCTTTGAAAGTTTTGCACCGTACTTGCTTGCGCGGCATTATGACTGGCTATCGCACTGGCTCCAAGAAGTACAATTCCGCCGGCAATTAGGCTCGTGTAGAGATATCGCATGGGTTTCACCCTTTCTATCTAAGTTTCATCTTCCTAAATGTTCGTTGCCCACGAATATACATCGTTGCCTCCGGTTGCATTGTTTAAGTCTGCCCATCCACTTTGCCAACTTAACGTACCACCGGCGCCGTTTTCGGATGTGATACCATTGAAGAAGATCGATGAGTAATCGTTATATAGTCCCTGCCAATCGGTCGCTTCGCCACTGTAGTAAATTTCCGGCAGTACGATATCGTCCAAATAACCGTATGCACAATCATAAACCTGCTGTTGTGTCCATACAGAAGGATCTTCGACATAGGCTTCGCTTCCATAATCAATAGTAGTTTGGGACCCACTCACGTTGTTATATGCTTGGCACCAATCCGTGGAGTCGGTTCCCGTAGCTACCCAGCCATTAGAAAACGACCCAGCCCACGATTCGATGTCATTGGCTCCGTAAACGGCGATGTACTGGTAGGACTGATTTGCTACCGCATCGACCAGATTGGCCCAGTCGGTTCCCGCAGCGGCCCATAGGCTCGAACCGTTACTCCATGCGTAATCGGAATTGTTTGTGCCAATGGCCTCGGTCAGTGTCGTAGAGTGGTCGCTCTGCCACCCGGAGGCGAAATCTTCCGCCACAGTTTGAACCCATGACTGTGTCTCCTCCGTACCATCAGTTAACAACACTTGCCACCCCGAACTCGTCGACTCTTGCCGTCCAAAATCGAGAATTGCGACAACGCTAGCATTAGGCTCGCCACTTGCACCTTCGTTATAAGCAAAAGTATGGCCGTTCGATTGAACGTTGAGCCACGCCGATGTGATGTAAAAGGAATTCCCCGCCGTGGAGGGAGTGCTAAATGCGTTTGCAATGTTGGGTGTCATTAAGCTAAAGGATGCTAACAACTATAGTGGACCCCAGAAACAAGACTACTATATCAGGAGATCCGCACGGGCCGATGCTGTTTATCCCGCTTGTTCGGCGGAACCCGCCACTTTTAATGCCGCGATCACCTGGTCCGCCTCCTCGCTGTTCATGGCGCGGGGTGTCTCGTAGGTCGAGCCGAGTGTCGTATTGATGAACGCGGTCAGTTTGCCCACATCCAAGCCCGCACTTTTGGCTAACGTCCATAACGTATCGAGTTGCCCTTTGGTCAAAGGGGGTGCTGCCCCATCCGTGAGCCAGGTTTTCAACACCTTCGCCAGGTCCTGCTCGCTTGGCTCGTGCAAAATGGCTTGCGTCAGCGCACCGCACCGCGTCTTGGTAATCACCAGCGTATTGGTCTGGTCCATGTCGCCCACCACATCAAACTCGAAGTCGAGATCTTGGCGTTGCGCCGGCTGGAGGCCGACCTTACGAATGACGGTCTTGCCGTGGTCATTTTTCTCCTGCACATACTCCGTCTTAGAACGGTCGCAATGATGTGCAAAGGCGCTTGGAGAATGGCATCCACCAGTTTATTGTGTTCGGGGGTGACAAAGCGCCACGAGGTGTAGCTATTGCCCGCACGGTCTTGCGCGGTGGCCATTTCATGCATTTCCAAGATGCCGCCTTTGCCCATCCACGCATGCGACAGCGAGTCAATGACGAGCACCTCGTACCCGCCCGCCACCGCCGCCTCAATGCCCTCGATGTACTCGCGCGGGCTGAACGTGTCGAGGGCCAGCGTGTCAAACGCGAAGTCTCCCGCATATTTGGAGGCGGACCCCCGTTCAGAATCTAACAGCGCGATTTTGGTGCCAAACCCGTGTGCGACGCGGAGACTCGTGTACGTCTTGCCCGAACCGCTCGGGCCCACCAAGGCGAGGCGGAGAAAACTCTGACGTTTGGTCGCTTTTTGAAATGTTTTCATCGATTAATACTCCCCTTTCATCAAGACCACGTGTTCAACAAGCGGAGATGGGAAGGCTCCCGGCGGCGCCGGGAGCTCATAGATTACGCATTCGAGGTCTTCTTCACCTTCTTGGGTTGACGCACCGTCCATTTGGCCCAGGACGGTCCTTGTTTTTGAAAGGGCACCAAGGCGCCTTGCGTCACTAGGCCCGCCTCCACGGCGGCCGCCACATCCGTGGTCACCCGTCCGGCCACCCACGTGCGTTTGAGGGTAATGCCCTGTGCCCGCAGGGCATGGGCCTGCCGCTCATCTAAGATCTGCCCAAACCCCGCTTCCAGTTGACTCTGGCGGACTTTCAGCACCGCGCCTGAGCATCCAGCGCTTGGCGCTGCTGGCGAATCTGCGCGTATTCTTCCACATCCGGTGCGAGCGGAGGGGCCACGGCAACCACATCATTTTTATCCTGTTCCGTGGTCACTTGCTGGCCCCAGCAATACGGCCAGAAGCCACACCGCTCCAACCCTTGGGGCGTGTACCATGCACAGGGGAATTGGGTGGCCTGATAGTCGTCCGGAATCTCCAGGGGCTGCTGCATCATCGTGATGGCCGCTTGCACCTCCATCAGCCCCGCAATCAACTCGAGGGCCCGCAGGCGGTCATAGACGACGGGATACGTGCGGATCTCGCCGGTTTCTTTGATGACATAGGCAATTTCCGCCGTCGCTCCGCGGGCATTGCCCCAGTAATGCAGATACAACGTCACTTGAGCGATGTGCGAGGCCAGCGGCAAGCGGGGGATCTGCTTTTCGGTGGTGGTCTTGCACTCGACGAGGTGGTGAATCGGGGCAACCCAAATATCCACGTGGCCGACGCCAAAGGGAGAACGGACCGTAGTCTGCCGTTTGACCTGCCGGGGATACCGTTTTTGCCAGAGCAAGGCCACCTGATCTTCGACGCGGTGCCCGGTTTCAAAAATCGACAATTGGCGACCATTTGGCGGGGTCGGCACATAGCCCAAGGCTCGCAGTGTTTGCTTGCGGCCACAGCTGCCGGCTTCCGATAGACGAATTTCGCGGGGATCGAACGTCTGATCTGCGGCCCGCCGGGTCAGGACGTCGGTATAGAGATCGGTCGTGGAGGGCTTGTCAGTCTCTGCAGGGAGCGCTTCGGGTGCCGGGGACTGGGGCCAGGATGAAGCCATATCTGTCACCTCCTAAATAAAATTGGCAGAAGGACAAAGCGGGCGGGACGCCCGCTCCAATCAGCCCACAGGGCGATTCTTCTCGTTAGAGCACCTCCTAAGAATTGCTGGGGGGATCTGCATGGTCCAGCGTCTCGAGATCCAGCCAGAAGATGGGCAGACCGAGTTCTTGCGCGCGCTGCAATTCCCCAGCCATGCCCGTGCTGGCGTGGCCATCGGGGCTGAAGGCATAGAGCCGGGTGCAGTGGGCTAACAGGTCGAGGCCCCAGAGGAGACCTGTAATGCGATCGCTGGGCTGCGTATCGTCGAGAAACTGCGGGGCGTAGAGATGGGGCACAATGGGCCAAAACCCCTCGCGGTAGACCAACCGGGCGATGCGCTGCGCCCAGGCGACATGCAGGGAAACGGGACGGTCGGGACCTTGCGCGGCATAGGGAGAACAAATATATGCCCAAGGACGATGGCTCATACGGGGATTATTCCTTTCGCGGAAACGGATTCAGGACCCGCTGCAACGGTGTCATCGACAAAATCCGTGAGACATCGGATGCAGACGTGGTCAATGGGCAGCAAATGCTTGAGGATATGGGGCTCTTGGTAGCGGTAGGGAAAGGGATGATGACACCGCGTGCACGTCAGCGTGATGGTGTGCAGCGTGGTCGGCCGTTGGGTGGGGGAACGCATGGGGACACCTTCTTTGCGGAAATGGGATGCGTCTGGGGCCTGTGAGGGAAAGATGAACAATTGGATGTTGGGTGGTCCAAGTCATCGCCGACGAACTATTCTCCATCAGAGCAACTGGGGAGGGACTGAGTGCTGCGGCTTAACACCAAAAGCCCTCTGTATCGGAGAGCTTAGTGATGACACGACCCTGACCATCGGGACGCGCCTGTTCGAGAAATGGCACGGAGCATTATTCCGGAGCATCCGCCTCGGTTGAATGAAGTGGCCGAAAAAGCTCAACCAGTCGATGATAAATCGTATCATGAATCGCCGTGCCCGCGTGACCTGCGCGAGAGAGCACAAGGCTTTGATTGCCCGTAAACAGCTTTTCGGGACGCACATAGGAATCGTGCGGTAAAAAGCCTTAAAGTCGCCGACACGAAGCAAAACCGAATGCGGCCATGATCGACTCGTGATTTGGCAAAAAATATAATCACCATCCGTCAAGACAGCCAATACAAAGGCCGGACGCCGTTTGGCCCGTGCGAGATTTGTGAAGGGAAAGGGCACAATCACCACGTCACCGGCTATAAGGTTTTCCATGCCTCGTCCTCATCGGCCGTTAGCCATGCGACTGCAAGCGCGCTCTCACTGAGCGCCGCCGTGTCGGGTACCTGTCGACGCAGGCGTAAAAACTGCACGAAATCGGCCACTTCATCCACGAGATCATCGGGCAAGTCTTTTAAGGTCGCCCATAAGACATCACGGGTGTTCAACGCTGCCATACCGGGTCCCTCCTTAATGCTGTTGCATCTATTATACCCGGGTTGCGCCTCAAGTTGTCAGTCACTCGTAACATCTCGGGACGGGCTGTCAAGGGCGTCCTCGGCAATCATGGCATAGGCCACCGCTCCTGAGACAGTCAGGATAGGGCCGAAAGATCCCGCTGGGAGCGCGGTGGCCCCCCCTTATTCGATAAACGCCGCCCGGATTTGCTGGCGCACCACGTCCAAGTGAGAGGACAGCGCGGACGACTGCGTGTCCAGCACCTCGGCATAGTGCTGAGCCCGTGCTTCGAGCGCATGGAAATCCGCGAGCATTTTTTTTTGCTGGGCCGTCGTCGGCGTTTTCCCGGCTTGGTGGGCTTTTTTCAGATGATTGAGCAGCGCCACGGCATCGTGCTGCACCTGGGCTTCCACGTTTTGCGCGAGCGTTTCGAGCACTTGCGGGTTGCGGGCTAACGGGAGAGCCCAGCACTGGATGCCGAGTGTTTCTTGGTGTTCAGTTAGGACCTGCACAATCCCTGCGCCATCCTGAGGCACAAACTGCACCGGCCCGGCGTGATCCATCGCAAGACTTTGCAGCGTGGCGAACCAACGGCGGATTTGGCGGCGGCGGTCCCCGGCCGTGTACGTGTGCAAGGCGGTGTCAATCAAGTGGGGCAATGCGGCCAGCGCCGTTCGTTCCTCGGGATCCAGCGGGGTCAACGCAGTGCTCGAGACGGTGTCATGGCGGTATTCCCGGGTAATGGCGGCGAGCGGGGTAAACGTGACCTGTTCGCCACTTACCGTTTCCCGGATCCAATGGTGAATCACGCGACCCTTGGGCCGTTCGACCACCCGGAGTAAGGTTCGAATGCCGTGTTGGCGAGTCTGGAGCCTCATGGCATGGAGCCCGCGGAGATAGGCGGTGGCGGGCGGAATATCGCCCGGAAGCCCATACGTGGCGAGACCGGCCGTCGTGATGGCTTGGACCCACTGATCTTGGGACACGGGTTCGGCCTGCATCGTAAACCAGAAAAGCTGGCCCACCGTATCACTTTGCCGCGATAACGTGGCGAGGAAATTTTCTTGGGGCAGAGACATGGGAAACCACCTCCTAAAGAGAATCGAACGCTGACAGAAACGAGTCGCTGCGGAGGCAGCGACTCCATAGTTTAGTGGGCTAAAAAGGTGAGGAGGCGATACTGAAAGATCGCCTGGAGGATAGGCGCGGGGAGGGTCATGCCGGAGGCGAGCAGGAGATCGATGTCGAAGGGCTCGACCGTGTTGACGTTATGCCGCAATGCCTCCAGTAAGCTCTCGACATCTGGATAGCGGGAGAGGGTTTGCGCAGACCGCTGGCGGATTCGGCGGATGAGGGGATCCGGCAGGTCAAATGCCGCATACCACTGCGGATCTTGCGTGATAGAATGGGCATTCAGGGCCGCGAGAGTTTCCCCAAATACCTCAGGCGATAGCGGAGCGCCGGAATTGCCGAGGCCTAAGAGGGCATTAAACCGGGGAGGACCGTCCAGCGGTTCCTCCATGCGGGCCATGCCAAACCCGGATACGGGGTCCTCATCGTCGGCGAGGAGGGCGTACAAGCTGGCGGTGGCGGGCACAAAGCGTTCAGATTCCGTGACGGTGAGAAAGGGACCCGCGAGGATGGAAAGGGTGGTGCCTTCTCCGGGCGATTCGTCGTGTGTGCCGACGATATACCAGGAACCGATTTTTTGACGAGCGGCGTGCAGGATATCCACCATGATAGAGATCAACTCCTTCAGAACAGAAATGAGAAGAGGGGAAACTGTCTGGAACACCCGGCCCCGGCAGAGCCGGGGCTTAGAGCGGTGCGGATGGTGCGGGGCCCGAGGAGATTATTGCAATTCCGGCAAGGTCTCTCCCGTGTCCCAGCGGTGATACGCGCGAGATTCCACGTCGTCACGCACCGTATAGGTGCGCAGGACCACGGCCTGATAGTCCGGGTGCCATTCCACGACCGCTGCGATTTCGCCGTCGATGGCAATGGCGTAGCCGGGATAATGCGCAGGGTCGGTATCATCATCCCCTTGGACGGTGAGCACGCCGCCCGGGGTAGGAATGATGGCCGGAGGCAGGGACAGCAGGCGGATGCTGATCGCCGCATAGCCCTGGGGGACAGCGGGGGAGTCGCGGAGCACGTGCGTCACCCGCACGCGGCAGCCACGGCCGGTGTAAGCCTGCGCGAGGGCGGCGAGATCGTCGTCGTGGCTGAGCCAAGCGGGAGGATGAGTGCCGAGGTCCTGGAGAAGCAGATACTGGCTCTGCTGGCGGGGCGACAAGCGGCGGATGTCCCATTCTTGGAGCGTCAGCACATCGCCGACGGCAAAGGTTTTATCGTCTTCGCGCCGGATCTCGAGCGTTTTCTGGCCGGAGACCACGGCGTCGAAGTGTTGGGGAGCAATTTTCAGGGTGTGCGTCATGAGAGACTCCTTTCGTTGGGAGACGGCACAAAGCCAGGGAAATCGTGCATCAAGCGGATCGTGAGCCGAAGAACATGATGGTCGACCGTGAGTCGATCATGCGAATTTCTTCGGCGGTGCCGAACGCAAACGGGGTGGATCTTATTCCAAGCGTTCCACATGCCCATCAGAGAACTTCGCATAGATATGCCAATCACGGCTTCCGCAGACACGGCAGCCCCCGGCAGAGGATGTGGGGTCGTCGTCTGCGTTTTTCATCCGAAATTGGTAGCCACAATTCTGACAGCGAAAGGCATAGGCGATAGGGACGGGCGGGCTCATGGCACCAGCTCCTTTCTGCGGGGATGAGAGAGGCTGGCGGTCAAATGTGCAAGTCGCACGCCACCGCAAGGGCGTCGGGGTAGGGATGGAGCAGCTGGTGCACTTCCTGAGCCCACGCGTCGTCCGCTTTTTCGTCGGACGCCATGCCAAACCAGCCCATACGGCCCCGCTGGTGCCACTGGCCGTCGGGTGTGACAATCGCGAAGGGAATTTTCTCTGCGTCCTGCAAGAGTTCCGTGACTGGGGCAAAGTCTGTCTGGCCAAGCCATCCCTCCCACCGCCCGCCAATTGTCCACCAGTCCCACTGGCTGTCCGGATTATACGTGGTCAGGCGGGTGCCGGTCCCCTGGCAGTCTTCGCAGTGGGGATCAGGTTTCTGGTAGAGAGGGTGGGCGTGTTCAACACGGTCGACGACGGCCTGATAGGGGGCCACATACGCGGACCATTCCGGCCGTTCCGTTTCGGGCAGCGCCCAATACTGGTCGCGCAGCCGATCGAAAGCACCGACCTCTTGCTCCGCGGCTGCGACTCCCGCTCGGTGGGCCATGTTGCCCAGGCAATAGCAGTCGGTGGGATAGGCGTCGACCTCCGTGTTTTCATCGAAGGGCGCTAACAACGCTGCCACAGCGCTTTCGACAGCGTCTGGCGGAGTGGACTGGGGGATCAATACGGTTGTCACAAAATGGCTCATGGGATAACCTTCTTCCTTAGAGGATGTGGAGAATACTCAAAGCGAAGCCCCCCGCAGCGCGGGGGGGCTAGACAGGGCCCGTGAGGGTTATCCGGCGCGCTGATCAATGATCTGAATAGGGGGCAAGGCTTGTAAGGGCCGCAGTTGCTCATCGTCGGGGTGACCGGCCCAGAGAGCTTCCATGGCCTCGGCGTGCGTATGAGCCTCACGCGTCAGGCTGTCCCAATCGGGTTCAGGCTCTGTCAGAGCCAGCGTGTGGGTGAGGGTGCCAGTGTAGCGGTGTTGGGTATAGCGATCCGTCTGGCCGTCGGGCCGAATGAAGAGTTGTTCGTAAGATATTGGTGTGGCGACACAGCCTTTATACACATGGAGCGCTAAGCGGTCAGGGTCCAGAATATACCCCCATTCCATGAACAGCCAGTCGACGGTGCCCGGGGTGATGGCGGCACTTGTCGGATCATCGTGCTGATGGTAGAGGGCAGTAGGGTCAGGATACCCTGTGTGGTGCAGGTTCTCAATGATCGCCCACTGTGCAGCAGCGTCAGTCAAAATGCTTGTGCCGTTCCGTCCAAACTTCTTGGCTTGGGCGCGTAGCTGGCGGACCAGATCGGAACGCGAAGCGGGCAGATGGTCCCGATCCAGAAAAGCAATCCGGCCATTGATGGAATGAGGTTGCCCCGTGCGCTGGCCGCAGTATTCGCATAGGCCGTCGGTGGCCATTTGCCGCCAGTTGGTGAAACCTAACAGGCGTTGGGCGAAGCTTTGTAGATGACCGTCTTGTTGCAAAAACTGCTGCGCTGTGTGCCAGACATCGGTGCCCAGTGCCGTAGGATACGAATCCCAGTGATTATAGCGCGCTTCCCAGTGGTCCGGGGTGCCTATGCCGACAAATCCGCGGGTGGACATGCAATCCCTCCTCATAGGTGGTACAGGTTAGCCAACGGTGGAATACGCGATGCGGCTTGTGTGAAGGAATGGGTCAAAAGGCCTGAACGGAAGAAAGCCCCCGCAGAGCGGGGGCTTATGGATTTTTTTGAGACCCTTAGGGATTAAGGCGGTCAGCGTGTGGTCTCCATGGTTTTGTATGGCGGGATGGAGACTCACCGTCTCACCGCACGATTTGCGCGAGGCATAAAAAGGGAGTACACTGGGCATAGAAAGAAAGATGCACGCCACCCGGTTGATGGCCAGATGACGTGCAGAGTCCTGAGTCTGCGATCAAAACCGAAGTGCGACAAAACCTATCTTATAATCCGCCGGGCGGTCTTCCCGTGCGGATTACTTTTTGCGGTTGTGGCGACGTTTATTTAATGCAAACCGCGCAACGAGACTGACAATCGCCAAGGCGACTGGGACAGTCAAGTGGATGCTCATCGCTCCCACCTCCCTTACGGCGCAACTCGTGCTCTCAATGGAGACGGGTGCGAGACCGCAGACCCAGAACGACCGTAAGGGATGGTGATTCGTGACCCGAAGGTCAACTCAACAACAGTATACAGCCCACCCAGAGGGTCGGCTAGTCGAAGGACAACGTGACGACGTTTGTCACGTTGTCCGACCTGTTCAAACCAGAGCCGGGGCTTCCGTGGATCGTCCGGCCCACAGGAGGGGCAATAATGGGGCACTGAGTCAGCCGCATACGAAAACCACTGCCGTGTACAGCGCGGGCTAAACGTTCTCCGGGAGGAGGTGCACCTGACGTCGGGCTCTCCGTCGTGGTTGCTAGAACCATGGCTATCACGTCTTTCTGAGGGAAGAAATCCTGGCTCACCGGGGGGCCTACACCGCCACCAACTCGGCAAACACCTCTCCGGCCGCGTTGTCGTCCGGCCCCCCGACCAGCGCCCAGACCTTATCCGACCACACCGCGAGTTCCTCGCTCGTGCCCCCAATGAGGATCGAGAAAATCCGTAAGCCCCACGCACGCTTTTTGGCCAGCAAGGCATCAAGAAACGCCGCGTCCAGCCGTGACGCGCCATCCGTAATGACCGTGATGTCGGCATTCTGGAACCGGGATGTCTCCAATTGACTCAGCGCCCACGCCAGCGGCGGTTCAAAATCTGTCCCGCCGCCGGCACATACCTGCGCAAAACGCAGAATCTCTGCCGGCGGAGCCTTCCCCTTCTCGAACCGGAACTCGGCGACGACCTCCCCGTTAAAGAACACCGCCGCGAAGTCCCGCTTTTGCCGCCGGGCCGTGTCCATCAGTGCCAGTCCCACCGCACTCGCCCATTCCATCGACGCCCCCCTGCATGGACCCTGAGCAGTCAATCGCACAGAGCACCGGGCCCCGACCTTCCCGCTGGAGTGGTTTGACGTCGTATTGGGCTAACTGGCCTTCGAGAAACCGCCGCCCGAAGTCGAGGGACCGGAGCGGGTCCTTCAAGGACGCCAGTTCCACGGGCAGCACTCGGCTGAGGTCATTGCCCTGGGTGATCCGGTAGAGCTCGTCGCGGAGATGCCGCAGGGCCCCGCCTTGCCGGGCCCGAGCCAGACCGCGCATGCGGCCAATCAGGTCCGCTACCTTCCGCAATGGGGGTTGCATGAGCTGCTGTGCCATCGTCATCCGCTCTCCCAACGGCATGGTTTGCAGCATTTGCGGGTCGAGTCCCCACTGGGTGAGCTGCCCTTGGAGGTCCTGCGCCTCCTCGCCGCCCGATCGAGGCGAGACGCCCGGGATGCGCGCTGCGGCACGGGTTCCGAAAAATCCTCCTGATTCATATACTTCCGCACGGTTTTGCGGTTCATCTGGAGCTGTTGCGCGATGGCGCTCGCCGTCCAGCCGGCGGCTTGCATTTCTTTGACCTGGTCAATCTGTGTCAATGCGATCGTCACTCCTTGACCCCCCTTCGTCGAGCAGTTCTACCGTAACCGAACTGCGCAACGCGAGAGTCAGATGCGGACGCTGAAAGTGGGTAATTCTTAACGCTGAAAGTGGTCAAAAATTACCGCTGAAAGTGTCCACTTCTAT
>DAIDDL010000086.1 GCA_027309085.1 Sulfobacillus sp.
AACCCCCTGGATTTGACTCTTCTTACCCTATCAAAATAAGGCCTCTCGTGTCATTGTTTATTAGGGGGCGTAAAAGACCGTTTTCCCACAGGCGTTGCAATAAAGGCTCAAAGGGGTCTAACAGGCGGGGATGAGGTCCACGCGGAGGGTGGGCCTCAGGAGGTGGGCCGATTAAATCTTGGCGGACCGTTTTCCGATCGCAGCCTAATTCTCGGGCAATTTGGGACACTTTCAACCCAGCATCGGCTAGTTGGTGTACGGCAGCATACCGCGTTTGACGTGGCGTCAGAGGCGGCGTGTCCAGGGCAGGCTGTTCTTCCTCTGGCGGTAAATCCGGTGGGGGAGACTCTGCGTCGCCGCCCGGCGACGGCTCCTTCGCAAAAGGGGACACCCGTCGAAAGAGGCGTTCGATACTCTCCTCTAAGTTTTTGAGCAGATGCCAGCGGTCAGCGACTTGTTCCGCCTGGGGGGCTCCCTCGTGCGCCGCGTTGGCATAGCCGACGGCCCGATCTCGGCTCACGGTCTCGATAGACGGGTGTTCTCGGAGCCAGACCGCCACGGTCTCAGCCGTGCGATCCGGCAGGATATCGATGACACAATGGCGCTCTAAATCGACCACTACGGTGGCATAGCGATGCCCTTTGGCGAGCGCCCAGTCATCAATGCCCACAATCCGTGGGGGTGGAAACGTCGGGTCTGGCTGCGCGCGCAAAATGCGCAACACCGTCGAAGCACTGAGGGTAACCCCATGCCGCGCAGCCGTGGCGGCCACTTCTTCCGCACTGGTGGTCCAGGCCCAATCGGCAATCCACTCCGTCAAACGGGTCGACCGCCGACCATAGGCCGGCACCCAGGGCGTCAATCGCATACAGAAAATGCTCTGAGGACAGTCGGGATTGTCACACCACAATTTCGACACCACCAATTCCACTGAAACCGCCGCATCACTCCACGGCAGGTCGCGCACCTGCCGGGTATACGTGCTGTGAAAGCGGGAAGAGATCTGGCCACAGTGAGGACACGGAGCGGATGAGGCTGCGATCCACAGCGTCAGAAAAAACTGATGGTCATCGTCGGTGATCGTGAGGTCTTGGGTGGGCACGGCGGGCAAAATCGAGAGCGACATAGTCTTCCTCCTCTGGGAATATTTGGAGAATCTGTCCTTACTATACCGCGAAATTTCGACAGCGGATCACCCTTACACCAAAAGTGCGGAAGAGCCGTAAACCTCTGCGTACTGAGCAGGGGAATTCCTCACCCATACTCAGTTTAATGCTCCATGGAACCGCGACCGGTTCCTGACAATCCATGACAAACCAGGCACAGTCCATCGAATTATCGGAGGGCTTGCGACACATCCCCGCGGTCTATTGGTCGGCGGGGATGTGCCCATTCTGAAGCGTCCAGAGATGGCTGGCCAGCCAAAGATTTTCCCGAACCGCAGGATCTTTCAAATCCTTGAGTTTCAGCAGCTCCAGAATTTTGGTAATTCGGTAGCGTACAGTATTTTGATGCAGGTATAGAGATTCTGCAACAGCTGGAATACTGCCCGTCGTTAAATAGCGGTGCAGGGTGGGCACCAAATCCCGGCATTGTTCGTGGCAGACAAGTCCGCCCAACCACTGACCCACGAAGGCGTTGAGATGGCTTGTGTTGACCGTCGTCAACAAGTCATCCATGGTCGATGACTCCAGCGGATGATATATGCCGCTATAGCTTTCCGGAAGCGTGTGCAGGTAGCCATTCAATCGGCCTATGACCGCTCCCAGAGATACCGACTGCCCATGTACCATGACCGACGTCGCCAAGCAGAGCGGTCCTCCATGGTCGGAAATGGTCTGGAGCAAGTTCTGCCAGGCCAAGGCATCGTAGACGTGGGGCATGAATATCCATAGAGTTTCGTGATGTGCACATAATACTGCGCCAAATGCGGTATCGAGATAGCGCGCCAAGGGTGCCAGAAATTCTTCGGACCAGAGATTTTGGCCGGGACATCTTACCCCGCCTATTTGATGAATGGTTGCAGGAAGGCCGTGTTCGACACTCTGTTCCCAAATAGTTGTCACGTTATGGGGCTGTCCCATTGCGCTGGTCAGCCATTGAGTACGGTGCTCCTGCGCACGTTGCCACACTATGCTATTTTGCTCGAGAAGCCATGCGGCAGTTTCCTGCAATTCCGGTAAGATTGTGGAGACGCGGTCAGGATGGTTTGTAGGCCACAACGCGAGAATGCCTCCATAGGATTCGTCCTTCAAGTGGATGACATGGGTGGCCGGAGCGCGGGGCACTCCGCTATCAAAGACAGATTGACCCCACTCATCATAGACCGCCATGGACATATTCAGCAGACGGGCCACTTCGTACAGTGGTGTCAACTCTTGAGTCTTGCGTGCGGCCTGAAGCAATTTGAGCACTGTTACGCTCTCCCCTGATACCGCCAACCCACGCGTGTCATCCTCAGCTGAATTAGTCATCGCCGAGGCGTAAACTGTCCCTATCGCGCGGATCAGGTGATTGAGCTGTGTGACATCGCCCGAAGAGGCCATGCCCGCCCGCCGGTAGGCGATATATATGACGCCATATTGATCCTCTGATGCTTTCCATGGCAGGGCTATGATGCTGCGGATGCCCTCTTGGTCGATCATGCCACTGACCACAGAATCCCGGTACGGGTAGGTCCGGTAGTCCGGCACCACGGCCGGTTGTTGCCGTGCCAGAACATGTCCGCCTAAGCCATGGCCTGGGGCGAGTTGAAAAGCGAAGTGAGGCTGGAAGATACCGAAGGATGCGGACGCAGAGAGTATGCGGCCCGGGCCGCACGCCGCGACACAGACGATGGGCGCTTGAGTGAACCGTTGTGCAGCGTCAAGAAGCGCGGCGCATACCGTTTGAGTATGGCCAGAGCACCGGCGCACCGCAATCCACAATTCATTAAGCAGCTGAAAGCCTTTCTCCCGTTGCGCCATCTTTGTGTCGCGCCAACGGCGCCCCAAAGATTCAAGAATCAGCGACATAAGATCGGCCTGATGACGATTCGGTTGTTCCTTAATCAAGACAATAGGGCAGGAATTTTTCGAGCCCGTGCCTGCAGCCACTCGGTAACGACGCACGATAGCTCCACTGATTTTGTCAAAGTGGAAGCTTTTATATGTGGCGGGCGGCCCGAACACGCCAGGCCAAATTAGTGAGGCGGGTTCATCTAATAGGATTTCAATATCTGATACGACCCGGTCGAGTGTCGGGGCCTCTGCGATATCCAGAAGAACCCGCCCGACATAAGCCCCGGCGCGATCACACGTGGACGGGATGGGCCCGGAGGGAAAGAATCCTATATTGCTGTCGGCTATGTTCATGATAATCACAATTATATGTCAACCGTGATAAGACTGTAAATATCTCCAATCAGAATTGTGGCATACGGGCGGTCTTGGGAAATTTTACAATCCGTGTCCGAGTCTCATTTCCCATAATGAATGAAACCGGGAGCCTGAACTCACAAGACTCATGGCGCCTGGCTCACAGCTAAAGGAGGCGAACGAATGTCACAGCATTCTCCGCGCATTCTGGCCATTGACGCGGGTGGCACCATGACGGACACGTTTGTGGTGGATGAAACCGGCGCATTCACCATCGGCAAGGCCCAGACGACGCCCGACCAAGAATCCGAGGGACTACTCACATCTTTTGACGATGCACTGCGTTACTGGAATACGGATAGAGCATCGGTCATGCCGAAATTGCAGACGACTGTCTATTCGGGCACATCGATGCTCAACCGACTGCTAGAGCGCCGCGGCGATGGCCCGATTGGGGTTTTAGTCAGCGCGGGCATGGAAGACTACTTCCGGATGGAACGCGCGGCCCAAACCTATGCCGGCTATGCATTCTCCGACCGCTTGCATGTGGTGACGCATGTGCATAACCAACCTCTGGTCCCGCGGCGTTTTATCAAAGGAATTCGGGAACGTACTAGTTTTTTTGGTGAAGAGGTAGTGCCCCTGTACCGTGGGGAAGTGGCGGAGGCTGTGCGGCAACTGTGTCATGATGGCATTACGGCCCTATGTATCAGCTTTCTCTTCTCCTACCGGGACCCCCGCCACGAATTGGAGGCTGAAAACATTGTGCGCCAGGTGCTGCAAGAGGAAGGCTATGACATCCCGGTGTATCTGTCATCCCGCTCCAATCCTGTGCGGGGAGACTTGGCCCGGCTGAATACCTTGGTGGTCGAAGTCTATGCCGCGCGCCCATCACGCCAGCAGTTGTTTGATATCCGCGACCGCATGAAGGCGGAAGGCAGTACAGCCCCCGTACGGGTGCTGGCCTCGTACGGCGGAACCGTTTCTCCAGATGTGGAATGGCTGGTAACGACGCTCATTTCCGGACCAATCGGGGGCATCCTCGGCTCTCGCCGGCTAGCTGATCTATACCACCTGGAAAATCTGGTGTGCACGGATGTGGGAGGCACAAGTTTTGATGTGGGGCTCATCACAGAGCGGGAGTTGCTCACCCGTACGGAGCCAACCGTGGCCCGTTTTCTGCTGACCCTGCCCACATTGGCGATGGATTCCATTGGAGCCGGCACTGGCACACTCGTCCGGGTAGATCCAGCGGTAAAGAGGGTGACGCTAGGTCCTGACAGCGCCGGCTACCGCCTGGGTGTGTGCAATCCGGACAGTGGCATTATCGTGCCCTCGATTACCGATTGCGACGTCGCATTGGGATACATCAACCCCGATTACTTTCTGGGAGGCGAAGTACACATCGACCGGGAACGGGCTCTTGCGGCTATCGAAGAACAGATTGCCCGCCCCTTGGGAACCGATCCGTTCACAGCGGCCGAAGGAGTGGTCCGCCTCTTGGAAACGCAAATGCGGGATCACCTCTACGGCATGGTTTTGGGCATGGGCTATGCCCCCGAAAATTATACGTTGCTGGGCTATGGGGGCGGTGGGCCACTGCATGTGGCCGGCTATACAGTCGGCCTGAAATTCCAGGATGTGCTGGTGCCCTCATGGGCTGCCGCGTTCTCTGCCTTTGGAGGGGCGTGCGCAGATTACTCGTACCGGTATGACCGAAGTGTCGATATGCTGATTCGCGCCAATCCTTCCGAACGTCAAATGATGGCGGCCGGATTGAATCAGGCGTGGCAACTCCTGCATCAGAGAATTGCGGAGGAATTCATCCGGGACGGCCTGAATCCGGATGCGATGACGTTTCTGCCCTCAGTGCGGATGCAGTATCTGGGCATGCTGGATGACATTGAAGTGCGTGCCACTTGGCCAATAGACCCAGACCACGGACTCGATGAGTTGATTGAGCGATTCGATTCGCTCTTTGCAAAGATTTTTGCCCGCTCAGCCCGCAGCCCCGAAACCGGCTACTTTGTTACGACGGCGATTGGCGTGGGCGTGCAGGTAACCGAAAAGCCGGTCCTGCCGAAATTTGCCTTGAAAGGCGCAGACCCTTCACGGGGGGCCCATAAAGGGCAGAGGTCACTGTATTGGAACGCCGAATGGCATCAGGCTAATTTGTGGGAAATGGACCGGCTGGAGTCTGGCAATGAAATCGTTGGACCCGCCGTGATCGAGGCACCCGCCACCACTCTGCTGGTGCCGCCAGGGATGCGGGCGGCAATGGATGCTTACCGCATATTCCACCTCACCAGCAAATAGCGACGTGCCAGCAATTCAAGAGTCACCGCAGGGCGCGCGGGAGATATGTTTGACAGACTGATATACGAGGAGGCTTAGAGCATTCATGGAGACACTCTCACTCAAAGAACGATTGACCTCGTCCGAGCAATTGTACAAGGAGACGGGCCGGTATCAGGGGATTGAACACCTCGCTCTCAAGGAAACGGAACCGTTTCGCTATGAGAAGGTGTACAGCGAATTGCGGGGCGCATTGGTCTCGGCTAGGGAAACGGCCCTGCACATTTCCGCGTCGCCGATTGTGCGAAATATCGGCGAGTTGTGTTTCGCGTTTTATACGCCCGAAGGGGATTCTGTGGCCGTCTCGACCGGTATCATCACGCATGTGCACACCATGAGTGAAGCGATTAAATTTATGATCCGCCAGGATTATGAGCAGGATCCCGGGATTCGTGAGGGTGACATTTTCTGCAACAACGACCCGGATTTAGGCAATGTGCACACGACCGATGTGCACACGATGATCCCAATTTTTTGGGACGGGGAGATGATCGGCTGGGCAGGGGGCGTGGCTCACCAGGTTGACATCGGTGCCTCCACGCCGGGGCATGATCCGGTCGCGACCGCCAACCGCTTTGAAGACGGCTTTTATGTGACTGCGGAGAAAATTGGGGAGCACGATCAGGTGCACAAAGACTTTAAAATTCGCGCTCAGCGCAGTGTGCGCACGCCCCTATATTGGGACTTGGACGAAAAGTGCCGGATTGCCGGGATATACATGGTACGCGATGCCATATTTCGCCTGATTCAGGAAGAAGGTCTGGAATACATCAAGACTTTTATGCGCGAAGCGGTAGAGGAGGGACGGCAGATCTTTATGGCACGGATCCGGGAGCGGCTGGTGCCCGGCATTTACCGCACAGCGTCCTTTATGGATGCGCCCTATGAAGGCAAAGCTTGGCATCCCGAACAAAACCATGATTTTATGATGCACGCCCCCATGGAAATCACCATTGGTCCGGAAGGCTCTTTCAAACTCGACATGGATGGAGCCAGTGCTTCAGGCCCCTTCCCCTTTAATTCGTCGGAAGGGTCCATGCAGGGCGCCTTGTGGGTTCAGATTACCCAGACCCTCATCTATGATGGCAAAGTGAACGACGGCTCGTATCTTGCGGCGCAACATCATTTCCCACCGGGCTCATGGTGCAATCCACAAAATCCTTCGTTAGCATATGGTTTTGCTTGGGGATACCTGATTCCCGCCTTCACCGGGATGTTCCGCCTTCTCTCGCGCGGCTATTTTGCCCGGGGTTACCGTGAAGAGATTGTCTCCGGCTATGGTTTTACTGGGGACCCGACCCAGGGCGGCGGCACTTTGGCCAATGGCAGCTACTTTCCGGTGTCTAATTTTGAATTGTGCGCGGTGGGCCTAGGCGCGCGAGGCACGATGGACGGATTGGACGCCGCCTATGCCATGTGGAATCCAGAAGCCGATATGGGAGACGCCGAGGTATGGGAAACGATTGAATCGGGCTTCCTCTATCTCTCCCGCCGGTTTAAACCGGACACCGCAGGTTACGGGCGTTTTCGCGGCGGCAGCGGCTGGGAGTCACTGCGGCTGGTTCACGGAGTGGAGGAATTGCAACTGTATTCTTTCCGTGAAGGACGCGTCTTCCATGGCGGGGCAGGCTTGTTTGGCGGGTATCCCGCAGCCACAGGCTACCGCCTGTTTGTGCGCAACACTAACTTTTATGATCTGGTGCAATCTCAGATGCCCTATCCTCTGGGAGATCCGGATCCCGCCCGTCAGGAACTGCAGCAAGGACTTCAGGGTGATGTGTATTTTTCCCGCGACGCGCTTATCCTCCCGCAGTCCTTTCACAATGGCGATGTCTGGCTCTCTTTGTTCTCAGGAGGTCCCGGCTATGGCGACCCAGTAGAACGTCCCCCCGCTACGGTACTCGAGGATGTGCGTGAAGGAATCTATCTGCCCGAGACAGCCGAAAAGGTCTTCGGCGTGGCCACTCGCCTGGATGATCACGCCGACGCGCAGATCGACGAGGATGCGACGCAGCGGGCCCGCCATGCAATTATTGCCACCCGTCAGGCGCGGTCGGTGCCATTTGATACGTTTTGGCAAATGGAGCGGGAGCGGATTGAACGCCATGACATGGCCGAGCCCGTCCGCCGGATGTATCAGGAATCCATGACCCTATCCCCACGGTGGGCGGAGGAATTCAAGCAATTCTGGTCACTGCCGGCAAACTTTGTGTTATAGACCGTCCAAAAACCAAGATCGAGAGGAGTGAACCACATGCATTATGATGACAAGACTCTGGCGGAATTGATTAGCGGAAACTTGCCATGGTCAGAAACCAAAGACATCATGTCGGGGGAGAAGGACAACGACCGCTTTCATATGATCGTGGACATCCTGCAGAAATCCGTTACATTTTCCGAACGCATCTTGCTTCCCTTAGGGCCGCATCTGTATATTGTGCAAAAAGGGACGGAGCGGGTCGTGAAGTGCGACTGCGGCCAGGAATTTGGGGACTACCGCATGAATTGGAAGATGAAATCCCGGGTTTTTGTTCGGGATAGCGAGCCTTCGCTGCAAGAACTGTACCATCCCAGTCAAGGAGTCGACACCAGCTGGATGGAGTTGCGAGAGTTTTATTGCCCGGGCTGTTACGCACTGTTGGAAACCGAAGCCGTACCGCTTGGCTATCCCGTCGTGTTTGATTTCCAACCGGATCTGGAAACGTTTTATGAGCAATGGCTGCATGAACCATTGCCGTCATCTTAGCTTAAGCCCTCTCAACGGGGATAGCTGACGAAATGCAGCTGCTCTCGTTAGGACTCTTTGCAAAATACCCAAGAAGCGGGGTGTACTGCACAATTAAGGAATCCACACCGCAAATTCAAAGGAAAGGCGGGGATTGCCATGGACAGCCCCACATCCAACGAATCTTCTCCCCTGTGGACACCCAGCGTACAGCGGGTGCAGTCAACCAATCTCTACGCGTTTTTGCAGTGGCTGAAGGAGCGGGGTCAGAGTGTTGCCAATTATGCCGCCTTGTGGAAATGGTCCGTCACGGACCAGACAGAATTTTGGCTGGCGGTATGGGAATACTTTGACATTCATTCTTCCACCCCTTATCATGCCGTGCTGGAAGGCGCACAGATGCCAGATTTCCAGTGGTTTCCTGGTGCCCGTCTGAATTATGCCGAGCATATTTTCCGGCAAAGCCGCGGCGGGAAGGCGGCGATTTTCTTCCGCAATGAAGCGGGACTGCAAGAGGAATGGACATGGGATACTTTAGAGGCTCAGGTGGGAGCGTTGGCGCAAACCCTGCGCAATCTGGGGGTCGGTCCGGGTGACCGCGTGGCATCCTATCTTCCCAACATTCCCCAGACCGTCGCCGCGTTTTTAGCCACGGCCAGTCTCGGGGCTATCTGGTCAAGCTGCTCGCCAGACTTTGGACCATCGAGCATCCTCGACCGCATTGGTCAAATTAGGCCGAAGGTCCTGTTTGCTGTTGATGGATACCGTTACAACGGGGAAATATATGATCGGAGGGAAACGGTCACGCAGGTGGTGCGGGCGTTGCCGGATTTGATGGCCACCATCTTTGCGCCCTATGTGTTCCCTGATGAGGAGGCCCCCGATATTTCACCGCTCTTGACCTGGCAGCAAGCGGTGAGCCGTCCAGCGCCTTTGACTTTCGCCCAGGTGCCCTTCGAAGCGCCACTCTGGATTCTGTACTCGTCGGGAACGACAGGAATGCCTAAAGCGATAGTGCATGGGCACGGCGGCATGTTGCTCCAGCATCTGGTCAATGCCACGTTCCATATCGATTTGAGCCCAGATGATCGATTCTTCTGGTTTACCACAACGGGATGGATGATGTGGAATATCGTGGTGAGCGGTCTCCTGACAGGTTCTGCCATTATCCTGTATGATGGTCACCCGGCATTTCCGGATTTCAATCGTCTGTGGCAACTGGCCGAAGAGAGTCAGATGACAGTATTCGGCACCAGCGCCGCCTATCTTCACGGCTGTATGAAGGCCCGCATTCAGCCGGGGCGGGATTTCAATTTACAGGCGCTGCAATCGATCGGGTCGACAGGGTCGCCACTGATGCCCGAAGCGTTTCTGTGGGTATACGCGGCCGTCAAGGATGACGTGTGTCTGTCGTCCTCCAGCGGCGGCACCGATGTCTGCAGCGCTTTTGTGGCGGGAGTCCCAACCCTGCCGGTCTTTGCGGGTGAAATTCAGGCCCGGGCGCTCGGAGTTGCCGTGGAGGCGTACGATGAGGCGGGAGTGCCCGTAGTGGACCAGGTTGGCGAACTGGTCATTACCATGCCCATGCCGGCGATGCCCGTAGCCTTCTGGAACGACCCGGATGGTAGCCGCTACCGCGCCAGTTATTTTGATGCCTACCCAGGCGTCTGGCGCCACGGTGACTGGATTCGCATTACACCAAGGGGATCGGTGATTATCTATGGCCGGTCAGACTCGACGATCAACCGCTATGGCATTCGTATGGGCTCCAGTGAGATCTACCGCATTGTTGAGGTCATAGCCGAGGTGCAAGACAGCCTGGTGGTAGACCTGGAGGCGTTGGGACAACAATCCTACATGCCCTTGTTTGTGCAGATGAAACCGGGCTGTGCCCTGACGGAAGAGGTGCAGAACAGCATTCGGGGGGCATTGCGGGACCAGTTGTCGCCCCGTCACGTCCCCGACGCTATCATCGCGGTAGAGGAGATTCCCAAGACCTTAAGTGGAAAAAAACTCGAAATTCCGGTTAAAAAGATATTAATGGGCATACCCGCTAGCAGCTCCGTCAATCAGGGTGCCATGCAAAACCCGTGTTCCCTATCCCCGTTCATTGCCCTGGCCGCTATCCTGAACAGACCGCGGCCAGGGGATGGCCAACCGTAGCTTCTGAGAGAAGAAGGAACTCTTGAGGGGCCATCAGTTCGTGAACTTCCGATGGTCCGTCGGCTAGGTCACATATCCCTAGTCGTTCGCGCATCCGTCATGCATGGATTCCCCAAAATCGGTTTGGCCGGGATACATTCATGCACGTTGCCGTATTCAAGGCGTGCAGATATAGAACGTTCTCTTAAGATGGTTGACCGCTTGCTGAAAGTGCACGAAAAATAGAAAGGAGGGCACTCGTGGTCATAATGATGGCGAAATATGTGACAAGACCAAACGACACGGCACAGATCTTAGAGAAATTGGAGGAGATGGCCCGCGAGGTTACCGCTAAAGAACTACGCTGCCTTATGTATCGGGTTCACCAAACCCAAGAGCACCCTGAAGAACTGCTGCTCTACGAGGTGTATCAGGATGAGGACAGTCTGAACGCTCATCGACAGACACCGCATTTCGCGCGCATCATCGATACGGAGATTGTACCACGGTTAATCAGTCGAGAACGGTCATTTTTAACCCTCATAGCGGACGTTAGTCGCTAAACTTCCGAAGACTTGAGCTCGGGAAAACCATCGATTCGCATCCGACTGTTACCCAACAGAGATTTTACATTCCAAGTTGGGATAAACCGGCTGTTGTGTGGCCGTCCTCGGAGAGCAATCACACGGCCAGCGAATCTGAGAAAAACACGCGGTTTTCTTGCCAAATAACGTGAGAGTCGACAACAGGACACTGCGGAATCTTTATCCTGCGAATCCGCCCCGAAAACTGGGGCGGATTTTCCGCACCATTGCCAAATGGGTGAGTGACGCCACGGCGCTGCCGAAACGATCACCAGAGTGCCACCATTGCCAAATAGCGTGAGCGCCTACACTATCCGCACACTCATGGAAGGTTCCGGTGCGGGCGGCGTGATCGGCAGGGACATCCACTGGGTGGGAGAAGAGCCGGCCGCATCGGCCGCAAATTTGCGCTTCCAATAATGGAGTTGCCGGAGATTGACCTGATGTTGGGCGCACCAGTCAGGGGCGCTTTGGCCACTGGCCTGAAACGCGGCGACGCGCTGCGCCCATTCTTGTCGCAAGGTGGTCAGAACCATAGGGAAATCCTCCTCGTTCTCAGTCTATCCTAAGGATCGCAGACCTTCGAGGGGGGATCGAGGTGCTATCTATTTGACGCTCCCTCCCGGTGAAGCATTGGTCGTCCATAAGCTCACTCACACGCAGGATTCCTCCGTTTTTCGTCTCAGGGGAAAAATGCCAGATCCTTCTCAGGGCTTCCAGGGCGTGCGGAGAACAGCTCCAGGAGCCGAAACGCGCACCTCACCCAGAAGAGGCGGGGCCGCCTCCCAATATCTGGTATAACACGCGCTTCCTCCACGCAGCCGGGGTGATGCTCGCTCCCAGATCTCTACGGGTCTTCGCCCTGTCATTCCTTCGTCCTATCT
>DAIDDL010000087.1 GCA_027309085.1 Sulfobacillus sp.
GTGGGGATTCGTGAAGCCGCCGAGTTTTTGGGGGTCACCCCGTCCACATTGCGGCGATGGGAACGCGAAGGCAAACTGTTGCCCGATGAACGGACCACCGGGGGCTATCGTCGGTATGATCTCGCGCGATTGCGGCCGGAGAAGTTTCATCGCGACGACCCGGGGCGCAGGACCGTCGCGTATGCGCGGGTATCGAGTCATGATCAGAAGGACGACTTAGAACGGCAAAAACGAGTCTTAGAGCTCTATGGTGCTCGCCAAGGCTGGACGTTCGAGATCGTGGCCGACCTCGGGTCAGGAATGAACTACCACAAGAAGGCCCTTAAACGACTGCTCAACGACATCCTGGCCGACCGCATCGGTCGGCTTGTCATTACGCACAAAGATCGGTTGTTGCGGTTTGGGGCAGAGTTGGTCTTTGCCATCTGTGAAGCGAAGCAGGTGGAAGTCGTCATTCTCAATCACGGCGAAGACACGACGTTCGAGGAAGAACTGGCTCAGGATGTCCTCGAAATCATCACGGTCCTTTCCGGCCGGCTCTATGGGAGTCGTTCGCGGAAGAACCAAAAATTGTTGGATGGCGTGAAACAAGCGGTGGAGGAGGCGTCGTCATGATTTTGGCCCATAAAATTGCGCTCGATCCCAACAACCTGCAGGAGACCTATTTTCGCAAGGCGGCGGGAACCGCGCGGTTTGCGTACAACTGGGCGCTCGCAGAATGGCAGCAACAGTATGCTGCGTGGCAAACCGATCCCACGTGGCCCAAGCCATCAGACGCCGCCCTGCGGCGTCAATTGAACGCGATCAAGCGCGACGCGTTTCCTTGGATGTTGGACGTCACCAAAAATGCGCCCCCAATGGCCATCATGCACTTGGGCCAAGCGTTTAAGAATTTCTTCGCGGGCGTCGCGGGGTACCCCACCTTTAAGAAAAAGGGGCAACACGTTAGCTTCACCTTGACCAACGATCAATTTACCCTCAAAGGTTCCCGGGTGCATATTCCCAAATTAGGCTGGGTGCGCATGCACGAGGCGCTGCGGTTCGTGGGCAAGGTGGGGGAAGGCACGATCTCCCGCACGGCCGACCGGTGGTTCTTGAGTGTCACCGTCGAGATTCCCGATCCGTCCAGTGTCCGCCGCGAAAACCAAGCGGTGGGCGGGGTGGACTTGGGCGTTTCGGCGTTGGCCACGCTCTCGACCGGAGAGAAGATCGTAGGACCGAAATCCTATGCGGCCGCCTTGAAACAGCTCCGTCGGTTATCTCAACAATTCAGTCGCCAGATGGAAGCCGCCACAGTCCGCGCCGGGCTTTCGCCCGGCCAACCCATCCCGAAAGGCATGCCCATTCCGTGGTCGAAGAATATGCAGAAAACGCAGCGGCGCGTTGCCCGGCTGCATGCCCGGATTGCGAATATCCGGGCGAATGCGCTCCACCAACTGACCACCGATCTCGTCACCCGGTTTGACGTGATCGCCATTGAGGATCTGAACGTGGTCGGGATGCTGAAAAATCATCGTCTAGCCCGAGCTATCGCGGATATGGGCTTTGGTGAATTTCGCCGCCAGTTGGAATACAAGGCGGCTCAGCAGGGAAAGACGGTCATCGTTCGCCGCTGGTATCCCAGTAGCAAAAGGTGTTCCGCCTGTGGATACAAAATGCCTAAAATGCCGCTCTCCGTGCGGGACTGGACGTGCCCTGCCTGTGGTATGCAGCATGACCGCGATGTCAACGCGGCGATCAATTTACGGAAAGTGGCCGAGAGTTCGATGGACGGCTGTCCATCCGTGTCTGCCTAACGGCAGACCTGCTCGGTGACAGCTTGTGGAGTGCCCTCCCGTGGACGACCGGCGCTAGCCCTAAGAAGCGGTGGCATGATGAAGCAAGAAGATGGCCAGAGTTGATCAGTGATGATCAGACTTAGATAAGTCCATCAGAACGGTACCCTAGGCTGAGCCGCGATCTCTGATATATGCACCGGTTTGACTGCTCCTGACCGGAATGCTGGGCGGCGGGACAGGGAGAAGGGAAAATCTTGTGAAACAGGGGGAACGCCTTATCGAGGGAGCACTCAGCTCGACACTTCCGGGACGGCGGGAGTATTTGCGTCCGCTGACGCCTGATGACGCTGTGCAGCGGTCACAGTTTCTCATGCGCAACGCGCAATTTTTAAAGCCGTTTATGCCGTCTGCGGACCCGCAGAGCTATACGGCTGAACGTCAGTATGAGATCCTCGTCCAGTTTGCTTCGGAACTGGACCGCAAGATGCGCTACCCCTGGGGTATCTTCTCCGGGGACAGTGACCAGCTGATCGGCTGGGTCAACCTCAGTGACGTGGTCAGGGGAGCATTTCACAGCGCGCACCTGGGATACGTGATGGACGCGGGCTGGACCCGGCGCGGCATCATGACCGACGCCGTGGCGGCCGCTGTGCACATGGGATTTTCTGTCGCCCACCTGCACCGGATTCAGGCTGCCATCATGCCCGGCAACGCCGCGTCCATTGGCGTCATTACCCGCAACGACTTTGAATTTATCGGGCGCGCGCCATCCTACCTGCGCATTGACGGAACCTGGCAGGATCATGACTTGTTTGCCCGCATCAATCCGCAGTGGTGACGCACAGCCGAAACCTTGACGTGCATCCCCAGATAAGTCAGGCGCACGCAGGTTAAGCATCCAGCGCCCTGACGCCTTGCAGTTCGGTTTCCAGATGCCCGCCCCCGAACCGTACGCACACCTTGCAATGTATACGGCTCTCCATTCCTCTACCGAGAGCTCTTGAGAGCATCGGCAGAGAATCCACGACCTTTGGAGGTTCTTATGACCCAGCGCTTCACAAGGAGGGAGGGCTCAAAGGGGTCTAACAGCCGGGGATACGGGTCACGCGGCGGGTGAGCATCAGGCGGGGGCGAGTAACTCCTGACGCACGGGTTTCTGATCACAGCTTAACTCCCGAGCAATTTGGGACACTTTCCAGCCAGCCTTCGCGAGTTGATGGACGGCGGCATAGCGTATTTGGCGCGGGGGCAAAGCCGCGTATCCGGGGCGGCCTGTTCTTCCTCGGGCGGTAAATGTGGGGAGCCCCTTCCCAAACGGGGATACCCGTCGTAAGAGACGTTCGATAGTTTCTCCTAAGTTTTTCAGAAGATGCCAACGGTCGGCCACTTGTTCCGCCTGGGGGCTCCCTCCTGCGCCGCGTTCGCATAGCCGATGGCCCGATTGCGGCTCACTACCTCGATAGACGGGTGTTCCCGCAACCACGCGGGAACGGTATCGGCCGTCCCCACCCGCGGGAGTGGAAACGTGGGGTCCGGCGGCGCTTGCAAAATTCGCACCACCGTGGAACCACTGAGCGTGACTCCGTGCCGGGCAGCCGTGGCGGCCACTTCTTCAGCACTGGTGGTCCAGGCCCAGTCGGCAATCCATTCCGTCAAACGTGTCAACCGCATACAGAAAATGCGTTGCGGACAATCAGGATTGTCACACCACCATTTCGGGACCACCAACTCCACGGCAGATCATGCACCTGGCGCGAATACGTGCTGTCAAAACGGGACGAGACCTGACCACACTGCGGACACGGAGCGGATGCGGCCTGGATCAACACCGTCAGAAAAAACTGGTGCCCATCGTCGGTGATGGTGAGGTCTTGAGTCGGCACTGTGGGTAAAATCGAGAGCGACATGGCCTTCCTCCACCTGGGAATATTTGGAGAACCCGTCCTCACTATACCGCTAAATTTCGACACCGAGTCAGACTTACACCAAAAGTGCGGAAGAGCCATTTCCGCGTCGATCTGGCGGTCACTGGCGTACATCGGCATTCGCCGGGAAGATCGGGATGCGGTGTATTTGGGATTGAATTTGTAGGACGGGTCCCATGATATAATGGGAAAAGATACACGAATTGTGACTTGGGTGTGTCCTCCTCTCGATGTTACCGGTTCGGCGTAGCGGGTCGAGAGAGGAGAAGGCGTATGGCTCTTCCCATCGTCATCGTTGTTGTCCCGACGGCGATCCCTGTGGTAGTTAAATTGCTTATTCGCACAGCCAAAACGTATTGGCTGGCCCATTGGGCCAGCATGAGTTCCGGATTTTTGCCCGATCGGGTTGCTTCAGGTTTATTTTGATCGGCTGAACGGGCATGTCAAAAGTTTTGTGTACACCCGATTTAGGCTTGCTTTTCTAGCGGGCCCGTGACGCGGTCATCGAAGGACACGGCGAGTTGTCCCAGAATCTCTCCCCAGTGCTGGATCCGGGTGGTCCACTTTCGGAGGGCTTTCCGGGTGGCCAGGTTGCACCTTGACCCCTAACCCATCCATTTTAATGTCGGTATTTTCTGTCTAGGAAAAATGACGTTTTTCCAAACGCACGGGCGCCTACCCGTACCGTGTCATCGTGTACGCGGAACCATGCTATCGCGATCCCTGGGCTTTAGTGGTGTCGGCGGGGTTGCAGGATTGGGAGCCGGGACGTCTCGTCGCGGCCTATGGCCAACGGTTTACCACGGAAGAGTGCTTTAAAGATCAGAAGAATGATCATTATGAAGGATTTTATCTGGATGCCGTGACCCTGAGTACCCCGGAGCGGTGGGATCGGATGTTCCTGGTCTTGGCTTGGGCGTATTATTGAATGTCGCCGGGTGGGCCATGGAAACCGCGGGCAAAGCCCGCGAGTGGCGGGCCAATGCGGTGAAGATTACCGAACGCATGCGCTATGGCGCTTGGGCCATTGGAGGTTGGGACACCATGACGTGGTCTAGCGCACTCTCCTCCGCACCGTTCGCGACTTTCGCCGCCGCATCCCGCCGTTGACAATCCGCAGCGTGACTGACGCCGCCGATCCATATTTTGGGCTACCGCGCAATGAATCGCACCGTCCCAATTCGTCCTTCTCGGGCGAATCGGGCATGGTCTGGCTTTCATGCACCCTCACCCTCTGGAAGTCCCGGGAGAACAGCCCAAGCCGTTGTCCTTCCACAAAAAATCCATCAATACTGATAAAAACTGGGGATTAGTCAGCCTGGCGCGAATACGTGCTGTGAAAACGGGACGAGACTTGACCACAGTGCGGATGCGACATGGGTCCACACCGTCAGACAAAACTGGTGCCCATCGTCCGTGATGGTGAGACCTTGCGCCGGAACGGCTGGCAAAATTGAGAGCGACATAGCGGACCCATATGGGAACATTTGGAAAACATGTCCTTATTGTACTGCGGGATTTCGACACCGGATCAGACTTCCACCAAAAGTGCGGAAGAGCCGTAAATTGATCGTTGGTCAAGGTGAAGCTATCGTGTGGTCCCGTTTTCTTAATGGTGGGGCGAAGAAATTCTTAAACGCTTGGCCCAAGTACATGATGGCCATTGGGGGCGCGCTTTTCGGTGACGTCCAACATCCAAGGAAACGCGTCGCGCTTGATGGCATTAGTTGACGTCGCAGGGCCGCCTCGGAGGGTTTCGCCAACGTGGGGTCGGCTTTCCACGCATCAAATTGCTGTTGCCATTGATTTAAGGCCTAATTGGGCACAGACGGCAATTGGTGGTTGCATCTTTCCGATATGGCGTCCGAACTTTGCTCGAAATATAGGACGCTTCCCTGAACCTGACTGACCGGAGACGCATAAACCGGGCAGTATGGGCATTATGCCCTGGGCAGGTTAAAAGGAGAAGGAGACAGGGGCAGGTTCACCTGGCGCTCAACAACAGCCAGTTCCCATAGCAAGCCCTCATCACCGCGGGCCGTCAGGCGCTGGGGCAACCCGCTGTCCTGTTCGATCCAGCACTCAAAGAGATCGCCAATCTGAAACAACTGGTGGAGAAAAGAAGGGGCGGACCACACGGGCCCCCGGAGGATGCCGTGCCAGACAGCCTGTCCGCTATCCAAGGTTTCCAGCGAAAACTGCCAGGGCCACTGGGCCAGCCAGCTGGGATCAATCCATTCCCATGCCCGGGCATTGTCCCGGGCCGAAGCGCCGCCTATACCGGACAGCAGCGGCACATGGCCCGTGTGGACGGTGCCCGAGGCGCTCTGCACCACGGGATAGGGTGTGTGGTAGGAGTGCCACTGGGCACCCTGAACCAGAAGGCCGCTGGCAATATCATCAGGCTGGCCAAAAGGAGAGCACTCGTGCCGCCACAAGTCCGGGGCCTGCCACCATGAACGCCAACTCTGGCAGCGCCAGAGTCCTGGCCCCAAGTCATAGGCCACATGCATCTGGCGCTGCCGCCATGCGCGGATGCTGTCTGTCTGCTCACAATACCGCGCGGTCACACGCAGCGTGTCCATATGGGCAAAGGCGCTGTGCATACTGTCCCGCAAGTTGCTGACTGAAAAATCTGTCACGTCAGGTCTCCTTAATGATCGTCATGATGCTTGCCGCAGGGGTCAGTGCCCACCCGCACTCGCTTCGCAATCTTAACTTTATGATACCAGATACGGGAAGTCCGCTGTGGGGTTTGCTGGGCTGCCAATAATTTCGCTGCGGCCAACTGGCATAAAGGTCATAGCCGCCTGAGGGCGCTGCGGAGAAGAACCATGCGCCATGGCAGTAGAAGTCACCGGATCGCTGTCAGGATGCAAGCCGGGTTGTCCGCTGGCCAATGGCGGGATCCCAGGATAAGTGCGGCGGGGCATTAAAGAGGCCCAGTTGGGACCGGAGTCATCGGTCCTGGGCACATGCGGGAGTTCCGGGGACTCGCCTGGCCGTGATGCGCATTTAGGTGAGGGGCCTCACCTGAACGGGTCTATGATACGAGGTATTTGCTCTGGAGATCCTCTTTCCACCCAGGACCCAGTTCCAGGCCCTTCGCAAAGAAGCGGTCTAAACTGCCGTATTCCGCCACAATGGTTTCGATTGCCGCCTCGAGATTCTCCGGGTAGGCCCAAGCCATGGGCCAAAGGGGGTGGGAGGCGTCCACTGCGCCCCCGCCCGGGGCAATCAATTGCATCAGGTGCGATGTGAATTGGTTGGAGATGACAAAGTCTTGCACGATGATGTCCCAGGGGACGTCCAGAGCCCAGAGCAGCAAGGCCGCCGTGACGCCGGTGCGGTCCTTCCCCGCCGTGCAGTGAAACAGCACCGGTCCCGATTCTGGTTCGAGAAGAAGGTGAAAAAATTCGGCGTAGGCCGTCCGCGACTGGGTGAAGGCCCGGTAGCTGTCGCGCAGCATGGACAGGGCCAGTGCCTGGTCCGCTGAGCCTGCAGTGTGCGCCGGGGTATTTGGGTCCATGGTCAGATTTAATGGCAGGCGGCGGATGTCCGGGGCTAAGTCACCAGGGGTCGGGTCTCTCCCAGACTCCGCATCGCTCCTGAGATCACAGATGGTGCGGATCCCCAGCTGGCGGATGTCCGTCTGGTCCTTTTGCGTCAAGCGGCTAAGCCGCGCGGAACGGTAGAGCTTGCCCCACCGCACCGCTAGCCCGCGGGAGGTCCGGTACCCTCCAAGGTCACGGAAATTGAATCCGCGCTCCAACGGGAGAATGCGGTCGGCTTCCGTCTCCACATGCCCGTCGGGGAATCGCAGGTGCAGGTAGGACCGGTAACCTCGGGGAAAAGCCGGCACGCAGCATGTCCCAGAAGCCCAGGGAAGGGGTGCCGGGTCAGAAAGAGCCGCGTCGCGCCAGTCGGGCTCCATCGTAAGATATACTTCGGGCCGTGTGTCTTTTGACACTTCGGACTGAGCAGTGACCTGCCAGCCGCCCTCCGGCAATTTGTGAACAACATAGCCCCTGCATTCCATCTTCTCCATCACTGTGCCACACTCCTTGCCCAAGCGTTATCAGATGACGCCAGCCCTAAGGGGCCTCCCCGTTCACGCCGGTCCATGGACCATGACCGATTTCTTTGGGAGAACGCCTTATCCCTATTGTCCCATAACAGGCGCCCGCCGTCTTGCAATCAAGGAATGCCCGCGGTCTTGGGTTTGCTGCCCGCAGGTGTACTGCACGGGGCAGAGGTGGCGCCCCATAAGCGCATGCCCAACAAGAGTGTGCCGGGTGAGCGCCTGTGGAGATTTGCCAAGCGCTCCTTCTGCGAGTTTCCTGCGAGTTTCCTCACGGAACTGTAACCTCGGGTCCGCTGAGGCGTTTATGCTAATGAAGAAAGAGGCTGAATATTTGCTCGTGATCTGGCTTTATAGCACTCGCCACGAAGGAGAATTAATCATGATCTTTGGAAAGTACTGGCCCTATGGGGTGCTGCTGGCAGCCGGGGCTGCTGCCTCCATGGCATTAGGCCACAAGAATACTGGCGGCGTCCACCCTACGGTGACCGCAGTGGGGTTTGCGGTCGTGTCAGCCCCTTCCGCGGCGGGGCCATCCTCCGCCGATTTCACCTTGAACTACCAGGTCTCCTCAGCCAATCCCACAAACGCGGCAAGCACGCTCACCCATGACATCGCTGCGGCGAAAGAGGCGTTGCGGCATGCGGGAGTGGCGGCGGCTGATCTGTCCACTCCGGGAGGGGTCCAGCTCAACTATTTCGATACCATGTCCCAGCAGAAATGCCAGGCAGTTGAAAAGCTCAAACATCTCCAGTCGCTTCCCGGCTGCCCGCCGCAAGTGGGATTTCAGGCAATGGAATCCCTGCAGGCGATTGTGCCCATCTCACAGTTGACCAAGGTGTTGGACCAGGTTCGCCCGCAATCGCTGCCAGGGTCTCCGGGGCTCAATGTCAACACCGGGCAGCCCGCGAGCGCCGCAGTACCGTCGCCGCAGGCAATGTCGGCAGGATACCGGGCTGCGCTCGGCCAGGCCAAAGAGAATGCGTCCCTGCTGGCGAAGCAGGAAGGACTGGCGCTGGGACAGGTCGTTAAAATTTCCCAGGGCGTGAACAGTCAGCTGCTTTTCCAACCTAACGGCGGCGGGCCCAGTACGGTGGATGAGCCCCAGGTCGGCTCGGGCCAGCAGCTGATCGGTGTGACGGTCACCTATCGGCTCCGCTGAATGGCAACACGAATTTGAGCCTGTTCCCGGTACCATGACGCGTACAGTCTGCAGATCGTGAAAGACTGGGCGCGGCTATTGCTTCTGTTTGCCCTGTCCCAAGAAAAAAACGGCGGGGTCCGCCCTCGCCGTGAGTCCGACACGTTGTCTGCCGCTAGCGCACTGCCAGCAGGAGGCCCCAGAAACCCGCCACCCACAGGCCGCTTGTGACCGCGCAGCACTGCCAGGTGCGCCATGCGGTTAAACGGTGCACGCCATTTTGTACAAGCCAAAAGGTCAACCCTAATACAGCGACGATGAGCGCCTGTGATGAATACTGCTCCCGTACCCAGTAGCCAGCCCATTAGGCCCGCCTCCTTAGGATTAGTTATTAAGCACCATTATAGAACTCCATCTGCAGAAATCAAGACGGTTAAATGTGTATTGCGAATTGCGAGAACGATTGGTAGCGGTCAGCGAGGTAGGGATAGGGCGCCACGGGAAGGAAGAGAACGGAAATATGCAGGGAGGGCAGAATGCGGCAGGAAGGATCACCGGCGCCATGCAGCTCGGCTGTGAAGAGGGGACAGACTCATCCAGCCAGCTCTAGCTTGCGAAAGGGGGCAAGTTGAGACCTTTGGCCACCTCAACGAAGATGGTGGCATGTGGAGAAAACATTGGCTACCCTGTGCATTTGTTCACAAACTGTGGATAACATGGTGAAAATGGGTGAATAGTGGTGTCGAAAATGACGGCTAAAGGATAAATATGGCGGATAATCTTTAATGAATCCACAAGTAATCCACAAAATCCTGAAATCTGTGGATTAAAAGTCTGGAACGGCCTTTCCGTGTTTTTTGGAATTTGCCGTCTGCACGGCGAGTGCTTGGCAAGAACTCTCGGTGCCGCACTCAAGACCAGAAGGGAACGGACACGGCGGACCTGTCCCCTGTTTTTCTGCCAACAACGACTGGGCACGTTCCGCAGAGGGTTCCGGTGGTGCGGAAAAAGAGATTCCGGAGCACGGGCTCCGGAATCTCTTCCATCAGGATTAACGCCGCTTTAGGATTCACTGGAACTGGCCAAGGCTGCCGAGGGTGCGGCACGCAGCACTTCGCGGGAGGTGTCTTCCAGGCTCGCCTGCTTGGTTTCCGGGATTCCCCAGGCGGTTAGAATAGCGGCGGCAACGGTCAGTACTGCCAGCAACCCGACGGCGAAATTTTGGCCATAGAGTTTAAAGAGCACCGGGAAGACGAATGAGGTGAGTGTCGCGCCGATCCGGCCGGAAGCGACGGTGATGGCCTGAACAAGGCTGCGGACCCGGGTGGGCGCCAGCTCGACCCCGAAAATTCCAGCGGTGCTGACTGAGCCGGGGCCCATTGAGCCGGTGAGTGTATAAGCACCGTAGATAATCAGTCCCAGCAAAGGCAGCGCGATGATTCGGCCGTGCAGGGCAATGAACAGAATCAGGGCGACGACTTCTCCGATGGATCCCCATACTTGCAGCGGCTTGCGGCCCCAGCGGTCAATGAGGCCGATGGCCAGACCCTTGCCGGGCAGAGAGAAGACGGCGAACATGATCAGCCCGAAGGTGCCCGCGGTCAGTCCCATGCCTTTGGCCAGCAGCGAAGGTCCAAACAAGTTTCCAGCGTAGCCGACTATGTCAAACAGGAACCAGAGCACCGAGGCCACGATGAATTCCCGGGCATGGGTGGCGAAATAATAGCGGAATCCCTGATGGTCTTGCCAAGACTCCTGTTCCCACTGGGTGTGGTCGGCAGCTTTCTGGTCCACGGATGCGATCACATCTTCGGCCATCATATTGTCTCCGGCGATGCGCACGAGGTAGCGCGCTGTTTCCGGGACACGGCGGCGCAGGTACATGACGGAGAGGGAGGGCAGCGCCCAATGCTGTCAGGTTAAGGGTTTGCAGCAAGAATTTCCCGCCTAAACGGTACCACTGGACAAAATCTGGAGGCGCTGGATGCCGACGTTAGCGCACAAAATCCGGTTGAACCCGACACCGGAGCAAGTGACATACTTTAAGCAAGCCTGTGGCACGGGCCGCTTTGTGTGGAACTGGGCGCTGGCGGAATGGAACCGGCAATGGCAGCCGGGCGCCCATCCCAATGCGGGGGCTCTAAAAAATAGTTTAATGCGATCAAATACACCGCAGCATTCTCATGGTTGAAGGACATTCACTGGGATGCCCACAGCCAGCCGTTTACCGATCTCGCGACCCCTTGGCAACGACTGTGGACGCATCAAAATTAGCGCCCCGTCTGCAAAGAAGAAGCGAAAGACGCGGGATAGCTTTTATGTCGGGAACGACAAATTTCAGAAACATGTGGGGAGACACAAGAATCATGGGGGCCGTGCAACCTGTAATCTAGGATATCCAGCTGGTGCAAGTCCGGCCGTGGCAACTTCCCATTCGGCCACGTAGCAAAGCGCGCGCTGGAATGGGGTGACCCATCCGGTGAAAGCCGCGCCGATAATGTTCCGGTTCGCTGCGAGGCGAGGTCAGACCGCGGGGCTAGCAAGATGCCAGGCCGTAACATGAAGTGAACTCTGCCGCGTCGAAAGACTCCCCGTGAAATCTGACTATACTCCTCGCGGATAATAATTGACGAATTTCCTTCCGGATTTGACCCCCTTTCCGTTTCAATATAGACGCCCCT
>DAIDDL010000088.1 GCA_027309085.1 Sulfobacillus sp.
GATAGGCCAGCCTCGGTCCTCGTCAAGGTTTCCCTGCGGCGGCTACGCCGACCTTGACGACTGACCTCGCATGGCCCAAAAAGAAATTAGGCCGGCCGGGGTTGACATGGTGTCAGGGCAATAAGCCATATTCGCCCAGTCCGCTATTGGCAGATGGGTAGGACGAGTCGACTCACATCTGGCAGTCGCCGAAAGTTCGCGTGTGAAGATCGAATGTAGGCCATGGGAAGCCCATAATTCACCGATAGGCGGTTTTTCATTCCAAAGGATCGCTTCATCACGATACAGGGCCATCTCGCCAATCCCTTGTGGAAGGGATACGGAGAGGTATTGCGGTTGTCGTGCGATGGCTACACATATTTCTACCACACCGCTCTTCTCCGATTTGAACTGAACATCAACATGATTGACTATGGGTCAGGATAGCATTTCGAGGAGGCGGTGGGCTATCTATCGTGATCAGCACGCGCGTGTCCGATTGTCTGCTGCTTGCAGACAACCTTCTGGATAAAGCGCTGGTGATCGACCACCACGCGGTCATGGTGGCCCCGCGTAATTGTATCGATGCCATCATGCGCTTCGACACGAAACCGCAGTCGCCGTCCCTCTGTATGCGTGAGCTCCACGGTCACGGTCACCTCCAGACCGGGTGGAGTCGCCGCCTCGTGACTCATATCCACGTAGGTCCCCACCGTGTGCTCATGCGGATCGAGATGGGGATTGACTGCTTGCACACAAGCCCATTCCACGAGCCCGACCATAAACCCCGTGGCGAACACCTCTGGCATGGCTTGAAATTCCGCCGATTCGGGATAGAGGGCCGGCACCGTTTTGGATGGGGGCACGCGAAACCGCAGGGTATGGCAAATGCCGGGTTGCAAAGATTCTTTCATGCTGGCACGCTCCTCAAGTTCTGATCGGATTAATGGGATCCACGGACCAAATTGGATATCATTCGGACGGTGGCGTCGCGTCAGCAATCTCCTCGGGACGGTGATCGGATTGGGTGAGAGCCACGACGCCCCCCAAGCTCAGGATCACCGCACTGAGGATCAGCCCATAGCGCACCCCGCCTCCACCCTCTGAGACGAATCCCGCGACGAAGGGGCCGAGTGTTTGACCCAGCCCGAATGCTACGGTAAGCGCGGCCAGAGCAGCAGTCCACTGGAGTACAGGCAGACTCCGCTGTGCCACCCGGGTGACGCTGGTGACCACTGCTAAAAACGCTGCGCCGAACAAGACTGCTGATCCCAACACGGCGAGAATGGTCGTTGACCACAGCGGCAGCAACACTCCACAGAGAACCAAGCCCATCAATGCGGCGACGCCCCGTCCGCCTGACGCGCGGCTCAGGAGTCTTCCCCATAGGAAAGCAAACGCCACCGCGGCGCTACCCAGCACCGTCCAAAACCAGACGATTTCTTGCGGGCCTGCCCCATGATGCTGCAGAAAGACCACGATAAAGGTCATGTATACGATATAGCCCGCTCCATAGAAGCCATAGGCCATCAGCATTGGGCGTATCGGGCGCAATTCAAGGGGAGCCCGTAATCGGTGGCTGATCGCACGGGGGTCCCCTTGAACAATGTGGTGCGTTGCGGGCCCCGCCCCGATCAAGGTCAACAGGCTGATCCCGCCGAGAATCCCCCAAGCCACGCGCCAGCCCACGGTCCAGGGGAGCGACGCCAGGAGCATCGGAACCGTCCACGCCGACAGCACAATGCCGAGACCGGCCCCACCAAAGTAGAGGCCCAGCAACAATGCGGCACGCTGTACAGGTTCCTGCACAGTGGCCTTTGCAACCAATCCTCCCCCGACCACAAACGCCACGCCGCCTGCCGCCCCACTGGTAAAGCGCCACAACGCGAGGATCAGGTTATTACCGGTCAGCCCAGTTCCCAATATGGTGAGTGACGTCACAGTCAAACTCACAAGAAAAATGCGACCGAGTCCCCAGCGGCGCGCCAGTCGGGTCGCAATGAGGGCTCCGAGGAGATACCCCAGGGCATTGGCGGTATTCATCGTTCCTGCCGTCGCCAACGACCATCCAAGGGCACGGATCATGGCGGGCAAGATCAACGCATACGCGAAGCGAGCGAATCCCAGGGCCACAACGGGTCCCGCAGACAATGCCAGCGGGATCCACAGCGGGATGGTGCGGGGGTCCAGTTTGTCGATGGGTGTCATCCCTCGGAGTCCCCCTCTGCCCTTAACGGGCGTCCCTGAGCGTCAGCGGGGTCGACCGCAGGGGATCTCATGCCGGGCGGGGAAGGGGCCAGGGATTCCTGCAATAACAGGCGTGCGACCCGTCGTGCGGAGGCAGCGCTCCCCGCTTGGCCCATCACCAACACACGGGCACTGACACCATCCATGAGAAGTAATAACTCATCCGCCAGGCGTACCGGATCCACGGCCCCCGCATCGCGCGCAAGATCCGTCAACAGTGTGAGCCACCACTGTTTGTGCTCGCGGACCACTTGTCGGGCCATCTCATCCTGGGGTCCCGCAAGTTCCGCGGCCGCATTGAGAAAAGCACAGCCCCGGACCCCTTGGTCTCGCGACCAGGCTTCGAGCCAATCAAAAATTCCTAAGAGGCGTTCTGCGGGGTGCTGACCCCCGCGTTGCTCCAAGTACTCTTGCATCATGCGGCGACGGGCCTGATGTTGAACATCCAAGGCAGCGGCCACTAACTCAGATTTGGACCGGTAATGGGTATATAACGTGGGTTTCGAGATGCCCGCGTAGCGAACGACCGCATCGACACCACACGCCGTAATGCCGTCCCTGTAAAAGATCTTCGCCGCGGCGAGCGCCAGGCGGTCATGGGTACTCAAAAGAGTTTTCATGTTGCTATACTAACCGGTCTGTTAAGTTGCGTCAAGGCCTCCTCAGACCTGATGGTTGCGACGTGCCTACGGCCCTTACCGAGCCACCATCGAAGTCCCTACTCCCCGCATGGCTGTGTATCTGTGTGTATCTGTGGCAGGGGTATGACTGATGCGGGCGGAGCTCATTAACCTTGGCAACGCCTTATCGCCGATGGGAATTCCCACCCCGGTCGTCATGGTGTGCTACGACGAGACTGATGGCGCACCACCTTGGCGCGGTTCCCACACAGTTTCATGGAGCACCATTTACGTCGACCCTGTTCGTCTAAGAACAAGAGGACACACTCTGGATTAGCGCACTGATGAAGATGCCACAACTCCTGGGACGCTAATAATTGAAGGGCATCGTAGGCCACAAGCGATGCTACGGCCTCGGATGGCTTTCCCACGGGAACAGGGATCAAGTGATCAGCCATCAATTTGTAGGACAAAGGAGCGCGTTGAATAAACTCTTCCAGATGAAGGGGCCAAGAGCTTTCCAGTGACTGAACGGTGGCGATTTGTTCGAATCCCGTTCGTAAGACCTCACGCAATGCTCTGACGGAAGGCAACGCGTCGGCATTTCCTCGATCGTCCATCGGAACTCCTGTGAGGGTTCCAGTTTCTCGCATAACGGTGAGCCAATACGCCAGATCGGATGGAGTGGCCAGTAGGTCATGACGAATACCTCGGCGAACGACCTCCGTATTGACAAGGTCAAGAGATGGACGTCCAGAAATCAGTGGAAACGGTTTGGGCACAGTACGTTCTCCCTCTATAAATTAACCTGATCATACTACATTGACAGGTTAATTCAAAGTAAATTATACTCTAAATCTTACTATACAATGTTCTAAAATCGGGTTAGTTGGAAAGGGAGGGAACATCGTGACACCCGTGATTAAACCACCGTTCACGTATGAAACCGCCTTAATGAAGGTTAAAGCGGCCGAAGAAGCCTGGAATACTCGGGATCCCGAAATCGTGGCCAAGGCTTATAGTATGAATTCACAATGGCGAAATCGTACGGAATTCTTCACAGGACGAAAAGCTATTAAGGAATTTTTGATACGTAAATGGGCGAAAGAACTGGATTATCGGTTGATGAAAGAGCTATGGTGTTACACGGATACCCGCATCTCGGTCCGTTTTGAGTACGAATGGCGTGATGCTGAGACGGGACAATGGATGAGAACACATGGCAATGAGCACTGGGAATTTGATGAGAACGGGCTCATGAAGCGCCGGGATATGAGTGCAAACGATTATCCTATTCAGCAATCGGAACGTCGCTATCAATAGTCGTGATGCGCATCGACTAGCAGGGGAGGTCCCTTCAATAAAACGTGGATTACTCCTCGTATCGTTGGGTTACGATGGATACCGTGATGATTCCACCATAAACCATGGAGCCATGGTATGGCAACATTGCCGATGCATCTGGTGAAAGAGCATGATAGCATATGCCGCCTGTGCAGGAATCACCCGGGCATATGCTATCACGCATTCCTACGGAACAGGGTGGTGTGAACTCGGCCGATAATTCACCTTATCGGCCGAGTGGTGGGGAGATCGTCTGTTATACTGATCACATAATGTGTGCGGTGCGGGATTTTTCGTCAGAAACCTCCCGGTAAGACTCAGCGCATAAGATCGGAGGCGCGCCATGATGGACGCGTATCGAGCCTATTTGGTGTCGCAGGGGAAGGCGGCCCATACCGTGACCGCCCATTGCCGCGATGTCACCACCTTCTTAGGGGACCTCCATTGTCGTCCCGAAGATCCCGTCACCCCGGCTGATGTCCGCAAGTGGATTGGGCAGGCGGTGCAGGCCCCCACGGGTCAGCCCTTGAAGGTCACGACCATTAATCGACGCCTGACGAAGTTTCTATGCCTGGGCCACGCTCCGGGGAGAGGTTCGTGACAATCCCTTGGCCCCCATTCGGGATGTCAAAACGGCCGATGCCACCCCCGAAACCATCCAGTGGATGACTGAAGAGGAATTTGCCGATCTCTTGGACCGCCTGCGGCAATCCTCGAAGACCCGTCACACAGCGAGGCCGAAGCTAAATATCGCCGAGACCGCGCGGTGATCTATCTGCTCACCTACGCCGGACTGCGGGTGCAAGAACTGTCCCAGCTAACCCTGCGGGATATCGACTCCGACCTGCACCGGTTACGGGTGGTGGGCAAAGGGCAGAAAGTGCGGACGATTCCGATCGCCCGTCTGTTAGGCTATGAAATCGACGATTGGCTCACGTTTCGGACGCTCCAAGCGCAGACGCATCGCATGATTGCCGAGTCCCCCTACGTGTTTTACAGCCAGCGCTCGCCCCAATTTTCCGTTCGGGGCATTCAGGCCATGATTGCCGGCTACAGCACGGCCACGAAGACGTTGACCCCCCATATGTTTCGCCATACGTTCTGCAAATGGATGTTGAAGGCGACGCATAACGATCTCGAGAAAGTCCGACGATTGGCTGGTCATCGGCATATCGAAACCACCGCTCGCTATTTACGCGATGCCTTTAGTGACTTAGCCGACGCGGTGGACGCGTTGCCTCCGCTGTAATCCGCGGCGGAGTAGAAACCGCCGCGTCCACAGGAAAGGACGTGTGGGGATGCCCGTGGAGTTTCTGACCCCCGCTCAAGAAGCGCAGTATGGCCATTTTACCACGACACCGACAGCCGCCCAGTTAGCCCAGTATTTTTGGCTGGATGAGGCGGACCGGGAGGTCATCGACCGCCATCGCGGGCGGAGCTACTGGCAGGAAGTCTTATGGGTCTACGGGGGACGGGACGGAGTCCCCACCCTCCGATCCCTCCATCACTGGTATGCCTTCTGGCACTGGCACGCGCCCCGTTTAGTTCCCGAGATGCCGCTGCCGCAGACGGCAGCCGCCCAACGGCGCTGGCTCCAAGAGATGGATGCCACACCTACCGTGTGGATGCGGTGGACTTCACCCCATCCTCTCGAATAGGGCGCCAGGCCCCTACCATCCTGATCGATCATTCTCCTCATCGGTTCGTAAATCCGCCCCAATTTTGGGGGCGGATTTTTATACCATTACCAAAACGGGGAGCATTCCTACAGGGCTCCCAGCGCGATCATTTAAGTGCCACCATTGCCAAATAGCGTGAGCCCCTACAGCTGTATGTAGTCCATGACGTTACCGTACTGCGGGATTCACGGGGCGTTTAAGGCGCTCAATGGCGTTCTCGTGTTCTGGCGTACGCTTTTCAGGGTGTATCTGAGGCTAGCATAGCGATTCGTAGAATTACGAGGTAAATCTATGGAACATGATGCGAAAATCGTCCCTCCAGAAGAGCCACACCCGTTTGATTTGAGCCGGGGTCAGTAGCGACATGATACAAACCTCTCCTGGAATGATAGTGGCTTACCGGGACTCTCCATATCTCCTGGGGGGCAAAAATTCCTGACGCCCGTCGCGTGGATCTGGGCCAGGCCGACCGACGGCCGCGCGTAAGGGTCTGCCTGGCCCAGACCGTGCGCGGACGGGCTACACTTTATCCACCCCTGAGGAGAATGCGTATCCTCCATTATAGTGTGCTGCAGGGAGTTTACACAAAACATTGTACAGTCTCGACCCAGCAGGTGAAACAACTCTCGTTTCCATCAAAAGATGCATAGCGGGGATTTGAAGATTCAAGAGTTCATCGTCTTACGATACTTATCGCTTGACCACACACATCGTAATGCGATATGATTTTGGTGTTGGCAATCGATGAGGAGGAGAGCTATGCGGCTGATTGAAAAGCCAATATCGAAAGACGAATATGTGGCCTTAGCCGAGTTTCGCCATGGATTGCGGAACTTTTTGCGATTTTCAGAGGCAGCTGCGCGAGAGCACGGCATCACCCCCCAACAGCATCAATTGCTCCTCGCAATTAAGGGATTTCCCGGTCGAGACTGGGCTACCGTCAACGAGCTCGCTGATCGGTTACAACTGCAACAACATAGCGTGGTCGGTATTATCGATCGATCGGAACAAGCGGGATTTACGGTGCGTCGTCCGCATGTGGACGACCTCCGGGTAACTGAGGTGCACTTGACCGTTGAGGGTGAACGGGTGTTAGAAACCCTGACGGTGGCCCATCGGGATGAGTTGCGGCGCACGGGCGAGTTCCTCGCCACCGTGGCCCGCATGATCGATCGGCCATTGCATGTCGGCGGACCCCAGGCCGAGGATCAGGAGGGATCATGACCATGAAGAGACCAGCCCTAGGGGACTTTACAACCAACGGCCGCCAACTCGCATTTTTAAGTCTGATGTCGGCCATCATCGGGGTCATGGGTGGCTTCATCGCGTGGATTCTTTTGCGGCTAATCGGGCTCATCACGCACTTAGTCTACGAGGGCCGTGTAGGCTGGTCGCTCATCGCCCCCAATACCCATCATTGGGGCCCATGGTCTGTCGTCGTGCCGATCACGGGAGGTCTCATTGTAGGGCTACTCGCAAAATATGGGAGTGACAAAATTCGGGGCCATGGCATTCCGGAGGTCATCCAAGCGATTTTGGAAGAAAATAGCCAAATGCAACCGCGGGTGGCGCTCATTAAGCCGATCGCGTCGGCTATCACCATCGGCACCGGCGGACCGTTTGGAGCCGAGGGGCCGATCATCATGAGCGGCGGCGCAGTGGGGTCATTAGTGGCACAACTGTTTCGGTTATCCTCGTTGGAACGCCGCACCTTGTTGGTGGCCGGCGCTGCCGCCGGGATGTCAGCGACCTTCGGGGCACCGGTATCGTCGGTCTTGCTGGCTGTTGAGTTATTACTCTTTGAATGGCGACCGCAGAGTCTCATTCCGGTAGCCATTGCCAGTGCGATTGCTGAAGGTGTTCGAGTCTGGTTGTTGGGCACGGCACCCATCTTCGGTACTGCGGCTACTTCGGGCTTACCTTGGAGTACGATTGTCTGGGCGGTGGTCATCGGCATTGCCGCGGGTATCGTGTCCGGTGTGTTGACCAAGTTCGTCTATTTTATCGAAGATGCATATCGAAAACTACCGATTCATTGGGTATGGTGGCCGGCGATTGGCGGTCTAATGATCGGGATCGGTGGACTCATCGACCCTCGGGCGTTGGGCGTGGGATATCCCACCATTCGACTATTAGACGCCGGGCACTTGTTGTGGGAGGCAGCGCTGGTATTGTTCGTGGTTAAGGCCGTCATCTGGGTCCTATCTTTAAGTTCAGGCACATCTGGAGGCGTACTAGCTCCACTGATGATGTTAGGGGGCGCCCTAGGCGTCGTCTTGAGCCCCATTCTACCGGGTCATATGGTCGGGGTATGGGCCACGATTGGCATGGCGGCCATGTTGGGGGGGACTATGCGCGCCCCCTTTACGGCCACCATCTTTACCATGGAGACCACGCATAATTGGGCGCTTCTATTACCCGTACTGATGGCGTCAATGGCCGGCATGGCCGTGACTGTGCTCTGGATACCGCGATCGATCCTCACCGAGAAGGTGGCCCGTCGGGGCGTTCACGTGGCCCGGGAATATGCCGTCCATCCCCTGGAAGGGCAAGCGGTCCGGGACATCATGGTGCCCCGCGGCCAAGTGGTTGGGGTCGGTCAGCAGGATTCTGTCGCTACCTTAGCGGTCCAAATCGGGCGAGGAACAATGGCCAACCACGGGAGTTATCCGGTGCTAGACGCGGACCACGAAATCTGTGGCGTCGTGTATCGGCGGGATATTTTGCTACGCCACGTGGACCAGGTTGGCGATGCGACGAAACCGTGTATTACGGTAGGGGATTGGGAGCGCGTGCGCGTGGTCGTTGAAGCGATGGCCCGCGATGACTGTGGAGAAGCGCGTGTCGTGAATCAGGAAGGGCAATGGGTTGGATGGGTGACCCGGTCGGACGTCTTTATCACGTGGCGACGCCAAGTCGATCAAGAAGAAAAGCGGGAACAAATTTTCCGTTGGCCGTGGCAACGAACCGCGGCCATTAACGGTTCTGAGACCAACCAGGGTCGGTCGATGGCCGAACCGTTCTAGCAATTATCACAGAATGAAGGGAGTGGGGTTTATGGATTACGGTCGGTAGTTACAGAAGGAGTATTCTGATGTCTTATTACATCGATTAGGTGGAATTGCGAATGTGACGATTAACCGCGCGGAGGTTCGCAATTTTCGGCCAGACACGTTGTTCAATTAGAAGAGGCGTTCGGATTATTCAGGATGACCCGAGCATTGGGGTCGCCATTTTAACGGGTATGGGTGATCAGGCATTTTGCTCTGGTGGGGATCAGCGGATCCGAGGGGATGCCAGTTACGTCGGCTCCGATGGGGTCCCGCGGTTAAATGTCCTCGACTTGCAACGGCAAATCCGCTATTTACCCAAACCGGTGATGGCGATAGTGGCGGATTATGCGATTGGTGGAGGGCACGTACTCCATCTCGTTTGCGACCTGATGATTTTGCGGGACAATGTCCGGTTTGGTCAGACCGGCCCGCGCGTAGGGAGTTTTGATGCCGGCTACGGAGCCACGCGGTTGGCCCGGATTGTGGGGCATAAAAAGGCGCGGGAAATTTGGTATTTGTGCCGACAGTATGACATGTAGGCCGCACACGATATGGGGCTCGTCAATGCCGTGGTCCCGTTGGCCCAACTTGAAGAAAAGACCGTCACCTGGTGTTTCTGCTATCACATAATGCCCAGTAGTTGACGGCATTCGTTGTCCAGGATTTGATGGGCATCGTGGCCGAATGCGTGAACCCGTCAAGGCCGCGAAGCGTTTATGGAACCTTGACGGGTGATTCGATGCTCCTCACGCTATTTCACGGCCCAGCAATTCCTTACTGGGCCTGCCACGCGGCGAGCGCTGGGGTGCAGGGGATAGGTCCCCTGCATTGCCCCGGGAAGGGACGGAAGGGGGAGAAACACCAGAACGGCGTTGCGGCAAGTCGTTCGTCAATGTCCAAAGCCCGGGGTAAACCGGGATTTTTCGGCCAAAATCGCTCGTCAACGCTATTTTGATGGCCAAAATCCTGAAAAATGGTGATGGCAGTCCGTCATCACAGTGCTCCCAAGGAACATCGGAACAGCATTGGGACAGGATTGCCGTCTAAACGAGGACATCTTACACCATCAGTCTATGGACAGGATAGCTCAGTAGCAACAACCTGGTGTCAAGAAATACTTGCGAAGAGCCCCATCGCACTGCGGTTTTTGAAGGCTGCCTTTAATGCAGACACGGATGGACTGGCAGGATTGCAGCAATTGGCGGGCGAGCCACGATGCTTTACTATATGATGGCGGAAGCACAGGAAGACAAACAAGCCTAGCTGGAGAAGCGTTTCCCCGAATTCGATCGATTCCCTCCCTCACCATAAATTGATCGAAGAGGGGCGACTCCCATTGCCCCTCTTCCTAGGTGATAGTCCAAATGAAGATATCGCATTACGATATAGGAGGCGTGAACAGTGATGGTATTACGTTGTATTGTCTGTGGCACGGACGTTGCCGAGCCAACCTGGGACCGCATGACCGACGACTGCAAAGTGCATCCGGAACTTGCCCAAGCGTTCGTTTGTCTATCGTGCCAATGTGACGCCTAAGGACGGCCGAGGTAGCAAAACTGGAGGTGGAGGCACGGATGCGGAGACGAGCGGGTGATTGGTGTTGGGCATTCGCGGGTCTTTTGATGGCCGTGGCGGGAGGGATGGCCGATCTGAGGGGAAGGCTGGTGGTCGGCACACTGGCGATTATTTTCGGCATTTCAATCTGGGTGGTCTTTAGTGGGTCTTCGGGTATCTTTTAATGACTGTCCTGAACTATGTCGTTGGAATGCAATTCCATGGGCTACAGGATATGAATCGTTTGGCTCCCTCGGACGAGAATTCATCACCTGGTACTTTGGTCGAATTTCGGATACCGCTGCGTTGGTGCGAATAGCCAAGTCCGTGTTGTGTCTAGGGCGTCGAGCTGACCCATCCCTAGTCTTAATGTCGGTATTTTCTGTACGAGAAAAATATTCTGCGCAAAGATGTTATTGGATGTGTCAACAGTCAACACTTTTATTTTGGGGATAAATATCGGGATCTGCCCAGGCCGATCACCTGCAGGAATATGCCATTTTATCCTTGACAACCATTACCAATTCCATAGCTGCGGTGCCCCAATTCCTGAACGGGGCTCCTCCTCACTTACACGGGCTCGTACGCCCCAGATGTTGATCCCTTTTACGCCCCCTAATAAACAATGACACGAGAGGCCTTATTTTGATAGGGTAAGAAAAGTCAAATCCAGGGGGTTGTCATGAGTCGTCAAACGTATTCTCCAGAATTCAAACAGCAGGTCCTGCAAGAAGTGCA
>DAIDDL010000089.1 GCA_027309085.1 Sulfobacillus sp.
TCGGCGGCTTCACGAATCCCCACAAGTTTTGGGCCCATGCCTAAATTATACAATTATGGATAACCATAGACAACTTTGTGAGAAACTGTTAAAACCCTTTATGGTGCTGTCGATTAAAGCCGGAGGAGTCGGTCTCAACCTGACAGCAGCCAGCCACGTGGTTCATTTCGACCGCTGGTGGAATCCTGCGGTCGAGAATCAAGCCACGGACCGGGCTTTCAGACTGGGCCAAAAGAATACGGTGGTGGTTTACAAGCTTATCGCTAGCGGTACAATTGAAGAGAAAATTGACGCGATGCTAGAGGAAAAGGCTGGGCTCTCTGAGGAGATTGTGCCGGCTATGCAGGACACTTGGATTCATGACATGGACAACCAGCAGCTCATGGATCTGTTCCGGCTCAGTGTCTAAGCGCAAGGAGGCGATAAGATGAATAGGGGTTATCCCCGGTACCTGACAGTGGCGGAAAGGAGGGCCCGGGCGGAACAGAGTCTGGAGGCCCTGCGCGAGAAAAATCCGCAGATTGCTCCGGTCCGGATCACGGGCACCAAGCTGGCTACAACCTGGTGGGGAAAGGCTTGGAACCAGAACCTGGAAAATTATGCTGACTATGCTTACCGCATTGGCCGGGGCCGGAGCTACGTCCGCCACGGAGCAGTTCTGAATTTAACGGTGCGGCCGGGAAAGGTGGCGGCATTGGTGCAAGGCAGCCAGGGCCTCCCCTACCGGGTAGACATTGCTGTAAGCCCGCTGAGCGCTGAGGCATGGCAAAAAATCACTGCGGCCTTTGAGGGCGCGGTGTCCTCATTGCAAGAGCTTTTGGACGGCCGGTTGCCGCAGGCCATGGCAGCCTGGTTCACCGCGCCGGGAGAGGGGCTGTTCCCGTCTCCCCAGGAAATATCCCTGCGCTGCAGCTGTCCTGACTATGCGGTGTTGTGCAAGCATGTGGCGGCCGCCCTGTATGGAATTGGGGCGCGCCTCGACCAAGAACCCGCGCTGTTCTTTGAGTTGCGGCAGGTGCGGATGGAGGAATTGGTATCGCAAGCCATTCGTGAAAAATCCCGGGAACTCCTTAGCCGGTCCGCTGAAAAGAGCGCCCGCATTCTTGACCGCGGAGCAGACGACCTGGAGGCGATGTTCGGCATCGACCTGGACAGTCCCGGCGGCTGAATAGCGGCCCGGTCGACTGCGTAATAAGGGAACGGCCGGATGGCAGGCGGCCTCCTATGGTATAGTATAGAGATCCTTATGGTATAATAGCGGGGCAAATTTTTCAGGGGGTGATGCACAATGGAAATCGGACTGATGACGATTGACCCGCCGGTTATGTTGGCTCCCATGGCCGGGGTGTCCAACCGGGCCTTCCGCTCGATTGCGCGCAAGCAGGGGGCGACATTGTGCATCACGGAAATGGTGAATGCCAATGCTCTGCTGCATAATAGCGCCAAAAGCTACTGGCTTATGGAAATCGATCCCGGGGAGACGCCGGTCGGCATTCAGATTGCCGGCTCGGATCCCGACATGATGGCGGAGGCGGCGCGCCAGGCCGCTGCCATGGGCTGTGACCTGATCGACATCAATATGGGCTGCCCCGTCGCCAAGGTTGTAAAAAACGGGGATGGCTCAGCGCTGCTGAACGATATCCCCAATGCGGTGGCCGTGGTGCGGGAAGTCGTGAACGCGGTTCGCATTCCCGTTACAGTGAAGATGCGCGCGGGCTGGGATCACCAGTCTATCACCGCGCCGCAGCTGGCGGAGGCGTTCGAGAAGGTGGGGGCAGCAGCGGTGGCGGTGCATGCCCGCACCCGGGACGACCAGTACCTGCGCCCCGCTAACTGGGACTTCATCCGCCAGGTCAGGGAGCGGGTCAGCATTCCTGTAATTGGCAATGGTGACATCAAGACACCGGAAGACGCGGTGAGAATGCTGGAGTTGACTGGGGCTGCCGGCGTCATGGTCGGGCGCGCATCGTTCGGAGACCCGTGGATCTTCCAGCGAATTACGGAATTTGTCCGCACGGGCCGGCACATGGAGCCGCCCAGCGCAGAAGATCGGGCCGCCATGGCGCGGTATCACGTTCAGCGGATGGTGGAGCTGAAAGGGGAGGGAGTGGCCATCCGGGAGATGCGCAAACAGCTGGCATGGTACCTGAAGGGCACACCTGGGTCCACGGTATTCCGGAGCCGCTCATCGTCAATATCCACTTGGGAAGATGCGGAAACACTGATAGCGGAATGGCTGGACCATGCCAGAAACGAGGACCTTTCGTGGATTTGATCCGCATTGGGGACAAGGTGGTCAGCCTGTCGCGAATTGGAGGCATGGCCGAAAAGATTTTGCTCGCCCGCTCCCAAGGAATGTCACAGCATGACGCGGCCAAAAAATTTGGCGTGGACCGATCCTTCGTTTCCCGGCTGGAGACCGTCGGGGAATTGCGCAAAGGCCGCTCCATTGCCGTTATTGGATTTCCTGTGGAAAATACCCAGGAGATACGCGATCTATGCCAGGATCTGGGCGTCGAACTGTGCTGGGTCATGACCAACCAGGAGCGGTGGCAATATGCACAGTCCCGCAATGGCATTGAACTGGTGAATGAGATTATGGATTTAGCCAGCCGGTTCCGGCAATTTGACACCATTATCCTTCTGGCGTCGAACGCCCGCGTGCGGCTGATGGCAGCCCTCTTGGACAGTCGTGCGGTTATCCCCGTAGTGCTGGGAGAAACCCCGCTCAGCGCTGACGTCGTCGTGGATATTGAGTCGCTGCGGCGGACGGTTACGGCTGTGATGGGCGGCGCGGAGCCCCCAAAATAGCTGTGCAGACGATTGCAGGGACTCGCCAAATGTATATAATGGGTCCACATAGCATCATACGCAAGGACATTTTGCCGTAACATCCATTAGTGAGGAGCTCTTAACCAAAGAAAGCGGGGTATCATTTTGAGCGATAAGGAGTTGCTGGTGTCCGAAGAAGGCCTCAAGAAGCTGGAGACAGAACTGGAGACCCTGAAGAGTGTCAAGCGTCACGAGGTCTCAGAGCGCATTAAGACGGCAAGAGAATTCGGCGATATATCGGAGAACTCGGAGTATGAGGATGCTAAAAATGAGCAGGCTTTTGTTGAAGGCCGAATTCAGACCATAGAAAAAATGCTGCGGCAGGCTAAGGTCGTTGACAATCACAACGTGGATCCCAACGCTGTGCATATTGGTTCCCTTGTTACTATCAAGGATCTGGAAGAAGATGTGGAAGAGCAGTATACCCTGGTGGGCGCAGCTGAAGCGGACCCCAACAAGAACCACATTTCCAACGAATCGCCTGTAGGCAAGGCCCTCATGGGGGCCAGGGTCGGGCAGGTTGTTGAAGTGACAGCGCCTGTGGGGAAGATCCGGCTGCAGGTTATCAAGATTTCTTAATTTTTGGAGGGCTTATTTTGGCAGACGACAGTTTTGACCCCCGCGCGGTGCGGATTGGCAAGTTGCAGGAATTAAGGGCGCGGGGGATTAATCCCTATCAGCCTACACGGTTTGACGTGACGGCCAGCAGTTCCGACCTCCACAGCAGCTATGAGCGCTGGGAAGGGCAATCGGTGCGGATAGCGGGACGGGTCATGGCCATAAGGACCCATGGGCGTGCAATGTTTGTGGATTTGGCGGATGAAGGCGGAAAGATTCAGTGCCATCTCCGGGAAGATATCGTAGGGCCTGAGCAGTTTGCGTTGACAGAATATCTGGATTTGGGAGATATTCTGGGGGTGGAGGGCACAGTCTTCAAAACCCGCCGCGGGGAAGTTACGGTAGAAGTCCACGAGTTTCAGTACCTCAGCAAAAGTCTGATGGACTTGCCAGACAAACGCCACGGGCTAACCAACGTGGATCTGCGCTACCGCCAGCGCTACCTCGACTTGCTGGTGAATCCCGAAGTGCGCCGGGTCTTCGATGTGCGGAGCCGGACGATTGGTTTTATCCGACAATTTCTGGCCGAACGGCGCTTTATGGAAGTGGAGACACCCGTTCTGCTGCCCTTGGCGGGGGGGACCGAGGCACGCCCGTTCGCTACGCACCACAATGCTTTGGACATGACGCTGTACCTGCGCATCGCGCTGGAACTGCACCTCAAGCGGCTGATTGTCGGCGGGTTTGACCGGGTTTATGAAATTGGCCGGGTGTTCCGCAATGAAGGAATTTCGACCAAACATAATCCAGAGTTCACTATGCTGGAACTGTATCAGGCATACACGGATTACCATGGCATCATGAGGCTGGTCGAGGATTTGCTGTCCGGACTCGTGCAGTACCTCCAGGGATCTGCCGACCTCGAATACCAGGGGCAGGTTCTGCATTTCACCCCGCCTTTTGATCAGGTCGATATGGTGGAACGTTTGTTTGAGAAGACGGGGGTCCGCTGGGAGGATATCCGGTCTGGGGAGGATGCCCACCAGTTTGCGCGTGACCTGGGTATTGCCGTCGATGCCCGGTTTGACCGTGCCCAAGTCTTGGATAAGATTGTCGGGCAGGTGGTGGAGCCGGACTTGGTGCAGCCGACTTTTTTATGGCACCACCCCGTGGATATCTCGCCGCTGGCTAAAAGGGACCCGGCTTACCCACAATTGACTGAGCGGTTTGAGTTGTTTGTGGCGGGACGGGAACTGGCTAACGCCTTCTCTGAACTCAATGATCCGCTGGACCAGCGTGAGCGGTTTTTGGCGCAGCAGGAACAGCGGCGGGAGGGAAACGATGAAGTGCCTCCGCTGGATGAAGATTTTCTCAATGCGCTGGAGCATGGAATGCCGCCGACAGGCGGGTTGGGCGTGGGGATCGATCGGCTGGTCATGCTCTTGACCAACAGCCCGTCGATTAAAGATGTCATCCTCTTTCCCACAATGCGTCCTTTGGGAAGTGCGGACGACCTCTAGGAAAGCCAGAGAAAAGACGGTAAACTAGCTGTGTACAAAATTGTGCACAGCTAGTTTTTTGTTGGAGGGCTTATGAAACACGTCGTGAGTGTCAGCTTGGGCAGTTCGCGCCGGGACCATCAGACCGGCGTGGTGATTATGCAAGAGAATATTCAGATATCACGTCAGGGCACGGACGGGGACATGGTCCGGGCCAAGGATCTGATCGAGTCGCTCGATGGCCGTGTGGACGCCATAGGGCTGGGCGGGATTGACCGGTATCTCGTGGTCAAAGATCGCCGTTACGAAATCCAAGACGCGAAGGCTCTGGCCGGTGCCGCCAAAATCACCCCGGTGGTTGACGGGAGCGGCCTCAAGGCGGTGTGGGAGCCCTACGTCATCCGACAGCTGGTGGCGCGTGGCGTCTTGGAGCCTGCGCAAAAAGTTTTGCTGGTGTCCGCTCTGGACCGTTTTGGCATGGCTCAGGCGTTCTACGAGATGGGGTTTGCCACCGTGGCGGGAGATCTCATCTTTGCGAGCCATATTGATTACCCCATTGCGTCTGTGGAGGAGTTGGAAGAATTTGCGCGCAAGCTGCTGCCCGACATGATTAAAATGCCTTTTGCCATGCTCTATCCCACAGGCAGCGCGCAGGACCAGGCCCCTGTGGAAAATTCCTACGGAAAGTATTTCGACCAGGCGGATGTGATTGCGGGAGACTTCCATTTTATCCGCCGGTATCTGCCTGCCAGCCTGCGCGGAAAAATTATGGTCACGAACACGACCACTGCGGCGGACCGTGAGCTGCTGCAGTTCCGTGGGCTCAAAACATTGGTCACGACCACCCCGGTGCTGGATGGGCGCAGTTTCGGCACCAATGTCATCGAGGCCGCGCTGGTGGCTCGGTCCGGCACGCTGCCCGACGATCCCCAGTGGGACCGTGTGGTGATGCAAGCGGGACTGCAGTGGGACGTCCGTGTATTGAATTCTCTTCCCGACAGCGGTAAAGGAGACTAGGAACGAACATGCTGCTAACACTTGAACAGTTTGCCGAGGCGTGCAATACCAACGCCCGCTTGCGGCAAATGAACCGGGATTGGAGCCGGACGATTGCCATTCTCCCCACGGACCGCCCGGAGGTATTCTGGCTGACGAGCAAAGAGGGTTTTATTCAGGCGGGCCAGGGGCCGGTGAATGCCGCGGACCTGCAGATCCGCGCCGACCATGACATTATCGTAGCCGTCTTCTCCGGGACGCTCAGCCCGACTGAGCCATACAATGCGGGGGACCTTCTGGTCAAGGGAAGTCAGGACGACCTGATGCGCCTGGATATCATCACGCTGCTCATTTGGGGGGAATAGCATGGCCACGCGTCAGGTGCTGCCGCTGCGAACCGCCGTGTCTACGAGCGCGGGACTAGCGTCAGCGGCAATCAATTTTTTGGCCTGTGTGGAGGTCGCAGAATATGCGGGCGGGTCTTCGGCCTGGATTGCGCTGCTGGTGGCGGGCGGCCTCATTGTGTTCTCGGCCAGCAACTTTGCGGAATTAAGCGGACTTTACCCATCGGCGGCAGCCATCAGGGTGTGGACCCGCAAAGGCTTGAATGATCGCCTGTCTCTAATTATCTCGCTGGTCTATGCGTCCACCGTGGTCTTCGTCATTGCCGCAGACGCGTTTGTTCTGGCGCAGGCCTTTCACGCCGCCGTGCCCGCGGTTCCTGGGTGGCTGTGGATTGTGGTCCTCTTGGGGACCATCGCCTGGGCCAATCTCCGGGGAATTAGGGTGTCGGGGAAAATTCAGGATATCAATGGAGCCGTCCTGCTGATGACGCTTATCGTGATCTCGCTGATTATTTTGGGTAAAACCTCGTGGCCTGATCCTTCCCAGTTTTTTCATATCGGCGGCGGCACATTTCAGGCTATTGCCCTCGGCGTGTTTATCTATGTCGGGTTTGAGTGGGTGACTCCCCTGGCCGAGGAGTTTGACGACGCCCGGGCTATCTCCCGCGGCATGTATATCGCTCTCGGTCTCATTGCCGTCGCTTTTGGCCTGTTCACCATGGCGCTGACCGCTATCTTCCCCCATATTAAAGCGTTGGAATCCACCATGGTGCCGCAGCTGATCGTCGGGCAGAAAGCGCTTGGAATCGTGGGATTTTGGTGGATGGTGCTCATTACTATGACCACCGCGATGACAACTTTTAACGGAGGGCTGTTTACCGCCTCGCGCTTTGTGTACGCGCTGGCCCGGGAAAAGGCTCTACCCCGCCGCATGGCGCACCTCAACAAGCACTGGGTGCCAGCCAACGCCCTGTTGCTGCTGGCAGGACTATCTCTCATTCTAGCCCTCGGGGTAATGGCCACCGGGCAGTATACGGTGCTGATCAATGCGGGGGCCGGAGTGGAGGGGCTGGTCTATGCCCTGTCCGCATGGCTTGTGTTTTCGCTGCGGAAACGGGAGGCATCCAAACCGCGGCCATTTCGGGCGCTGGGGGTTCCGTGGATTGCGCTAGGGGTCGGCGCAGTGTTCCTGCTGCTCGGATTGGGGGCGTTACTGACTACCACCGCTGGCGGAATTCCTGCGGCTCTGATTTTTGTGGTGATTTTGACTGCCGTGATGACGGGGTACGTGTGGTTCATTGTGCCCCGCCTCAAAAGCGTTAAATCCTCTAATTCTGCGGTGAAGGCGGAGCCAGAAGAAACCATAAAGTAAACGAGGCCCCGTTGCCGGAACTCTCTGCGGTGATGTAGCCCTGTTGTGATTTCATCAGGGCTTCGGCGATGCTGAGCCCCAGGCCCGTGCCACTATTTCCGTGCCCGTTCACCCCACGGTAAAAGCGTGTGAAAATGTGGGGGATATCTTCTGGGGGAATCCCTGGACCGTGATCCGCTACGGTAACCCCCAAAAAGGTTCCTTGCCGGTGGGCGGAAATGTCTATGCGGCCCCCCGGCGGACTGTATTTGACCGCATTCTCGAGCACCGCCCAAAGGGCGCGGCGGGCGAATGGCTCATGGCTGAGGACGATGTCATATTTCGGGGTTTCCAGAGTGATGGCCAGTCCCGGACTCAAGGCCCGCGCATCTTCGCTGGCATCCTCGAGCAAAGTGCGCATTCCGTAGGGCGCCAATTGCACAGGACCGTCATTGCGCACATGCTCCAAGGTCAGCAAGTCGCCCACCAAGGTAATCATTTCGGACACAGTCCGGTCGATGGCCGCCATGGTTTCTTCTTCTGTGGCCCGGTCGATGGCATCCCATTTCCGCACGATATCGAGGTTGCCGCGTATGACCTCCAAGGGGGTGCGCAGCTGGTGGGCGGCATCGGCCAAGAGAGTCCGGTCGCGCTGCCAGCGGGACTCCAGCGTTTGAACCAATTGAGACAGAAGACCGGCCAACCGGCTGAATTCATCATCGGTTCGGGAGGGGTTTTCCACCGGTAAAAACTGGCCAGTAGCGAGCATCCGCTCCACGGAATGCGTCATCCGCTTGACCGGCTCCAGCACCCGGTGGGTCGTCCAGCGCCCGAGGAGCACACCTCCTGCGGCGGCGGCCACCCCTGCAATGCCCATGACCAGGATCAGGTCGCCCAACAGGTCAATATCCGGTTGCAGCGGCCAGTCTACCACGTACTGCAGGCCGTTCCGCGAGCGGACCAGGCGGGAGGATACCGACCGGCGGGCAATGCCGTTCACCAGCGGGCCGAAGGGATAAGGCGCTGTGTTTGGCGAGCGGAAGAGGACGTGTGTGCCCCGCAGGATCCAAACATGGGGATCCACGCTGCGCGTGTATTCGTGCAAGAGAACCTGCAGCGTGGCCCCATGGGCTTCAGAGATGCCGGAATAGACACTGGCGGCATCGCTGACAGCGGCATCATAAAGGTGAATGCTGACCGCAAACAGCGTAATGAGAGCAAACGCCACCACCAGGCTGACGATGGCGCCCCCTGTCTGGATAGTGAAGCGCGTCCGCAGACTTTTAGGGTATTTCACGGGCTCGCCTCGAATTTCAGCACGTAGCCCACCCCCCGGATCGTGACCAGGTTCAGGTCAGGGGTCGGCAGCCCAACCTTCTGGCGCAGATATCCCACGTAGACGTCTACAATATTGGAAGCGCCGGAGTATCCCCAGCCCCAGACACGGTCGAGAATCATATCGCGGGTTAGGGTAATGCCAACATTCTGCATGAAATACTGCAGCAAATCGAATTCCCGGCGCGTGAGTTCCACTGTGCTGTTCATCAGCCGGACTTCGTGACGCATGGGATAGAGTTCCAGTGGACCCACTTTGATCACGTCATCTTGGTGGAAGACGTTGGCCGGGCGCCTGGTCAGAGCTCTCATGCGTGCCAGCAATTCGGCCGTGGCAAAAGGCTTGACCAGGTAATCATCAGCGCCTGCGTCCAGTCCCCGGACCCGGTCGATCACGGCGTCACGCGCCGTAAGAATGAGAATCGGGGTATCAGACACCTGGCGCAGGGACTGGCAGACTTTCAAACCGTCAATATCCGGGAGCATCAGGTCCAGAATGACTACGTCGTAACTGCCCCCAATAGCTTCTGACAGGCCGTCGCGGCCCTTGTCACACCACTGCACGTCCCATCCGGCGTGGCGGAGTTCCAAGGTAATCAGGCGAGCCACACGGTCGTCATCTTCGATGAGCAAGGTATGCACGCGCTTCCCATCCTTTCCCGCTTATTATACTGAAAAGCCCGTCTAAAGCGAGGAGACCGCGCATACAATTGGGAATACGACGGGAGAAAAAAGGGGAGACGCCATGCGTTCTGGCGGGCTACGCAAAGGCCGCCCCGGGGCGGTGATTGCCATGATTATCGGTGCCATTGCGCTGTTGGGGTTGCTGATGTATGCCCAAAACGCGCCGGTTGTCGCCAGTTGGGACCGTGCTCTGCTGCATCCTGCGGAGGATGCGCTGCCCCTTTCTGCAAAAAAACCGGGAACGGCTGGGGCCGCCAGAACCGGAGTGCCGGCGGACGGCCTTCCGGCAGGCATGGTGCTAGGATATTTCTATGATCCGGGAAACCAGGGCAATGCAGCCCAGATGCTGCAGCATTATCTGCCGTTTCTGACCGGGATCATCCCTTTTTGGTACACGGTCTCGGCCAATGGATCCATAGCTGGGCAGACGAATCCTGCCGTCTTGCAGTTGGCCCGGCAACATAATCTATGGACATTCGCACTCGTGGAAAACATGGCCGGCCAATCGGTTTTTGGCCCTCTCCTAAACAGCCCGCAAGCCAGCAGCCGGGCTATCGAAAATATGCTGACCCTAGTGGAAGATAACGGCTACGATGGGGTCAACTTGGACTGGGAGGGAATTGCCCCGAGCGAGCAAACTGCATTCACAGCATTCGTCCAACACTTGTCCCAGGTGTTTCACGAGCATGGATACTATGTCACCCTCTCCCTGCCCGCTGAGACAAGCTACCAGCCGAATAACTCATGGACGGGCGCCTACAACTATTCTGCGCTAGCGAAAAGCGCCGACCTGCTCATGATTATGGCGTACGACGAGCATTACGCGGGAGGGTCGCCAGGGCCAATCGCCTCCCCGGCTTGGGTCAAGTCCGTATTGAATTACACCATTTCGGCGGTGCCACCCCAGAAGATTATTTTAGGTATTCCGGGATATGGCTATGACTGGGGCGGCTCGGGTGCCGTGGCCCTGTCCTATGGCCAGGCGCAGGTTCTTGAGGAACAATATACCCACCAGTCCGGTCAAAATCACTTCGTCTATGTTCAAGATGGTGAAGCGCATTCGGTGTGGTTTGAGGACACGCAAAGTCTTTTATCGAAGATCAATCTGGTATCCGGGTATGAACTGCGGGGAATTGCACTGTGGCGTTTGGGAATCGAGGACCCGAAGATTTGGGACTTCCTTCAGTGATGCGCTGATGGGCGGCAACGGTAAATTCAGCGCTTGCATTGGTGAAAGTATCGTGGTATTATAGCAAAGCTGTCCGAGAGGGCAGTGCGACACCGCTTCTCGTCACGCGGTCCGATGCCGGATTGGCGCGGCGGTTACCGGA
>DAIDDL010000008.1 GCA_027309085.1 Sulfobacillus sp.
GCGGCCGTGCTGATGGCGCTGAGCGCCCTCATCGTCTGGCAGGCGGTGCGGGCCGGGCGGCAGCCGGGAGCCCGGGAACGGGTGGCGAGCCGGCTCAAACTGGCGGCAGGCTTGGGCCTCTTGGCGATGCTGGCCGTCATCTACCAGTGGGGGCTGCGCTACGCGTCCCCGCAGGGCCGGTTCGGGGAGATGTACTACATCATCTCGGGCGCGGACATTGTGTACGCGGTGATCGGGCTCATCATGCTGGGGATTGCGATCTTGCGCAATGCCCGCCAGGATATGGCGCCGGAGCGGTTCTGGACGGCGGAGGCGAGCGCGTACTTCTGGGTGTACGTGGCGCTGGCCTGGATTGCCAGCTGGATTGTGGTGTTCCTGCTGTAAACGTAAAAAGAGCCGAGAGAGTCAGGAAGAAAGGGCGAGATCACGATGGGAAATGGATTTTGGCCAACGTTGCCACTGAAGATCCCCTACAGCGAGGGCGTGCCGCACTGGTGGGACCCTGCCTGGTGGATCTTCCAGATTGTGGTGATGACGATTCTGCTGCTGACATTGCGCCGGGTCGCCATGAGCATTGACCGGAGTGACACCGCGGCCAAAGCGAAGTCGGGCCGGCGCCCGGGCGCCGGCGCCGACCAGCCGCCATCAATTCCGGGCTGATTACGAACCGAATGCGACAGGACGGGACGAGAAATCGTGCCCGTCCTGTCTTTTTTGCGGGTACGGCAGCGAGAGCGACGTGGCAATAATTGCCAATCGAATTAGCCCGTGCCATAATGCCTGTGTGGAAATTTATGGAATTAACCAATCGGGGTGGGAACCGTCTGCGGCGAAATGGGAGGCAGCGCATCGCCCTAATATCCCCTGATGGCCGTACGGACTAGAAAAGCGAAATTTAACAAGCAAAAATCCAAAGGGGGAGGTTGCGAGGAAGCAGACACAGTTGGCAAGATGGCAGGCGGCAGCAGAGAGTCTTCAAGAGGGGACCGAGTGAAACCGAGACCAATGGCCGTGAGGGCGCCACGGCTCCTGCCGCTCCGCCGGATTTGGTTGTACCGATGTTCACAAGGCACCAGCAAGAGCTACAAAGGATGAGACAAATGTGAGACGTTTGTTGATACACAATGAATTAAAGTAAAACTACAGAAATGATAGGGACTACTCACCGGGCTGGCTGTGAGAGATCTGGGAGGGATGTGGCCTTTCCGGATGGTGGGTGTGGAGGAGGAATCGTCGGTGATCAGAGAAGCGGAATCATATAGTGACAGCAAAAATCCCATGGAACTGCTGCTCGGACGGGAAACGGAATGGCAGACGTTGACGGAGGTGCCCCGGCAGTCTTTGGCCCAGCGCCAGATTCTTTACCTGTGGGGACCGCCGGGATCAGGGAAATCCTACTTGCTGCAAAGATTTTTTGACACATTGGCTGACTGGCCTGGCGAAGTGGTGTTTACCGAGGCCCAGGATGGAGATTTGAGCTATGGGGACCTGGCGGCCGGGCCCGCTCAAGTGCACCAGACGAAAGGCCCGGAATCCCGGGCCCAGAGATTCGTGCATGCGGTAGAGGCGGTGGAAGACAAGTCGCAGCTGGTCTGGATTATCGACGATTATGACGCATGGCACACGCAGCAGGCGTGGCTGTGGCCCAAGGTTGCGACGATGCGCCGCGCAGGCGCCTGCGTTATCTTGGCGGGACGGGAATCTCCCCGGAGGCTATGGCCGGGGGAGCAGGCGACCTCTATCGTTTCGAGGCGGCTGAACGACTTTGATGCGGAAACTGCGACCCAGCTGTGCCGGGACCTAAACGTCGAGGACCCGCACGTGATTCGCGAAGCCATTGCAATTTCCCGGGGACGCCCGCGCCTGTTGTGCACGATGGTGGACGGCTTCAAACTGCTGACCGAGGATTGGCCCGCTGAGAATGACACGGAGCTGGAGCGGATGCGGCCGGGGATGGCATCGTTTCTACTGGAGCAGGTGTGTCATCCCGGCTCCCGGCGGTTGGCGTGGCGGGCTGGGCAAGGCAGTGACCGGGATGTCGATGCGCTGGTGGCTGCGGCCGCTATGACCCCGATGTTCAACCGCCAGCTTCTGACCGAGGTGGTAGGGTCGCCCGCTGTCCTGTCCTCGTGGGACGCCTTAGTGTCCTTGCCGTTCCTGGACGCCTATCAAGGAGGATTTTTCAGCATGCCGGCGACGCTCCGCATCCGGATCCGCCAGGCCGCGCAGCAGGCCCGGCCCTGGATGTGGGAACAGTGGACCCGCAAGATGGCCGCCTATTATCTGCACGATGCTCTGCATAAGCAGACGACGCACACCGATGTCTTCTGGGACCGCATCCTCCCCCTCATCCGCACCAAAATTGGCAACCCATTGTTCGCGGAGGACGAGTGGCTGGATGGCAATTTCAGGCTGACATGGGGCAGACTCTCCGAACTGCCGGGACTCACGTATGACATGGCTGACCCCTTATACGCCCAGGCTGAGGTGCTGACGGCATTTCACCACGACGGCACGGCGGCAGGCTACGCGGTGGTGGACCGGAGCCGGGAGACCATGCTGGTGATTCATGACGTGGTGGAGACGTTTGGCGAGCCATTTGTCGGACCGATGCTGTTTTCGGTGCTGATGCGGCAATTCCCCTCCCTGGGCAAGGTGCTGTGCGCGGCCAAAATGCAGTCCACCACGCGAATGGCGCCGATTCTGGACCATGTGGGCTTCGGCCTGCCGATTTGCAAGGAGGATACGGCCCCTGTGCGCATGCTGGATCTGGAAACCCTAGGCTATCACGCCTGGCTGGCTCATATTTTGCGCGCTCCCCAGGCGACGGCGCCGGAGAAACCCGTGCCGGTGATTCAGGAAGCCTTGCAGGTGCTGTCCCAGGAATCCCAGTTGGAGGAAACGGCCCTGGCGGCGTATTGGCAGCAGGTGGGGGGTCAAGGCGGAGTGCAGGCATGGTTCCTGGATGCCCTGACGTCCGCGGACCTGGGTGCAGCCATCGGGGGCAAGACACTTCTGGCGTTGTACTATCTGGATAAGCAGGGGACGCATGAAGAGCTGGCGGAGCGGCTGCACCTGTCCCGGGCCACATACTTCCGCAATCACCGGACCGCTCTGGACCGGATGGCGCAGGCGCTGTTTGGCTGAGGGAATGGAAGAAGAGAACGCCGCCTACTGTCCGGGCGGCGTTCTCTTGTGAGAGGCGGAATAGAAGACGACTTGCGCGTAGTCTTCAAGGGCCAGGCGCCGGGACTTCTGGATGGCCTCTCCGAAGTCCTCCCCTGGCCCCGACAAGGTGTACCCGACGCCAAATGGCGATTGCCAGGAACGCTCACCGGCGATGCGCCGAGCGACAGCTTGGGCGTCCGCCGAGCGCGCCGCGGGGAGGAAAATGAGCCATTCTTTCCGGTCCCAATCGATGATGGCGTCATAATCACGGACGTGCTGTGGAAGATGTGGAGCTATACCATGGGGTCCTGTCCCGTGATTGTCGGGAGAGTCCATCACCAACACATACACATACGCCCAGCAAGGGTCCAGACGGGTCTGGCTGCGTCTGATATAGGCGTGAATGCGTGCCTCACCGGCCTTGCGGGTCAGGATGCGACTAGGGGATTCGGCGGGAAACTGCGGTACATTCTGAATTGGCGAGGAATGCAGCGCTGCTGGCCATGCGGCTAGCAGCTTTCTCAATCCCCGGTGGACGTAGCGCGTGGCACTACTCGGAGATGTATGCATCATCTGGCCTATTGCAGCAGCCTTGTGTCCCTGAGCGGCAAGTTGAATGGCTTCGAGCTCCATGGGTGTCAGCGCAGGGATGGCTGCCTCATCTTTTTCATATGCTTTCCGGGACATGCGGACTCGCCTTCTCTGCTCAGCTAATGCATTAAAACAACGTCTTGAGTGTAAAGGCTCGGGCGAGGTGAGACAGTCTCACGAAATGTCTCATTCTGATGTGCTGCGCCAAGGTTTAACTCGTACTCCATCGGAACCCAAGCACGCAGGTCATGAGTGGGCCAACTGTCATGCGCGGAGGTGAACAAGAGGAAGGCAACATGGATCTCTGCGCATGTTGTGGGGACCGAGTGAAGGCTATGGTGAATGTACTACTCGGTCCCCGGGCAACAAGTCATACTTGTGCTGCATACTCTCTTGGATGATCCGCATTCAATTTTTGCAAGCACTTTGGACACAGCAACGCATCAAGTCGAAGTTCGTGGCCCGCAACTGCGGAAAGCCTGACGTTGTGCCACGAACGGATATCTGGCAATTGTCCCTGCCATGATTTTCTTCTGGCGGTTCCAACAACTTCCAATCCGCAAATATCGCATCCCATTGTTTGTGCTCCTTGTTATAGTAATGTGTTGGTCAATGACAAGAAAAATATATCTTATGCCATCAGTATTTAAAGTCTCATGGCATATCCCAATCTCTATCTCGATCGGCCATGCTGCGTAAAAGATAAAACGCCTTCGCATCGGGGAGAGGGGAGAGCTCAGAATCTAGTCCAGCTGCGTCCAACTTGGTAAGGCAATCGGGCTAGTCCAACGAAGGAACGGTTTGAACCGCCGGCGATACTGGAATTGCGACAGCCACTGGTACTGTTATGTCCTCGACGCTTTGGTACCGTACCAGGTACGAAAGCGTCGAGGGGGGAGTAGGGAGTGAATGGTCGCCCGACGGCAAGATCACCCATGGTGGTGAACGGATCCATAGGTCCCGAGACGAATGTGATAGGCGTGGTCATTCCGACTTATAACGAAGTCGAGAATATTGATCCATTAGTGAATGGGCTATTGAGCAGGGAATCACTTCACGTCATTTTTATTGATGACGGATCTACCGATGGGACCCAGGAATGTATTAAAGAATGGGAAAATCGCGAACCTAGCCGCGTTTTTTTATTGGCACGAGATCATAAGCTTGGACTGGCAACGGCTTATCTTACAGGATTCCATTATCTTATGACAAACCCTTCTATCAGATGGATTGCTCAGATGGATGCTGATGGCTCTCACAATGTTGATGACCTTTTCAAGATGGTTGCCGTGGGTTCTACAGGGTATGACCTTGTTGTTGGGTCGCGTTATGTTGATGGTGGACAGACGGTAAACTGGGCACGGATGCGACGCTGGGTGTCAAGAGCAGGATCGTTATACAGTAGCTTCCTACTCCAGTGCTCAGTAAATGATATGACCGGAGGGTTTAAATTATGGGATCGGGACTTACTGCGAAATCTTCCGCTAGAGGCTGTTAGGTCTACTGGATATGGTTTTCAGATAGAAATGAATTATTTGGCAATGTTGGCCGGTGCTTGCGTGACCGAAGTCCCTATAACCTTTCGAGAACGCATACACGGAAAATCAAAAATGTCCTGGAAAATAGCTCTTGAAGCATTAATCATGGTTTGGCGACTACGAATGCACCGAATGAAGCTTCAAGGTCGGATTGACCAGAATGCTAGAGTGATTAACTTAAGGCGAACGTAAAACGCCTCTCTGTGTCACGTGACAATGTCAAAGTTGCACTACTGATCTGATTAAATTACACGGGAGAAAGATATGAGCGCTATGCCGAAATCGCTTCAAAGGAAAAATACTTCGTCGTCCCCTAGCCCAGAAAGCGAAGGCTCTGGCCTGAGGAAATCGCGGTTGAATGAACGGAGCATTATGGCAATCGGTACATTGCTATTGTACATTGGACTTGGTGCTTATTTGACATTTCACGTACACTATTATTCAGGAGATTCTGCATCCCGCGTTGCCAATGCCTATTACGTGATTTTCGGACGGAATGCGCATTTAGGAGCTGTTGGCTTTGTGTGGAATCCTTTACCTAGTATATTCGAACTGCCTTTCGTATCCCTATATTCATTTTGGCCAGCACTAGTAAGTAAAGCATTTGCTGGAGATATCGTTTCTGCGATTTTTGGAACGATAGGTGTCCTAGCGCTTATGAGAATATTGAATAATTTACGAGCCCCTAGGTTTGGAGTTATACTGATCGCTGTCGTGTACGCGCTTAATCCATTAATCGCTCTCTATGCAGCTAATGGTATGTCTGACTTGATGTTCGTATCCTGCACGTTGGCCAGTTTTAGCGGTGTGTTAGATTATCTGACCACTAATTCTCTGAGTCGACTGAGCGCGGGCGCTTTTTGGATTGCCATAGGATTTGGAATGCGTTACGGGGCTGTGCCCTTTGGGGCGTTTATGATTATCGGGTTAATTATCGGATTGTTGGGCCGCGTAAAACCATCTCGCTGGATGGGGGCGGCCGTTATCCTGGGCGCCCCGGTCGTTTACGCAGGAGGTTTGTGGATGTATTTTAGTTGGATGATAATGAAAAATCCACTCTATTTCCTAGACTCATCCTACGGGAATTTGGCCCAAACCTCTACGGGTACATACGTAACGCGGAGCACTACATTGGCCATGCATCATGTGCTGGGAACGCTCCTATACGTGGGCCACTTCACCTTTCTCTTTTGGCCTATTCTTCTCGGTATTCCTCTGACGGCGTTCTTTTTATTTGGAACCAAACGTGATCCGCGTGCTGCTATTTTATTAGCGGGAACTCTTGGGGCTGTGACCTTGGAGTTAATATTTGTCTACAAGGGAAGCCTTGCTCCATGGGATCGGTTTTATATAAGTTTCATTCCGAATGGGATTCTGTTGTGTGCTTTTGGTATATCCAAGGTCACAAAAAGTTACACAGACTTTACTAAATACCTGATTTGGTTTGTGGCCGTTTTGGTCTTTGCTGCGGGCGACGTGGGGACTGTGCTGTCTCTCCAGACGAAGGCTCTGGGGCATCCCGATGGGCGTGTCATTGATACCGCGTGGGCTGGAAAGATTTATCCGGTCGATCCATTCCACTCTTCCCATGCCATCATTCGCTACCTTTCCGATCATCCTCACCTCACAGTTCTTGTTGACACGTTTCGAGGCTATTCGCTCGTGATGCGCGCTCCTCATCTGAACCAATTTGTTATTGACTCTGACTATGATTTTCAGGAGATTCTCCATAACCCCAGAGGACGTGTGGATGCCTTTCTGGTCCCGGAACCATCGGGTGTAGGAAAGCTTGATGCAATAAATAGGGCGTGGCCGGGAATGTGGTCAGGGCACGTGCAGTGGGCTATTTTGATTAAGTCTTTTCCGAACTGGCGACTGTATGCCATAACGGAAAACGCTCCCTGAGGAACCGAGAAGAACAAAGCAAAAGCGACATATTCCGACGAGACACCCTCGCAATATGTCGTGGCCTTTTGGGAATGATGGTGGGACATAGTGACTGTGACTAAATAACTCTTTAGCTATGAACCCGAACTTATTGTCACAGGAATAATATGTGACGCCAGCCCTTTATAATTGACTATTTGAATGGTCGCCGTGCCTGGTACCAGTGCTGGCCCAGACAATCCATCGGGAATAACAAGAGAGATGATATTGTTGTGCCACGAAATAATATGAACCTTATAGAAGTTCTGAGGAGCCCCGTAATTTATTCCGTTTTGACTGATAAGCACGTAGCCTTGTCCTTGGGCGGTGCCGAAATCAGAGCCAGTAACAGTAAGAGGAGAGCCCGGCCGCAGTGTGCCCGTCTCTATTGATGCATTTAGTTGAGGCGTTGGAACAATGGTGAACGGCTCCGTGTTGGAGACTATCCCGTCATCTGTTGCCAATTCTACAGTGGCTGAACCATTTTTCAAGCCGGGACCTGAAATGCCGTTGGGAATAGTGAACGTCACGGCTGTAGGATTCCACTCGGTAACGGCAATTCGATAAACATTGCCTGGCCCGCCATAGTTGACATTATTCTGAGATACTTGAATATAGGCGGGGGTTTTCATCGAGGTGCCGAAATGCAGCCCGTGAAGGACAACAGACTCCCCATCGTAGACTCTCCCGAGGCTCTCAATAATTGGTGCTTGGTGATAGGCAGTCGCGGAACTCACGGTCTGTGGAGCGGGATTTTGACTGGAAGAGAGCGAGACACCTGGACCTGTCAGCGTAGTCGTTGAAAGGGATGCTCCAGCGGCATTGATAGTCTGGCCGTCGACGGTGATGGATTCTGGTGAAGGGCTTTGATTGATAAGGAATAGCGTATTGCCAGCGTTGCTGCTGACTTGCCCCACCACAAACGTGCCGGTACTCCATGTACGGAGAAGACCTCCATTGCCGATAGCGCTCATGTACTGGGATAAGGCTTGCCCGGACGGATACAGTGTATTGGCCGCGAGTTGTGGCGCCAGACCGTCTCCTGAGAGTGCAAACAGGCCAAAGGGCTGGCTAGCGTCCGTGGCTACGGGCCATTGTGCGGTGGCCCCATGCGCTTGACCGTCGTAGCTCCAAATAAATAACTTATTGGCGCCATAAGATCTCCACAACATGGCGCTTTCGACCATGGCTGCTCCATAGATGGCACTGGTCGACTGAGATCCCGGTTGTCCATAGGGATTGTACTCTGTCACCCACGTCTGGATATTTTTGGCCAGCGGAGCCGGAACGTTAGCTGAAATCTCTGCATCAACATAGTTCATGGCGCTGGAAATATAATTGGGAATTTCGGAGAGCAATTCCGAATCCGAGACGGTTGAAGAAATCGGGTAGTCGTGCACGCTTAGGAAATTTATATAGGGCGCGTCGGTCCGCAACACAGTCTGGTTCCAACTGCGGCTGTATGATCCCGTTCCCAAAGAAAAGGATACCCCCACTTTCATCGATGGGTCAACGGTGTGTATGGCCTGAGCAATTTGGACAACGCTCTGGGCATAATAGGCAGCTGAATCTGAGGGATTCAGGTTAGCCGAAAAATCCCATGGGCCGTACTCTTCGCTGCCAATGACGATGGCCGTAATAGGGAGGTGATGCTGCGTGATGTACTCTGTCAAGTTGGTAGCATCCTGAGCATCTCCGCCACCAGTAAACGTAGGATTTTCATCATAGTTAAAGATAAATAGGCCGGTGTTTCCGGTGGATTCCAATATCCGTCCCCAGTCGTTCAGAGATACGGCTCCTTGACCACCGGTGCGGAACGAATTGGTTACCCAACTCCACTGGTTGTCATTGGGGAATTGTTGCATGCCCATCCCGAGTGTCTCCAGGGTAGGGATAGTGGATGGCAAGTTAAGTTGACTGTCGTATGAAAAGACGTCAATTCCATAATCCCCCTTAGCCACAGTCGTTGTCAGGGAAGAGGGAGAGCTCAACATAGGTCCAGCTGCTAAAGAAACGGGACTACCCACGGAAAAATAGGATAGCGGGAGAAGCACAGCAACGGCCGCAGCCAATCGTGTCATCAGTGTCATTGGGTTTCTTCCTTTCATGTCCGACGACATGAAACGAGACCGTCCCTGAAGCGGGATGGTCTCAAACCCAATGTCCCGTTTCGGCAACTGGCTGGCATTTACCATCGTAGGTAAGAAGCCCCTCTAGTTTTGCGTCCCTGTCTTTCGACTAGGTTTGCCCTTTTCGTCCGTTTTCATGTTTCACTTGGAACACTACTTCCAATAATTTCTAGTCATATATTAGTGCAATGCAAACTGTTTTGCTACATTTAGCAGGGTAATTTAGGAAAAAATTGTTGACGCCATCTATCTACCATTTTTTCCCACATATTGCGATGAGCTCCGCCTTCGGCGATGCCGTAAAAACGTTTTAGAGAGCAAACATTACTGAGTTGGTAGCCAGAACTGCGGTACCTCTGCTTCGGTTCCTTCGACAGCGAAGACTGCCAAGCACTCGAGGGGACCAATCGAGGTACATCGTGCGGCAACAGGAAAGTTTTAACCTTCATTTGGCGCCAAATTTTTCCAACCGTTGGCTCACAAGGGTTTCCGGACAGGGGCTCAAAATTAGTGACTACAACCAGGATTTCATGGCGGTGACAACGGATTGCATGGGGCGGTCTTCCAAGACCGCGTCACACTGGAGCGCCGACACATAGGCGCGTTGACTGGGCGTGGGTTCGGTGATCGTGAGGCGGGTTTGGTCCGTGGATTTCACGCGCAGCCGATTGATCTGGCTGGACGCCAAGGCTTTCAGCACCGTGGAGGGCGATTCCGTATGCTTATGCTGACGGAGCCGGACTTCCATGGTGTTGTAGAGGTCATATGCCAGTACACACGCCATTACGTGGGCGCGAATACGTTGGGCCCGCGTCACAAAGAGCGGGCGTAAGGCGAGGGGCGATTGGATTTCATGGAAGGCTTCCTCGACGCGATTCTTGCGTCGATACCAGGCAATGATGTCCGACGTGGCTAAGGAGTCTGTCGGCGCATTCGTCTGAAAGCAGGTGACCCCAAACAGCCGCAGCGCCGCAGAATCGAGGGACCAGGCGATTTGCCAGGATTGAACAGTCGTACGCCCCCGGGGAATAGAGAGGCTCATGAGGTGATACTGGACGATGTCGGTGATGTGTTTGTGACGCAGGAGATCCTGCACCGTCCGCTCGAGGGTCTCCCGCTGACGACTCCTTTTCGCTGCGGCCAGTTCGGTGTTCTTGGTGGCCATCCACGTCTCAATGTCTTGCACCGCCTTCGCTTGCAGGGTGTCTTCGAGATGATAGCGCTGAGCATCGAAAGCCACGACGTACCGGCGTGCGTCGACAGTCCATTCCCGGTACCAGAGCGTCGCATCCGGATCATAAGGGACCATGTGCCGGTCTTTCACGGTCTCCTGCCAATGATCGGGGTCCACGGCGGCGGGCCACGCCGTGGCCCAGAACGGCAAGCTCGCCAGGGCATCGCGGTCGACGGCGGAAAGGTAGACATGCTGTGCCGCGTCAATCGCCGCCAATTTGGCGGGCGGATACCATTCCCCGGTCAAAAACCAAAACACAGGCCCCGAGAGAGCCGCTGCTCCAAATCCTTGACGACCGTCTGCACGGTCGTGACATCCGGGGTATTTCCCGGCCACACCTGCCAGTAAATGGGGGACCCCGTGGCCGTGATCAGCAACCCGATCACGATCTGCGTGCGGTCCGGGCGATGATCCCGGGAGTATCCGGCCTTGGCTAACGGACTGGTCGTCCCCTCCACATAGGTCGAAGTGAGATCGTAGAAAAAGGTGGGAGCTGGGGCGTCACCCGACGGGGGCAGATGATGGGCGACCAAGGCTTGTTGCACGGCGGCTTCACGGGTCGCCATCCGGTCCAACACCCGGTACACCGCATAAGGATCCAGAGCGTCCGGGCTGATCGCATAATAGGCGGGCAACACGGTGGAGGCGGCCCACGAGTGGAGATGGATTTTCGCTTGCGGGTCCAGGAGGCGGTTCAGGACAAGAGCTTCCACCCAAAAAGCGTCGGGCCCCCAGAACGACCTCCACCCGCTTTCCTACCAGAGCGTATGCCCGACCGCCACATCCAAGTAGGCCGCATGTTGTGTGACCGCAATGTCCGTAAACGGCACACTGACCCACTCCGTATCGTGGGTGACGGCGAGGACGGCACGAATTTGTTGGATTTGCTCCGCCGTCAAGTCTCCCAGCGACAACAGCACGCGATGTTTCACTCGTCCGCCTTCCCGAAAGGACTCCACGAGTTTGTAATGCGTATAAGTTTTCCCGCGAATCGTGGTGGAAGTTTGGGTTAAGAACATCTGGTGTCTCTCGTGGCAATCCCGCCGCGGGCCCGCGGCGACCCCGCTCTCTGGTCCCCCATGCGTAGCACCCTGGTGGCCCCCCTCTGTTGACCATTTAAGGGAAGCGTAGCGCAAAAGACGCTCCCTGTCCAGCATTTTTTCACCAGAGTAGACAGACCGGGGCAAAATCTTGTATTGTAAATCACATACGTGAGGGTCTTCGCTGTCACTCTTTCCGAAAGCCAGCCATTAGTATGCACAGTTACGCTGTTTTTCCGCATGGCACCGCCATTTCGGCGGACATCATTAGTGACTACGTTTCCGCGACCGAGACCGGAAACCCGCATGGTTGAGCCATTTGGTAAAAAAAGGTGCCAAACATAGGTTTTAAGCTCGGAACAAAAGACAATCATGGGCGTCTCCGGTGATTTCGTCGTGTATCGGTTGTCGTTGTTGACGCTGACCAGCACTTCACCACGTGTCGGCTTCGGGGCCCTTTTCTAGACATACATGCGGTTATTGTGGCCTAACGACGGTTTGAGCCTTATATCATGGCGGAGCAAATAAAAACTAACAAAGCCTTGTCACTGAAGCGTCCCAAACGAACCCTGCAAAAACACATACATTGAGACGTTCCCCGATACGGCATCTTTTCTCGTTCTTCTTTACAATGATTTTACAGACACGGACAGTTTGTGCCAAATAAAAAAGCCTGCGCAAACCACGGGAAAAACGAGGTGACCTATGAAAGCATTACGACGCGGCACAGTGATGGCCGGTGGGGTGGCAGTATTTTTGATCGCTATGCTCGTCATGTTTTGGACCATTGACATTCTGCCCTTGGTGCTCTTTGGAGGAGTTATCGTCGTCTATGCATTCTTGTCTTCACGCCAAATGAGCCAGCGTAAAACACGCGCCACTGGTATGGAACCTCACAGCAAGAAAAACGGAAAGGACGTTGTCTCATGAGCCTTGAACGGGTCTACTCGGAGGACATGGACAGCAGGATTGATGCACCAGCCATCGAAGACGTTGATCTGTTTCCTGTCACTGGACCCGGGGGCCACGTCACCGACCCTGTCGACCCTAGTGCCGCATTCATTCTTGATTCCACTGTAGCTCAGCAGGCTGGTGTCATTCCCTTCCGTTTTGAAAACGGCCATGTCTGTGTGGCGGCGGTCTTTCCCCTAAGTAAAGCGGCACAAGACGCTATTAAGCGAATTGCCGCTCCAGTGAAAATTTATCGTTCCAGCGCTAGCGCCATTACGCACAGTCACCTGCGGGTCATGGGGGCTAAAGGGCATATGCGGGCCGCGACGCCATTCGGCGAGGTGGCCAAGAGTCTTGGCTTGACGACCGACGCGGACATTGATGACGCTTTAACTGAACAGGCGAAGAAGGGAGGGCGGCTTGGGCAGATTTTGGTCAATCACCAGGTGCTGACTTACTGGGATGTAGCAAGCGTGCTGTCGGCACAAACGGCGCTTCCCCTCGTTAATTTGCTCGCCCAGGATGTTGCTCACATCGCGTTCACACCCAATACAGCGAAAGTATGGGAAGCATTTTCGGAAGATTTCTGGCGTCGCCACCGGATGGCGCCCATAGGGTGGGAAAGCCACGCAATTATTTTGGCGGTTGAGAATCCTACGCAGTGGCAAGGGATCGCTGAAGTCGCGCGTCAGTTGCAAAGTCCGGTGAACACTATGATTTCTGGTAAAAGGGACATTGAAGCAGTTCTCGACGAACGATATCGGCAAGAAGACATGACAACGAGCCGAGATAGCCTGCTCATCTTTCGCCCAGAGGACTCCGCCAAACAGACGGTCACACGCCGTCAGGGGATTGCCGCCGCAAGTATAGTGGTGATGGTGGCAGGGGCAATGATATGGAAACTGGACCTGACATTCGCTGTGCTCAGCAGTCTTCTCATTATTATGTACTCTGTGACCATTGGGTACCGATTGTGGATGATTCGTCAAGGCACGGACATTCCTGCTGAATCGCTCAGCACCTCAGATGAATTGGCTTCTCTGGACGACCGGGATTTGCCGGTGTACACGATTTTAGTTCCGGCTCGCGAAGAAGCGGCGGTTTTGCCAGCACTGACCAAGGCGCTTGATGAACTGGACTATCCCAAAGACCGCTTGGACGTCAAACTGTTGCTGGAAGAAGATGATGATGAGACCATTCATGCTGCACGCTCAGCGAACTTGCCTAGTTTCATTGACATCGTCATCGTGCCAGCGGATAATCCCCGGACAAAACCTAAGGCTTGCAACTACGGTTTGCTACGGGCGCGGGGAGAATATGTGACCATTTTTGATGCTGAGGATATACCTGAACCGCTGCAACTCAAGAAAGCTATTCTGGCGTTTCGCAAACATGATGATAAACTGGCGTGTGTTCAAGCGAAACTATCCTACTTCAACGCAAACCAAAATCTTTTGACCCGCTGGTTTACGGCCGAATATGCGTCCTGGTTTGATTTGTTTTTGCCATCGTTGTACGCAGCCAAGTTGCCCATCCCCTTGGGGGGCACGTCGAATCACTTTCGCACAGACCGATTACGCGAACTAGGTGGATGGGATCCTTATAATGTCACGGAAGATGCGGACCTCGGCATACGTCTGTACAAGGCGGGTTATTATGCCTCGGTCATTGATTCCAATACCTATGAAGAAGCGAATTCAGAGTTTGTCAACTGGGTTCGCCAGCGTTCACGCTGGATTAAAGGATATATTCAGACATGGTTGGTGCATATGCGCCACCCTCTGAAGCTCTACCAGTCCATGGGGCCCCGCGGATTCTGGGGGTTTCAGATGTCGATTTTAGGGACTCCTCTCATGTTTCTTCTGAACCCTTTATACTGGTTTTTAACGAGTTTGTGGTTTATGACGAACTGGCATATAATTCCCTCTCTATTTCCACCGGGCATCTATTACTTGGGAATGATCAATTTGCTTGGAGGAAACTTTATTTTTACCTATATCAATGCACTAGGCGCGGCCAAACGTGGTAACTGGGAGCTGGTACCTTACACACTGCTGACGCCTATCTACTGGAGCATGATGTCTTTAGCCTCTTGGAAAGCCTTGCTGCAATTGATTACCAGACCGTCGCATTGGGAAAAGACGATTCACGGGTTAAGTGCTCCTCATCAACTCCAGACAATTGCGAACGCGGCGCCATTACAGGAATCGACAATGTAATGTGGTGTCCAAGAGTAGGCCCCCCTTTTGTTCTGCCATTCATAGTCTCTTTAAGGGCAGCGAAAAGCATACCAAATCCGGCAGAAGATTCGCGAGGACTATAGAAAACCCTCTTGGTGTCCCAAGGGGGTTTTCGTAATTGGGGACCGACGTTACCCTACCCTGCCCGAGTCATGGGGCAATTGCCGGGATTTCCTGGTAAACTGCGAAGGCAGCCAGCACAAGCAACGACAGTTCTGCAGCGTCGGGCACCTCCGGATGCTGTTCGCAACACTTCCACGTGGTCCCCTCTATCTTGGCGGAGTATGCAGGCGGTCACCAAACGGCCTTCACCCCATCCAAGTCATTCAGTGGTACGAGGCCACGGGAGAGGTCGCCGCTATCGGAGTAAGCTTAGTCTAGCCCTATTATTACTCGGCATGAAATTGGGCCGTTTTACTCAAAATACCTCTGAGTATTTCCCATCATCAACACCGCTCTGTGCACTAGAAGATTGCAATGCCAGCACAGTGGTAAAAAGTAAGAGCAAACCACTTTCCCGTATGACCTTCGTTCTGCCAATGGGAGACGGTCTTTGAAAAGCCAGACGTTTTGGCAAAGCGGGAGTTTTCGCATCCTGAACCATATCATTACAAGCCCCCCACCATATGTTACCAGTCTAGCAGACTCACGGCGTAAAAGGTGGACCGAACTAAGCGGTCCGGGGGAGGGAAAGGGCCTCCTAAGCAAGCCCTATAAAGGCCGACCTAGAGAAATGCCTGCGACAGCTGAGGTGGATACGGAATAAGGAGATAGTACACTTCTAATAAGTCCTCCTATGCCGTCAGCCAAGCCGTTGCATTACGAGAGAGCGTTTTGAATCACCTTGGCACTAACATGACCGATTGGATCGAATGAAGGCCCATGGCCGGACCGGGGCATCATGACGCCCCACCAATAAAGGCCAAGGGAATGTCCCTGCCATGCTGTCATAGTGGCGGTGTAATAGCGTGCTTGCACGGACCAATCCGTTGGCCCTGGGGGATTCCACACCCAAGGAGTTTCCCACGCCCCAGCTTTGGGCATGACTCCCACTTCTGTGATGACAAGGTTAGGGATTTTCGCCCTTTGCGCTACCCATGGTTGCCATGCCTTGACCAATGCAGGCACTGAGCCAGAAGAGGTCGAGAGGGGGTAATAGGCATCAAGGCCAATCCATGTTAGGCTATGTGTCCATGACGGCAAGGCTGCCAAGCTGGGGCTGTTCCAATTGAAGGAATACAGCATCGGTCCGTGAAAATAGTCGCGAATTTGCCCGATGGTGTTCTCCCACAACGTTCCGTCATCCTCGAGAGAAGTCAACTCTGTGCCGACATCAAAAGCGCCGACATGATCTTGTTGTGCCAAGATGGCGTATGGAATCAGTGCTCGGGTATAGCTGCTGAACCAAGCGGGCGCCGAAGTAGGGACAATGTCTCCACGCCAGTGGCCAGACGGCGTCAATGTTCGTTCATCCAGCATCGGACGAAGCATGACCGATAGATGGTCCTGGTACGCTTGCTGAATGATGCGGTTTATCACCGCCGGAGGGGGTGTAAAGCTGACAGGCCCAATATTGGTGGACTGCCAATTGGTCTGTCCGAAAGGAATGACCAACGCTACAACACGTACGTGAAGTTGAGCGACTTTCTGGAGAACCGTATCAATGTCCACAGTGGATGGAGTGCCCCATACTTCCACGTTGATTCCTGATTGAAAGGCAGGTAAAGGGGGGGCGGTTGCCGGCTTCACCAGAGCTGCCGATTTTGCAGGCAGAGAGGACTTTACAGGCCGTTCTGGATGGGTGCTGTGCGAAGAAACCGCAGACGCCGTGCCGCAGCCAGCCAACAAAAGTCCGAAAGTTGTCGCTAACAATATGTTGGTGTACTTGTACATGAGATACCCCCTAAATCGCTTGAGGCCCTGGGTTGCTCTGCCCAACTTCCAACAGGGAGAACGCTCGGTCTTCTTTACAATTCCCTCTTGGTCAATCACGGCACAGTGGGAGGAGAAATTGCCGCCAACACCAATGTATCGCAAAGAGATGTGTTGTGCCATGGGGCTCATCACGGCCAGCGTGGAATCCGGGCGAAGGGCGCAGACTCGAACCCCATTTACCTCCATATTCGCAATGCCCGTGTCACAAGAAATTGAAGAAACCGTAACGGTTTCTTCAATGTGCGAGGTGATAACTCCGCAAGGCCATTTTTTCGCCTTAAGCTTGTGGCTTAAGACTTTGATGCAAAATTTGCTCCGCTAGCCCAATGAGTCCAGACTTGGTGGAGGCGATATTGCCGTGCCATGTGCCGCGGGTTTGAGGCGCCACCATGGCTTCTGCTACTGTCAAGGGTTCCAGTGATGCGGATGCTGCAGAAACGGCGGTCTGCGGAGCGCTTTGCGGGAATGCGGCCAGAGACCACCGCAGGTAGCGTACCCCATCCGGCTGCTTGACGGCATCCGTCCACTCCACGTCGACATAGGTGGAACGCGGACCTCCCACATAGTTAGCGGGAAGTGTAACGGCGTACACGGTAGCCACCACTCCCGGCACGAGCTGGAAGGACTGCGCGGCTGCAATATTGTCGCCGTGATACAATAGACAGTTATGAAATCCGTAAGCGGCGAGCATGCTGGCACTGGCAGCGCTCCACACCTCAACCATGGCCTCACGCCCAGTGTTGGTACTGACATACATATCGGCCAGTGTGGCCGAATGAGGACCTAATATCGACGACTCGTTGGCGTGATAGACGGGCGTGTGTACGAATCCGTTTAAACCCGGAATCATGGCTGCCAGCGCATTGTGGTGAATCGGCTGGGGCTTGCCAAAGCTGCCTTTTGTCAGCGAGAACAGGGGTGCTAGCAAGAAGAACACAATACCGGATAAAACAATGGCGGCTGTGAGCCGTCCCACGCCAGCGCGGGGTATACCAGTTTGGGCTTGGGTTCCCGGCATAAAGAGGCCAAAGGGTTTGATCAGAGCTATCAGCAGGACCGTCAGTATGGCAAAGAGAACGAATCCCAGTACGGGATGAATGTAGGCGAAGGTGAAATGCGGGCCGATCACATGGACCGCCAGCACAATGGCCACCAGCCGGAACCAGTTCAGCACCAGCGCCCCGGTGAGGGCAATGACTGTCAGGTAGGCTTTTGACTGCCACCTTCCGTTCAACAGAAACCATATGACGGGAATAACAATAGCCGAACCCAGCAAACTGTCTGCGCCGCTGCAGGCTTGCGCCACAATCACAGGAACTTCCAAACTGCGGTAGGCTATATCAAAGGTTCCAAAAGGCTGAATGGCATGAATCCAGCTGAACTGAGATGTCGAGACTTGCAGAATCCGGATTGCCCAGTTGACTAAGATTGTTTGTGTTTCGTTGGCAATCGCTTCGAACACTGGAGGCCATACCAGGAGTAGATAGATCAAGGGGGCCATCACCTTGCGTGTGGCTCCGATCCCCCAAAATAGCCAGGTCATGGCAAGAATCCACAGGGGCCAGAGCAACAGGCCGGCGTGGTCAAACACAAATGCGGTGGGCCATCTCGCTGGGCCTACAACCAATGCCAACCCGGTAATGGCGGCGAGGCTCACGCCTAAAATAGCATCGAGCTCGCTGTCATCCATCCCTTCTGCGGGAAGCGCCAACAAGTTCCAAGATGCCCACCCTATGGCCAGAATCGGTATCCAAATCAAATCGGCAATGGGGGTGTCCGCTAAAATGTTCTGCCATAGAGGCGAGGCATAGGCTAAAAGGGGAGCGGTGGAGAGCCCCACCCAGAGAAGCCAAAACAGGGTGAGACTCCGCCGCTGGATGTTCGAGACCGTACTCCGCATCATGACCGTGCTTGCCGGCGCTGTTTGGCCGTATAGAAGCGCTGCTCTGCGCCCGTCAGTGTTTGGTGGGAAGTCATTTGATATTGGCGCTCGGAGTTTGATATAGAAAGTTCAATCGGCACAGGAATGCTTTTCGGGCCCAGTGTTTTGCCTGTTATATGAACGAGCGACGACTTATGGAATTCGGCAATTGTTCTGTCGCGCCATGCATAGAAGGGAATTTTTCCATGTGGCATACCGACGACTTCTGAGATTGGTGATTTCATCGCGTTTATCCTTCCTTCGCTCTTTCTTTATAATTCGCGTGTTGTGTTTCAATTGCCCACAGGTTGAAAACAAACTATTTTATAATTGGACTGACGGCATACCAGCGCGGGTAGCAGTGCCCGTGTGAGTCCCATCTGCCGTCTCACAGGTTAAACGGAGGATTGGGAATCAGGCAAAGTCAGGGAGGCACTAGTGGGTGACTGGAGAACACGGCGCTCCCTGTCAATTCCGGGATGAAGCTGGTAAGGGGCCCGCTGCCGGGACTTGCGGGCGCGCTTTTCCTTATACATGGCTTGGTCGGCCCGGTCTACTAGAAGCTGGAGAGAGTCTCCCGGTTCCCACTGGGCAACTCCGGCGGAAAACTGCAATCCAGGCTCAGCTCGGCGCAAGCGGTAAAGTGTCTCGCAGGCCGTCTTCCGCAACGTATTGGGTAGGGCAAGAATGAACTCATCTCCCGCCCACCGGATAAGTTGGTCGGTGCGCCGGATGTTGCCGAGCACCATGTGGACCAGATGACACAGCAGGCGGTCACCTGCCTTGTGGCCATAGGCATCATTGGTCTGTTTCAGATTGTCGACGTCGATGAAAATGATCGAAAACGGATTCTCTTCACGCGACTGCTGCAGCATGTGCAGCAGCAAAATTTCACCTGTCCGCCGCGTGAGTGCCCCTGTTAAGGAGTCCCACTCTTCGAGGTGGGGCGCTGACTCGTCCGCCGCTGCAATGGTCCCGTAGCGGCGCAGAAAGTCGGTAAAGACCAAGCGCACCGTGTGGTAAATTTCTCCGCGTGTAATCTGCAAGGCGGCCACCATGTCATCGATGGAAGCCCCTTGCGCCATCAGCGCGACCGCCTGGTCGTAATGCGAATCAGTGTTCGAATGGGTGGGCATGAAATACGCCTCCTTGCTGATTCTGCGACTCTACAGGTCAGGTAGGTCAATCCTGAAATTGTCAGCAATTTTTTATGCCGTAATGAGTGGCGATATTGTAGGACAGTACGAAACCTTTGCCGAATGCCGCCAGAACAGCGAAACTATATCGTTTTATTGCAACCATAGCGGATTTGCGTCTGAGATGCAGTGCTAATTAGGGTCGCATATTCCGTATCATCTCTGCAGTCGAGCTATGACCCAGTTGTCACCGTGATTAAGTTGGCGTCTTCGCAAGCTCTGTTTCCTCTCGAGAGCTGCGAAGACGCCAAGTTTTGCCACCTGTTTAATTCTGAGCGCGATGGCGCCATGCGGAGAAAGCCCAGGGAAGCACCAGGACTAAAGGGATTCCTGCTGCCCATGGCACTTCAGGCAGCTCTCCCGTTGCAAAGTTTGCCTCTTGCATTTCAATTCCCGTATTGGACCATGTGTCGTTCAAAGGAAGGGTAATCGTGGATGTCGTGTACTGTCCTGATTTCGTCACATCGCCATCGTATGTCGGAAGCGGTGTTATATCTGACGGACTACTTTTGGAAAAAGCGTAGACACTGACATATTCCCCAACATCAAGACTTCCCCATGTCCAGGTAGCTGTTCCGGTCGTGGGACTTGTTTCCGTAATGGCTATCGTGCCTTCTTGAGTTGAGGTCGATCCGGCCATTGCCAAACTTCCCAGTGCCAGTACGGCTGCAGCGGCAATTCCCACAACACCGGAGAGGCGCCATAGTGGTGACGTCATGAATTCATCGTTCCTTTCTCTAAAGACAGCTTGCCGCTAAGTCACCATAGCCTCAAATTATAGGAAAGGCATGATGACGTTTCTAAGATAGTTCACACGAAGGATAAGGGCAGTAGCGAATGCCGTCTCAATAACGGTCTCCCTTTTTTGCAATTTACGGTCGGGATAATTCGTTGGAGTCAGTAGCGAAACTCGCTTTGTCACCGAGCTTTCTGCGAGAGGGACGCTCCACGTTTCCTTGACGGCCCGTATGCTCCCCTCGAGACGTTCAAAAAAGTGCCAGAATAATAAAGGTATATGTCGAACCGTGTCGAATAATGTCGTATGGAAAGTTAGGGAAGAGACAGTACTAATTTTCCATACACTATTCGAACGGAGGTTTTTTCACTGTCCACCACCAAACAACTCTGGTCCAGCATGATTCTGGCTGGATCCTTGGCAACCACTCTCGTCTCCCCTCTGGCTTACGCAGCCTCTCTGCCCGCAGCCCTTACGAATTTGTCCCTGACCGCGAGCGGTCAGGCGGCTGCCGGTCAGACAGTGACGTTCACAGCAACCTCTCAGGGGTCTCCAGCGGAGTACCAGTTTTGGACTGAGACGGCGCAAGGCTGGAAAATGATTCAAGACTATTCGCCCACAAGACAGGTCAGTCTGCCTCTTGAGGCAGGAAGCTACATTGTCGCCGTCTATGCGCTGAGCGCGGCAGCGGTTCAATCTGGTTCGTTTAGCCAGGCGCTGGTCCGCACGCTGATTGTCAATGTGAATAGCGCGGTTCACCTTACGGCTCCGGCGACCGGCACTCAAAACCAAGAGATGAATATTGAAGCGTCCGCCACCAATCTGATAACGCCCGTCTATCAATTCTGGGTGGAAAATCCGCAAGGACAGTGGACGTCCAGTGGGGGGTACCAGCCGGGGAGCGGGTACGTTTATACGCCGCCCGAAGCAGGGACGTACCGGACCATTGTGTACGCCAAGGATCCTGATGCTCCCAACAATGCCCAGGATGCGGTCTGGAGCCAGGCGCAGACATTTACCGTGGCTCCCGCAGGGAGTGCCGCGGGACCTTTGACGGCGGCACTTATCAATCCTCTGCCGGCTCTCGACAATCCGGAGGCCTTGCTGCTTGGACAAATCGCCGAAGTCCGGACAGTGGTGACCGGAGCCAACGGCAATCCCATAGCTGATGTGCCCGTGGTCTTTACCGCCACCAACGATTCCAATCCTGCAGACCACGTGACGTTTCCCCAAGGGCTGAACGGCAATGCCGTGACCAATGCCGAGGGCATTGCCACCACTACTATCACCGTGACTAATCCTGACGACAGCACGCCTCAGGCCCTGGCCGCCGACCCTTCTGCGGTCACTGCCGTGAGCTACCAGGTATCCGTGCCCTCTGCCTTCGGGACCTCTGTGGGCCAGGGACAGGTCCTGTTTGCCGCTGTCAATGAGAGCGGCACGGTGGTTAGCGGGTCAACAGGTCCCGTAGTGACGAGCCAGCGGGTGGGAACGGTGGCGCGTTCGCAACAGTATGCTTCTTTCCAGGCGGTCAGCAGCCCCGGGCAAGTGCCCATGCGGGCGAGTCTGGCGGCACAGTTTATTGTGCCGCAAGGATCTGCTTCCTCCAACATTACGGACATCAGCCAGTCTTCGGGGGCCTACGGCCCCGGCAGCAACTGGCAGTCCACACCCGTCAGCATCGCATCTGGATTCGCAGCCGCCACCGTGCAGGTGGCATCATTGGGACTCTCGTCCGGAACCACCCTGACGATGACCTACACGCCGTCAGACGGCTCTGAGCCTTATACCCGCGTCCTGACCGGCCCACTCAGCGCATCCAATTTTGGTCTGCAAATCCCGGCGCAAAGTGCGGGAGGGGTCCTGACGTTTGCCTTGGTGGCCCCATCGGAGGTCGATGCCCAAAATGCGACCGGTGTCGCTTTGCAGTCGCTGACCATACGCAGCGGGGGTGCCGCAGCCGTGCAGGATGTGGCCGTACCTCCAGCCGATGTGGCGTGGACCGCTTCTCCCGTGGAGCTTACGGCATTCAGCCCCCTGACCGCGACCCAAGCGCAAGAGGACCTGGGCAGCCAGTACAGTGCGGCGTTGCAGTATCAGGCGGCTGTGCCGGTATATCCGGAAGTCGGGGATGGCGTGGTAGAGTCACTCAGCGGGACCACAGTCGCCGGAGCATACTGGCTGCCTTCCCATAATAATGGCTTCGGTCAAAATGTGCTGGTGGGAGGCCAGAAGGCGGTAGCAGTGCCCCCTTCCGAAGCCTTAACCACTCCAGCTGTGAGCCTTGGGTCAGGGGGGACGGTCAGTGCGGGACAGGCCGGCAGCGTGGAGCTTCAGGCCACATTGCAGATACCGGGGGTGAGTTTTGCTTTGCCTGGGCTCTACTCTTATGCAGCATTTGTTCCCGCATCTTCAGATGCGGCCGACGCGCCCGGCTACGCCCTGTCCGGGCAAACGGTCATGCTGACAGCACAGGTGAGAGACGGGAATGGCAATCTGGTGCCCGCTGGCACCCCTGTGACATGGCAGGTAAGCGGGCCTGGGGTGCAGGTCATTGAACAGCAGAACCAGACGGGGCCCGAGGGCACCGCATCTCTTGTCGTGGAAGGCGGTGGCAGCGTGCAGGCGCTGATCTCGGCATTCAGCCAGGGCTATGACACGAGTGTCAGCGATGCGGGCGGCCGGGGATCCGAAATTGGCCTGCAGTGGCTACCGGTCAGCCTGAGTTACACCCCGCCGGGAGCGTCCCTAATCACGGTGGCAAACGGCTTTGCCACCGCTCCGCCTTTGAGCCTCACAGCCGGCCGGCTCTACCAGTTCAGTGTGCAGGCCCTGGCCGGAACCCTCCCTATAAGCAATCTGCCTTTCACTGTCAGTGGAACCGGAAATGGGACCGTCAGCGCATCTAGCGCCACCTCCAATAACCAAGGACTAATCACGTTTAGCGGCACAGCGGACACTCCCGGAAGTCAAAGTGTCGCACTGGCTTTGAATTCTGACTTGCCGGGCACCGTGCTGATTGGCGGTCTGCCCGATGTAGGCCAAGGACCCACATCGGACTTTGCCCACCTGACCTTTCCCCTGCTCTGGCAGTCAGCGGGCGGGACGGAGTCGGTCCAGTGGTCGCCGGTTCCGCTGGCATTGGCGGCCACAGGGCAAACCGCTTGGCTGACCGTCAGTGTGGACAGCCCGGACGGGAACCCAGAGCCCGGGGTTCCCGTAGCGTTCTCATTGTCTGGACAGCAAACCGCCGTGCTGAGCGCCTCAGCTGTGACCACTAACGCTGCCGGCCTGGCGCAGGTCGGGGTGTCGGCGGGAACACTGGGGGAGAGTGATACGGTCGTTGCCCAGACGCCGGGAACTGCCCAGCCGATTACAGCAAACTTGACATGGGTGTCGCCTCCCGGTCCCAGTACTTTGGCTCCGGTGTCCGTGGAGCTGAACGCCGGGACCAGTCCCGGCCAACTGACCGTGAATTTTTCACGGAACCTGAATCCCGCCTCCGTCCTTCCAGATGGCGCTCAGTTTTCCGTTACAGACATGACAACTCATGACGCTTACCAAATTGAGTCGGCCGAGTGCCAAGGATCCCAAGTCATTCTAACCCTGTCACCGCAAAATCCCCGCTTGCCTGCAGGAGACCCAGTGGCGGTGGCTGTGGCGGCTGTGACACAAGACGGCGTCACGACGCCGATTACGGACAACTATCAGCGGCCATCCCAGGCGGGGCCTGTTACCCTCTTTGCTCCATCCTCCCCTACCATATCCACCGAACTGTCAGGCGGCAATCTGGTCCTGACGCTCGGTAACGGGTCATCGGGGATTGCTGCCGGCCAGTCAGTGGTGGTCGTGCCGTCGAATACAGCGGGAAGCGTGGGCGGACTAGCGGCTGGCGACGTGTATAGCATGGTCACGCAGGCCGCCACGGGGACGGAAACTCTAAGCATTCCCTACACTGCAGAGGGCTCTGTGACTTTTTCCGTTTACTTTAACGGAATCGAGGCCACAGTAGCGGGATAGGCTTTTCAATGGCGGGAAGCACGGGAATAAAACAGCAAGTCACCCACTGAATATGGAGTGGTTCAGCAGGGCAGTCCTAAGGGGCTGCCCTGCTCTGGTGCGCCCGGCGTCAGTGTGCTCTAGGATGACAGTCCTGAGAACCGTTCCAAGTGGTTAAGGGAAGGAAGTCCGGCGTAAGCCGGACTATACAAAGAAGCAACTGTTCCGTACCCTCAGAGAATGGTTTAGAGTCATGGTAACATTCCGGCCCGGAGCATATTGATGGGATGGCCACCGTCCTTGCCCGTCAACCTTGCATGGGTCCTGGAGAGCATTGCGTGAGAGGTTGCCACTGACTGAGCAAGACGGCGAACATCGTTGGTATTGCTGGTGGTGGCGGGATTGACGAGCACCACTGCCATCCCCTGACCAGACAGCCATTCCGCTAAATTTCACAAATAAAGGCCGAGCAATTCCCTGCCGACAGTCAAATTCGACAGCGGGTGAGCGGCCTTCCAGTGGTGAACGGTCTGCCGTCGTGCGCAAAGCCTTCGGCATGGGGACACCCGCGCAGGATGCCGGGAGAGCCGCACGCCTCCTCAGGTGCGGCCTGCTCCCCAAGCAATCTGTGGGCCAGATTGGCCTCCCGCTGATTTAAGCCAGTTGCGGGTTTTCCTTCATACAAAGCGCATCCGAAGATAGGTACTCAGGATAAAAGCATGGCCCCCCTAGCAGACTTGCGGCGTAAAATTCGCCCTCACAGGAATGTCCACAACTATTGCGCTGCCGATCGGTGATGCGCATTTCGCCGCAACATCCACAAAGCACCGACTGTCCCCAAAGCCACCAATGGCAACCCAGCTGCCAGTGGCACCTCGGGTAACTGTCCCACCACACTTATTGGCGGGGTTTCGTCGTACACGGGAGCGGTGTCGTTTGTCGATGTTGTTAGATACATGTGAAATACCCCAGAATGATGAGGGACCAATTCGATACTATATTGATCTCCCAAAGGTCCCAGTTGCGACGTTGGCGATATTGTAAAGGCGTATACAGCTGTAGCACTTTGCGACGGGCCTAGATGGGGATCCGGTGAGGATACCAAACTCGACGCTGTCACCGTAACAGATTTGTTTGTCGATTTGTTTGTCGAGTTATTGGTGATCTTAATGGTCGGAAGCGCATTGGGGTTACCCCCAGTTATTGACGGATAGGGAAATTCCCAAGTACCCCCCTTGTTGCCCGTGTCAAGAACAGTAATGGCCACATCCACGGTTGTGTTGGATTTCACCGTCTGAACCGAATTTATGGACAAACCGGTTACGACAAACTTCGGCGCAGGAGCAGCCAATGCCGTGCCTCCGAGCATGACCATACTGACGGCCATTCCCAATCCTAACAGCGATCCATACCGCTGTATCATTTATGCTATCCCCCTATCGTTCTCTGGCAATTTCCATGAATCACAAAGATCGTATCGTAATCGCATTTCCATAGCAGTCCCGGCTTCGCTATCTAACGGCGTCTCGAATATGGTCTCACTTTGAAGGGGTCGTAGTGATTCTCATACCAGGTCAGCGCGGCTCCCTCCCGGTGAAGCGCTGATCGTTCATGAGCTGGCGCACACGCAGGTTTTCTCCGCTTTTTTCCGCAGGGAAAAAATGCCAGAGCCTTCTCAAGGCGACAGGGCATGCGGAGAATGGCCGCAGGAACAGAAAAGCGCATACCGCCCGGGAGAGGCAGTATCCGTATCCCGGGATCTGATATCACACGCGCCTCCTCCACGAAGCTCAGGTGATGCTCGCTCCCATGTCTCTACGGGTCTTCGCCCTGTCATTCCTTCGTCCTAACTGTCCATGGCATGGAAGCCGCTCTGGTTTCGGGTCTCATGCCCTGTGCCTTAAATCTTTCGGGACTCCGCGTGTGTTTGTGGGGGAATTCTAAGAAATATGGCGCACTATGGCACAGCTCTATGAATCCGCCGAATTCTGGGATCGCCAGCGCCCCCGGCTTGTTGGCGTTTCAAACGGGAGAAATTTTCCGTTTGCCTTTCCCGTCACGGGTTGGAAGGCATGGGGCGCATGGCCGCGGCTAGAGACACCGCAGCGCTGACGTATCCATCATGACTCTCATTGACCCAGTAGGTATCGGGACCTTGCTGCCAAGATAGGTCAATGGAGTCTTGGCCATTGCCGCCCGCAGCCCAGTTCAGCACACCGAAGGTGGTAGGGGGGAGGAGTTCCCGGTGCAAGATTTCAGCAATTTGTATGGCTGGAGCTCGCAGCACCGAGGCCGGAATGCCTGGACTTGCGGACACTTCAATACTCCAGTGGTGCTCTGTCCATGATATGAGCGGCATATTAGCGAAACTGCCGGCGGTAATGCCGTAGCCTAATGGGGTGGGGGAACCGGGACCAGGAGTGACGATGACGAGCTGCAACATCTGGCCTGCAGCCTCAACGGCGGATGCATAGTGCTGGCCGCCAAAAGACACGGCTAGACCGTCTTTGAGCGCTATATCAATGTTATAGCCGCTGCTTCCGGTTTGCGACACCTGCAGCACTCTTTGCACTGGGGAGCCGGTCGGAGCCAGAATAGGAAGGGAAGCCAGCGTGAGCTGGTGCATTGCACTGCTTATTGCGGAAGAAAAAACAGCTTGAGATCCCCCGTTGTGGGGATTTGACGGAGAACGGGTCGCGCTGGGTACTGGCAACCGGGGCGATGACTGGGCCAAGCTCGCTTTGCGGTGATGCTGGCTCGGGGATTGGGCTGCGGTTCCGCAAGCGGTGAGAAGCACCGGGAAAACGAGCGCACACCATACGAATTTTTTCACTGTTTACATCTCCCTTTAGAGAAGCGATTCACCGATATTTGAGGGTAATCATATCACGGGACCTGAGGGAAAAGGAGACGAATTATGCCGGACAATTTCGGCAGCAGTCTTCTGGTTTCGGGAAGGCCTCTACGCGTTAGCGCTAGCCATAGGGTATCCGCAATGCTCCCGCAGCGGATTTTCGAATAGCTTGCACCCAAGTGACTAGGGTTTCAGTGGATGTCGGCGCCATGGGCGGGCATATGTTTTGTAGCAGGATGCTGTGGAGGCATGATGCTTCGTGCACGGCGCTTGTCGAGACCCCCATCCCGGTTATTACGGTCCTTTGGGGGTGAATGCGGGCAGCCTGACGGCGAATGTGGTATTGCTGACGAGCACGGGGGCCGCGTCCACTGTGCCGTGAATTCGCAAGTCGATAGGCATGGACTGCTTGACCGTCACGGTTTGTCCCGTGCCCTTTTTCGCTTGCGCATAAAACAGTTCTATGGCGTGGAAAGTGGGGAAATGGGCGAACTTATTATTGATCAAGGGGTCCTCCACAATCCATTCGGCGCTTTTGGCCTCGAGGTGGTACTGCACATGAAAGACTTGGCGGTAGTTTCCCGCCTGCAAATTAATGGCCCAGTCCGAGCCCTTGACGTGTGCAATGGCGATATGCACTGGGGCGCCTACCGGCAAATTCCGGGCAATGGGCTTCAGGGGCTGGGGAAGCCCTTCGATCCACAGGATCGTCTTGGTTCCGTAGGCGGTCTTTTTTGTCAGCGTGCCCGCTTGCAGCAGGCTGCGCTGGGGGGCTCCCCCCACTCCCACCCAGACGGCCAATGAGCCGTCCGACACGAGGGTGGGAACGCGCCATGTCGCCTGTACCGATTCATAGGTTCCCTCCGAATTGACATAACCTGCCCAATTCCGGCTCATTTCGAACGGGCCCCCCGTGGGGGTATTCTGGAGCGTGAAAGGCTGGGGATCGGGGATAGACACGGGATAGGACTGCGGGCTCAGCCCGGGCCAGTTGATCACCGGATCGGCATTAATGGTTAGAAGACCGAATCCCAGAGCTACAATCCAGTACATCGCCCGCATAATGCCCTCCTTTCTCCGACCCGCCACCGCAACCGCGCTATCTTCTTAATTAAAGTTTACCCTTGTTTTCACCTAGCGTAAAACACTGGCCAGACAGTGTTAGAGAATTTGTATGAAAGGAAAGCCGGGCCCTATGACAAGGACCCGGGAAAGTAGACAAAGAGGATGGAAAGGCTGCCGTTACAGCACAAAGTGGCCGATGAGGCCGGTGGCCAGACCGAAGAGCGCGACGGTCACAGCCAGTTTGGCCAGCAAGCTTTTAGGCAGCGCGGTGCTCACCATCGCCATGGAGGGCAGGCTGATGGCCGGGAGAGTCATCATCAAAACGGATGCGGGGCCTATGCCCAGACCGTACTGCATCAGCACCTTGACAATTGGCACCTCCCCGGCGGTTGGGATCACCATCAGGGTGCCGGCTACAGCGTAGAGGATCCACAGCCACCACATATGCCCGGTGTTGGCGGCGATGGCGGGGAAGAGCCAGGCGCGGGCCGCGCCCAGAGCCATGACGAGAATAATGTATTCCGGCAGCAGCCGGGTGACGAGTCGCCATAAGGTCTGGAAAAAACGCGTCACAATGCCGCCGGCGGACGGGTCGGCGGGGGTTTGGGGCAGAGACAATTCTTTGTCGTCCAGTCCCGCAGGCTGCCAGACATCACCCAGTTTGGAGACCAAGAGGACGAGAGCCGCTCCCAGCACGATGCGCAGGACCGCCCAGTCCCACCCTAGCACAAATCCCATGAATACGATGGTGGCGGGATTCAATATGGGATTGCCGACCCAGTAGGCCAGTACGGCACCGGTCGAGACCTTCTGCCGTTTCAAGTTGACCACAATGGGGGCGGAGCAGCAGGTGCACATCATCGAAGGAATGGCTGCGAGCCCAGCGATGGTCCGGCTCTTCCACCCGACCCGTCCTAAAACCCGCGCCAGCCAGTCCGGTGGCAACAGGGATTCAATGCCCGACCCGATCACCAGACCGGCGATAAGGGCAATCCAGATGTCTTTGAAATAGGACCAGGTATACTCCCATGCCGCCTGCCAGGACGGAGCCGGGGCGTGGGACTGCGATCCGGTGATGACGGAGGCGCCGAGAGTATGGTGTGCCGCCACCACAAACACTTTATGGTAGTACGGGTCCCATTTGGCCACATAGACCAGGCCCAGGGCCAGCACGAGAAACAGCAGCACGGCCCACCGGGGCCAATGGATATGAGGCTGGGACAGTGTGCCAGTTTGCACGGACATCAGCAATCCTCCTGTTCGCAGCGTAGTGTCTAAACGTCAAAATGTCAGGAACTGCCATCCATCATACAGTCAGCGGGCGCGGGGCGTGAAAATAAATCCGCACAATAATTGACTGGCAATATAGGCAACTCGATGCGGGAGTGGCCCAGAAACTCTGCGGGCAGATGACGGCAGAACCAGAAGCCGTTAAGGCTTCTGGCAGCCATGCGGTGCATTGTCAAAAGGTCGTCAGTCTCAGGACTTTTTTTCTGCAGACACCACAGTCACTTTCATCTCACCAGCATGCTGGATGCGGTCAGATCCGCAGCGGGGACAGACGGTGGCCCGGCTGCCTTGCGGAAGCAGAAATACCTGGTCGCAGTCAAAGCACTTGTATTCCATTAACGTGATGACATCTCCCATAAACTTTTCCTCCTCACATGAATGACCTTCGTGATACCGCAAACATAACAGACAATTTGTGGATAATGGAAGAGATTTTGGGAAATTTTTTTCTGAGTTTTAGATCCTTGCTTTGTTTGTTAATTATTTCACGCGATCTTCTGCCCATGAGCCGCTGGCAGGATGTCGGTTGGCACATGCATATCATAGCTTAGAGGCGGGCAATCGGCCATGGCAAGGCTAAAGTTTTTTTGCGGCCAGCAAGCTGGTCTTGCGAGTCGCCGTATATCTCCCGGTCATGCATCTGACTGGTAAGCCCCTTTGGCCAAAGAACCGTTCTGCCGCATCTGTAGTGGGACTTCGGAGTGAAAAATATTGCAGACAGCGAGGGGGAGTGTCCGGTACGGATTTTTAAGAGGCTGCGCCTTCGCCCTTTGCGCCACATAGATTATAATGGTGTAAAATAACTAGTTACAATAGTCTATGAAATTCATTTTATTCTTGCTGTGGGGAATGGTAGCGGGCAAGACTGCTGCGGGACAGATGTGAGCGGGGTACCGCGGTCACAGTCAGGGAGGCATCCACGTGAACGAACAGATCTGGACCACATTCAAGATGGTGGCGGAGGTGGGGTCTATTTCCCAGGCGGCACGCGCCCTGAATTTATCCCAATCGGCCGTTAGCCAGCAGATCCAGGTGCTCGAGCAGTCCTACGGCGCTCACCTGTTCGTGCGGACCAGCCAGGGTGTGCACCTCACCGAGATGGGGGAAGTGCTGTACCGCTATGTGACTTCCTTGCTGCAATTGATTCACGAATCCCAAAATGCGGTGCAAGAAGTGGCGGACAGCCGCCCGCAAGTGCTGGCCATCGGTGCGAGTCTGACCATTGCGGAATATCTGCTGCCGGGAATTCTGGCCGAATACTGCCGGGACATGCTGAATGCGCGGTGGTCGGTGACGATGGCGAATTCGCGGACAGTCTTTGAGCAGGTGCTCAACCACACCTTGGATATTGGATTGATTGAAGCGCCGATGGCGGACCCGCAGGTGGTGGTGCGGCCATTTTTTGATGACCACCCGGTGGTGATGGTGGCGCGCACGCACCCTTGGGCCCAGCGTGGGGAGGTATCCCTGCGGGAATTCATGGAGGAGCCGCTGATTTTGCGGGAGCCGGGATCGGGAACCCGCATGGCTTTCGAAGGGGCGTTGGGCCATGCGGGGATCGACCTCAAGCAACTGAACATCCGCTTGGTGCTGGGCACGACTCACGCGATTAAGCAGATGATGCTGAAGGGTCTTGGCATCAGTGTCCTCTCGCCTCTGACGATCGAGACGCGGGAGGCCGACTTGTTCTGTGCGGTGCAGGTCGCTGGGTTAAGCCTGTACCGGACGTTTTCCTTGGTCTACCACTCTGGCACCGTGCCGCGCATCGGCGAGCGGTTTGTGCAAACTGTCATGAAAGTTTCCGCAGCCACCGCGTAAAATCCCTGAAAACATCCCCCGCGGAGTTCCTTTGTCCAGTACAATAGCCAGTATGGACAAAGCATCCGGGGGTGGCATTTTGCGAGGTTGGGTCAAGGGGGCTCTCACCATAGGGGGAGGGCTGGCGGGAGCGCTTCTGCTTTATGGCGGCGTGTCTCTGATTTTGCCGCCAGTGGTGGCGGCGCCTGGACAGGCGGATACAATCTCGACTGTGCGGTCCCGCGGCTCCCACAGGTTGCGCCGTGATAACAGTCCTAAAAGCGTGTCCGCGATTGCCCCGGTGGGCGCAGACGGGCTGGTGAAAATGGCATACGCGGGCAGCGTCTGGCAAAATGCTCTGGCGCGGGCCAAGGCACTTGGCATACACATGCTGCTGCCCAACTCGGCTTACCCGCACACGGTATTGGAAGAAAGTTATATTGAAGGGTCCGTGCTGGATTTGGAATTCAGCGACATGCTGGCCGTGGAATCCAATACCCCCATCTCCCCCACATATAAACCGGCCGCCTCCGTGAACGTCAGCCTGGCCGATGGGGTGCCAGCCCAGTGGCTGCTGATTTACGGACTCGGGGGACCGGCTTACCGGCTAGACTTTCAACAAGACGGCACGTACGTGCGCCTACAGCTGTTTCACAGTTATATTCCTGCGTCTGCTGCTGCCAATGAGACCATTGCCAGCGAGTTTTCCCCTGTTTCTTGACAAATCTTGCATACAGCTATCCGGGAGATGTACACTACAAATTGTAGTTTAATTAAACCTTAGGAGGCTTGCTGCATGTCTAAGAGAAATGTCATCTTGGTAGCCGCGGGCCTGACAGTGGCGCTGGCTGGCTGCGGGACATCGCAGGCGGCAAAGCCTGCGGCCTCGCCGTCTCAGACGATGGCCAAGACCGCGTCCACGACCACCAAGACGGTGCAGGTGGCGGAATTGCAAACGAATAAGACAGCGCAAATGGTGGAAGCAGGACAGCAGGCCACATTTGTCGTGACGGCTGCCGGGTCTGGGGGCCAACCGGCTGCGGGCCAGCCGGTGACCGTCTACATCGGGCCGATGGTGCCTCTGGGAGCCGGCGTCAGCCAATGGTACACCACTGGTGCCGCTGGCGCATCCCGTTATGTCTCCAGCTACTCCAAGAAGACGAATAGCATGGGGCAGGCCACTATCGTCCTGGCGGGCCAGCCGGTGAAGACCATGGAAATGGTGGGGATTAAGGTCGGGTCGTTCAGCACATTCAGTCCCTCGGCAATGAAGGGGGCCGGCCTGATGGATGCCTGGTGGACAACCCCGTCGACCAGCCCCACGGCGCCCGTGGGTGACTATGTGGTCGTCAAGCCATTCGCCAAGGATGTCCCGGCCGGCACAGCGCAGCCGCTTCTGGTCTCGGTCATGAGCCCATCCGGTCCAGTCTCCGGGGCGAGTGTCAGTGTGACGCCGAAGACGGAAGGATCGTCGTCGATGGGGTCCTCGTCTTCGATGAGTTCAGCGGGAGGAACCACGATGACCACCAACAGCCAGGGGCAAGTGTCCTACACGGCCAAGGCTGGATCCGCGATGAGCGCTTTGCCGGTGCGCATTGTGGTGTCAAAAGGCATGGGCAGAATTGCCGGCGGCATGAACGCTGACGTAGTCTCCGAGTAGCATGGAGCAGGGCAGCGCCTCAACAGGAGCGCTGCCTTTTTTGCGTCAGTGGCAGGCAATGGTGATGCAGGCGGCCAAAAACAAGGCGGACCCGGCTGTGGGAAGAGCGATGAAAGGCCACAGCACGCCCATTTTGGGGTGGGGGGCAAAGGAGTCTGGCGATGCCAAAGCCTCGATGCGCGCCTGCCAGCCGCTGGTCCATGCCGGCTCTCCCGGCGACGGGGCGGCCTTATGCTGTTTGAGCGCCCGAATGGTCGCGATCATGGCTTGAATGAGATAGTCGGGGGTCTGTTGCCAGGCGGTCGCATACTGGTCCGCTTTAATCTCGCGGATAGTGAGGTACTGCGCGTACAGCCGGTTCAGCCCGAACCAGGGCAGGGCCTTGGTCAGCAGGAGAAACAGCTGCTGGGTAGCGTAATCCTGAGCGCGCACGTGGTATAGCTCATGGGCTATAATCGCGGACAGGGCTTGAGGGTCCAGCAGCTGCTGCATGGACTGGGAGATGACGATCACAGGACGGCGGGCTCCGTAGGTAAAGGCATGAGGAGCGCTGTCCCGGAGGGTCATAAACGTCACCCCGCCAATTTGGCCGAGGCCTGGGGGGACGTCGCGCGCGGGCATCGGGCAGAGATGGGGCTCCAAGGCTGTTGCCATGCGGCGCCGGTCCTGCAGCAGGAGGCGCGCTGCCCGGACCACACGGTAGAGATACCAGCCAAGCGCTGTGGTGAGCAGGGCCAACAGGGCCAACAGCCACCAGGGGAACGCGCCAGCCATAGCTGGGTGCATGGAGGCTTTCATGATGGCCCATGCCAGGTGGTGCCAGGCTACAGCGTCCAGCACGCCTAAGAGCACTGCAGGCAGGGCTGCCAGCGACGAGAGGCCCGCCAGCCAGATCCACGAGGCGGGGGTACTATTCATGGGAACGCTCCCTTCTCGACCGGACTATTTCTTCAAGTTTTTCGAGGGCGCCGGGTTCGACCTCGCCGATGGCATCGACAAAATGGACTAGACCGGCATCGCCGAATTCGGAGAAGAGATTTTCTACGGATTGCAGGGCGCGCGCCCTGGCCACGGCATCTTCCGGGGTGACGCGGTACACATAGTGGCGGACACCGCCTTGGCGGACGAGAATATTTTGGGCCACCAGCCGGTTCATCACGGTGGCTACCGTGTTGATGGAGACCGGACGGGAAGCCGAGATCTCTTCATGCACCGCTTTGACCGTGGCTTGGCCCCGCGCCCGGATGATTTGCAGCACGTGATTGCGCAGGTGGTTCCTCACCGCTATTGTCATTAGAATTCACCCATTCTTTTTGTTTGCCGACCATTTATTTATTTTAGCATAGGAGGCGGGTCGTGGCAGAACGTGCAAGGTGCTGGGGGACTACAGGGGGAGCGGTCTTGATCTATGCGGCGGCAGTGGCGCTCGGGATCTCCCACCGCCCGGATATTGGCAGGGATGGCGTGATTTTCAACCACGGGGTGGCATTCGGGCTGTTCGCCGCGAGCCCGCCGTGGCTGTTGGCGGGGGCGTCAGCCCTGGGGGTGGCCGCTTTGGCTCTGGCCATGTGGAACTTTGCGGCATTCCGGATACCTCTGGCCGTCATTTTCGCAGGAGCATTGGCCAACTGGACCGAGAGGCTGTGGTGGGGCGGGATCGTCGATTTCTGGCATATCCCAGGCTATCCGTATACCTTCAACCTGGCGGACATCGCCATACGCGCTGGCATGCTCGCTGTCCTCATTCAGTATGTGCTGGCCCGTTCCGGCACGAGGCGCTCGACCTGACGCGTGGCGGCGGCGTCCAAGACGCGGTGGCCCTGGTCTGACAGACGCTGGTAACGGACAATCCAGCGGTCGCACTGCTGGCTGTAGATAAGCCGCAGCTGGTCATTCTCGACCCGCACCATCCGCCAGCGCCAATATTCCAAGGGAACACGGACCACCGCGCAGCGGACCGCATAAACAACATGCTTAACCATTATTTCGCTCCAATCACCATTTTTATCGCATTTCTCATCGTCTAATTGAGGAAAAGGAGTGGCTATTTTGAGGAGTTCAAGCCCCCCCAAAAAACCACGGTTCATTATTACTCTCATTTTTGCTGTCGTCTAGGCACTTTGCTACCAAATTGTGGATGATTGCATCGCAAAGTTCCTCATAATATGACGGTATACGGGAATATTCCACAAGTTCTTTTCCTAAATTTGCCGGATTATTGGGGGCTGGGGAAAATATTGGGGCAATTTTTGGGGGTGCGGGACGGTCTCGCTTGAAACTCGCAGTGAGACTGTAGTGCTGCGGGGAGCGGCGGACGCCAGGCAGGGGACCCTGGGCTTGCCCCGCGCAATTCGTCTAGGCGCCGCTGCTGCGGGAGAGAGTTTCAGAAAAGAAAAAATAAACCTGATGGCTCCTGTTCTTTGCCTGTGGCAGTCTCCCCTGTGCCCTGCAGGTTAGGGCAACCTGTCGGGGCTGCCGCAGGCTTCAGGTGCCGTCCGGAGGTTCCGGTGCCGAGAGCAGCACCAGCGATAGAGGCGCACGCAGGTCTTTAGGGATGACGGCCACCTTGCATTTGCGGCCCGCGACCGTAGTGTGGCCGACAAAGATCAGGCCGCGCATCCGCAATTGGCCTATGATGGAAGTGGGGGGCGACTTCTCCCAAAAGTATGAATCTGGTCCTTCATCCCCGACGAGTTGTGAGATCTTGCCATACCGGGTCCACCCCTGTGCCTCTATAACCGTGGTGAGCGCATCGCGGTGCAAGTCAGACAAGGAATGGACAATGTTGGCGAGATGGCGGGGGTCTGTCAGGTACAGGACGAGGCTGTCCACCCTCTCCTGTTTCAGGGTGCCGGCAATCTGATACAGGGCGCAGGTAGCATCGAGCCAGACGGCGGGATTGCGGCTGAGTGCGGTCTTCAAAGATGTCTGGCGGTTGAGCGGGGACTGGTCGACCTTTTCGTACATATCCCATTCCATGCGCTCCATGAGGGGCTTGGAGTCAATAATCAGGCCGTCGGCGAAGCCTTCCCCAGCAGAGGGTTTGCGTGGCACTTGGATGACCTCCCAATCAATGAGTAATAGGCTGTTCCTACTGATTCGAACGCAAAGTCGGTGGCTTGTCAAATGGAAAGGAAACCGGGCGGGAGGAAATGGACGGCCCGTACACTGGTTCAGAAAAAAGGCATGGAGGGATGTGCTCTCCATGCCTGGACTGCGCGTTGACTCAAGAGCGCAGCCGACTTATGTGTCAGACGCCAACGATTTGATAGCCCTCTTCAGTGAGGCGCACCAGCGCCTCGCCCGCGGGTTCCATCTTAATGCCCTGACCCGTGACGCTGGCGCTCACACCATACTGTTCGGCGTTATACGGGCAGGCTCCCATCGGGACCTCGCCGGAAGAGAGGGACTGCAATGTTTCGGCCATAAAGCCTTCCGCTTGCCCAGCCAATTTTACTCCCGGTCCAAAAAAGTAGACTTCAATGTCCTGGTTGCGGTTGGCCTTGAGCCGTCCCGCCAAAACGAGATTGGCCAGAACCTTTTCTTCCAATCCCGGACCAGCGGTGATCCAAAACGCGATTTTCGCCACACAATAACCCCCTTGCAAATTTTCCGTGCGTGCCGTGCATCAGCCAGTTCCAAAGAAAACACTTCCAGCACATGTAATACTATATAATGACAAGTGGCAGGTGGCAAGAGAAAACGACGGTCCGTCATATTTCATTGCCGCCAGCAAGTTTTTGGAGCGCCCAGAGCGGTCAGATGCCCGGGAAAAGACGGTGGGAGACTGCAGTGTTGGTGACCGGAACCGGATACCTAAAATGGTCTCCCGCCTCTGTGTTCACGCGGCGCGATAAGGGAAGCCCACGCACCGATTTGGCGCAGCATATTGGCAAACATGCTCCATTGCGACTGGCGCAAAAATTTTCAGCAGTTTTACTAGAAAAGTTGTGGTATGAGGCAGGATATTCCTGCTAAATGACGAATGGTAGTAGGATTAGGAGGATACTGCATGAACTGGCTAGCGGATACCGTCTATCAGGAGCGGTCTGACCGCTTTGTCGGCCGGCAGGCTGAACTGCAGGCCTTTCGAGAATGGGTTGCAGATGAAAAGCCTGCCACTCAAGTCTGGGACGTGAGTGGCATTGCGGGAATGGGCAAGTCCTCACTGCTGTGGGAATGGATGGCCATGGCCCGTGAGCAGGGGATCCCGCTAGCATGGATGGACGGGCGCTCGTGCCCCAAACAGCCGACACTGTTCCTGAATTACCTGCATGATACAGTGGAATCGGTGATGGCCGCACCGGCCGGCAATATGGGGGCATGGCCAGAACGGTTCATCTGGATCATCGACAACTTCAGCGACATGGAGACCATCGAGAGCTGGCTGCGCGAGGATCTGATTAGCCGTGTCCCCGCGCACGGCGGACTTTTGGTGTTTTCTTCCCGGCGCGGGCTGGACCGCCTGTGGTATGTGCATCCCGTGTGGTCGCAGCGGGTCAAATCCTTTCCCTTAAACTCCCTGTCCTGTCAGGATGTGCAGTCCTACTTTATGCGTATGGGAGTGGGCGACAGCCATGAATTGACCGAGATCATCCACAAGCTGCACGGGTATCCCTTGGGCATTGCTGTGATTGGCGACTATTTTTCGACGCGGGGCAAGGTCAAAGAAGCCTGGGATATGTCGCTGTTGGAGGCGGTGACGGCAGAGCTTCTCCGGGAGGTGACGGACCCCTCCCTGCATCCCTTGCTGGATATTCTGACAGTCATTCCCGTGGCCGACCAGGAGACCCTGCAGGCGCTGACCGATCCGGTGAAGGTGACCCCCAGCCAGTATTTGAGTCTGAGCCGCCTGTCATTTGTGCGTACGGTGCAAGGCGGCATTGCGCTGCACGATGTGGTGCGGTCCCAGCTATTTAATTATATGCAAGAGTATAATCCGACCGGTCTCAAGAGACTGCGGATCAAAGCGGTGGACTATCTCGGGCGGTTGTACCGGCAGGCGGATTCATTCCGGGAGCGCAGCCACTATGCTTTTCAACTGATGGAGATCAGCGCGGCGGCGATGCCGCGGGAGAGTCGCTACGCCGATGTGGGAGCGCTCAGCGCTATAGTCCGGGACCGCCATGTCGAGCCTTCGGATGTGGAGGCGATGCACCGGATGATTGAATCGTGGGGACGCCAGAGTCTGGAGTTGGCGAGCCCGGCGCTGGCGCATCTCTTGCTGGACGCTGTCGTGGCCCAGTACCCGGGGACCATCCGCATGCTCAGAGCGGCTGACGGCGCACCTGTGGGGTTCTTTGCGTCCCTGCCCCTCCACCGCAGGACGGTGGATTTGCTGGAGTCGTACGCTCCCGAAACCATGGCCCGCTACTTTCCCGGTGAGCAGTTTCCCGAAGACAGCGAGAAAGCGGATACCTATTTTGGAGCGCTGGTAGGGGTGGACCAGGGGCACCCGCAGTACCATGCGCGCGACTTGCTGGGAATCATCATCCGTGACGGCCTGTCATTTCTGGGCAGCGGGCTGCGCGGGGTGGTGGGGATAGGGGACCCGGCTCTGAAAGAGCTGCTCCTCTTACTGGGATTCGAGTCGCATCCTCTGGGAATGGACACGGCCGTGGAGGCATTCGTGCTGGACATGCGGCACCGGGACTTTCTGATTTGGGTGGGGTCGGTGGTGCGGACATTCAACCGCCCGCAGCCCCGGAGCCGGTATGCCCTCGATGAGGACATCCTGCGGCGGGCCCTGAAGGATTTTCACAACCGCACGGGTTTTGAGCAGACTCAGCTGCCACAAATTCTGGGATGCACGGTTCAAGAGGCGCAGCGCATCTTGTCCGTGCTGCTGACCGAAGACGCGGTGCCGCCGCTGAGCATGCAGGAGCAGCGCGTTCTGCGGATGACCTACATGGAGCGGGCCGGCAATGCTGACCGCTTGGCGATGGCGCTGCACTTGAGCCGTCCCACCTATTACCGCATGCTGCGCCAAAGCGTGTCCAATCTCTGCAAGGTTCTGCAGTCGGGAGACTTTCTCTCCGTGCTGATTGACATGGGGGAGTGAGTGATCCCGCGTTTGCCCGCCTTTATCAAATGCGCCGTAAAACCCCTTGCTTTAGCGAGGATATAAGGCGCGGGCCGAAGGCCCCTTTCCTAATCTTTTTGGTGATGGTGCAATAACAATTCCACCGCTTCATCGAGGAGTTTTGACTTGGGGATGCGAGAAGATTGTTGCAGGGCTTCTAATGCTTCCCATAGAGGAGTCGCGAGAGTGCTGGAATAGGCGGTGCGGTTTTTTAAATTGGCACGATTGGACACGGGTCTCACCTCCATCCTAGAATAATCGTGCTGGAAGAATAGTGCAAGTTCTGTAATATTACAGTATAATAAAGGAGAGGAGGGGCTCATCACGCGAAAGACATTCAAGTACCGAATCTATCCGAATAAAGCGCAGGCACGAATCATCCTTGAAACGCTCGAACATTGCCGATTGCTGTACAACCGTCTGTTAGGCGAGCGAAAAGACGCCTATGCGAAATTTCAGCATACCCTCTCCGCCTATACACAAATTAACTCGTTCCCTGTGCGCAAAGAGGCGATACCCGAATTAAAGACGGTGCATTCACAAGTCTTGCAGGACGTGGCGAAACGGCTAGACAAAGCGTTTCAAGCCTTCTTTCAGCGCGTCAAAAGCGGAGAGAAACCCGGCTATCCCCGGTTTCAGCCCGTTCCCCGGTATCATTCGTTCACCTATCCTCAAACAGGCTGGAAACTCTCGGACCGGACGGTCACCCTCTCCAAAATTGGAGAGGTGCGGATGAAACGGCACCGACCGATTGAAGGGGTCATCAAAACCGCGACGGTGATAGCGAAAAACGGGAAATACTACGTGGCATTTTCCGGTGAGATTGCTATGAATATCATTCCCGTTAGCGTTCTCCCGGCTGTCGGGATTGACTTAGGACTAAAGCATCTGGCCACCACGTCAGACGGGGAATTTTTCGAGACGCCGAAACACCTGCGAAAGTCCGAGCGCAAGCTCAAGCGTCTCCAAAGACAAGTCTCACGGCGCAAGAAAGGGAGCAAGCGCCGTAAGAAGGCGGTCCGGCAATTAGCTCGATGCCATGAGCATATCGCGAATCAACGTATGGACAACGCGCATAAAGTCTCACGGGATCTTGTCACGCAGTATAGTCTCATTGCCTTTGAGAATTTGAGAATCCTGAACATGACACAGAACCATCATTTAGCAAAAAGCATTGCGGACGCGGGATGGAACACGCTCGTGCAATTCACGGCATACAAGGCTGAAAGCGCCGGATGTCGGGTTGTGCTCGTAAATCCCTACAACACCACGCAAGAGTGCTCCCATTGCCACGCGCTGGTACACAAGGAACTCCAGGACCGAATCCATGAGTGTCCGCATTGCGGGTATGTGCAGGACCGGGATATCAATGCGGCCGAGAACATTCTCGCCAGAGCGGTCTAACGGAAGACAAACGGCTCGGATGGAGCCTTCGGGGATCGGATGGAGAAGACGCCACCGAAATGAACCGAGAAGCCCCTGCCTTTAGGCATGGGGAGTCGTCACGGAAGGGATTCCAGATAGGCTCTGAGCATCTGGAACTCCCGGGTGTCGGTCTGTACAAACCGCACAGCCATAGTCGCCATGTCTTGCGCCTCTTGTGCCGCGCACCGGAGCACTTGGCCGCGGATCCGCACGGAGGCGCCTCTTAGGCTAATCGTCATATCGACCGGGGACCCTTCCGCAAAAGGCTTGGGGACTTGGCAGCGGAGTCCCTCCACTGATACGTCTTCCGTTTCCGTCAGCACTTTTTTGAGTCCCAGGCGCCCCGTGGTGAAGACGAGGGGAAGAGCCACTTGATAGCGGCGGGTCCGCCGGTTCTCCTCGGCCTGCGGCTCCCCTTGCAGCACGACCGACAAAAGGGGCGCTTCCGACAGATCCACCCGCTCCACCACGGCCTCTTGCTGCCACAAGGTCTGCGCCCACTGCCACCGCAGGCTGATGCGGGTCTCGGGGGACGGCAGGCGCACACCGGCCAAGGGGCTGAGAATTTCCAGATAGCACTGGTCGCGCAAGCGGAGCTTCACGACGGTGCTGACGGCCGTGCCGCCGTATGTGAATTCCGTATGGGTATTGGCTGATAGGAATACTGCCATGGCTCTCGGTTCCCCATTTCTTGATGATGACCCTCTTATTGTACAAGATAGGAGCGGGCCTGGGAGAATTCTTTAGGCCCTCTTCGGTGGATCGTCAGGAATACTGCTGCCATGATACGGCGAGCTGTGCAGTAATGAGGGGATTGGACGCCGAGGGCACATCATCCGCCACCTCCATCAGCAGCGCCCCCTGAGCCCAGTCGAGGCGGGACTGCACCCCTTCGGTAGGGGTGATGGCCACTACGAACAGCCCGGAATAGCCGGGCAGAAAGTGCGTGTGCAGATAACGGATGAGGGGGGTGGCTGCCGCCTGTTCGGCACTGCTGCTGCCGCCTTTGACTTCCAGAGTCCACTCGCCCTCGTGCCAGAGGAGAACAGGTCCGTGGGACAGGGCATGGCTGGCAAAGAGGGTGCTCGACGGGTACTGGAGACCCGGAAGTCCGGTGGCCAAAGACACGGGGTGAGGGTGTCCGGCAGGCTGGCGCCAGTACAGATTGCCGGATTGCAGCAAGGAGGCGGTGGGGGCCTGGGCGCTGACCTCCGTAACATGCCACGACGCGATGGGGGCGGGCTCGCTCAGATCTTGGGCGATTTCGGGGCTGTTGACGGGGTAGCACTGCTGTGTCTGCCAGATGCTCACACTATACTGGTTTAAGCTGCCGTGGACTGTCGCGGTGGCTGACAGCCCGGCAAGGGGGCTGTGGGGAATTTTGGCCGGACCGAACAGGGGCAGCGCAATTTTCCCGGCGTCAGTGTGCAGAGCCTCCTGGATGAGGACATGGGAAGACGCCAGGGCCGCAATGTTTTCAATTTGCGCGAAATGCCAGGTGTTGCCGCCATTCTCGGTATCATACACGGCATCGAGGTGTGCTTGGGACAGCGGGGCAAAAATCTGGCCATCGGCTGGCGATGAAAAATGGATGACGGGGGCGGCATCGCCAGGCCAGAATGATGAGGGCAGATGGGCCGATGTCTGTGTCCAGAGCTTTCCCCCGTCCCCAGTGCGGTAAACCAGCAAGGTGGGCTGCATGGCGCTGAGCTCGGCGACATAGCCCGTGGACGGGCCTACAAAGTCCATGGCGGCATTGCCGGCGGTGCGGGGGAATGCTGGGGAATCAGCGGACCAGTGCGAGGCATTCTGCAGCGCCCACTGCTTCCCGTGATCAGAAGAATGAAATAGATAGAAGCTCTCCTGAGACGCGGCGGCGTTGCCGGAGGCAAGAAACCATCCTTGCTCCCCTGCGTACGATGCAGTGCCCGCGTGATCACCCGCAAGGCGGTGGACGGCCTCGGTGGGAGTAGCCAGCGCGGGGTGCCGCCATGTCCGCAGAATAGCTGCTGCGGTTTTGCTGTCAGCGGGGGGCACGTGGACACTCAGCACGATAAGCTGCCCCGCCTGCGTCAAGATGGTCTCAGAGATGCTGCCAGAGCTGGCCGACCCGGTGTTCAGGAGAAAAGGGTGCGCCCGACTATTGGTATTGAGGGGCAGCCACAGGCCTCCCTTTGTGAGGCTGGCCGTGAGTTCGGTGACGGAGGCAGATCCTGACGGCCCCCCTAGAGTCACACTGCGGGACGTTTGCTTGCTGACGGGCCAGGAATCCGGGACGTCCACCTGTGTGGAAAAAATATTCACCGATTTGAATCCGGCGGGAACCAATGGCGAACGCTGGGTGAAGCGCACGAATTCCTCATGCGCTGAAGCCGGGGCATGATGGGCCCGGGAGGCGGCGCCCGATGTCAAATTGCCGCATCCTGCGGCGGATAGGGAGAGAACGACTCCCGCCAGTATCAACCCCAGTCTCAAATGCATGCCGTCAGGTCCCTCCAGGCTAAGTGCAACTTCATTTTATGGTTAAAACGCCGCTGGTTGCAAAAGGTTTCATCTAGAGGCATAAATTTAGAAAAAAATGGGGCAAATCTTCGGGATTTGGGATGTGAGAGCGGACCGCCGGGATATGGGCTACTATAAGGGGCAGAAGAGCAGAGCCAAGGGAGTGGAGAGCATGGCCAAAAGCGAGGGCCAGATTTTGGCCAGAAATACCGTGGGGAGACTGCTGGCTTTTCACCGGGACCCTTTGGGGACATTGGGCCAGATTGCCAGGGACCAGGGCCCGGTCGCCCGGTTCCGCATGGGAGCTTGGGCTTTTGCGCTGGTCAGCGGTGGGGCCGAGGTGCAGGAGTTGCTGAATAAGAATGGCAAAGACTTGCAAAAGGGACCGGGCATGGACAGCAAAAACCCGCTGATCGGGCGGGGGCTGCTAGTGGCCGGGGGTGAGCTGTGGAAGGCGGAGAGACTGGCGGTGCAGCCGCTCTTTGACCATCAGCGCCTCAAAACTTACGGGGCGCAGATTACCCATGCGGCTGTTGAGTACCGTGAGCGGTTTTCCCAAAACGCGGTGCCTGTGTCCGTTGATGGGGACATGCTGGCGCTGACGCTGAAGGTCGTGCTGAACACGCTGTTTTCCGCCGATGATACCTCTGAAGCATTCCAGGATATTTCCCAAGCTGTGCAGACAGTGATGACCTATTTTTACAAGCGGTCGCGCAGTGTTGTGCGGTTCCCCTACTCCTGGCGGGTGCCGGGCACTCTGGGGTACCACAGGGCCGCGGACAGCGTGACGCAGTGGATGGAAGGCATTCTCAGAGAGTCCCCGCCGAGCTTTCTGGCCGGACGGCTGCAAGGGGCTCTGCCGCAAGACCAAGACGCCGTCTTGCAGTCGGCGCTCACTCTGATCATGGCGGGCCATGAGACGACGGGCCACGCCCTCAGCTGGACTCTGGCTGTGCTGGCGCAGCACCCCGGGGTCCAGCGCCGCCTCCATGCGGAGGTTGACGCCGCACTGGGAGGACAACTCCCCCAGGCGTCAGATGTGGATGTCATGCCCTATCTGCGGGCCGTAATTTTAGAGTCCTTGCGGCTGTACCCGCCGGTGTGGATCATCAGCCGCTCTAACCCGGGGCCAGTGGCTGTTGGGGCCGAAGAATTCGCTCCGCACACATTCTTTCTGGTCAGCCCTTATGTCAGCCAGCACTTGCCGTCTGAGTTCCCCCGCCCAGAGGTTTTTGACCCCGGCCGCTGGACCGGAGATAGCCTTCCCCACGGGGCCTACCTGCCTTTCGGCCAGGGCCCGCGCAGCTGCGTGGGACGAGATTTCGCCTTGCTGGAGATGCAGCTCATCTTAGCCACGCTGGCGCAAACTCTGGAGTTTCACGCGGATTTGGCACAGATCTGGCGTCCCGTGCCCCGGCTCAGCCTGGTGCCCCCGAAAGACATGGTGCTGACGGTTGGTCCGAGGGAATCTGGCGGGCGGCCCTGATCGGAAATCATGGCCGCTTGACTTCTCGGGTAGCACCCCGTATTATATCGATAAACGTCGATGAATGGGAGGCAATCCATGGATCCTGTCATGATTTTCAGGGCTCTGGGACAACCGCAGCGCTATGCCCTGTTCGAGGACCTGCTGCAAGCGCGCGGAGTCTCCTGCTGCTCCGGCATTGCCGCTGAGGAATCCGCGTGCTGTGTGGTGGATTTGACCGCTCGGCACGGACTGGCGCAGTCGACGATTTCACACCATTTGCAGGTGCTCGCAGAGGCGGGGCTGATAAGCGTGGAACGCCGCGGGACGTACCGGGTCTACCAAGTGAATACCGCGATCTGGGAGGATTTCCGGCAGCATCTCGCGGGCATGGTCGTGTGTGAAGGGGACGGCCGCATCCCTATGGGGCAGGTGGCCGCCGAGTAATTTTTTTGCGCAGAGGCATCGATATTTATCGATGCATATAAAGGGGACGCTAAAGATGTCAGAGACCAGGGACGCACCTTCAATAAGACAGGAACATGCAAGAACCGTTCCGGATGCGGAAACCATCTATGAATCCGTCCGCGAGCGGTATGCAGAGATTGCCCTGAGCTCAGGCTGCGGGTGCGGCCCGAGCTGCTGTGACGGCGCGAGCGCTGCGGGCACCTCACTGGAGCTGGGATACGGGCTGGATGATGTCACTGCAGTTCCGGAAGGAGCCAATATGGGGCTGGGATGCGGCAATCCGCAAGCGATTGCCGCGCTCCAAGCAAGAGAGACCATGCTGGATTTAGGCAGCGGCGGGGGATTTGACTGTTTTCTCGCCGCGCGCCAAGTAGGTGAAGCGGGCGCCGTGATAGGGGTGGATATGACGCCGGCCATGGTCGCCAAAGCACGCAGGAATGCGGAGCTCGGATCTTATGAAAATGTCGATTTCCGCCTGGGCGAGATCGAGAATTTGCCAGTCAGGGACCAGAGCATCGACTGCGTTATCTCCAACTGTGTGATCAACCTTTCGCCCCATAAAGAACGCGTCTTCCAGGAGGCTTTCCGGGTGCTGAAATCTGGAGGCCGGCTAGCCATTTCCGATATCGTGGCCACGGCGGCATTTCCTGATGACTTGCGCCAGGACATGAATTTGCTGACGGGCTGCATGGCGGGCGCATCTCTGACCTGGGATCTCGAATCCGCTCTCAAAGCGGCGGGATTTCAGCAGATCAAGATCCTTCCTAAATCGGCCAGCCAGTCCTTTATCAAAACCTGGGCGCCAGGCTCCAATGTCAGCGACTACCTAGTGTCAGCGACCATTGAGGCCGTCAAGCCCTGAACTGTTAAAGCCCGCTGCCCAAACTTTGTGAAATTCGCAGGGATCTGCGGCTGTGACGGGGCAGGCGGCGTCCCTGCAGGCTAGCGGGGCGCCCCGGCCGTCGACAGATGTCCCGCCCATCCATAAAATGGAAAGATGGCGTAGTGTATGGGAGTCAGGGAAGATCGGAACACTTGCCTGGCGGGCGGATAGTGGTTGCCACCTGCAGATCAGGAAAAATTCGGGTATGTTGCGGCAGGCAGGCTCCTGGTGCTATAATCACCAAGTTATAAACGGCGCACGAATCCATAACATCGCATAGGGGGTGATTGCATGTGGGAAGATTACTTGGAGCAGGCGACAGCGACGATCATGAACAAGTACCACAAGCGGCGGGCCCAGGCGAAAATCCGGCAGCAATTGCTTTCGGTCTGGGCGGAACAGGTCGGGGACGGTGGCGACACCTTTCAGGCTATGCAGACCGCGATGGCAGCACTGGGTGATCCCCGGGACATGGCGGTGAAGCTGGCTGAGCCCCTGCGCCAGCAAAGGGGATGGCTCTGGCTGGTTTCGGTGGCGCAGCTGCTGGCTGGCTTGGGACTTTTGGCCGCCTCTTTCCGGACGGACTCCCTGGCTGACATGGCGCTGGGCCGGGTCTTGACGGCCTGGGGTTTTTTCTCAACCAGTCTCAACAGTTTTCATCACAGCGGCCTCAAACAGAACATCCGGCTGGCAATGCGCAACTGGCGTTTCAGCCTGAGCCATATGGCCTGGGCCCAGGGCATTGTGGTTATGGCAACGGCGGCGGTCTCCGGGATACTGGCGGCGGTTCTGTGCTCTCTGCCCTGGGCAGTGGTGCCTAATACGGTCTTCCACCCGGTGGCGGTATCGGATTCTCTCGGGCTGGTATTGTTTGGCACCGCAGCGTGGGCCCCGTGGTGGCTCTTCCGCAAGCGCTTGCTGACCACTTTTCGGGAAATCACCTGGCAAATCTGGGCCGCATTGACAGCGACTGCCGTGTATACGGTGCTGTTGGTCTGGAACGGCAGTTTTGTTCCGCCGCCTCTGTTCAACTGGCAGCCTGAACTGTTCGTGTTGGGAAGTTTTGTTTCGTTTTTTGCATCACTGCGGATATTTGCGTTTTTTCTCAGCATCAAAGAACGCATTGAACCATGGAGCGATGACGAGATCCGCTCGGCTATCTAAGAGAGCTCAGAGCGGGTGGGTTGCTGCCGGAGCGCATTGCGGCCGGTGAGTGGGAGGCGGTCCTTGCAGTGCCGGAGGGCGCCTTTTTTTTAAGCCAATTCAGCCCGCATGGGCGGGAAGGGGGCCAGCAATGGATCCGGTGGCAGTAGTGGGGGGAGGCCCTGCGGGCATCTCTTGCGCCATTTGGCTCAAGCGTCTGGGACTCGAGCCGGTCATATTTGACCGGGGGCGCCTGGGAGGGCAGCTTCACGATATTACCCTGCCGCTGCAAGACGTGCCGGGATTGGGGACGATTGCGGCGGGAGCGCTCGCAGCCAGGCTGGAAGAGCAGCTGCGGTCTTTGCACATACCCGTTAAGGAGGGCAAGGAGGCCGTGTCCTTCGACTCTGGCAGCAGCACTTTGGGCTGCAAGGACGGCACGTCCTATCCGGTGAGTGCGGTCGCCTATGCACCGGGACTCAGAACCCGGCAGCTGGCCGTACCTGGCCGGGAGGAGATCACGCGGCTGTCCACCTCGGACTTGATAAGGGAGCGGATAGATGGGCTGATTGTGGTGGTGGGCGGCGGGGACCGGGCGTTTGAGGCCGCAATCCGCCTGACCGACGCAGGCCAGTCTGTGATCCTCGTCCACCGGCGGGCGCATTTTAGGGCCCGCCCGGATTTTCAGACCCAGGCCGAGAGGCGCCGGTTTCCGGTTTATGTGAATGCCACCGTACGCTCGGTGAGAGCGGGAGCCCAGGGGATTGAAGTGACCATCGAGCGCGGGGGGCGGCAGCAACGGGTGGCGGCTCGGTGCGTGCTGGCCCGCATCGGCATGGAGCCCGATATCCAGCCGGGTCTGTGTCCCGAAGCCCTGTCGGACGTCGTCCCTCTGTGGACGCCTGTGGGCATTCGGGTCTTGGGCGATGCGGTCTCCCCGGTTCCCTTCCGGTCCATTGCCACGGCGTTTGGGTCCGGCATGGTCGCAGCCAAGGAACTTGTCATGACTTTGTCCCGCACACCGTAGAATAGAAAGTAAGAAAGGGAGGGGCAGGACATGGTGGACGACATTATTGCCCAAGGGCTGGACGTGCTGTTTGTCGGCTATAATCCTGGGATATACTCGGACCGGGCCCGCCACCACTTCGCCGGGCCCGGCAATCTGTTTTGGGCTCTGCTGGCGGACAGCGGCCTCACGCCCTGGCGCTTGGCCCCAGATGAGGACCGGACGCTTCTGGTGTTTGGTCTCGGCATTACCAACATCGTCAGCCGCGTCACACCGGGGTCGGCGGACTTAACTCCCCAGGACCTCGCTGAGGGCGCCAAATGCCTGCAGCTGAAAATCCAGCGCCATGCGCCCCGCCTGGTCTGCTTTCTCGGCAAAGACATCTACCGCAGCGCCCAGGGACTCAAGCCGGCGGCCAAGGTGTCCTGGGGATACCAGGGACCGGGCCAGTTTGTCGCCCCGAACCCTTCCAGACGGTCCACCCTGGCTTACGGCATGCGGCTCCAGTACTTCCGGGCTCTGGCCAACCTTATACGGTACGGGCCGGATCCTCATGCGTTTCATACAGGACCGCAAAGTGCTGGTGCTCAGCAGGGCTGATGCGCTTGCTGGTAGCCAGGCTGACAATCATGAATACGGCGCCGTTGAGAATCAGGGCGGCGAATCCGGCGTTCATGCCTCCCACCACCCCGTGCCCGGTCAGGAGCAGGGCCGCGTCGGCCGCCCAACCGGCAACCATGCCCCAGAAGGCGCCATACTTGGTGGCTCCCCGCCAGAAGAGTCCGCCGATGACAATGGCGGGAAAGAGCTGGGCAATGAAATCATAGGCCACCAGCAAAATCGCCACAAGCAGAGATGGGGCCCCGAGCGCCAGAAACAGGGCCAGGAATGTTAACGGAAACACCAGCAGCTTAGTGGCCCGGTAGATGCGCGCGTCGCTCTGGGGGCGGTGCTCCGCCCAGACGTTTTTGGCGAGGAGAGACGCCGAGGTCATGATGATGGGACCTGCCGGCACCAGGGCTGCAAAGATGGCGGCCACCACGAAGAATGCGAAGAACGGGGTGGAAAAGAGGCGGCGGGCTAAGATGACGATGACGTCGTTGCCGTTTTGATGGGTGCCGAGTACGAGCAGCGCGCCGAATCCGACAATAATCACCGCGACCTTGACCAGCTGGTACACAGGCATGAATACGGCCTGGATCTTCAGCGAGCGCGGGCTGCGCGCGGTATACGCCACCCCAAACCATTGCGGCCACATCCACTGTCCCATTCCCGTCATGAGCACGGTGGTCACCAGCCAGAGCAGCCCGAAGTTTTTGGTTTTTCCGGGAAGGGTCATCACTGGCCCCAGATCCTTGCCAAAGGCGCGGAACATCGGGCCAAACCCGTGAAATTCATGATACGGAAACACAAGGAACAGGGCTCCGAGCGCCACGATCATGAACACGTCTTTCACTACAGACTGCCAGGCATTGCCCCGGATGCCGCCCACGTAAACAGCCGTCGCCAGCACAAAAAATCCTAGGATGTCCGACCACATCACTGACAGGCGGCTGTGGCTGATCACGTGGAAAATGGCTCCCAGCCCGGTGATGTTCAGGTCAATATAGGCGATCATGATGATGGCCGTCGTGAGGGCCACAAACATTCCCAAGGCCCGGGACTGATAGCGCCCGGCCACGAAGTCGGCCTGGGTGACGTAGCGGAAACGCTTGCCGAGGATCCAGATCAGGGGCAATATCATGAACCCCAGGGAATATGCCACGTCATTGAGGGCGACGTTGTAGAATACCGGCCCGCCTTTGGCGTAGGCATATCCCGCCAGACCCTGGAAGGTGAATGCGGTGTAGATTTCTGTGCCAAGCAGGAACCACACGAGCCACGGGCCCATGTTGCGGCGGTTGACGAGCCACCCGGCCAGTGAGGAGCGTGATTCCCGGGCCCCTGACGCCATGCCGAGCACAGTGAGCAGGGCGACCCCAATGACGGCCGCGGCAATGACAATACCCACGCGTTATTCATCTCCCTTGGGATTTTGGGCTCGATCGGTCAGATACAGAGTCCCCAGGATAACCGGGGTCAGCACGGGCACCAAGGCATACCAGAAGATGATGGCGGGCATACCCAAGATAAAGGGATAGACCCGGTTGAAGTAAATGACTGGGCCCAACAGGTAGAGCCCCGCCACCAGACCTACGCCTACCAGCCAGTTTCTCATGGCTGTGCGCACAGTAATCACCTCCCCGCCTCTATGGTTATGTGGCGGGGGCATGGCCCGTGTCAGGGGGTTATGGCAGACAGGCGGATAAATCCCTGGGAGGTTTGGAAAATGATGCCGGAGGGGCTTTGGCTGAAGAGGCCGGAGGACTGGGGCAGCGGGTGAAGGTGGCGGGTGCCCCACACCACCAGCTGGCCGGAAGGAGCGAGATTATTGATCACCAGGTGCTGGTCAGACAGGCCAATTTGCGGTTTGAGTCCCGTTTGCCACCGGTACCAGGAAATGCCGCGGGGGTTTTTAACGATCACCAGGTAGGCGGGCAAGGCCGTAGGCCGTCTCATCATGACGGCCAAGGTCTGCCCATAGGAGAGAGCATCCACCATCTGCGGCCAGCGGCTGGGACGGACCGTGGCGACAGGGCTGGGGATTCCGGTCTGGAGGTTTTCCATGGTGATGCGTCCCCCATCATCGTAGACAAAGTCCTGACCGCCGAAAACAAATGGGTGGTGGCCGGCATTGGCGGCTCCTGACAGCCTTCTGATGGGGTAGGGACTGTGCACCAGTATGGCAGAGCCAAAGACGGTGGTGTAGTCAAAATGGCTGTCTGGGGTGAAATAGGGAAGACTGGCGCCGGCCATGAGGGTGCGGTGAAATTCCGGGGCGCTGAGCATCTCGATGGCGCCGCCGTCCTGCCAGGCCAGGCGCTGCCCGTTCGGGGAATAGATGAGGAAACCCACCGGGTTGGTGGGAGCGCCCGCCAGGTTGTCCTCTGACGCGCCGGCCAGCCAGCGGGCCTGCCCGTCATGGAGCACGTACGTGACGGCGCTGGTGCGCGTTATGGGGAGGTACCAGTCCGTGCCCGCCAGGTGTCCTGCCGGAAGCTGCAGGGCTTGGGTGCGGTCTTGGGCGGCAGAGCCCACGGTCAATTCCTGGCTCTGTTTAGGAGCAAGGATGGGATCGGCTGTCGCCCATTGTGCCACCGGGGTGATGCGGTTTTTGTGAATGGCGGCGGCGGCAATGGCCACCGCCACGACCAGCACGCCCAAAGCTGCCCACCATCTGCGTTTCACAACATCCTCCTCGGTACCTTTGATTAGTGATAGAGTACCACATCCCGGCGGACTTGACTGCTTCCCTGGCTTCACCAAAGCAGGCGGACGCCCCTCATGACCACGGTCATAAGGGTGTCCTTTGGCGGGGGACCGGCCCGCGTGGTGTGGCGCCGCTAGAGGTAAGGATCTTGGGGCAGCACAACCGATATCAGGTGGGCCATGCCGCGCATAATCTGGAGCCGGCTCTCGCTCCAGCTGTACGGGCCCATATAGTCCGCCCCTATCACGGCCCACACGGGGTTGCCCACAGGGAAAATGGCTATGGACTCCGGGGAGCTCAGAGATTTCATGACAGGGCCCTGCAATTCCCAGGGGGAGTCGCTGGTTTTCTGCAAGATGACAGCCGCTTTCTCCTGAAATGCGTTTACGGCAAAGGTTGGCGGGTCCCAAGGAATGCTATCCTGATAGGAGTGGCCGAGACTGAACACGGGAGCCAGGCCGCCGTCTGTGGCCCTCAGAAAAGTCATGGCGGTGGGCTGCAGAATTTTAAAGGCCGTCGCCATGACTGTCATGAGCTGTTCATGGGGGGATGCATTGCTCGTCGCCATATTTTCAATCATTAAGGACCAGTGCAGGCGGAAAGGATCCAAAGCATCCAAGGCCTGCGAGGACGATTCCAGGAGTTCACTTTGCCGGGTCTGTATCTCCTCAATGACGTGTCCGGGTGCTGAAACCATCCGGTTCCAGGCGCTGGGCCGGGCGAAATAGTAGCCCTGGCCAATTTCCACCCCCAGGTCAATGCATGTCAGCAACTCCTCCCGGGTTTCAATGCCTTCCGCAATGAGTTGAAAGCCCAGGAACTTGGCCATGTGGCTCACCGAGGCAATGAGGTTGCGCTTGACCGGATACATGTGGCATTCGGCGATAATGGACCGGTCCAGCTTTACGAAATTGGGACGCACCGCCACCAGTTTTTCGAGGCCCGAGTATCCCGTGCCAAAGTCATCCAGGGCGATGGTGCCGCCCTGATTCCGAAACCCCTGGACCACGGGCTCAATCACGCTCCCGAGCCAGTTTCCGCGTTCGGTGATTTCAATCACCACGGATCCGGGACGGGTGGCCCGCACCGTATCCTGGATGTCGGCATTGGTCAGCGAATCGGGGTGCAGGTTGATGAACAGGGGGAAGGAAGGGGCATAGTCACGCAGGAAGCGGGCAATATGCTTGATGATGAGCCGGTCTACGCGGACCGCATGGCCCTGGACGCTGGCCTGGTGGAAAAATGATTCCACGGCCAAAGGATGCTGATTCCGGTCGACGGGCCGCGTCAACACTTCGAACCCTACAGGATGGCCGCTGGATAGGGCTAGCAGAGGCTGAAATGCCAGGTGAAAATGCGGATCGGTGTTGAGCCACTCTGAAATATCCAGAACGTGTATGGACATAGGTTGGTGTTCGTGGAAGACTCCACTCTCTCCTTGCTTCAGAATACAACATGCTTATTGTGCCAGGACTATTGCGGGTTTGTCCATTTTTTGTCGATATTTGTCCGGAGAATTGGAAGAAGTCGTGGCGAACGGTGTCCCGGTGCTGCGCCAGGGGGCATTTAGGAGAGCCGGGCTAAAATCACCGGGATTATGTCATACAGGCTCTGCTTATCCCGCGATCCAGTTTTGAGAGCATGCAAGGTGGGCACGGCAATCGCGCCGAAAAGCGCGTAGGCCAGCCATTCTTTGTTGGCAGCGGGCTCGCGCCCGTGGATGTAGGTGGCGACCGGTTCCAGTAGCCGGCTCAGGAACTGCCCCACCAGTTGTTCCCGGGAGCGGTCCCGCCAGGCTTCGCTCAGGAACAGTCCGAGAAATTCCTGCTCGTCCCAGAAGAAGTCGATCCACTGCCGGAGCAGGGTGTCGAGGGAGGCGCCTTGGCCCAGCACATCCGCCGTCAGAACTTGCAGATGGCCCGCCCGGGACTCTACTAGGGCAGTCCATATCGCCTCTTTGGATGCAAAGTGGTAATACACCGATCCTTTGGCGACGTGTGAGCGCTGGGCAATGCTGTCCACGGTTGCCCTGTCGTATCCTTGCTCCGAAAACTCCTGCAGCGCCGCATGCAATATGGCATCACGCGCATTGGATCTGGCCATCCGCTTTTGAGCTCCTCTTGGGTGCTTTGCTGCCTATAACATAGACCTCTGGAGGCTGTTGGGCAAGTCTAGCCCAACAGGTCTGGCACTTTACAAAAGAGTTGCAGAGAAAGGCGTGGCCCGCTTGTTCTTTTGCCGTGTGTCAGGATAGGATAGACGGATGCAAGAGAAATGGGGAAGAGCGGAGGCGCTTTAATGAAGACTTTGATTATGGCGGAAAAACCTTCGGTCGCCCGGGATTTGGCCCATGTGCTGCGGCCGCAGGCCAAAAAGGGGCCGGACAGCCTGGAATCATCCGATATGGTATTCACTTGGGCTCTGGGCCACCTGCTCTCTTTGCAGGATGCCGACGGGTATGATCCCCGCTATAAAGTATGGCGTCTCGACGACCTGCCGATTATTCCCCCCGAGTTGAAATTCCGGACGCTGGCCAAAACCCAGGCGCATCTGAAGACCGTCGCGGCGCTGCTGAACCGGCCCGATATTGACCGCGTGGTCAATGCGTGTGACGCCGGGCGGGAGGGAGAGCTGATATTCCGGGAGATCAGCCGCTACGCCAGTCTCAGCAAGCCGGTCATGCGGCTGTGGCTGTCGGAGACGACTCCTGACGCGGTGAGAAAGGCCTATGCCGGTATGGAGCCGCAAGCGGCGTATGACCACCTGGCCGAGGCGGCCTTTCTCCGCCAGGAGGCAGACTGGCTGGTCGGCATCAATGCCTCCCGGGTCTTTTCTGTCCGCCACCGCCAGCGGTTGAGCGTGGGCCGCGTGCAGACCCCGACTCTGGCGCTGCTCGTGTCTCGCGAGCGGGACATTGAGCAATTTGCTCCCCAGACATTCTACCAGCTGCAGGCCACCTTTGAGACGGTGGGGAAGGAACGGTACCGGGGTCTGTGGGTAATCATGGGAGAGGGCCGCACGGTGGAGCAGGACCGGTTCGGGACCAGGGAGGAGGCACAGGAGCACATTCACCCGCTGCCGCGCCAGGCGGTGGTGGCGGACGCCACGGAATCGGCGGAGCGGGTGCTGCCCCCCCTATTTCCCAACCTCTCCGATGTGCAGCGCGAGGCCAACCGGATGTTTGGCCTGACCGCGACGAAGACCCTGGGAGTCTTGCAGGAACTCTATGAGAAGGGTTATGTCAGCTATCCGCGAACGGACAGCCGCCACTTGACAGAAAGCCTGGCGCAAGGGGTGGAGGCGCGTCTCGGCGCCCTGCAGTCGCAAGAGGCTTTTGGGCCGGCTGCGGGTCAGGCGCTGGCCCATCTCGGCCAATTTCACCGCTACGGCAAGCGTTACGTGGACAACACCAAAGTGAGCGACCACCATGCCATCATCGTGACCGCCAAGTCGCCTCCGGCGTCGCTGGCGGGTCCCGGCGAGCAGATTTACCGCCTCATCGCCCGCCGCTTTCTGGCCGCCTTCTTCCCCCCGGCCGTATTTGCGGTGCGGGAGGTGATATCCAAAGATCAACAGTTCCAGGACCTTTTCCGGTCGACTCACAAGACGAGGATCGAAGAAGGCTTCCAGGTGCTGTTCCCCCCCTCCAAGGAATCCTCAGAGGCGGGCGGCAGCGAGGATTTCCTGCCGGCTCTGCGCCGGGGCGATGTGGTGGACGTGGCCGGCTACACCGTGCACGAAGGGGTGACCAAGGCTCCCGCCAGGTATACGGAGGCAGCGCTGCTAGGCGCAATGGAAACCGCGGGCAGGAAACTCGATGACCCGGCTCTGAAAGATGTGATGAAAACTGCCGGCTTGGGTACGCCGGCTACCCGGGCAGCCATTATTGAGCGCCTGATTACGGTGGGCTATGTCCAGAGACAGAAAAAGCTGCTGCTGCCCACGGACAAAGGCAAGGCGCTGGTCGCCCTGGTGCCGGACCTGCTGACACAGGTGATGCTCACGGCCCAGTGGGAGGACAAGCTGAAGGCCGTGGAAGAAGGGAGGGCTCCCGGAGGCGATTTCCGGCAGGCGATCCACGGCTTTACCCGGGACATTGTGGACCAGGCGCGCACTGCGCCTGCCGCTGACTTTCCGGCCGCGGAGATCCAGTCAGCGGGCGGCGGCTGTCCCTTGTGCGGGTCGCCGCTGAGGAGTTTCCCAAAGGGATACCGCTGCTCGAAACAAAAAGATCCCGCCTGCGCGTTTGTTTTGTGGACAACGATTGCCGGGAAGACGCTGACGCCCCTGCAAGTCGAGACCTTGCTGCAGAAGGGGCGGACCCGTGTGATGAGAGGGTTTAAGTCGAAGGCGGGCAAGCCGTTTCAAGCGGCCCTGGTACTGGAACAGGGAGCAGTCCGGTTTGATTTTGACGCAGCTTCTAAACCCGCCCCTAAAGCCACAAAGCCTCGGTCCAGGACCAGAAAATAGGGGGAGGGCCCTGGACAACGGTTCTAATGCCCTGTGCGCGGTCCCTTTTATGCGGCACCGTCTTCTAGGCCCGTTCAAGAGTGTGATACCATGAAAAGAGAACGGAAGGTATAGGGTAGACAGAAGGAGGATGGGTATGCAGCGATTGGCCAGGGCCCGCGAGCGGGTCGGTTCAGAGCGGGCCGTGATGTTTTTGGCGCCGGGCGATGATTTCCGCTATCTGGTGTCATGGTCCCCGCTGGCGGATGAGCGGGTGACGTTCTTAGGGGTGTCCCATGACCGTGTGGTGCTGGTGATAGCCTCGGTCAACGCCCAGGAAGCCCGCGAGCATCTGCACGGCACCGTGGAAATCTTGTCATTTTCGGACCAGGACGGGCCAGACGCGCTGATGCGTGAGGTCTTTGGCCCGATGGCGCAGGGCAGCTCGGCGCTGTACGTCTCGGATGATGCCCGTTTCGACCATGTGGAGCGCTTGAAGAGTGCTTGTCATTCGCCTGTGCCCATGGCTGCCGCCTCCACGCTGATGGCGCCCTGGCGCATGGCGAAAGACCCGGATGAAGTCGAGAAGCTGATGGCATGCCAGGCGATTAATGACCGGGGAATGGCAAAGGGTCTCGAAAGCATCCGTGTAGGGATGACGGAGATGGAACTGCAGGACATTATCCGGCGGGCCTTTATGGCTAACGGGGCAGACCGGGAGGCGTTTATCATTGTCGCCGCCGGATCGCACAGCGCCATGCCGCACCACACCTCAGACCAAACGGTGATAGCGGAGGGGCCGGTGCTGTTGGATATCGGCTGCTACAAAGATGGCTACGCATCGGATATGACCCGGGTGGCTTATGTGGGCACCCCGCCAGACGAGTTCACGCATGTGCACCACATCGTCAACCGCGCCGTCGAGGCTGCCCAGGCCCAGGCACGGGCGGGGCAGGAAGCTCAGGTCATCGACCATGCGGCCCGCCGCGTGATTGAGGAAGCTGGCTACGGAACATACTTTGTGCACCGGACCGGGCACGGCATCGGCTTGTCCGTGCATGAACCCCCGTCTATCATGGAAGGCAACCCCGCCACCATTCCGCTGCGCGCTGCCTTTTCGATTGAACCGGGGATTTACCTCCCCAAGCGTTTCGGAGTCCGGCTGGAAGAGGTTGTGATTGCGGGGGCTGGCGGGGCCGAAATTCTTTCCAAGATCCCGCGGGATATCTACCGGGTGCCCCTCGATTAAGGACGGCTGAGACTAGTGAAGGAGTGGATGTCTAAATGACTGTGAAAACGGAGACGTGGACCCAAGACAGCATGGTAGGACAGCCGGCCCCGGATTTTACGCGGGAAGGGACAAACGGGACCGTTCACTTGTCAGATTTGCTGGGGCAGGTGGTGGTGCTGTATTTTTATCCCCGCGACAATACGGCCGGCTGCACTACCGAGGCGTGCGACTTCCGCGATGCGATTCAGGACTTCGCCACGGTTCACGGTGCAGTGCTGGGGGTCAGCACCGACTCGCTGGCCAGCCATGAGAAGTTTACGGCCAAATACCAGCTGCCCTTCAACCTGCTCTCGGATCCCGAGGCGGAAACTGCTAAAGAATACGGCGTGTACAAACAGAAGAATCTGTACGGCAAGGTTTCCTACGGGATTGAGCGGTCCACCTTTATTATTGATGCGCAGGGCATCATCCGGTACGTGTTCCGAAAGGTCAAGGTGGCAGGACATGTGGCCCAGGTCAAAGACCTGGTTGGGCGGCTGTCCGGTGAATAAAGCCGGGGTGCCAGAAATTTTGGGGCTGCTGGAAGCGCTGTATCCCCATCCGGTCACCGAATTGGCGCATGATGGACCCTGGCAGCTGCTGGTCGCGACCATTTTGTCCGCGCAGTGCACCGACCGCCGCGTCAATATGATTACCCCCCGCATCTTTTCCCGCTGTAGGGGGCCCCGGGAGCTGGCAGCGCTGCCGGTGGAGGAGATTGAGGACCTTATCAAAGATTGCGGACTGTACCACACCAAGGCCCGCAATCTGAAGGCGGCCGCAGAAATTATCCACACCCAGTTTGGGGGGGCGGTGCCCGCGGACCGGGACGCCTTGATGCTGTTGCCAGGCGTTGGCCGCAAAACGGCGAATGTGGTGCTGTCCAACTGTTTCGGCTTCGATGCGATTGCGGTCGACACCCATGTGTTCCGGCTGGCCCACCGCATTGGCTGGTCCGAGGCCAAAGATGTGCGGGGCACGGAGGACGACCTGATGCGGGTGTTGCCCCAGGCTAGTTGGAGCCGGGCTCACCACTGGCTGATTCTGCATGGGCGCCAGGTCTGCACCGCCCGCAGCCCGCAGTGCGGCCGGTGTGCGATCGCCCCCTACTGCAAACAGCGGGGGGTGGGCGCGAGCTCTCCTGAGGAGGTGTCATGACGTGATCTATGCCTTGGTCTCTGACTTATTTTTTGCCGATACGGTCATGCGGGTGGCCCGCAGTGTGAACGAGCCGGTGGTGACATTCACCGATGTCCAGGCACTGTGCCGCGCTCTTTACCAGGGACCGGTTCCCGATATGGCTTTGGTGGAACTGCCGCTGTGGGATCCGGCCCTCGGGGAGTGCCTGCAAGGAGTGTCCCATGTGGCTGGATATGGACCCCATGTCGCCCAAGAACAGTTTCAGGCAGCCAGGACGCAAGGAATCAGCCCGTTATGGGCTAATTCGGCTCTGGTGCAAAAGCTGGGGCCGTGGATTGAGTCCTGCCGCCCGGCCCAGCCCTGACGCCAATCTAAATTTCCATGCGGCGCAGGCGCTGTTCCGGGGTCCAGACTGTAGCGAGTCACAAGAAGGAGGCATGGCCATGCGGGCGCTGGTTCTGGGCGGCGGAGGGATTTTGGGCGTGGCCGCGATCGGCATTCTGGAAGCGCTGGAAGAGATGAATATGGCGCCGGATATCGTGGTGGGGACTTCGTCAGGCGCATTGATTGGAGCTCTGTACGCTCTGGGGCTCTCGCCCCGGGACCTGCGGGATATCGGGCTGTCGGTCAGGCGCCGGGATATGGTCTGGAACTGGCGCCGGATGGGCCGGGACCTTCTGACCCGCCACACTCTGGCCGAGTCGATTTTGGATCCCGAACCGTTCTGGAGCAAACTTTTCACACATTTTGGCCACCAGACATTCGCGGATACACGCCTTCCCCTGTTTGTGGTGACCACTTCTCTGACGCACCGGATGAGTGTGGTGTTTGGGTCCCAGATTCCTCCGTCTTTTTACCGCTTGCCCCATGTGTTGTGGGTGGACGGGACACACCAGGAGATTTTCCCCGCGGCGCGGGCTTCGTCCGCCATTCCCGGATTTTTTCCTCCAGAGCGCGTGGCGAATATGATTTTGGTGGACGGCGGGATGACCGATGACTTTCCCTTGGACGTGGCTCAGGCCGCCGGGGCTACGAGCGCCATGGGGCTGTGGATTGACGAGCCGGCCAGGTGGCAGGTTCCCAGCCCCCGGCCCCACTTGCTGCAGGTGCTCACCGAGAGTCTGGCGGTGACCATTCACCACATGACCGTGCTGAAGAAAAATACCGTGACAATTCCTTACGTGATGGTACGGCTGGAGATGGACCACCGCGCGGATATGGCCCGCATACCCCAGATTATCCGCCGGGGATATGAACAGACGATGGCGATGAAAGACATGCTGGCCAGAGATTACTGGTAAAGGGGATGAGCCGGGTGGGCGATGCGCCCTCATCTTCATCATTAATGGTTCTGATCCAAGAGTCCCGGCACTGGGCTTCGGTGAACCGGGGCTTGGAACTGTTTATCCGGGCCCGCCATGTCCTCCAGAATTCTTTTGGGGTGGACAGCGGGTATTTCGTGTATCAGAAGACGGGGCTGTGGCAGGGAGTGGCTGATGAACACTTTCGCATCTATACCCCGTGGGGCGTAATGGCCGGCCAGGAAGAGGTCTTGCAGGAACAGGCCGACGTCCAGCTGGCCAGCAGCCCAGGGCCGCTCCAGCATGTCAGCGGGCGCTGGGTCGGCCTCGGTGAGGCGCCCCCTGCGGTGCGCCAGAACTGGGAATTGTGGGGAGTCAAATCCGGAGGGTCGTGGCTTTTGACGCTGGGCCCCAAACCGGTGGGTATGATGGTCCTGCGCAGAACGGAGGCCGCCGACGGTGATGACGGCGAGCTCATGGGAATGGTGGCGGGACAGGTGTCTCTGGTCATGGAGCTCCTGCGCTTCCGGCGTGCGGCGGAGGAGGCGGGCTGGCGGGACGGGCTGACTGGGATTTACAACCGCCGGGGAGTGGACCGCCAGCTGCAGCTGATGGTCCAGGGCAATCCCGGCCCTAGCGGCACCGCCTGGGTTTTTGGCATCTTTGATGTCAACCGGTTTAAATTCATCAATGACGAGCATGGGCATCCTGAAGGCGACCGGGCTTTGGCGCAAGTGGCCAAAGCCCTGAGTGCAGGGCTGAGACCGCACGACATCTGCGGGCGGTGGGGCGGGGACGAGTTTGTGGTGATGGTGAATGCCTCGAAGAGCCAGGCGCCAGCCGTCATTGCCAGGCTGCAGAACCTTGTCAGTGCCCAAGTGCCCCAAGTGAGTGTCAGTGCGGGGTGGGCCGTGTGGGGCGTCGACGGAGAAGACCTGGAAGGGTTGTATGCTGTTGCGGACCGGCGGCTGTATGAAGACAAGAAGCGGCATTAAGGCAGCGTGAACTTGAGAGAGGACGGGAAAGCGCAATGGACACGACGCCTCATGCGGTGATAGTGGGACTGGGACAGATCGGGAGGACTCTGGGGGAAGGTCTGCTGATGGCCGGCTATACAGTGACGCCGGTGCTGCACGGACGCCCCTTTCCGGCCGGGAAAGGCCAGGCGCCGGTGATCGTCGCCACCGGCGAGGACGACTTAGCGGGAGCTCTGGCAGGGCTTCCTGGCGAATGGAAGGACTCTTCCTCGGTTGTGCTGCTGCAAAATGAGCTGCTGCCCAGCCAGTGGGAACCGCTGGGCATTCGCAATCCCACCATTTTTGTGGTGTGGTTCGAACGCAAGCCGGGCCAGCTGATTGTTTCCCTGCGGCCTTCGGTGGTGTACGGCCCGCAGCAGGAAGCGGTGAAGGCGGCGATGGACTGTCTGGCGCTACCCTGTGAAGTGGCGCCAGACGGCCATGAGGCTATGACCCAGCTGATTATCAAAAATGTTTATATCTGGGCGACAAACATTGCCAGCCTGCGCACCGGAGGCACCACCGGCGAGCTGGCCAAGAACCACTTTGCGCTGGTCCGGGCCCTGGCTCTGGAAGCATTGCAGGTCCAAGAGTCGGTCATGGGCCAGCTGTTCGATACAGATGCGGTCATGGACCAGGTGGTGGAAGCGCTGAAGGCGGATCCGTCCCACCGGGCGGGAGGACGCAGTGCGCAACGGAGGCTGGAAAGGTTTCTGGCGCACGCCCGCCAGACCGGAGTGGCTGTGCCCGCGGCTGAGGAAATCGCGGGGGATAAAGGGGTGGCAGCACGTCCTTAAAGCCGCAAAACAGACAAGGGACCGCACGGTCCAGTCGGGGGCGGTCCCTTGTCACGAGGGGGAAAAAGACATCAGTGTATCCCCCGGCTGAACCCGATGGCCACTAGCACCACCATGATCAGAATGTACAGGCGCAGCCCCCAGAAGGCTATTTGAATCCATCCCTTGGGCACGACCTTTGTCAGCTTGACCGGTGCGTTGTCGTCTGGGGGGAGCACCTGCAGGTTTTTTTGTGTCGACTTCATGAGGACCTACCTCCTTTTGCTGGATTAAAACCACTTGGGAAAGACCACCGATAACCCGTAAATTCCATTGAGCACCACCAGCAAGCCGACAATGGTGAAGGCAGAGATGTTCTGCCACCGGTGATTGACGTGCTCTCCCATAATCCCCGGGTCATTTAACAGCAACAGCAGGAAGAGCATGGCCGCCGGCATGAAAATGGAGGCGATGACCTGGACCGTCAGATTGAGAAACCCTAGTGGCGCATTGGGAATCAACACGACGCCAGCGGCCAGAAAAGCGCTCAGCAGCCCAGGAATGTAGAAACGCCAAGCCTGCTGGAAGGGAAGGTTGATGCTCTTGGGCCAGTGGAAGGCCTCCCCCATAGCCCAAGATGTACTCGCCGTCAGCGCTATCGTTGCAATAGTTCCTGCCTCGACCAGGCCGAGGGCAAAAAGGCTCTGTCCCGTAGGCCCGAGACGCTGCCCGATGACCTGGATGATTTGCTGGATATCGTAGCCTGCGGCGCCAGGGCGTCCAAAAGCGACGGTGCCGGTCAGAATCACAATGGCCAGTGCCACCACAACCATGGCCAGCGTCCCCAGCGCGGTATCAATCTGTCCGTGCCGCACATCCTTGACGGTCAGCCCCTTGTCGACCACGGAGGACTGCTGGAAGAACAGCATCCAGGGGGCAATTGTGGTGCCGAAGTTGGCCAAGACGACAAACAGGAAAGCGGCGGTGAATCCTCCGGGAATCTGCCAGTGCTGGAACGCCCCGACCACCGCTCCCCAATGGGGGTGGGAGATGAGGGCCAACGGCACAAAGATGAGGTTTCCCGCGGCAATCCACAAGGATACGCGCTCCCAAGTGCGGTAGCGCAGGACCAAGAGGATAATGGCGTCGACAATAATGCCGCCCAGCGCACTCCAGACAGGGGGGACACCGAACACCGACATGCCTACGGTAATCCCGATAAATTCCGTCACCAGCGTCAGAACATTGGCGACGACCAGGTCAATAAGGGAGAACCAGCCCCAGAAGGCGCCATAATGCCCCCAGATCATCTCGGCATGGCCGCGGTGGGTGACGGCTCCCAGCCGGACAGTCATTTCCTGCACCACGTATGCAATAAAACCGCCAATCACGAGAGCTGGAATGAAAAAGCCAATGCCATAAGTCGCACCTGTCTGGGCATAGGTGATGACACCGCCTGCGTCGTTGTCCGCAATCATCACCAGAATGCCGGGGCCGATTAATGTCATTAAAAGCATCAGACGCTTGGTCCAGCCGCGGGATTCGCGCAGGGCCGCGACACGCGCCTGGTCCTCGGCCCGAATCTGGTTGTCGTCCAATGGGGTTGCTGCAGAAATTGTCTTTTTCACGGTATATCCCTCCCTCGGCTGTCCCGGGGCAGGTCACGCACGCAATAAATTACGTAGGAGACGAGAGCACTCGGGAGAGCACAGCGCGTTCACTGAATCGATTGTAATGGTCTGACTTCTATGGCCTCCAGGGTCTGTATTCACCCGCGTTCCCTCCTTATAATGGAACTTCTCCATAAAAATATCCTCTTTGCCTGAACAAGAGGATGGCGCGCGAAAAAATTACGCAATCCCCCTGGTGGAGCTTCGGCACTGCATCACGTGAGAACTCGGTAGAGTTCAGCCACTTTGGAAGAAGCCTTAATCCGGCAACTTCTGGTCTACTCCTTAGCGTCTTTAGACGGTTCGGAGCAGTGGCCTGTGTTGATGCAGACGCCTCGCCTAACGAGGATATCAATTAACTTCTTTCTTACCTCACTATATGCTCCTAAGCGGCCGTGTGTCAATGGCCAAGTATGCTATCGCGAGAAAAAAACGGATAATAGGTTAAAATGCTTCATAAACGGGCTGCTGTTGTCCAAAACGATGAATTTTGACCTTTTTTATGGAGTGACAGGGGACTCTTTCGGGTCCTATGTTCTTTAATTTTCAGGTGGGTGAATTCTAGGATCAAGAGCAAAGATGTTGGACACACCACATTGAGCAGTCCGCCGCCATGCGGCAATGGGGGGTCTATTGTCCTTCCGGGAACAAGCGGCCATGATGAAGTGGGAACTGCTTTGAACACAATGGCCGCGCATTCCATCTCACAGACAGGCCTGGCAGAGTCCGTCTGTGAGATCGGCTGATTCCTGCAGGCACAAGCAGCAAAGGCCGATTCTGCTTCAAGTATTTCCCCCGGGTTGAACATAACGCCTGCGCATTCCCCTTCTTAGGCGATAGCCAAGAGGGGGTCAAGCGGGCCAGCCCACAAGGCTAGACCAGCCCTAAATTTTTGTTCTACTATAAGGGCATAGGGCCGGAACGGTCCGAATCGACGCATGGGGAGATCCAGCATAAGACGCACGCAGCCTAACGGCTCGGCGCAGCGGTCGTAGAACCAGGAACTTCCGGGAGTGATCCCAGAAACCCCTGCCTCAACCCGTATGGGTTAGGCGGCGGGAGAGTTCATGAATAGCTCGAAGACGTCATTGAGCAAATAGCTTCCCGAATGATTGGATACGTGTGCCGCTTTTGCTTTGCTGGCTGCCCAATAGGCCGCCGCTTGGATGGAAAGCCCAAACAGTTTCCCGGTTCAGGCGAAATAAGGGCCGCCGAATTTGGCGGCTCTTATTTACTTCATGGGTCCTGACCGTGCGGACTGCGAGCGGGCCTAGAGGCTAACCCCTATCATGTAGAGGCCAAAGGCCATCACAACGCTGGAAAGGACCCACACCACGACCCGGTAGCCCCCGTGCATGCGGTGCTCGGCCGGGAGCGCCTTCGATTCCAGCAGCAGGAGGAAGCCGAGAACAATGGGTAGCAGCATGGCGTTCATCACTTCCACATCGATGGTGAGCTGGACCAGGTCGATGCTGGCGATCACCATGATGGCACCGGTCACATGCGCTAGCGTGTAGATGATGTAAAATCCTGGAGCCTCACGAAACCGGTGGTTCAAACTGTGCTTCATCCCAAAAGCTTCCCCAATGCCCCATGATCCGGCTATTGAGGCGACAAGGGCGGCGACGAATCCAGCCCCCAGGATTCCAGCGCCGAAGATGATTTTTCCAGCAGTAGCCCCCATCACAGATTTCAGGGCATCAGCGATTTGCACAATCGACTGCAGAGAACTTATCTTGTCATGGCCTAGAGTGGCGGCGGCTGTCAGCACCACCGCAATCATCAGGAACTGCGTGATGACGGAGCCAATACCGGTATCCCAGCGCGCTGCCCGGATGTGCGAGCCATCCCAGTGTTTGTCAATAATCGCGCCCTGTTGGTAGAAGATCATCCAGGGCATGATGACGGCGCCGACGTTTGCGGCAAGGAGGAACACATAGCCAGATTGGTTTAGGGGCATGTTCACGAGACCGTGGACAACGAGTCCGAATTTTGGGTGAGCCAAAATGGCCGTGACAAAAAATGCCAATTCCAGACTGCCTAAAGTGATGCCAATCCATTCAACGCGCTGGTAACGTCCTGACACCCCAATGGCGATGAGCGCGGCGGTCGCGATGCCTACGCTGAGCCATGGCGGCAATCCGACGAGAGTCCCGACCCCGGCGATTCCGGAAAACTCTGTGATCAATGCCCCCACCACAGACAGAAATAGGGTAGACACGGACAGCCACGCCCACCCCCGGCCAAAACGCTCCCGGATCAGCTCCCCATGTCCCTTGCCTGTATAAATGCCGAGGCGGACGGTCATTTCCTGAATGATAAATAGCATGGGAATCAGAATCAACTGCGGCAGTACCATGCGGTAACCCCATTGCACCCCGGATTGCGCAGCCGTGACAACACTTCCCACATCGGTGTCCGCCAGCATCACCATAATACCCGGACCAAACAGCAGGGAGTAGCGCATAAGTCGGCGGTGCCAGGGAGAGGGGCGGGAGAGTTCTGGAGACTTGGCTTGATTGTTCACGGCAGACACTCCCAGCGGCAATAGACGTTACCGAAGTTTCACGAAACCCCAGCGATACACAATGATAATGTAAATCATTATCATCACGATAAGTACTGCAAAAATCCGCATCATGTACCGCAAGCCTTCTGGCATCCCCACCACTATACCATGGGGAGAGGGGAATCGGGATTAGGCGCCCCATCTTAGGGTTTCCATTGCGACGCAATTGGATCATGACGATTATCGCCATGATTGGGCCAATAACCCATGGCCTGGCTCCCGCGGCCTCATGCGGCAGGTTTTGGGTGCGATGTTACTTATTGGGGCTTGCCGCATAAGATACAGCGGGGAGAGGTGGAGATTTCCGGTCGTTGTTATAAATCGGCTGCATATGGGCAACATTAAACCAATGCCGGATGCGGGGAGTCGATGAGTGATGGACAAGCGAAACCGTCTGACCAAGAGTCTTCTGTGGATTAGTGAAACGACAGGGCTGTCAGCCCAGGCGGCCATTCATGCCCTGGCCCTAGAAAAACGGGGTGTTGCCAGCAGTGACGAAGAGGGGCTGGAGGACCAACCCAGCGATGATCCAGGTCCGGGTCCTTTGGAGGGCAACTAGCAGTTTGCGGGCAATATTTTCCGCACCATCCTGAGATTTTCTTCTATGACCTGCAGCCTTCTTGCATCATGTCTCCTGTGGGTTTTCCCCTATGAGCATGCCCTCAACTTTCCGCAGCACGTGATCCCATAAACGTTCTCCGCTGTCGATATTTGCGAGATTCAGCCATTCTTAAGCTCTGGATTGGGTCAGTGAATTGACGGCGCCAATTGGAATCAGTAACGTAGACACATTGGGGGAATGTGGTGACATGGATACGGTCAGCGTGGTGATTCCGATCTACAATCAAGCCGATCTCGTAGGTCGCGTCATCGAGTCCCTGGTCGCCAATACACGGCATCCACATGAAGTCATCATCGTGGACGATGGGTCCACCGATGATGTGGAGTCCAGCATTGAACCGTACAAGGAGACACTCCCTTTTGCCCTCCGCCTGCTCACAGTCCCGCATGCGGGCCCTGGCCGGGCCCGCCAGGCTGGGTGGCAGGCAGCGCAGACCGATGTGGTAGCTTTTACGGATGCGGATGCCGTGCCGTCTTGTGACTGGCTGGAGCGGGGCATGCAGGAATTTACCGACCAAAATGTGGGAGGAGTCGAAGGGGCGGTCGAGAGCGGCGGCGCCCCGACCATTTTTACTCACCAAGTGCACAATTATTTTGGCCGGCAATTTATGACGGCCAACATGTTTTACCGCCGGTCAGTCATTGAGGAGGTCGGGGGATTTAAATCGCCCTACCGTGAAGATTCGGATCTGGCCTTTTCGGTGCTGGAAGCGGGATACCGCATTGTGTTTGCCCGCGATGTGGTCGTGTTTCACCCGTCGAGACAAGAAACCTGGCGGTTCTACTTTTCCAAGGCCAACCGCAAGCGGTATGAAGGGCTTTTATTTCGCAATCATCCTCAAATTGCCCCGCAGTACATTCCGCGTTTCCAGCCCACGGAACTATTGATTATTTTCGGAGAATTGATGGTGCTGCTGGGCCTGGCCTTCGGACCGTGGTCACTCGTCATTGGATTACTCAGCCTGCTGGTTGGATTGCCCAAGCGGCTGGCGGATTGGCTGGACGGCCGGCAGTACAGCGCACGGGACTACATGATTGCGTGGCTGATGACCTTGATTCTGGTACCGGTGGAGTTCTATTATCATTGGTTGGGGATACTAAGGCCGCCGCCGGTTCCCCAAGAATTGCGACAGCCCGCCGTAAAAGTTGAGTGAGTTAAACCAAGGGAGCAGTAAGTGGGACTGAAGGAGTGGGGTATGTGGTGAAGGTGGCAGTAACGATTCCCACCATGGGGGCCTCGCATCTGGTAGATACGCTGGCCAGTTTGCCTGCGGGGTTGCCTCTTTATCTGCGGGACAACCGCGAAGACAACTGGGGCGTGGCGAAGAGCTGGAATTGGGGAATCCGCACGGCGTTGCAGGACGGGGCCAGCTATGTGCTGGTGCTGAACGACGATGTGCGGCTCGCGCCAGATTTTATTGACCGCTTGATTGAAGATTTGCAACGGGATGATGTGATCTTGGCTAGCGGGAGACCGGATCACGTGGAGGCGAGCGATTCCGGGAGGCGCTTGGCTATGAGCGCTTTCTTGTGTGATCACCGCCTATTTGATGAAATCGGGGAGTTCGACGAATCATTCTGGCCAGCGTATTTCGAAGATGACGATATGCTGCACCGCATTAAGGCGAGCAACCGCTGGAAAACCTGGTTCGACAGTCAGGCGGTTTTTCACCACTGGGTTAGCTCCACCGTCAGCCAATTCCGCAACCTCCGGCGCATGAACCGGAGTTACTTTAAGAAAAATCGCGAGCGATTTTTCTTAAAGTGGGGCTATTACCCCGACTAGAACACGGTGGACATTCCGATTTTCTGGATTTCGGCAATGGCGCTGACCATGCAACCGCGGCAGTGATATGGTTCGGCTGCCGCAAGATGGCATAGGGGGATTGCGGCTGACGGCTGTGCGTCTGGTCCTTAAGAATCGCTGCCGCGAGAATATCAGTGCATGCCTGCGGATTGAAAGACACTGCGGTGGCGCCACATACGCCGTGTGCTCCACTGCCATGTTCTCGCCCTTAAGACGCGTCGTGCCGGTGCTCTGGGGCAAAGCACATAACCAATCAGTCCATGCGTCCCTCCAGTGAGGGAATTTTTTTACCCTATAGTTAAGCAATCTGGCAGTGATGGTGCAGATGTGCCATACTGTGTACACGGAGGTGTACACAGTATGCGCATTGTAACGGTGCGGGATCTCAGAACACAGACTCGCCGCATGGGTGAATGGCTGTCCGGGGGAGAAGCAGTGGTGGTGACCTCGAACGGTAAACCCATCGCTGTTCTCTCGCCGGTTACGGAAGATACCGTCGAATCCGAAATCACCGCTTTGAGGCAGGTGCGCGCTGTTCGTGCATTAAGCGCCTTGCAGCAAAGGGCCCACACACTCGGATTGGATAAGTTGTCTGAAGAGGACATCGATGCGGAAATTTCCGAGGTCCGGAAGGAACGGACAGGTCGTGAGTAATTTTCACAACCTATTGGTGATTGATACCAACGTGATAGTGTCAGCCTTGCTGAAGGCGGATAGTCTTCCAGCTGCGGTCTTGCGATCGGTTCTGAATGGTGATGCATTGATGGCTCATGATTCCCGAATTTTACTGGAGTACCGCGACGTGCTGGCTAGACCGAAGTTTGGCTTTTCACCAGTGTTGGCCGAGCACTTGCTGAGATATCTGGAAGACGTGGGAATCGTGGTGGTCGCGTCACCGCTCAGGGTTTCATTGCCGGATCCAGATGACACGAAGTTCCTGGAAGTCTGCATAGCGGCTGGGCCAGCTGCACGGCTTGTCACGGGGAATAACAGGCACTTTCCCGTGGAATCTCGGCATGATGTTCACGTTGTGACCCCCCGTGAATGGTTGGAGCAATTACCGTAAAGTCTTGAGTGCCGCCCGTTCCCGTGATGAAAGGGGCGTGGGATAATAAACATGCTCCGTGAGGCTTAGTGGCCCATTCGCTTAAATCCCAAATCATGATGTTCTTACGCTGCCCCCTACCCACTACGGTGTGAGCGCTTGCACCGTAGTGGGTAGGGGGCAGCCGAACGGTGGGCACGGCGACATTATGAGAATCACGCACTCCGCCCAGCGCGTCCGCAGCATTTGTCCCGGCGATTGGCGGTATTCTCGCATGGGTAGGCCCACTGGAATACGTGTCCTTTCTGGGACATAGCATCAAGGGAAGTCCCATGACGAGGTGGCGCCAATGGAAGAACGACAACCCAGCCGTACCGCAACCCTGATTACCGGATTCACCATGCTTTTGCTGACGATCATGCTGATTGTGTTTTCTGAACACGGTTATCATGCCACGGTGGACGCGCTGAAATTGTTTTTTGAAGTGGTCTTCCCGTCTCTCTTGCCTTTTTTCATCCTCTCCGACGTCCTGCTGTCTACGGGGATCGTTCATTATCTGGGGGTGTATTTTGAGCCCCTGATGCGCCCGCTGTTCAATGTGCCGGGAGTGGGGTCTTTTGTGTTTTCCATGGGTCTGGCCGCAGGTTACCCGATGGACGCCGTGCTGACGGCCAAATTCCGGCGCCAAAACCTGTGCACCAAGGTGGAGGGGGAACGCCTGCTGGCTTTTTCGAACTCGGCAGACCCCCTCTTTCTCTTTGGAGCGGTCGCCGTGGGAATGTTTGGCCAGCCGGCTTTGGGAGCGGTGCTGGCCTTGGCCCACTACACGTCCGTGCTGATGGTGGGCCTGACGTTCCGATTTTATGGGCGGCGCGGCGAGGCCAGACGCAACGATGAGGGTGTCATGCTGCGGGGCATTCACAAAAGGGCTATGGAAGCTCTCATGCGCGGGCGCCAGGAAGATGGGCGGCCTTACGGACAGGTTATCAACCAGGCTATCGCTGAAACGATGGGCACGCTGTTTATGATTATGAGCTTCATGGTTTTATTTGCGGTACTGCTCAAAGTGCTGACAGTTACGGGGCTGATGGTGGTTTTGACGGCTCCCTTGGGGGCGCTGTTTCATGTCATTGGTCTCTCCCGCAATTTGGTTCCGGCAGCGGTCAAAGGATTATTTGAAATTGACCTGGGCTCGGCTGCTGCAGCGCAGGCCTCGGCACCCCTGTTGCAGAAGCTGGTGGTTGTATCTGTGGTGGTGGCTTGGTCCGGGCTGTCCGTGCACGGGCAGGTGGCTTCGGTGCTGGCCGACACGGACATTTCCATGAAGCCGTACTTCATGGCCAGAGCGCTGCACGCGGTGTATGCCGGTATCATGACTCTAGTGTTTTTCAGGCCGGTGGAACTGGCTCTGGGGGGACTGACGCTGCCTGCTTTTGCCGACCGGGACTTTCTGGTGGTGGCCCCGACCGCGCCCACAATGATGGATGCATTTCACGTGACTCTGTTGATTATGGCGCTGTCTCTGACTATTTTGGCTCTTGGCACGGTGGTCGTGGCCGTCGTCCGCGCGCTGCGGCTGGAATGGCTCGGAGCCCGCTTCCGCTGAAGAGAGCTCCCGCCTTTCTTGCACCCCCCGATTTCCGCTGCATACCTTAGAGGCAAAAGCGACATCTAGGGGTGAGCGGCGTGGTCCATGAACTAGGAGTAGCGCTGGCGGTGATTGCGGTGTTGGTGGTCAGCCGCCAGCCGCTCACGTCCGCAACCGTGTGCCGCCTGTCTGCCCTGGCTGGGGAATTCATCTATTTCACCCGGTGGGCCCCAGAAGTGGGGGTGTGGCTGTTTGCAGTGGCCGTGGTCGGCAGCGTGGCATCATGGTTTAGGCCAAATCAGGGCCCAGTGGCAGAGATCACCGAAATTGTGGCGTGGACTTGGATGGCCTTGGCGATCTGGTGAAGTTTGCTATGATGACAGTATCAACGGCAGCGAGGTGAGCGGTGTTTGACTTGACGACCCACTTGGGGGTTCCGTTTTCATGGACAGGCCATCAGGAAGATCCGCTGTACCCTTTGATTGACGGGGCATTTGACCATCATGTGGCCCGGAGTCTGGACGAGTTGCGCCCTTTTTTGGAAGATCCGGATGCGCGCGGTTCGCAGTACGTGTATCACGTCTATGAAGGCGTGCACCTGAAAAGTGAGGAATCCCGCTTCCGTTCCCTGGGAATTGGCGTGGACCTGACCATCATGTGGCCGGGATCGCTAAGCGCGGAGTGGGTCAAGACGGCGGGGCATTTTCATTCAGCGGCCGACAGTGAGGAATTGCGGGCCGAACTGGTGGAAGTGGTGCAGGGTCAGGCCTTGTTCCTGCTGCAGTCGGGAGCGCGGGACCGGATTGACGATCTGGTGCTGATATCGGCTGGGCCCGGAGACTGGGTGTTTGTCCCTCCTGGCTACGGGCATGTCAGCCTCAATGCCGGAGAGGATGTGCTGGCGCTGGCTTGCGCCCATGCGGCAGATATCTATCTGGAATACGAGGAAATGGCGCGCCACCGCGGGGCGGGGCTGTGGATCGGGCCGGAGGGGATGCGGGCAAATCCCAGCTACCTCAGGGTTCCACCCCTCAAGAGGCTTACCGCGCGGGAGTTGATTCCCCACCCCGGCAAGGACCCCCTGTATCAGATGGCAGGCCGGGGCGGGGCGCCGCTGGATTTTCTGCGGGACCCGCGGCAGCCGCCGCCTTGGCGGTAAGAAGGCGCGAAACGATCAGGGAACGAGCTGCAGATCTTGCGCATGATAGCGCTCAAGGACTGCCTTGAAGGCTTGCTCGGGGGATTCCACACACATGACCAGGCCCCCCTGTTCGAGAATGTCGGCATACTTTTTGGCCCATGTCCTATTCATTCCCAGACGGTAAATGTGATGCTGCACATCCAGGAAAGGATACGGGGCGACAGCGTGCGTCAGTGGACCCAAGACCAGCACCGCGAGGTCCGGCTGGCGCAGTAAAACGGAAACGGCCGCACTGGCCTGTATGGTTTCAATGCAGGATAGCAGTGTCTGGGGGTTCTTAAACCATCCGAAAATCCGTGGCATCAAACCACCTCCGCCACTAGTATCTGCTGTTTTTTGCAATCCATAATGGAAATTGGGTCCATTCCGGAAGCGAGGGCCATCCTTATTGGGGGATGGCCCTCGCTTCCGGCATTTATTGCGGAGTGGCGGGACCGCTCCGGCCTGCGGCCTGTATGAAAAGGTGGGCGAGCTCGTGCTTCTCATCGTCTTCGGCGACACTCCAGGAGGTATAAGCCAGCCAGTCGTCGGGCTTCTGCCATGTGTGTTGTTTTTTGGTGACCTGGTTTCCGATGTCGACGAGTCTCCCGTGCAGATCGTCCGCGCTCTCTGGGGTGTAATTTTCCTGGACGTAGGTCCACACAGTGTCCAGCGTTGTCGGAATTTCAATGTTCTTCATAGTCTCCCACCTCCGCCTATAGCCTGTGTAAGGCGCTCAAAACTATGCAGCAGGCGTCGTCGCTCCTCACAGGTCCAAACCGGCCAAACGGGCCGACAGCCAAGAACCGGCGTGATCTTCCGTGTGCCGGATCCACTGGCTGACCACCAGCCACCATGTTTGCCACGGTTTTAGGGGCACACTGTGGACTTTGTGGGAGATCGTGGAAGGGTCCAGCAGCGGGCGCGGTTTTGTCGGGTGCGCCGGAGGCTTGGGGTGGGAGATAATGGACGGCAATTGCACCTGGGCAAAGTTGTAGTGATAGTTGATGGCGATCTGCGATGAGGCTTGCGCGGCCGTCAGGGAGGAGGGCGAGTAGTTCCAGTTTACAGTGATATCCTTGCGGATGCCGTCGTACAGCCCGATATGCCAGTGGTCCTGCAACGAGGCAAAGTAGCCGTAGGCGCCCCATGTGGGGTCGGCTACGACCCACCCGACGCTTGGCAGGTAAAACTCGGTCCACTGGTGAAACCCGCCCTGGCCGCTGCCGTTGCTGGTCACATAGCCGCCCACGAAGCGGGCAGGGATTTTAGCGGTGCGCAGCAATCCCACGTACAGATCCGCAATATCGCTGCAGATGCCGAGGTGGCTCTCAGCGGTCGCCACCGCGCTGCCAGATGCTTTCAGAGAATAATTATAATGGATGTTGGCGACAATCCACTGGAAAATGGCGTGAGCTTTCTGCTCGGGATTTTGCCCAGGCTTAATGACAGAGTCGTCGATGCTTTCCAGCACCGGGGAGTCCGTGTTCACTTCCTGTGCTTCCTGCGCCGGATTGGTATAGGCTTTGTACACGGCGCTGTGGGTATTGTAGGGCGGGTAGGTCAGAGGAAGTTTGTAGCTGACTTCCGAAGACGTGGCCGTATAGCGCAAGGAGAGCGTAACGGTCTGGTGGGGTGCGATGGCGCTCCACATAAATGAGCCTATCAAGTTGCCATACTGGTCATGGTGCAGACTGACGGGACTGACGCTCTCGGAAATCAGGCGGACCTGCGAGTAGCTGGTCTCCGGCGCCAGCAACACCACATTAGCCTTCACGTCGTAGGCTTCGGCGGATTCCGTGTTGGTCAGGGTGATGGTCTGGGTAAAGGTGTAATAGGCTGGCAAAGTCGGAATCGCATCCGCTGAGGCGATGCTGGTGTTTTCCTGCGCGGCCTGTACACCGGGATTCCAACTGACGATCCCCGAGAGCACAATCACCATGCTTAATGTCATAAAGCGCTTAACACCCACGGCCTATCCCCCTAGTTGATTAACATAAGTATTATACTGGCCGTCACCGCAAGAGGGAACTGACCTTTCATAGGGGATCAAGGATTTTACTGGGGGAAATGGGAGAAATTCCAAGATAATTGGAGCCCAGGAGGGGAGGCCGGGAGTACCCGGCCTTTAGCGTATCTTTTCCACTTCTGACCGAATATCTTCCAGTTTCACGTACCGGTCGCAGGCATTTTCCAGTTCCGCGGAAATCATGCCGCGGGTGCCTACACCGATAATTTCTTTCCCGCGCGAGCGAATCAGCTCGACTGCCCGCTCAAAGTCGCCGTCGCCGGACATGAGGACGGCCACATCATAGCGGTTGACCGTGCTGAACATGTCAATCACAATTTCGATGTCCAAGTTGGCCCGCCGGATGACGGAACTGGAGCTCTGATCCATGGTCTCCTTGATAGACTTCTCCCGGATTGTGAACCCCAGATGGCGCAGAGCCGTCAGGAAGTCCCGCTGGGAGTTGTCAGGAGGCACCTGCACACCGGTGTAATAGAACGCATTGTAAATTTCCCTGCCCCTGGTAAAGTATTCGATGACCCGGGCAAAATCCAGATGCCATCCCAGGACCCGCTGCGCGTAAAACATGTTTGCGCCGTCAACAAAAATTGCCACCCGTTCATTGCTGTAATCCACGTTGTCCTCCTCATGAGTCAGATGCTTTTATATTGCACGCACCTCATTGTCTGCTGTTATCTTTAACACGCTAAATAGTGACCCACTCTTATCATACTTAATCCTGCGCCAAACGCTAAGTATTTATAAACCCGCGGCCGAAGAAATTTGTGTGCGGAACGTGCTTTTCGTTATATGATCGGAGATAAAGATGAGGAGATGATAAAGATTTCGGGTGTGCGCATTGTGGTCATTGGGGGCGGGAGCTCCTATACCCCGGAGTTGATGTCCGGGTTGCTCAAAGCTCAGGACCTGCCCGTGGAGAGTGTCACGCTGGTTGACGTGCCTGAGGGCAAGGAAAAGCTGGAAACTGTGCGCCTGTTCTGCCAGCGCCTCATTGATGAGGCGGGGTCAAGCATCCAGCTGCAGACGGCGCTCGACCGCCATGAGGCGTTGGCGCAGGCGGATTTTGTGTTGAGCCAGTTCCGTGCCGGGGGGCTGGAGGCCCGCGCCCGTGATGAGCGGATCCCCTTGCGCTACGGTGCTATCGGGCAGGAAACCGTGGGGGCTGGGGGCTTTGCCAATGCCCTGCGCACTATTCCTGTGACAATAGGATTGGCCCGCGAGCTGGAATCAGCGAATCCAGACGCCTGGCTGATTAATTTCACCAATCCTTCGGGGATGGTGACAGAGGCCCTGCTGCGCCATACTAGGGTGCGCAGCATCGGTTTGTGCAATGTGCCCATTACCATTGAGCGCACCATCGCGCAGGCCTTGCAAGTGCCGCCAGAGGCGGTGTCCCTGGATTTTTTTGGACTGAATCACCTGTCTTTTGCCCGGGGGGTCTATGTCAACGGGAAAAATATCACCCCGCTAGTGTTGGAATTTCTCAAGAGCCCGCAGACGCAGGTGGCTAATATTCCCGACCAGCAGTGGGACCGGGATGTGCTGGATGCGGTGGGAATGCTCCCCAATCCCTATCTCCAGTACTACTGGAATCCCGGTGAGATGCTTAGCCGCGAGCAAAGCGCGATGGCGGCAGGGAAAGGCACGCGGGCCAATGAGGTGATGGCTGTCGAGAAGTCGCTCTTCCAGGCGTATCAGGATCCCGGCCAACGGACACTGCCGGAGGCCTTGATGCAGCGGGGCGGCGCATATTACAGCACCGTAGCAGTCATGCTAATCGAATCTCTCGCCCTAAACAGGCGCCGGGAGATTGTGGTGAATGTCCGCAATGGGCACGCGCTGCCGGAACTGCCTGAGAGCAGCGTGGTGGAAGTGCCGGCAGTGGTCGATGGACGGGGCGCGGTGGCCTTGGAGTGCGGCCCGATGCCGGCCTCGGTGAGGGGACTGATCCAACAAGTGAAGGCATACGAGGAACTGACGATTGAGGCGGCCATGACAGGGAGCCGCAAGACGGCTCTGACAGCTCTGATGAATAATCCGCTGGTGCCTTCGGCTGGTGCGGCGGCGAAAATTCTTGAAGATATTCTCCAAGAGAACGCGGCCTTCCTGCCGCAATTTGCCGTATGAGCGCGGTATATATCGGCGTGGATGGCGGCGCCAGCAAAACTGAAGCGGTGGCAGCGCGAGACGGGAAAATATTGGCCATGGCACGCACCGGGCCCTCCAATCCACAAGGTCCGGTGGGCTTTGACGGCGCTATGGACGCGGTGGGGCAGGCGGTGTCAGACGTGATGGCCCAAGCTGGAGTCGGTGCTGCGGCCGTCCGGCGGGCCGTGTTGGGTCTGGCCGGGGCAGACTTCCCGGAAGACATTGCCAAGATGACAGAAGGCCTGCAGCAGCGGTTGCCTGGGCTGTCTTTCGCGGTCGTCAATGATACCCAGATCGCCCTGGCGGGCGGGTCCCGGTCCGGGTTTGGCATCGCGGTGATCTGCGGCACCGCCACCAATGTGCTGGCCAGGCGTGCAGACGGGCAACAGTTTTCAGTCGGCGGCCTGGGATATGAGATGGGTGATTACGGCGGGGGGGCGGATCTCGCCCGTGACGTGCTGCACCACGCCTTTCGCAGTGCCGAGGGCAGAGGACCCAAAACCCTGTTGGAGGAGAGGGTGCTGGAGCGCCTCGGGCAGCCCGATTACGCGTCACTGCGCCGGGCGATGTATTTTGGCGCCATTCACCCCTATGCTTTCCTGGCGCTGGTGCCACTCTGTTTTGAATCCGCCCGCCAGGGAGACGGGGTGGCGGAGGCGCTCTTGCGCACCATGGCCGATGCCTTAGCCACGAGCGTGGTGGCGGCGGCCAGGGCTTTGCCGTTTGACCGGGGAGAGATGGAAGTCATTACCGTGGGGTCTTTGTGGAACGGGGCGTCGGATCTCTTGCGCACGCATTTCGGGGAGATTATGGGTGAGGCGTATCCGGCCTGCGACATCCATGCCCCTTGCCTGTCCCCGGCGGCGGGGGCATTGCTGATGGCGTCAGGCGGGGATGACCCCGGCCAAGAGGCGCTGCGCCGCCTGCTGGCCGCCCAAGAGGACATGGCCCCTGAGCGCTAAATAGGTGGAGGGCTTTCGAATATGCCGCGGATCTCGTGGCGCCGGGGGGCTGGGCAGACAACAGTGACCATATCCCCTTCCCGCAATGTGGAAGACCCGCGCGGGATGAGGTGCTCCCGTTCCCGCGCGATGCCGATCACCAGCGTATCCTCCGGCAGCCTCAAGTCGCGCAGGGCTACGTTGACAGCGCCGGGGTTGGTGACTTCCAGTTCCAACATGGACGACCACAGGCTGGTCTCGACAAGACCCGAGAGCGGGGAGCGGATCATTGTTTCCAGGAGCTGCATGGAGGCCACCGCAGCGACAAAGGGGATCAGCCCGGCGGCCTGGGCCTGTTCGCGGGCCTCGGTGGGCACATCGACGATGACATGGTCAGGATGAAGCAGCGCGGCGATTTTCCTGCCCCATGTAATGTTTTGCTCCCACTGGGCCGCACCCAGCAAAGCCACCACATGCACCGTCTGGGCCAAAACGGGCGCCATGGCGCTGGCCTGGCTGGCGGTTTCATAGGTGTGCACCGGGTATTCCTGAGTTTTCAGGTGGTTGGCGATAGGCCGGGTCCAGTGGTTGGGGCCGATGAGGACTATATCGTGCCGCGACGGGGGACGGGCAGGACTTAAACGGTGGAATATTGGCGGGAAGATAACTGCTGATAGCACTGAGGTGATGATCATGGCGAGATACAGGGACTGAGAAATGATATGGGCCTGATAGAGAATCAAGGATCCGGCGACCGTCACCGACAGCCTCGTGGCCAGCAGCGCGGCCATGGCCAGGGCATGCGGCTTGGGAAACAGCCGCAGCAAGATGACCGATGCACCCGTGCTGATGGCTACCACGCCGATCAGGAACAGGCCCGCCAGGATCCAGATGTGGTCCGATGCCAGAGCGGGGCGCAGGTTCAAGTTGGACCCTACGGTGACGAAGAAAAACGGAATGAAGTAGCCAAATCCCAAGGCATCCAGCTTGTCTTGCAATATCGCCCGGTCGCGTCCCACAATCATGGATACCACAATGCCTGCGAGGAACGCGCCCAGCACGGTGATGGTGCCCAGTGTGTCCGCCAACGCGATGAAGAGGGTGATGATCATCATCACCCCGCGCACCCCGATCTGCCCAGTGACACTGTCCTGGCCGCTGCCGAACCAGGCCCGGTGCAAGAATCCTGAGGTGGATTTGGCGATGAGCGGCGGGATGAACAGCAGCAGCACGAGGAAAATGCGCAGCGCGGCGCCGTGGCGGGTGAGCGCGGCTAAAGCGGTCACTCCCAGCAAGCTCGTAAAGTCCACGACCAGGCTGATGGACAAGATCCACTGTCCGAATGTTGTGTCGACCAGACCCCGCTCCTTCAGCGTGGGCAAGAGCACAGTGGGGGCGCTGCTGCCCAGCAGCAGGGACACAGCCACGGGGGCATGCACCATCCCCAAGCCCTGAAACAGAAATCCTTCGGTGAATGCCAGACCCATCCACAGCAAGGCAATAGGCCACAGCCACTGGCTGTGGGGGAGTTTGGGTGCGCTGCCTTTCAGCCAGGAATCTAAATTCGTCTCCAGCCCATAGAGAAACATAATGTAAGACAAGCCAAAGAGGGAGAGGAAGCTGACGGGGGCGGGGTCGTGAATCCACCCGAACCCGCTCTTGCCGAATACTACCCCCAGCAAAATCTCCGCAGCCGCAAACGGGATCTTGATTTTCGTCCTTAACAGGACCCACGGCACCATGAGCGCGATAACAGAGACAACCAGAATCGAGACGATGATGTGCGACATAGTCCTCCCGCGGGGATTGCCCCAAGTTTCTTGTCGTAGTTGTGCGTCACAGATGCCGCATGAAGGCCAGCGTTTGCCCGAAACGGGCAAACGAGATACCATAGGGTTATGAAACGTTGGCAGACCTACAGTATCGTGGGAATACTAGCTTGGGCGGCCGCAGGCTGCGGGTTTGGCCGGCCGCAGGCTATCACCCACAACACGAAACCGAAAACGGTAGAAAAAGAAATTCTGACCCGCATGGCCGACTGGCAGAGCGTGCGGGCGGACGTCAGCGAGTCGCTGGCTGTGAGCGGGAGCCGTCCTCAGACCCTGGATTATCAGGTTACCAGTGATCTGGCCCACGGGCAATATGTGGTCAGCCTGTCATCGCCATCTCCGATGTCTTTCTACGTGAATGATCACGAAACCATATGGTACCCGGAGAACACCAAGCATTATTCGCTCTTGCCGGGGCTGCCTGCGGCTGACCAGCCTTTGAGCGCTGCGGCGCGCATTCCGGCCCTGATCCGGGCCAGCACGCTGAAATCTGTCGTGGTCAAGGGCAACCTGGTGACTTTGCAGATGAGTGCGCCTTTTCCGTCGGCTACGGAGCAGGCGGCGATGTCTGTCACCTACGACACCAAAACCAATGTGCTGACGCAGTGGCAGGCTCGGTGGGGCTCAACCCATGTGACGGAGGACTTCTCCCATTTCCAGGTGAATCCTTCTCTCCCGGCCGGCGTTTATACGTTCGTGCCCCCAGCCGGGGTCACACCCGAAGTGGCGCTGTCTGAGACTGGCACCGCGCTCAATATCGCGAAAAGCGAAGTCGATTTTCCCATTGCGCTCCCGCCGGCGAGCGCCAACATGACGCTCAATGCCATTAACACGGGTACGAATGCGCAGGGCAAGCGTGTGGTGATTATGAGCTTTGCGGCCCCGGACTCCAATGCGGTGGTCATCACGGAAAAAGCCAGCGTCCATGCGCTGTCCAGCCTGCCGGACAAAGGTCTGAGCGCCACGACCGAGACGGTGGGGGCCCTGACCGTGTTTGTGGGCAGCCTTCCTGACAGCATGGAAGAAGCGGCTTTTTTAGAGCGCAAAACGGAGGTCATCATTGAAGGCGCTACCAGCACGGTGGACACGCTGCTGAACGCATGGGCTGCGGAGCCTTCCCTCGTTCCCAGTTCCTGAACCTCATCCGGCATCCGCCATCTTCTAATTCCGTCTTCCTCCCCTCCCTGACAAAATTGCCGGATTAGCTGTGCGGGCTTCGCAACAGGCGCTTTCCATGCTGACAAGGCATGGTACAATGGTAGCAAGTTTCAAGGAGGGGACCCCCATGAAGCAGGCTGGCTGGGGATTCTCTTCCGGAACATTTGGCGAGCTGGTTCAGGGTGTTATTGATCAGACTCCATTTCTGGTAACGATACCGATCCGGTGGGGAACCCGGGCCAAATTTATTCCGGGTGAGAATTCAGAAGTTGTGGTCTATCCCAGACATCGCAAAAAGGCGCAAATTGCGGCACTGTTGGCATGTCAGGCATTGAAGAAGCCCGGAGGGATTCTGAGCATCTCCTCAGTCATCCCGATCGGCAAAGGCATGGCATCCAGTTCGGCAGATATTGTCGCCAGCATGCGTGCTGTGGCGGCGGCGTATGACCGCAGTCTCCTGCCGTCTACGATTGCCCGCCTGGCTGCACAGATTGAACCTTCGGACGGGGTCATGTATCCTCACATGGTGGTTTTCGATCCAGTACAGGGCATGCTTTTGGAAAAATGGCCGATGGCGCCCTATGCCGTCATTGTGGGACTGATCGGGCCAGGGCGGGTCAACACCGCGCTGCACCACCGGTCCCGGCATTCCTACACCAGTGCCCAGCAGCACAGACTAGCGCAGGCGCTGAAAATTGCACGGAAAGCGTCATATTCTCGCATCGTGTCGGAGATGGGGCAGGCGGGTCTGATATCAGCCGAAGTGCAGTGGGAGCGCAATCCCGAGGACCGGCTTTTAGGGGCTGTGATTGACCAGGCGCACCAGGAGCAGTGGGGTGTCGTGACCGCCCACAGCGGAACGGCGCGCGGCTACCTCTTTTCTCCCCGGGATTTTCACTCCGGCGCTGTTGTCAAAGCCGAGCGGTTTTTGCGCAGTCTGCATGCGGGGCCTGTATTCCGTTTCTGGACGCTGACCCGGCCGGTTGCGACAGCGGGACAGTTTGCCGTCTCGCTCGGCAGCAGCCGCAACGAGGCATAGCTAGGGAGCCAGGCCCGGACGGGCCTGGCTCCCTAGCGGTATGAATAGCGGGAGGGATCTTCTGCGAGCCAGCTGACGGCAATCCCGAAGGCGAGGAGTCCCAGCAGGAAGAAGAACGCACTGGCCGCTCCAAAATTCCAGGCAAACACTCCAGGCGCCAGCATTAGACCGTTATTGACCAAGGGACTGATCAGGTCGAAGAGCGGGAGGCCTACCAGCATCCAGACTACCCATAACGCCGCCCCCAAGCTGATGCCTTTGAGCCATGTTGACCCCTTCAGCCGCGGCTCGAGCCATATCTGGTATTCGTAGGCCAGTACGGTGGCCCCACCGATTTCCAGAGCATAGCCGAGAACTGCCGCCAGCCGCAGATTGAGGGTGACAAGCGTGCCGTCCCAAAGCGCCACGTTCAGTACGGGCGAGCCCGCGGCGGGAGCGAGGGAGAGCAGGGCGGTGAACACGATGGTGCCGGCAACGCCTGCGATTAGTGCGCGGCGCCATGGATCAGGTGTATGCTTCATAAGATCACGCCTCTTTTCTTGGGCACATTTTACGCAGTGCCTGTCACCAGAAATGTACGCGGGAACAACGGCAAAATGAGCGGTAAATTTTAGGCGGGGCGGGTGGGAGATGGAGAGCCTTTTTGCTGCACAGGGATTTCATGCCAGGGTGAAGCCCCTGTGGTACTTGGTTTGGGCCACTTTGTCCCAGACGGGAATGTCCTTTGTGCAGCAGGGAATTATCGTGATGGGATTTCTGTTTGCGCTTAAATATCACCTGGATTTTGTGGAGATTGGCTTGGTGACCACGTCGATGAGTCTGGGCGTCATGGTCAGCATGATCTTTATGGGGATTTTGGCGGACCGTCTGGGACCCCGGCGCCTCCTGTTTGCCGGCGCTGTCGTTATGGCGGGGCTGGCGGCTCTGCTCACTCAGGTCAGGGGATTCCACACTCTACTGGGGATGTTCTTCCTGCTCGGAGTCAGCCTGGCAGCTGTGCCCATGGCTGGCACCAAGGCGGTCTTCACGGCCTTTCAGAACCGCTCGCGGGGGACTCCTATGGGCATCCGCCAGACGGGGGTGCCGCTTGGAGCCGCGCTGGCCGCCGTGATTTTGCCTATTCTGGCTGTTCGGGGGGGACTGAATGCAGTCTACGCACTGTTTGCCGCGGAACTTTGGATTGTAGGCTGGATTTTTGCGGCGGTGATCGAGCCCGTGAAGAAGTCAGCCGCGGCAAAGCCCCGCCCTGCCACAAAAGTTTCTCGAGCTCTGTGGCGGCCCGCAGTGGTTTCCGTACTGATGGTGGCGGGCCAGTATTTTCTGATCACGTTCACCTTGGAGTACTTGCACCGGTTTCGGCACTTTACCCTGACGGAGGCGGGAGCAGCTTTGGCTCTGGCACAGGTTGGGGGAGGGTTGGGGCGTGTGCTTTTTGGGCTGTACAGTGACAGGTCCGGAGCGAACCGGGCGCGGACGATCAGCCGGATAGCCTTGCTGGCTGTGGTCATGGTGGGGATTATTGTGTTCCTTCCAGCCCATGTGGGCTTTGGATGGATCTGTGTGATCTGGTTCTTCACCGGAATGGGGGCGATTGGGTGGAACGCCCTGTCGCTGACGTGGGCAGCGGAAACAGTGCCTCCGGATCAGGCCGGATTTGCCATGGGGTTTGTCGGCACTGTGGTGTTTTTAGGTTCCGCCTTCTTCCCGCCCATTTTGGGAGCGGTGATTGACGCGACGCATCATTTCCGCCCCGCCTGGATCATCTTGGCGGGAATTTTGGCGGCGGCAGGCATGATGGCATGGTACGCCAGCACGCATGCGCTGGCTGCAAAACCAGAAAAGGGGTGACCAGAATGATTCGCTGGGGAATTATCGGCACGGCCGATATTGCGCGCGGAGGATTTTTGCCGGCTTTGCGCGAGGCTGGAGGGGGTCAGGCATGGATGGTAGCCAGCCGTGATTTGGAGCGGGCCCGGCTGTTTGCATCGGAGAACGGTGTCGCCAAGGCCTGCGGGGATTACAACGAGATCGTGGAGAGCGACGAGATTGACGCCATTTACATTCCTGTGCCAAACCATGCCCACTATGAATGGACTATGAAGGCGCTGCAAACCCACAAACCGGTCCTCTGCGAGAAGCCGCTGAGCGGAGTGTGGCACCAAGCCGAAGAGGTGGTGAAGGAAGCCCAGAGGACCCGCGCGCTTTTGTGGGAAGCCTATGCCTTCCAGTTCCAGCCGCAATGGCTGCGGGTGCAGGACCTGATCCGCGAGGGCGCGGTGGGAGATGCCCTGGAGATTCACGGCACATTCAATACAGTGTTGGGGCGGCCTAAAGACGCCCGCTGGGCGAAAGCCTTTCAGGGAGGAGCCCTGAATGACCTGGGCTGCTATCCGGTGCATGTCGCCTCCCTGCTGATAAGAGAGGATCCGGAGGATGTGTGGGCCCAAGCTGAGATTCCTCATGAGGTCGACGAATCCGTGTGGGGGGTGCTGCGCTATCCAAGCCGCCAGCAGCTTATCATGAATGTGTCCTTCGTCCGCCGCTATGACACGTTTACCCGGATTGTTGGGTCGGCCGGGGAGATCCGCCTGTCCAACACCTATCATCCATCAGCTCGCGACGCGGTTTCCGTGTACAGCAAGCGCGGGGTGGTGAAAGAATACACCATGCAGGGGCAGTTGCCATTCACCGATATGCTGCGACATATTCACGCGGTGGCGCGGGGGGACTCGGAGCCCATGCAGTTGGCGGCTGACGTGTCTCTGCCGACTGCCTGGGCCATGGAGAAGATCCGCCGCCACTGGACACCGGTGTGAGCAGGGTTTTAACAGTTTGCTAAAGGTATACCTATGGTTACCCATTATTGTATAATTTAGTTATGAATCGAAAACTTGTTGGCATTAGGGAAGCAGCCGAGTTTTTGGGGGTCACCCCGTCGACATTGCGACGATGGGAACACGAAGGAACGTTGGTGCCCGATGAACGTACACCGGGTGGCTATCGGCGTTATGACTTAGCGCGGATACGACCCGAACAGTTTCATCGTCACGCCGCCTTGCGCAAAACCATAGCCTATGCGCGCGTATCGAGTCATGACCAGAAAGACGATCTCGAACGGCAAAAGCAGGTGCTGGAACTCTACTGTGCCCGCCAAGGCTGGACGTTTGAGGTCGTGGCCGACCTCGGGTCGGGGATGAATGATCACCAAAAGGGCCTCAAACGACTGCTCAACGATATCCTGGCCGACCGCATCGGGCGGCTCGTCATCACGCACAAAGATCGACTCCTGCGCTTGGGCGCGGAACTGGTGTTCGCCATTTGTGAAGCGAAGCAAGTCGAGGTCGTGATCCTCAACCAAGGCGAAGACACGACCTTTGAGGAAGAGTTGGCGCAGGATGTCCTTGAGATCATCACGGTCTTTTCGGCCCGGCTGTATGGGAGTCGTTCACGCAAGAATCAAAAGTTGCTGGATGGCGTGAAACACGCGGTGGAGGAGGCGTCGTCATGATTCTCGCCCACAAGATTGCCCTCGATCCCAACGATGTGCAGGAGACATACTTTCGCAAAGCCGCCGGGACGGCGCGGTTTGCCTACAATTGGGCGTTAGCCGAATGGCAACGACAATACGAGGCCTGGAAAGCGGATCCGGCCGGGTCAAAGCCCTCCGATCCGGCATTGCGTAAGCAACTCAACGCTATCAAAGGAGGTCAGTTCCCCTGGATGCTGGAGGTCACCAAGAACGCACCCCAGATGGCGATTATGCACTTGGGTCAAGCGTTCAAGAATTTCTTTGCGGGGACCGCCGGGTATCCGACATTCAAGAAGAAAGGCCGTCACGACAGCTTTACCCTCACGAATGATCAATTTGTCATCAAAGGGCGGAAGGTGCATATCCCCAAACTCGGTTGGGTGCGCCTGCACGAAGCCTTGCGCTTCGTGGGCAAAGTAGTGGAAGGCACGATCTCCCGGACTGCCGACCGCTGGTTCTTGAGTGTCACCGTCGAGATTCCCGATCCGCCCTGTATCTGCCGTGAAAACCAAGCGGTGGTCGGCGTGGACTTGGGGGTGTCGGCGTTGGCAACGCTCTCGACCGGAGAGAAGATCGTGGGACCCAAAGCCTATGCCGCCGCCCAGAAAAAGCTCCGGGGCCTGTCGAAGCGCTTTAGTCGCCAGATGGAGGTCGCCAAAGTCCGTGCCGGGCTGAAGCCCGGCCAGCCCATCCCCAAAGGGATGCCTATCCCGTGGTCAAAGAATATGGTCAAAACCCCACGGCGCATGGCACGGCTCCATGCGCAGATTGCGGATATCCGGGCAGATGCCCTGCATCAACTCACCACGATGCTCGTCGAGCGCTTCGATGTCATGGCCATCGAGGATCTCAACGTCGAGGGGATGATCAAAAATCATCATTTAACCCGAGCCATCGCGGATATGGGATTTGGCGAATTTCGCCGCCAAATCGAATACAAGGCGGCTCAGCGGGGAAAGACCGTCATCGTCGTCAGCCGCTGGTATCCGAGCAGTAAAACGTGTTCGGCATGTGGCTACAAGATCCCGAAAATGCCGCTCTCGGTGCGGGAGTGGACGTGCCCAGAGTGTCACACACACCATGACCGAGACGTGAATGCGGCGATCAATTTACGCACAGTGGCCGAGAGTTCGGTGAGCGGCTGTTCACCCGTTCCTGACTAACGCAGGACTGCTCGGTGACAAGCCTGTGGAGCGCCCTCTGGTGGACGACCGGTCCTGGAGACCCTAAGAAGCCATGACGCCATGAAGCAGGAAGGTGGCGAAAAGTTTGATCATTTACTTAACAATGATCAGTCTTGGATAAGTCCATCAGAACGGGTAATAGTTATGAATGCTGCCAGCAGGGGTCAGCGCCAGCTGGTGGCTGGTCCAAACGTCAATGGGGCGTCCGTGCGCGGCAATCGTTACCCGGGTCGTGAATTCACCGTACGTGCCAGGACCCCCGGTATTGTAGACAGCCAGTTTGAGCGTGCGGGGCGTGACTGCCGTTCCGGTGAGGACGAGGGCCGGTTTCTTGCCGTAGCTGACCAACTTGCCCCACAGGCCGTGATGAAAGACCTGATAGGTAAACAAGGTGATCACCACGGCCACGACCAGCATCCCCAAGGCCTGTTTTTTCTGCGCGCCGGTTTCGGCCGGAGCGCGCTGCGCTTCTGAAATGTGCATGACTTCCCTCTCCTTTGTGCCTCTGCCTAGACTCCATTCCATGTGCTGCAAGCTCAGGCGATTCGAATGCGCCAGGACCCGATGTGGATGTACCCGTCCCAGTGTTTGAGAAGCCAGCGGTCAATGCCCCAGGGACCAGATCCGGCGAACATGAAGACCATAGCCGCAATGTCTTCGACGGTGCCGATTTGCCATTCGTCGACGCACGTCACTCCCTGCCACCCGTCTCCCCACAGAATGCCGAAGCTGAGGAGCACCGCCCCCAGAGCAGACAGGCGTGTTAGGGTGCCGGTGATGAGAAACAGCCCTACCGTGAATTCGATCCAAGTGAAGACAATCAGGAAATCAAACGCCGTGTGCGGGTGAAGAATCAAAGTGCTCATGATATGGTTGAGGGGCCAAATAGAGTGCGGCACCATGGTGGAAAACTTGTGCCCAATGTTGCTTTTTGCCGCGTAATCAAGTTTGCTGGGATCATTGAGGTACCGCCGGAATGCGGCCGAAATGAATTGCCAGTCCAGGATAAACCGGACCGCTATCAGGTAGTTAACCGGAATCCACCGCACGATGCGCTCCTGGTGCGGTGGCTGGGCAAGAATCTCCCCATTGTCAGTCTGCGTGGCCATGTAGAAGCATCTCCTTCAAAATCTCACGTACGCCCTGCAATGGAAGACTGTGTTCTCAAAGCGCCAGCGCCGAGCTGGCAGTCACCGCAGTATTCCCGAGATCGGCCAGAAAACAGGACGGGGTCGCTGTCTCTTGTACAGGTTCCGCCCGCCTCCATGGCGCTGTGATAATAGTGGCAGGGCATTCTGATTTGCTAGAGGCCGGTCTTCTGATTTTTAGTAAGAAGACCAATTGGTCACAGATCTCCCCTCTCGCCCCTGCCAAAAAGGCGTACACTAAAAATTGTGGAGCGGTCTGCGCGGGATAATTGGGAGGCGCTTTTGGTGGAGGGCAACCAGTGGGAATATGCCAATCTGACCATCTTGAGGCGGTTGCGGGCCGTCATTCCTCTCACCTGCCTGCTTGAAACGTTGCTGCAGCCGGCGGGCCGTGGCGGGTTTGCCATAGTGGGAATGATAGCTCTCACAGATCTCTTGCAGCAGGAATCACCGAAGGCACGTGCTTTTTCCCTGTCGGGCGCGGCTTGGCGGGACGGGGCGTACGCTGCGGCCATTTACGTCCTGTTTATCGCCCGGGTTCACGTGCCGGCGCTGGTGCTCGCGCCGGTGCCGGTAATGGAATGGGCTCTTATAGCCACGCCGGCGCTGCCCGCCATGGTGGCCGTCCGTCAAGGTCTGCCCTTTCTTCACCTGGCCTGGCCAGTTTACCTGTTTGCGGCCATTGCCACTGCTCTACTGATCTCATGGCTGCTGCGCCAGCATGGGCGGTCCCAATTGGCGGCCCGCACGATGGCCAGGCAGCATCAAGAGATCCTGTCGCATTTCGTCTCGTTTCTCCTCGAAGAGAACAATGTGGCCGTGACGGGGCGTCAGTCTGCTGCTATCGAGCGGCTGGTCGCAATGACGTGCGGCTCCTCTGCGCCGGAGGTCTCAGAATCTTTGGCGAAGGAAGTGGCCGTAGCCATCAAAGAACATCTGCAAGCGCAAAATCTGCTGACACCGCGGGAAAAGGAAATCCTGGGGTGCATGGCCCGCGGCTATTCTTACCGTATCATCGCACAGACCCTGCAGGTCAGCGAAGGCACTATACAGGCCCATGCAGCCAATATTATGCAAAAGGCCGGAGTTCACAGCCGTCTCGAAGCAGTGCGGTGGGCTGAGGGACTGCGCGTGCTGCCCGTGGACCCCGTCGAGTCAGGGTCGTCTCAAGACGCGCGCGGGCGGTCAGCACCCGACTAAGACTCATGGAGGCGCATCCAGTGACGACAACTTGGACGACCCGCTTGCGCTGGGGCGAATGCGACGCAGCGGGAATTATCTACCACGCGCATCTGTTTGACTGGTTTTCAGAGGCGCGCGTTCAGTGGCTAAGAGAGCACAATATGGATTACTATAAGATCCTGAGGCCTAAGGGCCTTGAACTGCTTGTGCGCCATGCGGAAGCGGATTTTTTTCACGCCATGCGTCCCGGGGACCTGTGCGAAGTGCGGGCGCGCTTGTCGTCTCTGACGCCTACGCGGGCCCGTTTCACGTACCATGTGGCGATCTCTGGAGGCGCGGAGACGAGCCGGGGAGTCACCGAACATATTTTTGTGCTCACAGGTCGTGCTGTGCGACTGGACCGCACCTTTCCAGAATACTATCAGTCGCTGCAGCAGCTGTTGACCTAAAAACTACAGGAGGCATCAATATGGCAATCAAGCCGTATCACTATGAACCGGCGACGGATTTCAGCATTCCCGCCAACCGCAAGGCCATGGAAGTTGCGCTGCAACAGGTGAAAGATCAGATGGGACTTTCTTACCCTCTGGTTATCGGAGCCGAGCGCATTGATACCGAAAAGAAAATTGTCTCGGTTAATCCTTCCCACCCGCAGCAGGTGGTGGGATCGGTCTCCAAGTCCGAAGCCAGTCATATCGACCGGGCCCTGCAAGAAGGCTGGAAGGCTTTTGACACCTGGAAGAAGGTGCCAGGCGTAGACCGGGCCCGCTACCTGTACAAGGCGGCCGCCATTATGCGCCGCAAGAAGCTCTGGCTTTCGGCCATTGAGGTGTATGAAGCGGGAAAGACTTGGGCGGAGGCGGAAGGCGATGTGACCGAAGCCGTCGATTTCATGGAGTACTACGGACGGCAAATGGAACGGCTGTCAGGGCCAGTGGCGCTGACGCCCTTGGCCGATGAGGATGACCGCGCCTTTTATATGCCACTGGGAGTGGGGGCCATTATCCCGCCATGGAACTTTCCGCTGGCGATCTTGACGGGGATGACGTCGTCGGCTATTGTCGCGGGCAACTGCGTGATCTTGAAGCCAGCCAGCACGACCCCGGTTATTGCGGCCCAGTTTGTGGACATTATGCACGAAGCCGGCCTGCCTGATGGTGTGCTGAACTTTGTGCCGGGAGACGGCGGGACGATCGGCGATTACATTGTGACCCACCCGCTGACACGCTTTATCAGTTTCACCGGATCCCGGGAAGTCGGGTTGCGCATTAACCAACTGGCCGCTCAGGTGGCTCCGGGACAGAAATGGATTAAGCGGGTGACTGTGGAGATGGGCGGGAAAGACGCTATCCTGGTGGATGAGACGGCCGACCTCGATGTGGCTGCCCAGGATATTGTGACGTCGGCCTTCGGCTTTCAAGGCCAGAAATGTTCTGCCTGCTCGCGGGCCATCATCGTGGACGAGGTCTATGATGCATTGTTGGAAAAGATTATCGCGCGCACCAAAGCACTGACGGTGGGCGCGGCGGAGAATGTCAACAACCAGGTGGGGCCGGTCATTGACCCCAAAGCATTTGAGAAGGTGCACAGCTATATCAGCTGGGGAAAGGAGCATGCCCGCTTGGAAACAGGCGGAGAGAAGTTGGACATGGAGGGGTATTTTATCCCCCCGACGATCTTCTCCGATGTTCAACCAGGCAGCAAGCTGGAGCAGGAAGAAGTCTTTGGGCCCGTCCTGGCAGTGATCCGCGCCAGAAACTGGCAAGACGGGCTGGATATTGCCAACGACACGGAATACGGGCTGACCAGTTCGGTCTTTAGTGCCAGGCGGGAGCGGATCGAGCAGGCAGCGCAGGAGTTGGAAGTGGGCAATTTGTATATCAACCGCAAGTGCACCGGAGCGATTGTGGGGTCCCACCCGTTCGGCGGATTCAATATGTCCGGAACGGATTCCAAGACAGGGAGTCCTGATTACCTGCTTTTGTTTATGCAGATGAAAGCGGTGGCTGAACGCTTTTAAATCCGGGATTGGAGAAGGGAGGGAGGGCGGCATATGCCGCCCTCCCTCCCTTCTCGCTGCTGTCTGGGCCAACTGGGAAACTCTTCGCGTTATCAGGTCTTGGGCGCGCTGCGGCCCTCAGCATAGGGGATTTTGTCCCAAATGAAGCCTGTGCCGGTAGACCACAGCGTATGGGTGCTGGTCGCTTGCAGAAACGCCCGGTCATGGCTCGAAATGATGACGGCGCCGGGATAACCGGTGATCAGGCTTTCCAGTGCGATCCGCATGCGGATGTCGAGGTGGTTTGTCGGCTCGTCGAGGAGGAGGACATCGCTCGGCTGCATCAGCACTTCCAGCAGTTTCAAGCGGCTGCGCTCCCCTCCCGACCAGCCATCAATAAGCGTGCCCAAAAGATCGGGAGACAGGCCGAAATGGCTGCCGAGATAATAGATCTCTTCCCGCAAAAAGCCTTGGTCGTAAAGGTAGTCCATACCGGTCAGCCCGTGAGGCAGGCGGGTTACGGCATCCTGGGGGAGATACCCGACGGCCGTGTCTTGAAGCCACCGCACTTCCGGGCGGGCGCTGTGCAAGGCTTCGAGGAGGGTCGATTTGCCCGTGCCATTGGGCCCGATTAATGCGACTTTGGCTGCGGGCGGCAGTTTAAATGTCAGAGGCTCCCACTGCCGGTGAGGCCTCTCGAGAATCAGCGCCTGCACCTGGGCCAGAGGGTCGCGGCCGGTCTGCGCGCTGCTGTTATGCAGGAGCTGCAAATCTCTGGCGCGGGGCGCCGGGGCGGAGCCCTTGCCCATTTTCTCCAAACGCTTGACACGGCTCTGGGCCTGCTTGGCGCGGGTGCCAGAGCGAAAGCGGGCAATGTACTGTTCCAGGCGGAGGCGTTCTTCTTGCAAGCGCTGGTACTGGGTTTCCTCGGTTTTTAGCCGTTCATCCCGCAAATTCCGGTATTTTGTCCAGTTTCCGGAAGTGGACCAGAAGAATCCGTCCTCCCATGAAATCACCCGGGTGGCAATGTGGTCCAGAAATGCTCTGTCGTGCGATACGACAACGCAGGCCCCGCGAAATCCCCTGATTTGCTGTTCGAGCCATTCCAGCGTGGTGACGTCGAGATGGTTGTTCGGCTCATCCAGCAGCCAGATGTCTGCCCCCGAAAGAATGATCTGCAAAAGCGCGAGCCTGTGCTGCTCACCGCCTGACAAATGCACAGGCGGCTCGCCCCAACGGGATTCGTTGAAACCTAACGCCATCAATCCTGACTTTACAATGGCGTCCCACTCATAACCGCCCATGTCGGTAAACTTCTCTGAGACTTTCCCCCACTCCTCGGTGAGGGCCATCAGGTCTTCCGTGGACAGGGAGGGATTTCCCATGGATTCCTCGAGTGCGTGCAGCCGCGCCTCCAGCTCATGAATTAGGCTGTTGGCGCCTGAGGCGCAGTCCCAAATAGTGGGGCATGAAGGCTTTTGCCACTGGCTGAGCTGAGTAATATAGGGAGACCCATAAACCTTGCGGTTTCCGGCATCCGGCTCTAAAGATCCCGCCAAAAGCGCGAGCAAGCTGCTTTTTCCCATTCCGTTTGGACCCACGATGCCAATGCGGTCTCCGGCACTAATATTGAGCGTAACGTCGCTGACTAAAGTGCGCCCGCCCATCGAAAGTCGGGCCGCCTGTACCGAAAGCCATGCCATAAATACGGAACCTCCAGCCACTATTTTTCTTCATCTTAGCATACAGGACGGCGGTTGCGGAAAGCGGGGCGACCCGCTAGCACCTTGAGCACAGCGGGAAAGAAAGTTGGCGGCGCCAGCGCATTGGCAGGAGCATTTGAAATCGGGAAAATTAAGTGTTGCAGCCGCACTGAAATGGTGTTATGATATTAAAGCTGTCCGAGAGGGCAGTGCGACACCGCTTCTCGTCACGCGGTCCGATGCCGGATTGGCGCGGCGGTTACCGGAGGGTGTCTCCCGGTCCTTGAAAACTATATCGTCATGGAGAAGAAGCAGGACCAAGTACTACAAGTCAACGCAAATCACGAGTCATGGAGAGTTTGATCCTGGCTCAGGACGAACGCTGGCGGCGTGCGT
>DAIDDL010000090.1 GCA_027309085.1 Sulfobacillus sp.
GGGCCATGCGAGGTCAGTCGTCAAGGTCGGCGTAGCCGCCGCAGGGAAACCTTGACGAGGACCGAGGCTGGCCTATCATGGCCAGGGCCGGACGGGGCCACTGGTCCCTGCTCGGCACATGCGGGGAAATCCTGCTTACGGATTTTTGAGGCGACGGCGGATCATTCTCGTATACGCGGGCTGATGGCTCTCCTTGAAGGAGAGCGTAACCGCAAGGTAGTGAATCCGACGGGAGCTGTCTCACTCTACAGGCGCGTGCTCGACCGAGGTCTTAACGCATAGCAACTTGACGAGGGCTCTCCCGCTTCCGTAAAGACGCCGCATGCACCGAGCACAGATCAGGGATCTGCACCGTCCCGAACACCAAACCTTACTGGTTGATGGCCACCTCCTCCGTCTGGGTGGAGGTAGGCGTCTCGGCAGCCAGTGTGGCGCGCATCCACGTGGCGATTTCCCAAAGGTAGCCGCAAAGTTCCCGACCGACGGCGGTATAGGCCGCGTTATAGCCTCGTTTTGCACCGATGCGGCGCAGCCGGTCATGGAGCCGGTTTTGGGCGCGCCAACTCATCTGACGCAGGGCCGGCTCCCAGTCGGGTACGGCGGCCAAGCGGCGTTTGACGGCCCCTTGCAGGCTCGGGCGGAATCGATAACTATGAGCCGACTCGACCAATACTCGCCGCAGATGGACATTGCCGGTTTTGGTGATGTGACCGCGTCGTTGCGTTCCACCGCTGGAGGATTCGCTCGGGACGAGCCCGACAAAGGCCATGAGCGCGGTAGGGCGGCAAACTGGCTCAAATCGCCGGCTTCCGCCACGAGCGTGGCGGCCGAGATCCAATCGATGCCGCGTAAAGCCTGGAAAGCCCGCATCAGCGGATAAAGCGAATGCAGGGGCATCGCCCCCTGGATGGCGGCATCGAGTCGCTGAAGTCGCGTGTCGAATTCCTCCAATTGCCCCAACCATTCCGTCCACACGGTGGAGCGGGGGTCTGGGCCGGGATGCAAGGTGCAATCGCTCCCGCCGAAGCAGACCAAGAGGCCCGCGGACCAGCAAGGGTTAATCGGTGACTTTGAGCGGGGTCGTGCCGACATTCCGTGTTATGCCTTACCCAAAAGCGCTCGATTTACAAAACTCTAGCAATCCCGGAGAAAAAATCCATGAGGTCTGTGCCTGGGTCCGGCAAAAACATGGGAATGAGCGGGTCTGCAGGCGGGTCGGTCGCGTTAGCGACCGTGACGGCCTTGCACCAAAACCACGAAATACGCCAGGGGTATGAGGAGACACATCTGAAATTTGAGTGGGGAGCCTAAACGGGGACAAAATGGTCGTTCCGCAGCGCCCCGAGCATCCTTGTGCCCTAGTGGATCAAGCAGTCTGGGGAAGAACCTCCCCCGCAACGTTAATTAGATATCGTAATGAATTGAACAGGTCGAATACTTTCCAGGCGGGTCACCGCATTCGCCTGGATATCACCAGCAGCAACTTTCCGCGCTGGGGCAGAAATCTAACCACCGGCAATAGCGGAGTGGAGACAGCGCAGATGGTGATAGCTCACCAGACTATCTATCATGACAAGGAGCACCCAAGCGTCTTGCACCTCGTGCACGTGCCTCCCTCCACTATAAAGCCCAAAGTGCCACTGACCCTCATAGCCAAAGCCAGGGGGCCGGGGTAAGCGGCACATCCTAATCGTTAAGGCCTGCAGAAGACGCAGGTTAGATTGTGCAGCGATATTCCACCGGATTATCCGGAGTGAAAACAGAGACAAGAGAAGGCGTGCCGACCAAACATCTCTGGCCGAAGACCAGGTTCCAGATGACTCCCGGCAATCTTATTGCAAAGATGGGCGGGGAAGCTGTACCTGCGGGATATCATTCACACGCCTGGTGGTTTTAAGCGGTCGAAATGAAGAGAACCTCCGGCTTTCCTATAATTCGTCACAGGCCTTTCAAAAAAATCGGTCTTCGTGCTATTCATCGCCGCAAAATCGTCCACCCATGCCATAGGATGCTGAGTGGCCTCAGGATAAAGTGGGGGGAGACCAATGGCGTACGCCCGTAAATTGCCAAGGTAGCGAATATAATGGTCAATGAGAGTATCCGACAGACCTAAAATCTGGTTATGCGTGATATATTGACCCCAACCGATTTCATGCTCCACCGCCGTATTAATCATTTCGGCGATACTCTCCATGATATCGGGCGTAAACCACTGCGGGTTTTCTTCCCGGAGCCCCCGAATGATATGGGTAAACAAGGCCAAGTGGGTATTTTCGTCCCGCTGTATCAGGCGGATCAAACTGACCGTGCTCCCCATCTTGTCCTGCCGGCCCAGGGCATAGAAAAATGCAAAGCCGCTATAGAAGTAGATGCCCTCTAAGAGAAAATTGGCCACCACCGATTTTATAAGATGTTCCGGGCTCGGTTCCCAAATGAACGCTTCATACTGATCCGTGATAAAGCGGATGCGGGAGAGCAGGCGAGGGTCATTGCGCCACAGATCATAGACCGCCTCACGTGTCAGGGAATCGACCACTGAGGTCAGCAAGTAGTCATAACTCTGCGCGTGGATGGTCTCGAAGAAAGCCTGTGTCTTGATGCATGCCGTGACTTCGGGAGCTGTGATGTATTGAGCGAGCACACCCAAATTATCCACTTGGATACTGTCAAGAAAAATGAGGAAGGCCAGGGTTTTCTTATAGGCTTCCTGTTCCGCCACAGTCAAGGTCGGGAATTGCTGCTTGTCTTCCGCCGAAGGAATTTCATCAGGGATCCAGAAGAAGCTGCGCATTTTGCGGTACAGCTGCTCAGCCCAAGAATATTTGCAATGGGCAAATTCGAGGAGATTGACGCTAGGACCGCCAATCAGCCGTTGGGCGCGCAAATCCCGAGTTCCTGAGGGGTTGAATAACGATTTAATCTCGAGGGTAGCCACAGTTATCCGTCATCCTTTCCATTCTAGGCCTGGCATGATTCGCAGGAATCATAAGCGGGAGCGGCGGCCTGGTCACCGGCCTCTTCGGTCATATTGCGGAAATAGTACACGTTTTTCAGTCCCTGTTTCCATGCTTGGTAATAGAGGTTGAGAAAAGCCGATTCATCGAGGTCCGCAGAGGCATAGAGATTGAATGACTGCGACTGGTCAAGGTGGCGCTGGCGCACTGCGGCTGCTCTGATGCTCCACTGTTGGTCAACACGGTGAGCGCCCTGATACAGGAGACGGTTAGCCGGAGTAAGGCCGGGGGCGACCTGCCGTATCACGAATCCTTTTTTCTCCTCCGTGTAGACGGCTTCAAATACCGGATCAATGCCAGCCGTTGAGCCAGCAATCACGCTGGTCGATCCGGTGGGAGCGATCGCCATAAGGTAACCATGGCGCATTCCTTGTGCGTGGACGCGTTCCCGCAACTCCTTCCACTGGTCGGAAATATACCTGCGTGATGTGAAATATTCACCAGTATCCCAGTCACTGCCCGCAAAGAGCTGGTAGGAACCCCGCTCAGTGGCCAGGTCGCTGCTGGCCGCAATCGCCGTGTAATTGATTAATTCGAACAGTTCGTCACTATAACGCAAGTGTTCATCCGACTCCCAAGCAATGCCTTTCTGAACGAGATGCTGATGATATCCCGAAATGCCAATCCCAATGGCCCGGTAGCGAAGATTGGTGCGCACCGCTTCGGGCACAGGCAAATGATTCAGCGTAATCACGTTGTCGAGCATGCGTACCTGGATCGGGATAACCTGGGCCAGCAATTCCGGTGTATTGGTCCTCCCGAGATTGATGGAAGAGAGATTGCACACAACCATGTCTCCCGCGGCATGTTCAGTCCGGATCGTGTCACCCTCAAAGGTATGGACTGTGCGCCGTGTGGATGATTGATTCTGCGCAATTTCCGTACACAAATTGGAGGAATAGACCATACCGGCATGCTTGTTGGGATTGGCACGGTTCACCGTATCCCGGTGAAAGACGAAGGGGCTCCCCGTCTCATATAGGCTGCGGAGCAACAGCGCCATCACTTCCAATGCGGGAAGCGCGATGCGGGAGAGGTCTGCTTGCTCGATACACGCCTGGTAGCGCCTATCCCACTCCTCGCCCCAACTGTCCTCTAAATTGAAACCCATGATCAACTCTACCTCATGCGGGTCAAAAAGATACCATAGGGCATCTCGTTCCACGCAGTGATAGAAATAATCGGGAATTGTCACTCCCGGGAAAATATCCCGCGCCTTACGGCGCTCGTCACCGTTGTTGCTCTTCACATCAAAGAAATCGACGATATCCTTATGCCAGATATCCAGCCAGAGGCTCACCGCTCCGGCTCGCTGACCGAGCTGGTTGACAGAGACTGCGGTATCGTTGAACAGGCGCACCCACGGAATGACTCCGGACCCGACGCCACGGTAGCTCCGGGCAGTACTGCCCATGCTCCGCAAATGTCCGAGATACACGCCCATGCCCCCGCCATTTTGAGAGATCTCGGCAAATGTGTGAAGACTGTCGAAAATGCCAGGAAGCGAGTCGTCGAGTGTATCGACAAAGCACGAGCTCAACTGGCCCTGCGGGCTGCGCGCGTGGGCAAAAGTGGGAGTGGCCATCGTGATTTGCAGCCGGGAGAGAACATGGTAAAACTTCAGCACCCAGTCTACCCGCCCTCTAGGCTCCTCGGCCAGTCCCAGAAACGCGGCGATGCCCATAAATATATGCTGCGGCAGTTCTGCTTCTTCATTTTCGGCCGTGTGAAGAGCATAGCGGTCGCGAAGATGTTTCAGTCCGGGATAATTAAACAGCAGATCCCGGTCAGGGCGAAGCGCTTGCCCCATGTGGCCCAGCTCTTCCGTGGAGTATTCGGTGAGGAGTCGCGAGTTATAGCGGCCGTCGTCAACGAGTCGGCGTACCAAAGCGGGGTAATCGTGGTACGCTGCCACAGGATGAACGCGCTGGGTCTCTTCGTACCAATCATGCAACAGCAACCGGGCCGCGACATAGGTCCAATCCGGAGCCTCTTCGGAAACTTTTTCATTAGCGACCCGGACCAAAATATCTTGAATCGACGATGTCGCCATGCCCTCGCTGAAATGGAGGCGGGCATCTAGCTCCAACGCCAAGGGATCGACCGCTAAATTCAAACAGGCCTGGGTGATGACGGCCCGAATTTTTCCGATATCAATAGGGACCCGCTGTCCAGAGCGATTCGTCACTCTCGTGGGGGGAGCAATAAGTTGCATTTATATACCTCCTATAGTAGAACGCGTAAAAAAACCACAATATGTATGGAACACATAGCCATCAGAGACAAGTTCTTTAAACCTTTTATCCCACGAAGTGGCGCACATCCGGATGCCACATGTTCAACCACAAGGTGATCGCCTCCCCGGCATTGGCCCAATTAGTTCGCGGCGACGGTCGTGTCATTATACAACCGCGCCCAGGGCAGGACCCCTTTCGCGACGCCGGTTGCGCTGGCGTACTGTCAAGGCCATTTCCCATCATCCTTTCGCGTCGCTGTTACCACGGGGTGACCGCGGCGGTTCGGCGGCTCGGTGAGTCGTGCAGGTTTGGAGAGCGTCCTCAAGCGAGGCGGTATCACGCACTGACACCGGTCGTCCGGTCTCATCCAGCGCCACGAAGGTCAGACGCGCAACACAGGCGATCACGGCTGCTCCATCGACCGATTCGCGCCACGCCGTCACGTGCACCCGAGTGACGTCCGCCCGATCCCGTTGATCGCGGCCTCGATACGCACGAGGTCGCCCACCCGCACGGGCTGGGTAAACACTACCTGCTCCATGGCCACGGTAACGACGACCCGTCGCACATACCGCGCAGCAGCGATCTCGGCTGCCCCATCCATCCATTCCAGAAGACGCCCGCCAAATAATGTGCCGAGATAATTCACATCGCGCAGCAACACGCGGTGCGTGATTGATGTCTCCACGAGGACCAGTATTCATAGGGCATCTCGTCTGGTGATGGCGGGAAGCCACACAGGCCCCCGCCAGCCCGTGGACTGACGCGCGCAAATTAGCATAATCCGTGTCCTCCTCAACGCGGTTACGGTGTGTGAAGATCAGGATCTTGTGCGGGATTCAGCCGACAATGCCCATGACTCCACGACCCCGCTCCACGAGGGTATCGAGTCTAGATCGTCAGGCAGGTCTCCGGACTTCAAGCACTCAGAACAAGCTCTTCCCAAATCTTGCGATTCAGTGAGTGGCGGCTTGGGGAAGCCGCCGTGTTGTCTGTTCTTGTTACCGTTGCGGGCCAGTCCCAGATTTGCACGGGGTTCCCTATTGAGAACCCCCGAGGAGGGGGTTCACCTGACGTACGTCTATAGTGCCCTAGATGTAGTCGTGTGTCAACATCGCAGGCACAATTTATGGGGTATCGGCAAGAAACCGTAAACGGGTGAATGTCGCTATCTGCCTCCATAAGTCAAGTTGGGTCTCTGAAGTGAAGGAACCCTGCTATCATTTGCATAGAATGGGGTGTTTGGGGGTGTTGTGATGCCAATTCTGGAGGGGACCGATAAATTTTCCCCCGACGAAAAGGGGCGGGATTATCTCTTCCCACAACGGTGGCCCGACGGGTTTTTGAGCCCGCAATGTCAGGGGCAGAAATGCTGGACAATTCAGCGGTCCGAACGGACCGCTCCTGTCTATGAATGCACCCAATGTCATCATCACACTTCGGTCACCACCGGGACGATTTTTCATCGGACCAAAGTGGCCTTGCGCATGGGGTTTCTGGCGATATTTATGGTCGGCGTGGACAAGCGGGGCCAGTCGGCTCTCGCGTTAAGCCATGAATGACACCTACGATATGTCACGGCCTGGTGGTTGCATCATAAAATTCAACAAGCCATGGCGGATCGCAATCGTCGCTACCATTCGGCGGATTATTGGAACTCGATGATGCCTATTTTGGCGGGATCAGTCATGGAGTGGGTAAGCAGGGCCGCGGGACCGACCAAGATCCCGTGATCGTGGGGGTGAGTCTGGATGGCCAGGGTCATCCCCTGTATGCCTTTTTTGGAAGCCGCCCCGACCTCAAGAATGAGACCATTGCCGAGGTATTAAGCCGCCGGGTGGAGCCTTTGGGCGTTTGGCGCACCGATGGCTTGGGCAGGCCACGCCACCCCAGCCAAAATTCATCACGCGGACCACGCAGTCACGTTTAGTGACGATCCCGGGGCCGCGCATGTGTTCCGGTGGGTTACTACCGCCATAAGCAATGCCAAAGCGATGATTGACGGCCCGTTTCACGGGCGCAGACGCGCCCGTCGCCCACTCCATCTCGAGGAGTTCGCCTATCGATTCAATCGGCGCCATTTTGGCATCCGCATCGCGGACCGTCTCCTGATAGCGTGCTTCACCACCACTCCTCACCCCTACGGCACCTAGCCCGGTCAAAGAGAGCGCCGGTTTTCGCCGACAAATCGTGGGGCTCAACACGGTCAGTGACATACCTTTAAGAAAAGTGGGCCAAAATATCGCAGGATTTCCCGTAGAGTCAATCGGCCTGACAACTCAGCGAAAATCCTCACCTCATCCTCCAATACCATTTTCATCCAGATGGTATTGTCCCTAGAACCTGACTTATCTGGGGATGCATGTATCAGGTAAGCCTTGACTAAAACCCCGTGAGGTCCATGAGGTTTCTGGAACTCCGTCCCAGTCAAGCGGGCAACCCTCGTCCACTGCTGACATTCCATCCCCATGCCAACCCGTCTATGGCTCCCACCTTGTCCGTAAACCCTCTCCCCAAATAGGGCCACAAACCAGGATGGAGGTGTCACATGGCGACCTTCCATACCGCACGATGTCTGGAACTCGCCGTTTTCTCACTCAGCGCGTCGTCGTTAAAGCCCTCATTGACATTTCGGGGTTTTAGTCAAACTCACCCATCATGCAACCATAGCTTCCGTGCAGACGAATCCTATGAAGAATCATCATGATTCGTCGCGCGGCTGCTGCGCACCCTGCTGAATCATCTGTCGGTCGAATGTATATACAGTCCGATCGGGCAAATAACTGAGTAAAACACAATCGGCCCAATCTAATGTGGTTGTTTCAAATCGGCGCAAAGCGTCGAGCACGCGTCCCCGTTCGGGGATTTCGAGGCCCGGAAGTTGCAATACAGTCCGCAGATCTGCCACCGCTCTCACCCTGTCTAGGGCGAGTCCATAGGACGATGTCGCCACGTAAACGATCTCCGCAAACACGACAGGATGCAGGAAAATTCGCAACTCACCCTGTTCCGCCTGTCGTAACAGTCGCTCGGCCGCCGCGGCTTGCTCGACTGGTTCTCCTTGCAGAAAGCGCAGAAGGACATTGGCATCAACCGCTACGAGATCAGTCATGAGGGACCGACTCCTGATCACTTTGAGCCAGTGTGTCGGCGTGCCGAGCCCGAAACGCTGACAAATCCTGCGGCAGTGCGTTGGTGTGCCACGCGCCCCGGAGATCTGCGAGAGGACGGCCCGGAATAGGGATTAAAACGATTTCGTGTTCGCGAATCTCAAAACCGATATGGTCACCCGCTGTCAAGTGAGCCGCTTCACGAACCGTCCGGGGAATGCTGACCTGACCTTTAGCGCTTATCTTAGCAATGTCCATGGCGTCTTACCCCCCGCGCTCTATTGTACCCCTCGAGCCGTTTTTAGTCATGCGAAACTTTTCTTGTCCGCGGATAAATATGCGCAAGGTTGATGTGGGCATTACGCTCAGAACCAGGATGGCCCCTCCGCCGATCGGTAATCCTGGTACCCGCCGCACAATAGCCCGTCTCTGAAGAGGCGGGCTATTGTGCGGCGGGTTTCGCTATGTCGTCGTCGATCGGTAGAAGGCATCGAGCAGGCGCTGGCCTTCTTGTTGTGTGTCATCTAATAGAAGTGGCTCTTCCGCACTTTTGGTGTAAGCCGACAAGTGAACGGCATAAATGGCCATAAATTCCCCAATCGATCACTATATGTAGTATCCCTTAACAATTTCACATCAATATGCATGATGCCAGAGAAATGTGATCACAAAAAATTGCCCACTTACACCAAAAGTGCGGAAGAGGCCACTTCTTGCGCTTATGTTCTGCAGAACATAAGCGCAAGGCCTGGCTCTTCTCGAACACCCCGCGGGGCGCGGAGGCCAGCGCGATTATCTATAGCATCGTCGAAGTCGCCAAAGAGAATGGGCTGAAGCCCTTTGCCTATTTGGAATACTGTTTGGAACAACTCCCCAACCGGGGTCCGATCCGGCCGCATGGGAAACTCTGATGCCCTGGTCGGACGATCTCCCGCGTCACATTCATCTCCAGATGCCCCGATAATCCGTCGGATCTGCTCTCTCCGCTTCGTAGAAGCGGGGCTTTGGGCCTTTGGGCTGCGCACGATTTCCGCTACGCGGGGCGGTACGGCGCCACGGCTTTGGATACGCAGCGAGCCGTATTGCTGGGAACAGGAATATGGTCTATTCTATTTGACTACAAACACCTAATTTTTCTGACGGGAGGGGGGGCGCGCCTGAGTGGCTGACCACTGACAGTGGCCCCAGTCTCACCGATAGGAGGAGACTCCGTATTTGGATGAGGCCGTAATTCTCTGGGCCGCTGGCTCTACGCCGAGTATCGCAAAAATTGGCGGTCAATGCGAGGTGTGTAGTGTTTGACGCTTACTTAATACTCACGAGAGGAGCCAACGCCTTCCGATGTTATCCATGACAAAGATCTCCCAGATTAAAATCATGCAGGCACAAGGGGAAACAGGGGCTGTGATTGCGCGAGAACTCCAGTTGGATCGCAAAACTGTGCGCAAGTACATGCAGCAATGGGACTTTTCTCCGAAGATGCCGCGAATCGTCATCCGATCTTCCAAACTTGATCCCTTCAAGCCTGTCATCCTTGAGTGGCTAGCCCAGGCGCCTGCATCCGGTCATCCACGGCTTACCGTCTCGAGCATTTACTCACGCCTTCTGCAAGAATACCCGGATACTTTTCAAGGGTCCTATTCGACCGTTCGGCGCTTTGTTCACGAGGCTGCAGGGAAGGTTGAATAAGAGCATATACATTTTTCTCGAGCATCCGCCAGAAATATCAATGGATTATTGGCCACCCACTGGCCAATGCCATGGGAGCAGGTGGGGCTCTTTGAGGGTACATATTCGGTGAAGTAGTTGGCACTGCCAAGCCTAAACCTCGAAAATCCTTAGCCTACAACGAGTTCGGAGATCTGCTCCATTTATTCACAACGGGTTTACCGAATATGTACCATTGACGAAGCCTTTAGCGACTTTCTCCTGTACGCCCAGGCGGCGTCGTTGATAGCGAAGGCCGTCCAACCGGACTCGGGCATGCTGGTAGCTTTTACGCCCCCTAATAAACAATGACACGAGAGGCCTTATTTTGATAGGGTAAGAAGAGTCAAATCCAGGGGGTT
>DAIDDL010000091.1 GCA_027309085.1 Sulfobacillus sp.
AAATATTGGCCCTGTCGGGCCATGGGCTTATATCCCCAGGCCTAAAGGCCGGGGCTTTACGCCCTGTTTTGGTAAATGGTTCAAACAGTTCTCCCCACAGCATCGGTTCCATATCAAAGACACGAAGTTCTCCATCTTTAAACTTCAAGACCAGTAGGTGTTCCGGAAAAGGCCGCCAAAGAGGCCTGCTGGGTGTTCCCCGGCAGGCCTCTTTGGCGTCATGGCGCCTCACAGGGGGCTGGCTTCCCAACTGCCGCCGGCGGTCCCACAGGCTCCCGGGCCCTGTGGGTCCAGGTCATCTTAGCCAGCCCCGCAGCCAAAAATAGATTGCGGGCGGCAAAAATGTACACCACCCAGGGCATCATCCCCGGAACCGCGTAGCCGACTGGATACCCCAGCGTTGTAAACAGATAGGCGGCCGCCAGCAGGCGGTTGCCTGGCCGCATTGCCAACAGAGGCGCTATCCAAATCAGATACTGCGCCGAAAACACTTTCGTCGTGAGCAAAAGGATTCCCAAGGTCAAGATAGCCGCCTGCACAAATTCGAGGCGGCCCCGGAACTGCTGGTAAAACACTCCCGCCCACAGGGCGGCCGCCGCCACGGTCAGCACCGTCCCCACCAGGTGGGCAATCCCGTGGGCCTGGACGTCAACCGAGCCAAAAGCGTAAAACAGCTGGGGACGGGAAATGAGAGCGGTCAGACTGGCAGCCAGAGACCCGATCTCCACTGGCCGGTCGAGCAGGTAGCGGTACGACGTAAAGGCCTGGTGCGAGGAACCCATAGCCTGCAGCCCCACCACCGCCAGGCCCGCTGCCAGGCTGTAGGCGAGGCGGTCCCAGCGCCAGCGTCCTGTCTCGCGCCATTCCTGAATAAGAAAAACCGGCCAGAACACGGCCGGAAACAGCTTCAGCAGAAAGCCCGCCACCGAGAATACCCAGGCGGCCCGCCAGCGGTGGCGCATCGCAAAATCGACCGCCAGAAAGGCGGCCAGGGAGGCGAAGATATCGTAGCGCTGAGCAAAGAGGCCCACGGTGCCAATGCTGAGATATCCCAAAAGCCTCATCCCCCACGCGGGCCCGTAGCGGTCCAAGCCCCGGTGCACCATCACCGCCAGAGCCGCCAGCGCAAACAGCGCAAAACCCAGCCGGTACGCTACCGGCAGCAGCAACGGCAGCAAAAACACCAGCAGCGACAGCGCAGGGTACTCCCTGGGCCAGTGGTGAAACCACGGATAGGTGGTGGCCGCTTGGGCATACCGCCGGTATTCCGCCACATCCACTTCCGGAAAGTGCAGCGACATCCAAATTTCCGTGATAGAGAAGGCCGCATACAGCATCCATACGTGGGCCTTCGTCCACGACCCCGCCATCACTGTTCCCCCAACGGCTTGATGCGCCTAATCGCCTGCCAGTCCTGGTCCCATGACAGCTTGGAAAACTCCGGGCCTACGGGCCCTGTGTATTTCCCTCCACTGCCCGCGTAAGCCGGGCTGGAGCCGTCCACCTGGTGAAACACCAGTTGCGCAACCCGGGTCCCCGGATACAGGTACACTGGCGTGTCCGCCAGATTCGCCAGCTCCAGAGTCAAGCTTCCCCGGTATCCTGGCGATACCATCACGGCCGTGGCCACCATCAGCCCGAGCCTCCCCCAGGAAGAGCGCCCGATGACATACGCCATCAAGTCCTGGGGAACCTGGATGAATTCCAGTGTCACCCCCAGCACCAGCTGATTCGGGTGCAGAATCATCTTCTCTCCCACTTCAACCCGCGCCCGCTCTTGGTAGTCGGAGGTCCCGGTGTCCATCGCCATCGGGTCGATCGGGCCTCTGGCGGAGCGTTTCATCAAGATGAAGTCGGTGCCCAGACGCACATCCACCGATGCCCCCTTGACCTGCTCCGCACTCAAGAGTGGCGTGACAATCAGCCGTTCCGGAAGGTTTGGGGCCTCCATCTTCCGGCGCAGCGCGGCTTCTCCGATTACCATGGCCCAAGCCCTCCCTCAACGTTTTCCGCCTCTGGCGCCGCCCGGCGCCAGGCCCGGGACAGGAGCTGCCCCTCTACCGCCTTAAAGGCTAACAGGGCCGCGGTCTGCCGCAAATCCTGGGGCACAAAATGCAGCGCTGTGAGCACCGCCGGAATATCCCGGGGACTGGCCCCGCCCGGATCGTGCGGCACCACGCCATACACCAGCTGCTCATAGTAAGTCCCGTAATCAGGAAAGTTCCCCCAAACAAAGTGGTGCGGCGCCCTGGGCACTGAAGGCTGGCGGGAGAAAAATTCCCGGGTCGGGCCGTCCACCGGATCCTCGCCGTAGGCGCCGACAAATTCCTGCCACAAAGATCCGGCCAACGGCCCTGCAAACTGCCCCTCCCATGCCGCCCACAAAGCCGCTGCGCCAATCTTGCCGATCACCTGCTGCATGCGCCCCGGGTCCGACTGAGCCCACACAAGCCCGGCTGCCGCCATCGCCAGAGGGTCATTGCCGTAAGCCTCGGGGTAGGCGATAAACACAGCCCGCTCATTTTCCGCAATGTCCCAGGAAAGCCCAGGCACTAGAATCCACGGCTTGCTGCCCCCCCTGACCACGCGGGCCATGGTCCTGGCGCAGGGCAGAACCGGCGCCTGCAGGCGGGCAATCCACGCGGTCCGGACGCTCTCATCCAGGGCCCCGACCGCCTCGCGCACTGGCGCCGGCAAGGCCCCGGTGATCTCCTCCCGCCAATTCTTCCAAGCAATTTCATGCCACGTTTCCACATAACTCCCCCTTGTCCCCTCATGCCCGCCGCCCCGGCCAGGCGATCGCCACGTCTTATTTTGTCACAACTTGCACGCATCCCGCGAACATTGCGGAAGGGACGTCCACAGGCGGCAGTTGGTTAATGGCGCACGGGTGTGCTACCATGAAACAACACAATCTAGAAAATTGTAGAAAGGACAAACCATGTACCAGTTTGCTGGATTCGCCACGGATGATTTCGATATTTTTCTCATTCCCGAGTTTCACGACCGCATGACGGCCGTGCGCACCCATATCCGCCCCAAGCTCGCCATGATCGGCGACGACCTGGCGCCCCGGCTGACCGAACTGCTGCGGCAGCCAATCTTTCCGCATACCGCATCTCATGCCAGGCGGCGCGTGAATCCCCCCGATGACACCTGGGTATCTTTTTCGCGCAATGAGCGCGGATACAAACGGTTTGCGCATTTTGAAGTCGGCATCACCTTAAATTATGTGTTCGTCCGCTTTGTCGTCAAGCGGGAAGGGGAAGACGACAAGCCCGCTCTGATGCGCCACCTCAGAAGCCAGGGAGAGGACGCTTTCCGGCTGTCTGACCCCGCCCCGATCTATTGGTATAAAGACGACCACGGCGTCGATCCCTTTCCCCTGTCGGAGATCACCCCGGCCAAGGTCAGCGAGATCATCCGCCATACCGATGTCAAGAGCCATGGATTTACTGTCGGGCTCACATTCAGCCGCACCGACCCGGTCGTGGCAAGCGCCGCATTGATTGCCCGGACGTATAACGTCATTGCCCACCTGTCACCGCTCTATGCCGGGGCTGTTCCCATGGAAGCGCTGAGCCAATGACCTGCATGCTTGACAACATCCCGGGACAGTTGCGCCATAGCCTCCGCCGCATGGTCACCGAGGACATGACGGCCGGCGCCATCGGCAATCCGACGGCGGTGCCCGTCCTGGGCACCCCCATTGTGCTGGGATTGTTTGAGATGGCCGCAGCCCAGGCGCTCTTGCCGTTTTTGGATGCCTCTTGCCTCATCGTCGGGCTGGAAGCCAGCCTCTCCCACACCAGCCCGACGCCTGTAGGGCTGACAGTGGAAGTCACCGCGGACCTCCAGTTGCGGCAGGGAAACAAATTCTTCTGGACCGTATCCGCCACAGACGGACAGGGCACCATTGCCCAGGGCGCCTTGACGTCCGCCGTCATTCCCCAGGACGCTCTGGCCCGCCGCATCCGGCAGAAGCAGGCCGGCAGGAGCTAGACGGTCGGCGGCTTGCGGCTGTAAGCCGGCTGGCCGCTCCACGGGAGCGCCGACTCTTCGGCGCGGGTTTCCCAGTACCAGGCGGGCCACAGTCGGGACTCAACCTGGTAGTGGTCAAAAAATGTCGTCAGAAGCGCCATCAGCCCCCCGGTGCGGGGCGGGTCCTTGGACAAAATCAGGGAGGTGGTGCGCGCCAACGGCGGCAATCCGGGCACGTCAATGGCGGACAGCGTGCCGCTGGCAAGATCTTCCGCCACCACGGAATCAGGAACGAATGCCACCCCCAGTCCCACCTTCACCATACTCTTGACCAGGTCGTGGCTATTGAACTCCATCAGCACGTGGGGAATGATGCCGTGCTGTTCGAGCATGCCGTCCATGAAGGCGCGAAACCGGGAGGGAGTCTGGTACGAGATGAAGTCCATATGCGCCAGCTCTTCCAGACTCAGCTGCCGCGGCATCTTCCGGGCCCGGTCAGGGTTGACCACCAGCCGCACCGTATCCTGAAACAGGGGCACGGAATCCACCTGCGGGTGGATGATGGGAATGGTGACCAAGCCGACTGCCAAGTCCTGGCGGATCACCCCGTCCAGCGTCTCCTGAATTTCTCCGATATGCACGCGAACCCGCAATTTCGGGAAGTTTCTTGTAAAAACCGCCAGCACTTTTGGCAAAGAGAACACCGCGACCGTCGATACGGCTCCCACGTCAATCTCCCCCTGCCCCGGCCGCTCGACCTCGTTCACCGCCTCATAGGCCTGCTCCACCAGCGACTGGATCCGCTTGGCATAGTGATAGAGCACCTCGCCGCTCGGGGTGAGGCGCATGCGCCGCCCCTGCCGGATGAGCAGGCGGGTGCCAAATTCCTCTTCAAGGGCGGCAAGCTGCTTGGTCACGGCCGGCTGAGTCAGAGATAGCTGCTCTGCCGCCCGGGTCAGACTGCCTGCGTCGACAATGCGCACAAATGTCTTGAGATGGGACAAAACCACGCCGTGCGCCCCCTTCTTGCTTCCACTGTCCGCCTGCTATTGTATCGCATCATTTTTTGTTATTCCACATGGTTATGCGATTGATAAATATTTTTCATTTTCAATCACCTCGGCAGGGGTCTACAGTAAAGGTACGCGCAGACATTTCTGGCAGGCGCTCTAGAAGCAGGAGGGACAGTGTATGATTGCATGGAAGATAGGCGGGGATCAAGGAGAGGGGATCGACTCCACAGGAGATATTGTCATCCATGTCGCCAACCGCCTTGGCTACTATGTTTACGGATACAAATCTTTTTCGTCCCGCATTAAAGGCGGCCATACCAATTACAAGGTGCGGATCGGGGTCCGCCCCATCCGGGCTGCAACCAAGCGCACCGACATCCTGGTGGCGCTGAACCAGGAGACCATCAACCTGGCGGCCCCCGAGCTTGAAGGAGGGGTCATCCTCGCGGACAGCGCGTTCCAGCCCACGCTGCCGGCCAGCGCCAATGCCCAGCTGCTGATGCTCCCCATGACACAGATCGCCAAGGAGAGCGGGTCCGCCCTGATGCGCAACATGGTAGCGGCCGGGGCGTCGGCCGCCCTGCTCGGGTTCAGCCTCGAGCCATTCAGTGATTACGTGGCCAAACGGTTCGGATCCAAGGGCGCCGCGGTCGTGCGGTCGAATCAGGAGGCTTTGCAAAAAGGCTACCAAGCCATTGCCGAACAGCTTTCCCAGGTGACGAGAACCTTTGCGCTCGAAAGCTCCCGTCCCGCTGACCGCCTCGTGCTGACAGGCAACGACGCGGTGGCCCTGGGCGCCCTCGCAGGAGGCTGCCGAATCATGTGCGGCTACCCTATCACCCCCGCCACCGACATTATGGAATCTCTCGTAAAATGGTTTCCAAAAGTCGGCGGGGCCGTCGTGCAGATGGAGGACGAACTGGGTTCGATCACCGCAGCGATTGGCGCCGGATTCGCCGGTGCGCGGGCCATGACCGCGACTTCCGGTCCTGGCCTGTCCCTCATGCAGGAAGCCATCGGCCTGGCCGCTATGACTGAGACCCCCGTGGTGATTGTGGACACCCAGCGCGGGGGCCCCAGCACGGGCATGCCGACCAAACAGGAGCAGTCGGACCTGCTTGCCCTGATTCACGGAGGGCACGGAGAGGCATCCAGAATTGTCATTACCCCTTCCTCTGTAGAAGAGTCCTTTGAAGACGGATATGAAGCTTTCAACCTGGCGGAGTATTTCCAGACTCCCGTCATTATTGCCACGGACCTCTCTCTGTCCCTCTGGCAGCAGTCCGTTGACCGCTCCCGCCTTGCCGGACCGGTGCCGATAGACCGGGGCCGCGTGCTGCCGTCAGTCCCCGCCGGCGCCGAGTCCGGGGAAACTTTCCAGCGTTACGCATTCACGGCCGACGGCATCTCTCCCCGCACACTGCCCGGCACCCCCGGCGGCCAGTACCTGGCCACCGGGGTGGAGCACAGCCCTTCCGGGAAAGTGTCCGAGGATCCCGCCAACCGCGAGCGCATGATGGACAAAAGGCTCGGGAAAACCGCGCAGATCCACCGGATGCGTCCGGGATTTCTGGTCCAGGGGCCGCCGGATGCCGATATTGTGCTGGTCGGGGTCGGGTCCACAGCCGCCGTCAATCTTGAAGCTCTCCCCTTTTTGGAAGAGGTTGGCATACGGGTCTCCACAGGCTGGTTCCGGACCCTCGCCCCTTTCCCCGCCGAGCAGTTTGCCCAGGCGGTAGCCCGGGCCCAGCACATCCTGGTCGTAGAGCAGAACGCCACCGGACAGGTGGCCCAGCTGATTAAAGCAGAAGGCCTGTACGACCGGCGCTATGGCTCCTTGCTGAAATATGACGGAGTGCCGTTTTTGCCGGAAGATGTGGCAGAGTATGTCCAGCAACTTTTATCGAAAGTGGAGGTGGCTCCCTGACATGGCAACGCTGCAGGATTTTAAAACCGCCGAAAAATCTTGGTGGTGTCCCGGATGCGGAGATTTCGGGGTGCTCGCGGCCCTTCAGAAGGCGCTGGTCAAAGTCGGCGCGGAGCCGGCCACCACAGCCATTGTGGCTGGCATCGGCTGCTCCGGCAAAATCGGCAATTACATCAACTCGTACAACATCCACGTCACGCACGGGCGCACACTTCCTGCTGCCTTAGGGGTCAAGCTGGCCAACCGCAGCTTGCGGGTTCTGGCCGTCGGCGGCGATGGCGACGCCTACGCGATAGGGATGGGGCACTTCATGCACTCTCTCCGGCGCAACGTGGACATCACGTATATTGTGATGGACAACCATGTGTACGGGCTGACCAAAGGCCAGACCTCGCCGACATCCGAGACGGGATTCCACACGAAAACCTCTCCCCAGGGAAGCATCGAGCAGCCGGTCCACCCGCTGATGCTGGCGGTCGCTGGCGGCGCGACTTTTGTCGCCCAAGGATTTTCGAGCTGGCAGCCGCAACTGGCCGACCTCATCGTGCAAGGCATGAACCATCCCGGGTTTTCTCTCATCAACGTGATTTCTCCCTGCGTCACCTACAACCGGGTTAATTCTTACGACTGGTATAAAAAGACCCTAGTCAATCTGGATGAGGACCCGGGTTATGACCGCTCAAGCCGCTCACGAGCCTTAACCCGGCTCGAAGAATCCGATGAACTGGTGACCGGACTCATCTATGAAGAGCCGTCAATTCCTTATGAAGCAAAGATTCCTGGGTTTTCCGACATACCCTTGGCGCATCAGGATGGCCGGCTCAGCCCAGAGGTGTGGAATCAGATTCTTGGGCAATTCGAGTAGGCAAGTTTGGGCCATATGGTCCCTGGAACTCACCCTAATGGTCCTGGCCGTCTGTCCTGGCAATGCTCATAATAAAGTCAATCAGACGACGACTCAACGCCGATATACTGGAGGATGCGACCATGAACTTTAACGAATCGCCCCATATCATCACGTGGGAACTGACACGGGCTTGCCAGCTGCATTGCCGGCACTGCCGGGCACGCGCTATTCCCCGACGCGACTTCCGTGAACTGAACCTGAGCCAGGTCCAAGCGGTTCTCGATGACATCGCGCAGATGCACCCCAGGCCGATGGTGATTTTCACGGGTGGTGACCCTCTCGAGCGCGATGATTTGCCCGCGATCATCAAAGCCGCTGTGAGCCGGAATATCCGCACAGCCATTGCGCCCAGCGTCACCCCACTCCTGACGCCAGAAGTGGTGCGGGCCTGGAAAGATTTAGGAGTAAGCGCGGTTTCCTTGAGTCTTGATGGGGCGACCCAAGCGGTTCATGACCGTTTCCGGGGCGTTCTCGGCACATTCGCCCGCAGCATTGAAATTGCCCACGCCATCACGGACAACGGCCTGGCGCTGCAGATTAACACATCGGTATCGCCGTTCACCATTCAAGACATGCCCAAAATGGGTCGGCTGGTGCAGATGCTGAAGGCAAGAAGCTGGGAGCTGTTCTTTGTAATTCCCACCGGCCGTGCGCGGGCCGCCGAGAGTCTGGACGCCGAAAGCATCGAGAACGCTCTGAATTGGCTTAAGGATTATGCCAAGACCGTCTCATTCCGGGTCACTTCCGTTGGCGCGCCGCAGTTTGCCCGGGTCTTAGGGCGTCCTCTGGACTCCGCCCCCACGATCCGCGAGGCTCAAGGCTTTGCTTTCATCAGCCATTATGGCGACGTCTACCCATCCGGTTACCTGCCCATTTCGGCAGGCAGTCTCAAACAGCAGCCGTTCAGCGAAATCTACCGGAATTCCGAGCTGTTCTGCACTCTGCGCGACTCGACCAATTTTGAAGGGCGCTGCGGTGTCTGCGACTACCACGAGATCTGCGGAGGGTCGAGGGCGCGGGCGTATGCGGTCACTGGCAATTATCTGGCGCAGGATCCCGGCTGCCCGGCCTTGGATGAAGACGAAGACGTCATGCAGCCCGTGTAAATTCCCGCCACTGCGCTACTTGGCGGTACTTCCCGGAGTATATCGGCCAGACGGGGTTTCCCGTCTGGCCTTTTTGAGTATGAAAACCGGACCGTGACATGGGAGGAAAGCGCTGACTATGTGATTGCCCGGAATTCTCATGAAAGCCATCCTTTTCGGGCAGACGTCCCGGCGGATTCGGGATTCATAGCGCTTTAACAGGCGCACGCTGAACCTCCCCACGGCTAAAGCCGGGGGGTTCTAAAAACCTCTACCGTCACACTCTCATCGGCTCTCGCTCCCACT
>DAIDDL010000092.1 GCA_027309085.1 Sulfobacillus sp.
CATGAGAAAAAACGAGCAATGGTATGAGAATCAACGAGATAGATCGCTCGTGTACAAAAATAGGGGGTTAAACCGGTAGTACGGTCGTTGACCAAGTTTTATGCCATTCCTCGCCTTCGCTTGGGCTTGTCGGCGGCCCCGCCTGGATCCGACGCATCGTCCAGTTTCGGAATCCCTGGAGTGTCAACCTCCTCTCTGAAGAGGCCGGGGGGCGGCTCTGCAAGATGCCGCGTTTCAGCAGCAAACGCTAGCGTGGTTCGAAGCGGCCCAGCCCCCAGTCACCACACTTTGGAAGTCATCCCCCCATTACCAGGCGCTGATGCCATCATCCGCCAACTTCTTCCGCTTGCGCTGGGGGCGCGCACGGCTTGCCCAATTAGTGCGGCGCGAACACGAGCACCAGCATATTGTTGTCCGTACCAGTGCGGGGGTTCAGGGCTAACCCGGTCCGATTGGCGCATCGCGATTCGAACCCCCCGAAGAAAACCAACATTTCTTCGAAGCCGTCCATCAAATCGTCAAACAAACGGGCGTCTAACCGACAAGGCGACCGGGGGGCGCGTTTAGTGTGGATGGCCATACGTGGCGAGAACGCCGTACGGGCGTCGATTCGGCCGATCGTGAAACCGCCGAGACCGACCGTTTGACCGCTATCCCCGCCCTACGGTCCGGCCAAGGTACGACATCCCTGCAGGTGTTGTCCGGAACGATCCCTAATCGGCCGCCCCAATGCGATTACGACGAGTGCGCCGAGGCGAGCCCCCATCACGAACGCCCACAATCCCTGGCCACGCGCTATAATGACCCTATTCAGTATTCCCTCATTCGAGGAGTCAAACGAGGTGACCTAAATTGTCCCGTTATCCCGCGCGTATTGTGACATTAGCGGCCGAAGTCCCAGCCATTCTTGAGGAATTAGGCACCCTCGATCGGGTGGTCGGCATTTCCGCCTACACCACCTATCCAGAAGCGGCGCTAAATATTCCCAAGGTGAGTGGTTTTGAACATGGTAGCGTTGACCGCATTTTAAGCGTGGAACCCGACCTCATCATCGCCACCTCCCCCGTTCAACAACAGCTGGTCGCGCAACTCGGTCAGCGTGGGGCCGCCGTGCTCCACTTTCATCCGCACCGGTTGACCGATCTCTTTGACCACATTCGCATCCTCGCGTCACTGGTCGATGCACGCAAACGGGGCGACACCTTGGTCGCGCGCCTCAAGTCTGACATTCTATCAGTCGAGTCAGTGGCAAAAACCTTACCCCGACGCCCCCGGGCCTACTTCGAAGAATGGATGGCCCCGCTCATGAGTGGCGTCGGTTGGGTGAGCGACCTCATCGAAATCGCAGGCGGCACCGACGTATTCCGAGAGCGTATCCTGGAGGGTCACTCGGCCAAGGATCGCGTCGTCGCCCGAGGAGTGGGTTGATGCCCAACCCGACATCATGTTCGCCTCTTGGTGTGGAAAGCCCTTTGTGCAAGAACAGGTTCTCGCACGTCCAGGGGCCGACACCGTCCCGGCCCTTCAACACGACCGGCTCTATGCGATGGATGGCACCGTGCTCGAATGTGGCATGCGACTAGTTGACCGGTTGCGGGAAATGGCAACTTACATTGGGGAGGCGGCCCGGGACTAACCGGAGGGGGCTGCCTCCCCAATGCACAACCATGGCCCCGCGTAAAAACTAAGGGGACGAAATCGACCTCGCTCAAGTGGGGTTTGCCTTGGGGATCCGGTGGATATCAGCCCGTGTCCGGCGGACCCTCTACTTGCCAGCAGAACAAGGACCGAGTACACTTACGCTATCCGAATTGCAGGTGCATAACAGGGAATCAGGTACAAATCCTGAGCGGCACCCGCCACTGTAACGGGGAGCAGACATGGGCCACATCAAAATGTGGTGGAAGGCCCTGTCAGATGCGATGAACCGGAGCCAGGAGACCTACCTGCAAACATTCGGGCGAGCCTGCGGGTTGTCGGGCGCCGCCTCCTTTTTATGCGGCCCTTCTCGCCTAAGGCATCATATACGAGAGAAGGACATAATCGTGTTCAAACAGATATGGGGCAGCGGAGCGAGTCTTCTGGCGACGGTCGCCCTCTTAGCGGGGTGTGGCACCACGTCATCCGTTACCGCACCCGTCAGTCATCCCGCCTCCGGGCCGATTCATTTAGTCGATGACGTAGGGGACCACCTTACCCTAAGCAAACCCGCCACCCGGATAATCACACTCGAGCCCAGCAACGCCGAAATTGCCCTCACCCTCGGCCTTAAGAAAGAGATTGTGGGTACCGACGCGTCAACGTTTCAATATACCCCGGCGCCCTGGAAGAGCGAGCTTAAAGGCCTAAAGAATATTGGCCCATCGTACCCCGGAATTAATCTCGAAGACATTGTCGCAGCCAAGCCGGATTTGGTCATCGCCGCTACCGGCATTAAGGGGCTCTCGAGCCTCTCGCAATATCATATTCCGGTGCTCATTTTAAATCCCGCGTCTATCAATGGCGTATACCATGATATGATGCTGGTCGGTGAGGCGACCGGAAAAACGGCCAAAGCGACCGCTGTCGTCAATACGATGAAATCCGACATCAATGCCATTGAGGCGGATGTTAAGGCGACCACCGCCCGCCCGACAGTCTTTTATGATCTTGGTGGGCTCTATACGGCCGGTCCCGATTCATTCGTGAACTCCTTAATCGACATGGCGGGGGCGGTCAACGTCGGAGCAAACCTCTCGACTCAGCAATACCCAGAAGTCACGGATGAACAGGTGGTCAAAGCGGATCCGGAGGATATCATCATCGATCCCACATCGGGTACCACCATAAGTCAAGAAGAACACTTGGCGGGATTTTCCGTAATTTCCGCGGTGCAAACGGGCCGCGTGTGGTATGTGCCCAACTCCTCCTACGTCAATGAACCGTCACCAGCGCTGGTCATGGGATTAAAAGAACTCGTCAAGTTGTTTCATCCCAACGTAAAGGTCGGCAGCTAAGGATGGCGCGCGCTGGAAGGTCCACGCTGAACTTCGCTGGGGCTTTACTTGCGCTCCTATTCGTGCTGGTTTTGGGGGTCATGCATGGTCCGACCCCCATACCTTTTCACACTGTCGTTGACCGATTAGTGCATCCGAATCAGGGTCTCACCAGTGTCATTATCTGGGATATTCGCCTGCCGCAAATTGTGGCGGCCGCCCTGGTCGGCGGGGGATTAGCGGTCGCTGGGGCGGTCATGCAGGCGCTGTTAAAGAACCCTTTGGCGGACCCCTATATCGTCGGCGCCTCCGCTGGGGCGGGCCTTGGAGCTACCCTGGCGCAAGAACTGGTGCCGCTGTTGAACATGATGGCGCCGGGTGCGTTTTTAGGCGCCCTGGCGGCCGTCTTGCTTTCCTATCTCTTGTCCCGCGGACGCGGGACAACCAGTATGCTGACCTTGATTTTAGCCGGGTATGCCGTGGGCGTGATCCTGACCTCGGTTACCACCTTCTTAATGCTAATGAACCGGGAGGATCTGAGTACCATCTTTGCCTGGGAAGTGGGGGGAATTGATGGGGTTAACTGGACTCAGGTGGCGGTCAGCGCCGGTCTTATGATCATTGCACTCATTGTCATTTGGCCCTTTGCTACCGACATGAATGCCCTTTTATTAGGGGAAGAACAAGCCCACCATTTGGGCATACCGGTTCGCCGTGTCCAATTCATTTTGTTAATTGCCGCGAGCCTATTAACTGCGGCGGCGGTCTATATTAGTGGACTGATTGGCTTTGTCGGCCTGGTTATCCCCCACATCGTCCGTCGTCTCAACGGGCCCAATCATCGGCAATTGTTGCCACTGGCCTTTTTAGTCGGCGGGATGTTCCTTGGCCTGGCCGAGCTTTTAGCCGAAAGCATCCCGGTGATTGGACCCATTCCGGCAGGACTGGTAACCGCCTTCTTAGGCGGTCCCTATTTCCTCTATCTATTGGTCAAGCAAAACCAGCGCAAAGGAGGCTTTGCCTAGTGGAACAGCCGATGGTCACCATGGCGAACGTGGCGTATACCTGGCCTGGTGGTACCCGAACCTTAGGGCCGCTATCGGCTACGATTGCCTCCGGCCACTTCGTCGGTCTCATTGGGCCCAATGGCGCCGGCAAGTCCACGCTACTGAAACTCATCGCCGCCTTTTGGGCTCTCGACGCCGGCCAAATTCTGGTCGATGGTGAGTCAGTGAGCCGCCTTTCGGCTCCCGAACGAGCCAAACTCATAGCCTTTGTCCCGCAAACACTCGATACCCAGTTTGATCTGACGGTCAAAGAGGTGATTGAGCTTGGCGGCATCAACCGCCGATCGTGGCGCGATCGTTGGGCCTTTCAAGGAGCACTCTTGGCCGAGCGCCTTGACGCGCTCTTAGCGACTACCGAATTAACCGAACTTAAGGAGCGCCCGTTTAATACGCTCTCGGGTGGCGAAGCCAAACGGACCCTCTTAGCGGCAGCTCTGGCCCAAGAAGCGCCGGTCTTATTATTAGATGAACCCACAGCCCATTTGGATCCGGGCCATGCGCTAAAATTCCTCAATCTTGTCCGTCACATGGTCGACACTCAGAAAACGACTGTGCTTATGGCGTACCACGACCTGGCTACCGTAGGTCTTTACGTTGACACCCTCTGGGTCATGGACCAAAGCCAGTTGGTGTTACAAGGGCCTCCCGATGAGGTGCTCAAAAACCCGGCCATCCAACAGATTTATGACGCGCGGCTGCTGGAAATATCCCATCCCCGCGCTGGGCGCTCGATGCTGATTTTTCCCTAAGGAGCCATGGAATTTTAACCTATTATTTGCCAGTTTTTGGTCTGGACATCGCGGCACGGATCCGATAGGCTCGCCTTCCCACTTAATCGAGTATGGCGGATTGGAAACGATCGCTTCGAATGGCTCGTCGTCCCAGTGCGCAGGATCAATTAGGGTGTCGCCGTGGGCTACGTCAAAGCTTTCGTAGTTGATGTCGTGAAGAAACATGTTGATGCGGGCGAGCTTGTATGTGGTCAGGTTGATCTCCTGACCGAAAAAGCCTCGTTGGCCAGGACCTCGGAGAGCCCCGGCCGCTCGGTGGTGCTGCCGGACATCACATCCCGAAAGATTTTTTCACAGCCCAACTGCTGCAGGGCGTCTTCTTGTAGGGCCAGCGTTTGCTTGGCGATCGACACACGGGCGTACCCAATGAACACGAGAATCCCTCCCCCTTTTAGTGTTGCAGAACTCAGGCGCGCTGTTTATTCTGAAACACGAGGTTTTGCACCAGCGGTTTGCAACAGCATTTCTGCGGGTTTCTGGGATCGGAGATCGCTAGAACGAGGTGATGCAAAAACGGTCGTTTTTGCGACAGAGAATAAATTGAAAAAACTGCTAATGGTCATTGCGGTTACAGGTTTTAAAGTCAGTGTCTCCGCTACGAATTTTTCCGAACGGGTGAGTATTACATGGTATGAGCGCAAAAATTTGGTCGATAATTCTTGCGTGGCTTGGAATCGTCCTGCGGTATTCGTGTGTGCCGGATAATGATCTGTAACATAAAGTAAAGTTATGGAATAAAAGCCGAATGTCCCTGTTAGGGGTGAAAAATCCCAACAAGATTCTTCTTGCCAATCGCGTCAGACTAGGGTCGCAAAACGCCTTTCTTGATATTTCTCCCTGCGGATCCTAGACTTATTCCTGACACTTTTCCAGGAAAGGGGGACTCGCATGCCGGGTCACCGGATTGGGTATATCCGCGTCAGCAGCTTAAACCAAAATCCCGAGCGCCAGCTGGAGGCTGTACCCGTAGACCGCATCTTCACGGATAAAGCCTCAGGGAAAGATGTGCAGCGACCGCAATTGGACCAGTTGCTCACGTTTGTCCGAGAGGGGACACGGTGGTCGTACACAGTATGGACCGGCTGGCTCGCAACTTGGATGAACTGCGCCGGCTCGTGTAGGATCTGACGCACCGCGGCATTGCGGTGGAGTTTGTGAAAGAACACTGCACTAATGATACCATCAGATGCACCGATCTCCGAAACGTTCCATTAAGATCAGAATCTTGCGCAGACCGACGATACGTGAGATAGTAATCGCATCTCAGAACATAAACGAGGTGACCTTATGCAGCTTCCTCACTTCTTTCATCGATGTCTCGTTATTCTTCCACCTACTCCCTCATTATCCAAGACCACCCCGACGCACAAGGCGACGACTCGATGATTACCGTACTCGCAGATGATCTTACAGGTGCACTGGACACTGCCATCACGTTCCCGTTGATCTGGGAAACTCAGGTTCTCCCCCTGGCCATCGGCATATCCGGCGGGAATCTGCGGGAAAGCGGACAGCGGCCAACCCGGATAGCGCAGGAGCGCTAACTGTACCGCAAATCCCAATCGCGTCTCATCCCGACGATGGCGCGCAATGATCGCCAGATCTTGAGCGGAAAAGGTCTGGTACCCCGCCAATTCCCCCTCACTGAGGGCATTCAAGTCCAGAAACGATTGGCGCTGATCCGGGGTTAATAATTCTTTCCCGCGCACGAACGGTCGACTCCTTCGCCAATTACCCGAGATCGAGCCGTAAATATACGGCCTTTTTGTGCTCTTCCGTAATGCCGATATATTGTAACGTGGTCCGTTCCGAGGCGTGATTAAAGAGAGCCTGGAGCAGGGCTAAATCCACGCCGGATCGGTACGCGTGATACCCAAACGTCTTGCGTAACGTGTGGGTGCCAATCCGGCCGGCCACCCATTTGCCCTCGTTATCGCGCTCCACCAGTCCAATGGTTTCCGCTGCTTGGTTGAGAATTTCCCAGGCGCGCTCGCGGCGGATCGGGCGACCGGTGTGTTTGCGGCTGGGAAATAAATACTCCTCCATCCGGGGGTGTTCATGCTGAGCATACCGTTCCAACAGCTTTTTCACGGTGTTCCCGAGATAAAGCCGTTTGGTCTTTCCGGTCTTTTTCTCGACGATGGTCAGATCGTTCCGCGGTTTACCGGGCGCACGAAACACGTCCTCTGCCTTTAGTGCAAGATCACTAATGCGCAACCCCGAATTGATGCCCAGCACAAACAAGAGTTCATTGCGCAACGATTGATCCCGCAATATCGCCCGCAGGGCCTGAATGTGTTTCATTTCCCTGATGGGCTCTACGGTGTTCATTGTTCTGGGTTCCCCCCATCGTCAATACCACATCATCATCCATATTAGCATGTTCTGTGCGGTTCAAAATGAGACAATCACCAGAAGGGGCTCAAAGTGGTGCGAGGACGGGATTCCGAACCGCACACAAAGCCTTTGTGTGCGGTTCGGCGGTGGACACCGCGTCGATAAGATCCCGCGGGATCAATACCATCCTCCTATCCACCGGGAGATCACAGTCGCCGTGGATGGCAAGCGAAGACGGCAACCATGGCGGAGGCGGTTCTATCATCATTTTCGCTCCATGGTACCCACCCTCGCTCCATTTATCCATAATTACCCAATTCTACCGGGAGAAATCCGCGTTTTGTTGGCGGGACCCCAGCTGGAGGCACAGACATTAGTCCTTATGGAGCTGGAACCACTTTTTAGCGTTATCTGGGTTTTCTGGTGTGTTTCAAAATGGCTATGGAGGCTATCATCCGACTCTGAATGGGCCGACTGACGCGTCGGTGATGGCGACGGCCAATACCACTACTAGCGGTCCTCCCTATATGTGCGGATGTTGTTGCGATCAATTTGGTGGCGGCGGGATGACGATCTCCCAAATGGCCATGTGATGGTGGACGGACTGGGCATAAGTTCAGTCCGTTTATTCGTTCATGGCTGAATAACAACTGCAATGGATAGCCCAGGTGCTTTATGCAGCCAATGCACGTCATGGCTCAACCCATTAATCCATGGCGTGACGCCCAATTGATTTTCGGGATCGGTGAAGACTGCCACGACGTTAAATCGTTGCGGGGGCCAATGATGCAGCGTGGTGGGCGGCGTCGCGAGGACTTGCTTGGCAGTGAGCATGACCACTTGCCCCGGGGCATTAGGTTGAGCGTCTGCTACACCATAAATCTTTCCTTGACTAATTTTCTCCGCAAATGTCCCCGCCGAAGGATTACGGACAGTCACGACATTGGATGACAACGAGGACGATGTGGATGACTGAGAGGTCCCTGTTGAACTAGAAGTGGAGGTGGAAGAGGCTCCTGAGGTATTTGATGTCGGTGTCGTGTTCGATGGGCTTGGAGATGTGGATACACCACTAGTATGGACGGTACCGGATACATTGTAATTTCCGTTGCCGGTCGGCGTAGCGGAAAGATGCCCGCTTACGCCACAGCCTGCGAGCAGTGTGCCGCCCAGGAGGACGACTGATCCTAACGCGAGATGTTTTATCATGATGGGGTTCCTCCAATTGCTCTCAAAATCTTGTCATAAACATAACGCCCGTGCATTGATGCACGTTACAGAACACGGGCGTCCAAGATTTGGGAGGCGATCCCCATAATCCATCGATATTAACGTCGCCACGGCCACCACGATAAAGATTTTTTAGGTGAGTGCGCTTCTAGGTGAGTGATCTGTTCTTGCAACCGCGTGATTTCGGCCAGCAGATCATGATGCATGGCCGTTAATCCCGTAGCCAATTGCTGTTGCTGGTGATCGATACGCTGAAGATTCTCCTCCACCGTGATCATCGAATCTGTGATCACCCTGATCAGATGCATAGGGTGTGTTGCGTCGGGCGGAATCACCTCGATTACGGTATGATCAGAGTGAAGTCGCCGCGCCAGAACTCCCTCAGGAATCTGCCATTGCGGACCATGGGGACCCTGTTTCTCAAGATAGGCCTCAATTTCTCCCGATTTAATCCAGCGCCGAATGGTGGCTTTGGACACCTGTAATTGTTGCGCGGCTTCGTCAATCGTCGCCATCTGATCCGAGATCACCCCTGATCATGATCTTAGATCGCCATGATCGTTCTGAGCAAGAATTATATGGTTCATGGGGAGACTTTCTTTCAGCGCTTCTGCCCGCATAGCCCCCTTTACGAAACACCCAGCGAAAGAAGACCAACGCCCTTTCCATGCCCGATAGGGCGGTGTGTAAGTGTTCTCTTTTACGCCCCCTAATAAACAATGACACGAGAGGCCTTATTTTGATAGGGTAAGAAGAGTCAAATCCAGGGGGT
>DAIDDL010000093.1 GCA_027309085.1 Sulfobacillus sp.
GCGACCCTGCTTGCGAAAAACACCCAGACATGAGCACCCTGCCCGGAACGCGAAATCTCCAGAGCGGCTGGGACGCCAAGTGCTTCGCAAGAATGCACGAAGGCGCGAGCGTCGTCCTGCCACTCGGCTTCATCGAAATCGACGGCGAGAAAGGTGCACGTGTCATCTTCCAGCAAGGAATAGACGCCGACCGTATGCTTGCCGAGCAAATGACCGTAGATGACCGAATCCGACAATGGAGACAGCCGCCGATTACCACAATCCCCGCACTTGATGCGCGGCTTGTCGCACACTCCGGGGCGCCACTCATTGGCACAGGCCGGTGCGTATCCCGACTTACCCGTACTCTTGCTCTCCCAGCGGACGGGATAGACATCTGTTCGCCCACGAAATAGCCGACGAAACAGCGCCACCTTTGCCTCGGCTGAAAAATGGGAGGGGGCTGACTCCGGCACGGACGGCGTTGGCTCGGGCAGTAGACGCCACGCGATGCCGTGCGATTCCAGAAGCGCGACCAAGCGGGCGTTTTCCTGCCCTAACGCCGCGAGCGAATCCTGTTCGCCTATCGTACCGGCTGGAGCGTCAAGGTGAGGATTTTGTGGTGTCGAGGATTTCATGAGCGATGACTATGATCCGCATTTGCCGGTATAGATCCCCCAAAACTTGTATTTTCTCTGGTATTCCCGATAAAGGCGTTGCTTGTAGGCCGTGTGATCTTCCCAATCGCCCCAGTGAGAAACGCGCGGTGCTAAAAGGTCCAGTTTCTGTAAATAGTGGACACCATGGTGGTAGGTTTTGGGTTTGCCGCGGTGAAGGATGGATTCCACCAGAGCACGGTAAATCACGCAGGCGGCAAGGTTGCGATCTGTTGCCAATAATTCCTCAGCGAGGTCCTGCAACCCCCAGTAGTAATCGCCGTTGATCACCGCGGCGTGGGTGAGCACATACTGCTCCGCGTCGTCCAGACTCCCCACCTGAAGCAAAAATTGCGCATTGTCGAGAATGAACTGGGGACTTGCCAATAGCTTGGCCGTCTCTTCGGCGATAACATTCCCCCGCTCTGATTCCCCGAGAAGGGCGATCAGCACATCCAGGGTTTTGGTATTGCGGTGCCTTCGAAAAACCCGCCAGGCCATGGGAATTGCAAGATTGCGGCATCCTTGACGTGGATAGATTGTGAGAAGCAGTTCATCCCGCTGAACGGATTCCATACAATCATCTGGAGGGACCCGCTCCAGCCACGAACGGGCATTGTCGAAATCATCGCATTCGAAGTACACCCGGCCAATGTCCAGACACGTGGCAGGAGAAGTATCCCCCCAGGCGGCGAGGCGGGTTTTTTCAAATAAAGGGGCATCACCCAACTGGCGCGCCAGGGATTCCACTCCGCGCAGGTGATCGCGGCGATGGTGTTCGTCAACCGCAGTGTCCGCTTGGGCCTGAAACCGTGCGATCAGTCTCCGCAGTTGATCGTCTGGCAAAAACTGGCTGGCTGTCTGGAGCAACTCACCCCGTATACCGTAGTCATCTTCTTCCAGAATCTTCGCGGTTAAATCCGCCATGGCCTCTTTATGAGAACAATCACGGGCATATTCGGCAAAGAGTTGCGTGGCATCCTCGCGGAAAACGTCACCAAGGGAGCCACCAGAATCGTCGCATCGCTCGATGAGCGCTTTGTCCAAGGCAAAAAATTCACCTACTAGAGCGGCGCCACTACAGGGATCAGGTGCCCCTTGCCGTAGAAGGTCCAGTACCGCGCCCACCTCGTTGGCAAAAGCCGAAGCTTCAGACCAAGGGATGAAGCCGTCAAAGCCCTTCATCTGCTTGAGCTTACTCCGGTATTTTTGCAACGCCTCGGTGGGGGTGGCAATCAGGCATTCCACCCACTCGCTGACCGAAGGGTTCTCCGCAGCCATGAGCACAAGGGACCTCGCCAGGTGTTCTGCGCCTAGCTCAATGAGCCGGGCCTCCTTGTCCTCGGGCGTTATCCTGAGGTCTGCATCGGTCATGGGGGAAAACACGGTCACAAAACCACCGTGGAACGTGGCATGATCAAGTTATATTCAGCCGATGACATGATCAGGATCTCCGCGTCGGAGAATGGCTTTTGAGCCAGTCGCGCAAGGCGGCATTCATGCGGGTCTGCCAGCCTGGGCCGGAGGCGCGAAACATTTCCAACACATCACGATCGAAACGGATCGTCGTGGATTCCTTGAGAGCTCCCACGGGTCGCCCCCGCTTCTTGCGATTGGCATCGATGCCAGCCTGCATTTCTTCCAGCGAAAGCGGGCGGTCGTCTTCGTCGGTTCCATCCCAAGCGAAGTCCCCGGTGGCCCGGAGCCGTGCCAAATCAGTCTGTGAAGTCGTTTTCAAGCCACTCATAGTACATCTCCCGTTCTTCCGCGCTGGCCTTTCTAAAACTGATGATTCGGACTTCCCTGTCGCGCTCGGCATGCGCCAGCGAAAGCACAGTGAACACCTCAAACACATAGGCAAAGGACTGAAGCCGCATTTCGTCGTTCCGTACCACCGGCACGTCGAGACGATAGCGGGACTCCAGCACCCAATCCGCATCGCGAAAATCCAGCCCATGCTTCTCTAGATTGGATTGGCGTTTCTGCTCTTCCCAGCGTATGCGTTTTGTCTTCAGTCTTATTGTAGTAACATAAAAATGGGGGTCAATGGCGTCGGCGGACTTTTTGCACCGACATGACCTCCTTTGCAAAGGGGAAAATGGCAGGTCTTTTTACTCTTGGACTGGCTGCTGTTCCGCTATTGCCGCAATCAATTGCGCATTCCGGCGATCTTGGGCAGTGATTCCGCTGATCGTGGGCACCCCCGAAAAGCGTACATTCTGGTCACCGTCATTTTATGCTCAGGTGGTCACGATGGGTCAACTTTTTGTGTTTCGTGAGCATCACGATCACGCCACCTTCCATGTCGGGCATGTTGCTGGCCGTCTCATGGACTTTCGCGGCTTTCTCCGTCAATGTGGGATGCTCTTTCCACCCTTGCGGTTCGCGTAAAACATGGCGTCCTGGGCCTTGTCCCCGCTGTCTCTGGCCTGGGCGTAGTGGGCGGCCAGATCGGGGCTTGGCGGCAAAGGAATCCGTTACTTTCTGGATCAGCGGCCTTGAAGGCCAGCAACTGACCCGATCTCAACCCAAGCTGCAGAAGACGCGGTCGCAGCCCGTTGCTAAGGCCGACCGGGGTGGGCCAATTTCCCGATCGGTATCGTTTATGTCTCGCCAGCCCAAACACCCATATTATTGTCCCGAACGGTATAGTGGTACTTGCCATTGGTCGGAAATTCTGTTAATTATCCTGTACTGTACATTTGTGGGGGATGCGTGGCCACGGGAATAGTCTCATATGGTGTCGCGCGGAGCACGGCAGATCTTGGCCGTATGGTCCGCTTGCATCGCAAGCAACGGAATCTCACCCTCGAAACCCTCGCCGGTCTGAGCAATGTGGGTATCCGCTTCCTGTCCGAGTTTGAGCGGGGCAAAGACACAGCTGAGATCGGCAAGGTGCTTCAGGTCATGCGCAGCATGGGCCTGGAAATGGTGATCATGCCGAGAGGACAGGTACAGCTTCTTGGGCTCGCCCAGCAAACCGAGGATAGACACTCGTGATCCCGTCGGACCGCCTGGCGGTTTGGTATGAGCATCGCATCGTCGGTGAGCTTTGGCGCAATGCCACCGGTGCCATAGGATTTCGGTACGCTCATGACTGGCTGGAATCGGACGGTTTTGCCATCTCCCGGTCCATGCCTTTGGAAGCCCAGGAGTTTCCGCCGGAAACCGGTACGGCGCACCGCTGGTTTGCCAATCTCCTCCCCGAGGGAGGGGTGCGGGAGCAAATCGCCAGAGATCTCAAGTTGCCGAACTCGGATTTTGCCCTTTTACAGGCCATCGGGGGTGAGTGCGCTGGCGCCCTGTCGATTTTGCCCATTGACCAGTTGCCCTCGGAAAACTACCAATACACTCTTTTGTCAGAGGAGGATCTCTCCCAGTTGATAGCGCGGCGAGGGCAGATATATGCCCTGGAGTCTCCAGACCACCGCCCACGCCTATCGCTGGCCGGGGCCCAGAACAAATGTCCCGTGCTCTTGCGCGAGCACCGGTACTATTTGCCACAGGGAGAAGCCCCCTCTAGTCACATCCTCAAGTTCGAACTCGCCGACTACCGAAACCTGCCTGCCTACGAGACCTTCACCACAGAGTTGGCCAAGGCTGTCGGCCTGCCGGTCGTCGATATTACCTTGTGCGGTTCGGGACGAAACCGATTCGCCCAAGTGACCCGCTATGATCGCCAACTTTCCAACTCTGGCACGGTCATACGATGGCACCAGGAGGATTTCTGCCAGGCGCTGGACTATGGCCACGAGCAAAAATACCAGGAGCATGGCGGGTCCTCCTTTGCCCAATGTTTCCGTTTGGTGCAAAGCGTATCTGGCGAGCCCGCCACTGATGCGCTCAACCTGATCCGCTGGCAGATATTCAATGTGCTGGCGGGGAACTCGGATGGTCACGCCAAGAATCTTTCTCTCCTGCATTTGGGGAGAACGGAAACCCGCCTGGCGCCGTTCTACGATCTCATTTGTACTCGAGCCCTCCCACGCATAGATACACGATTGGCCTTTGACATCGGTGGGAACCGGGATCCTGTCCGCATTACACCGGACAACTGGGATATGCTCGCCAGCGCGTGCGGTATACAGCCAAGATTTCTGCGTGTCCAGCTTCGGGTGATGAGAGAATCTCTGGAGGCTGCCATTGATCCGGTGCTGGATGCTTTCTCATCGCTCTATGGAGACTATCCTGCACTACAACGTATTGTGAGGATACTGAGGCAACAACTCCGAAGGACACAGCCCTAAGCCGCCAGGATCTTGAATAGGATGCACCAGATTGCCGCGCCGTGCCTGGAGTTGCACCAAGACATCGAGACGCAAAGTCTCAGGCCGGTGGTACACCGGCTGACGCTTGTCGACATAAGGGAGCTTCGTCGGCCAGCCGTCACAAGGGGTTTTGTGCGTACGATCCCAGCAGTTTTTACCGAGCGTGAAGAGCGCCCATTGCTGCCGCCGGATGCCATGGAAGCCGGGCATGCGGCGGATGGCCGCGACGAGCCGTTCCGGATCATCCCGGCGCTCCTGTCTGTCTCTCCCGCCATGCGCGCTGGTATACCGACGCATGGCGGTTTCGAGATCGGCATAGTGGGCATCTTGGATACACCAGGTCCAATGACGCCCGCCGCCTTGTTTTGCGCTCGTGCTGGAGATGGATAAGCACATACCTGTTCTCCCCAGAGGAGACGCTGGCGGGAGCTATCGTCAATTCTGGTGTATGAGAATTTTCTGACATAGCTTGGGCTGCGTCCTGTTGGTCCCCCGGCAGGGTTTCATTAGCCGGTAATCCATCGATGAATTTCATTCCCGCAAAAAGGTCTTGGACTTTCTCAGGGGCATAAATCCCGATCCAGCGTTTCTCTGCCTGCTGCAGCATCTTGAAGCCCAATCCAATGAAGCTTGCGCGACACACACAGTTTTTAGTGCGCGATGTCCGGGGGTGACGCACGGTGGCAAAGATGGACTCAATGGCATTGGTGGTTCGGATATACCGCCAAGGTTCGGCCGGATAATCATAGAAGGCCAGCAATTCCGCCCGATCCTTTTCCAGCTTGGCCACGGCCTTGTGCGCGTAACACGCAAATCGCATTGTCTGGATGAAATGCCCCATGGAGCAGGCCACAACTCATGAGCTGCTGTAACCATTGACAATCCAGCACGTCGGATTTACGTCCAGAAACATTCTTGACATGTCGCGCGTTGACCAGTAACACGGTGAATCCGCGCGATTCCAGCAGCTCGAAGAGCGGTATCCAGTACACGCCGGTGGATTCCATCACGACGTGTCCACATCACAGGCCTTGAGCCAATCGGCGAGGGCATGAAGATCCCCCGTGAAGCTCGAAAATTCCCGTACAGGCTCGTCATCACGGTCCGGAGGCACCGCTACATAATGGGAGGCGCTGCCAATGTCGATGCCAGCGGCGTTGGGGTGGGTGATCATTAGGGCCGCCCGGGATTTACTCGGCTTGAGGCTGATTTTTGCATTACGTTGGGCCATCACATACTTCCTTCATGATTCAGAAGTGGAATGGGGCACTGCTTCGGGTACGTCGTCTTGCTCACTCTCTCAAACGGGATACCCATTCGGTGGTTGTATACCACCCAGCGGATTCACCAATGTCGATGACGTCACCCAGGACCACGCTCCTATGCGGGCATAATGCACCATCCACTCTCCGGCCTTCCGCAGTGCCACTGCTCCTACTTTGCCATAACTGGAGCCACAGAGCGTGTTTCTTCGGCGCGATTTGCGGCACCCAGGGCCGACTACTACGCTGCTCACGTGGTGAGGAAAACCCTCACTATGGCACATCCATGCCGTTATAGGGTGGGGACGTCCATCCCATTACTTACCTTACAACGAACCGCCAATGCTCTGCGCTTTCCGGCTAAGAATCTTGACATAACCGCTTTTCCACCAATAAAGAAAGATCAAGAGGATGCATGTGAGCAGTAAAGAAAATAAGAAGCCTATTAATGGAGCAAGATTAAAATTGTGTGTGAGGGGTAAAAGATATCCGTGCCAAAAAGAATTTTTTGAAAAACAAGCGGTCAATATAAAAGTTAAAATGAAAACAAAAGAGTTTAACGATGATTTAATCTTTAAATAGCTTGAATCATTTAAAGCTAAAATGCGACTTCTATGATTAATAATGAAGAGCGTGGAATTTGCCGCAGCAATCCCAGCCCAAGGCACAACAACAAGTTGGGCCAAAGATAAAAAATCCTTGATTGATGTTATATAGCTATGGCCATTTATTACAACGATAGACGAGAGAGTTGTGGCCACGACACCATCAAGAACCAGCAGATAAGATTTATTGACTTCTTTGTTGATAGCAATAGAAGCCTTAAATGTTGAGCTATATGATGAAATAAAATTTGTTGCAATTAGGCTCAAGCCAAAAAAAAGCAACGCAAGATAATAAATCATGCTGTTGCTTGCAATATTTCTTGATATAAGAATGCCACTCTGAGTTATTGACACACCTCCATTTGTATACAAAATATACCCACTTATTAGCAATAATGAATTCCCAGCAACTCCGCCGAACAATATTGATAAAAACACCGACTTACCAGAATGGCTCGCTTTTATGAAACGTGTATAGTCCGATGCAGATGGGCTCCATGAAATGGCACCAGCAATTAATGCGACACATAGCCCTGAAAGGGTATAATAAAAACCACCATGGGCCACATTAAGTACGTGCCCCGCAAATGTCGAAGCATGATAGTCATAAATAATTATGATCATCGAAAATGATACGACAAATATTGAAATTATTTTTTGTGCCAGCGCTAAAGCATGGTGGCCGATAAATGGAACGGAATATGTGAGTAAAGAGCCAATCACTATTGCGGAAATCGCACCAGGCCTAAGAGGCATAACATCTAATCTATCAATAACAGACACTATAATGTAAAACAATGTCATAAGGCCCATAGTTTGCCAACCAATATCCGTTATCCAACCGATCGAAGCAATAGCTCTAACGATGCTGTTTGTGAATATAGTTTTTGAATAGGCTATGGTTGAGATTCCGAGTCTGAATCCGGGAATTGAAATCATGGCAACAACAATAAAAAAAGATGATGAGGCAATAAAAATAAGTTGTGGAGTGGTATATTCTCCTGACAACATAAAGATAATTGGGTACAACCCAATATTGAATGTTCCAGCTAGCCATATAAAAAATGCTGACCATGGACTTTCGTGACGTTTTGAATGTTCAGTTGAAGCTATGTTTATAGACTCTATTTCCATTATTGGTGCCCCCGTAATTGGTTTGTGAAGACAAGGCGCAATGAACCACGGTGTATGAGTTAAAGCTAGACAAATTTTATGCAACCATTTCACCAGAGATGCATATATAACCTTACTCTACTACCCTAAAGCACTTTCCTCCCCTAACCATGGAAGTGTCGAAACTCGTCATAGGCGATTGGAAATCCGCAAAGCCATCATCGTAGCCACACAATACAGTAGCCTCTCCCCAGGGCTCCGGCAAAGTCTTCTGTAACTCATTGATTTTACCGTATCCAACATATCTCCAACTCTTTGTATCCTATTGAATATAAGATGGAATCATTGTCAGATATCGTTCAAGGTTTAACATTTTGATCTTTTCATCATAAAATCAGTTAAAATAGGAGTGGATATGGCGCAGCCATGGGACTCTACCCGTCTCAGCCAAGTCTTTTTTACCTTGCGCGACACAATGGATCTGGAAAGCGAAAAAATCCATTCGGGATCTCGCCTTCGGTTGCATTGGTCTTTCCAAGGAACGCGATACTCCCGAATATTTACTCGCCATTGTCCATGATCATTGGCTAATCGAGAACCCGGAACCACCACATCCGGGACACCATCGTTGCCTTATAGGTTGCTTCACAATGGCGTTTCTGGATAAATACGCGATGATTTTTGTACTACACCTGCTGTGGGTTCCGAAGATCCTCTTTATTACCCGGAAAATTAAATTTATTATTTTTAGTTAATACTCATGGTTTTTACTAGCAATATGCTTATCCAAAAAATAGGAACATTCCTAGAGGCGGATGACGAATGGACAAGCGGTTACATTTTATATTAACTAGCGTATGTTTCATTTCTTCTTTTTAGCAAGTAATCGCCAGACCTAATAGATTCTTCGGTTGTTAAAGGGTTGTTATTACCCATCGGAGTAATATATTTTTCGTGATCAATTCC
>DAIDDL010000094.1 GCA_027309085.1 Sulfobacillus sp.
ATTCCTCCGACGAACAAATGTTCTTCGTCTAGTGTACCATCTCTTTAGCTTGGTAGGTTAGAGAATATGCGAACGAACAGAAAAAACATCGGGCGGCCCAAATGGCGCCACCCGCTTGACCCCCTCCCGGCTTCGCCTGGGAAGGGGAATGCGCGGGCTTTATGTTCAATGCCGTGCAGAGCTCCAGACAGCCACGGATTGTGCAGAACCCGCGTGACGGCAGCCAGGATCATAATGAGCACAAACGAGGGCCACAAGGCCGCAATGGAGCCGAGAACCATACCTTTCCACCCGTGCAGGCGGAAGGCTATCGCGGCCAGCACGTTGGATGTCGTCGGTCCAGGCGCGAACGCCGTCATCTCCACGACATGGTCAAACTGCTCCGCGCTCTGCCATCCGTGCTTATCCACCACTTCGCTGCGGATGAATGCCAGGACCGCATACCCGCCGCCAAATCCCAAGATTCCAATCTTCGTATAGACCCCTATCAACGCCAGCAGGCTAGGAGAGGGCGGAGAAACTCCGGCCATCTTGTTCGTTGTCACCGCCCCGCGAGGGAAAGAATTAATCTAGCCGACCTAGTCAAATATGATGCTTAGCGCCGCCGATGAGCGCCAGCCGCTTCAGGGCCGGAACCAAATCGCCCCCACCGTGCCGGCGGCCAGTATAATCGCCCAATACGGCACCTTCCAGCTTAAGGCGACGGCCGCGACAATTGCGGCCAAAACAACCCCGGGCCATGCATGAATGAGCGACACCCCCAGGGTCACGGCCACCCCCGCGATTAAGCCCACCACCGCGGCCAGTGTGGCGAATAGCACGTTTTGCGCGCCCGGGATAGTCTTCAGTCTGGCGAACCAGTGGTTAAGGGCCACAATCAAGAGCAAGGAGGGAGCAAACACCGCCACGGTCGCTACTAAGGCGCCTATGGGTCCCGCCACCCGCTCGCCGATAAAGGTTGCGCTGATGGCCACGGGCCCAGGCGTAATTTGCCCCATGGCAATCGCCTGGTCAAACGTGCCCAGCGAAAGCCAGTGATGGGAGAGGGTCACCGACTTCATCAGGGGAATCATGCCGAACCCTCCCCCAAATCCCAGAACTCCTACCCATAGGAAGTTCAGCAGCAAGGAGACCAGTACCCCAATCAAATCCATAGACTCCCCCGTCCCTCCGCTTCCTGGCCATTGGATATCCTACCATATCACGAAGACGAAATAGCCGGCCGGGCCCGGCGGGACTGGTATAAAATTGCGACGCCTACCAGATACACCACCGCCAAAAGGGCCCATGCGGGCCGGTACGATTGCGAAATGCGGATGATTAGCCCAAAAACAGGAAGGAAGAGGACGATTCCAATAAATCCTGCCATGCCCGTCAGCCCTAGCGCCATTCCGCGCTGAGCTGGTGAACTCTCTTTGGCTACCCATGCCGTCAGCAGGGCGTTCCAGCCGTCCAGTCCCGCCCCCAGCGCAAAAAATATCACAAGAATAACCACCATTGGCGTCTGGTGGGGCACGAGAGCCCATGCCACCAGGGCCGCCACCCCTACCGCCCCGGTTAGTTCAATCAGCCGGCGGACGCTCTGGGCGCCCCTGTCCATCATTCTGCCCATATAGATCCGGGTCAGAAATCCGCCCAGAAGGGCCAGCGCAATGATAGGGCCCGCCAGTCCCATATGCACATGCCAGCGGTCATGCAGGTCCAGCAGCGCGTAAGTCAGCAGAGCATATTGTCCGGGCGACAGCAAGAGGCTGATAAGGAGGGGATACTTCAGCGGGCGCAGGAGGGAGACCACACTGCGCAAGCCCCCAGAGCCTGGCATAGCCGCGCGCCGCTTTTTGACTGGCGCCGTCAGCGCCCACCCAAAAGCCATAGTCCAACCACCGGCGTTAACGGCAATCACCAGCAGAACGATGCCTAGCGACCATGTCTTGACGAGGAAGGGAAACAGGCTGGCTGCGAGAATCCCCCCCAGAGGGGTCGCGGCTTGGCGTATGCCAATCGCCACGCCTTCCCGGGACGACCCGTCGAACAGGTGGGTAATCGCGGTGGTCCCCGTCAGGGACAATGCCGGCAGGAAGAAGCCGACCAGACTGAGCAGCCCTTCCAGTGCCCAGAAGCTTCGCGGCAGCACCACGGCGAGAACCCCCATTACCACGAGAATGGCCGCCCCCGCAATCCAAGCCACGCGCTTGGAACCCAACCGGTCCAGCGCCATTCCCGCGGGAATCATGCCGACCACGGCCCCCAGCGCGACCGTGGAAAACAAGATCCCCATCTGGGCCACGCCCAGATGGGCATATTCCTTAAATGCTACACTGAGAATCGATAATCCTTGCTGCGACATGGTAATCGCCAGCTGGTCCAGTGACGCGATCGTCAGCAGGCCAGTCGCCCCTATTCTTTTTTGACGCATCATCGACTTCCTTCACTTAGTGTCCCAAAAGCTGCAAGTCTTTGTTTAGTCTGTCCCTATTTCTTTTCTGCTTGCACCGGGCCTCTCGGCTTCCGCTTGCGCCAGCGCAGAGGCGCCGAGCTCCCCCACGACTTCGCTGAGTGTCGGGTGCGGGTGAATGGCCGCCACTAACGATTCCAAGGTGTCATTATGCGTAATCACATACGTGATTTCATCGATCAACTCGCCCGCTCCCTGCCCAATAATCTGGCATCCTTTCACCTCGTGGGTTGCGGCGCTCCAGATAATCTGGGCAAATCCTCCCCCGTCTCCCACGATCAGAGGCTTGGCGCTGTTCCCATACGGCCACACAGTGACGCGCCAGTCCGGATGGTCGGGCAGATCCCGGGTATCGGCCCCCACTGCCGAAATTTCGGGAAAGGAAAAAATCACATGCGGCACCGTCATGGCTTCGGGGAACTCCGGGATCTTCAAGATATGCTGAGCCGCAATCTGGGACTGGCGTGTGGCCGCATGGGCCAGCATCACCTGCCCATTCACATCGCCGGGAGCATAGATATGGGGCATCACCGTCTGCTGGTAGCGGTTGACTGGCACCTCCCCGCGCGGCCCCAGGGTGATCCCGGCTTTGTCCCATGACAGGTGCTGGGTATTGGGCTCCCGGCCTATCGCCACCAGCACGCGGTCCACCACGAGCCGCGAAAATCCGCGCTGGGGGTGATTATAGCCGACCGCCCAGCGCCCGTGGCCAGTCGTGTCAATGCGGGTGATGCGCACGCCGGTTTCCACCGTCACCGGGTCGCGCTCCGTTCTCCAGGCATTCTCCAGATACGCTGCGATCGCCGGATCTTCGGAGATCAAAAGCCGCGGTGCGGATTCCAGGATGTGCACGTGCGTGCCCAGCGTATGGTACAAGGTAGCCAGTTCGACCCCGATGTATCCGCCCCCGACAATGCACAGCGACGAGGGAATGGCGTCGAGCTTCAAGGCATGGGCATTGGTCCATAATGATGCGTCATCCGCCTCCGGCACATGCAGCGGGCGGGGCTTGGAACCTGGGCTGGCGATAATGTAATCGGCCGTGAGGACACGGTCGGGAGCCTCGTCGCTCTGGACTATCACCCGGTGCGGATCCAAAAAGTCCGCCTGGCCGTGGAGCACCGCAATGCCTAGAGCGGCAAACGTTTTTTTCGCCTCGCCCGTGCGCTGGCGCAGTATTTTCTGCTTCCGTTCCGTCAAACTCGCCAGGGCCACCTGGCCGAAATGTGCGTCGGGGAGGCCAAACCGGACATCCTCATGAATATCGCGTATGCGCCGGGCTGTTTCCAAATAGATTTTGGACGGGATGCACCCTTCGAACAGGCACGTACCCCCAAGTCCTGGGCCCTGCTCCACCACCGCCACCCTTTTGCCGCGCCGCGCCAGGTACTCCGCCGCCGGGGTCGCCCCCGGCCCTCCCCCGATGGTAACCACATCGAATTTCGTGGAATCCACTTGCCCATCCCCCCCTCTTTTCTGCCAGGTTCTGGCATCTTATCACTGTTATCCTAAGCGATGTGTTGGAAAATAAACAGGGCCACCCGTTCCCGAATAAATGGCCCACAGCCCCTTTGGTGTTCCTACTATCGTACAACTTCACAGGTCTTGGGGACAATTTCCCAGGCTGCTTCAAAACACTAGCCGCATAAGGTTTTTTCTTAAACCCACATTTTCATATCGAGGGACAAGCAGACCTTGATTGTTTCCACCAGGGAGTATATTCATTATAGATTGATTGGTTAATCTATAAGGAGGCTGTTAATGATGAACACCTTTACTGAAACCGCTATTACTCCCGAAGAATTGCGGGCCGCCCAATATTTTCACGGACACAAGTGTCCGGCGATGCCGCAGGGGCTGCGAGCTGGGCATTTGGCAATGGACCTGCTGGGAGTGGAGCGGGCGCAAGGCGGCGGAGAGCTCATCGCCATCGTCGAAACTGGCCTTCACCATTTTTCCGGGTGTTTTGCCGATGGTGTCATGTTTGCCACCGGCTGCACAACCGGGAAAGGCAATCTCGTGCAGAAACCGCTGGGCAAGTTTGGGCTGACCCTGTACGTGCCAGCCACGGGACGCGCCGTGCGCCTGGTTCCCCAGTACGGACGCATGAGCCAGTGCCTGACCATGGATTTCATGAACTCTCCCGCCGCCTAACCCATACGGGTTGAGGCAGGGGTTTCTGGGATCACTCCCGGAAGTTCCTGGTTCTACGACCGCTGCGCCGAGCCGTTAGGCTGCGTGCGTCTTATGCTGGATCTCCCCAGGCGTCGATTCGGACCGTTCCGGCCCTATGCCCTTATAGTAGAACAAAAATTTAGGGCTGTCTAGCCCTGCGGGCTGGCCCGCGCATTCCCCCTCTTGGCTATCGCCTAAGAAGGGGAATGCGCGGGCGTTATGTTCAAGCTCCGGGCTCAGGGCGTCCCGCCCTACCAACTCGACCCCGCCGTCGTGGAACCGCTGATTGACGATGTGCTGACCAGGCCCTGGACCGAGATTTTTGACCTTCAGGAATTCAGCGGCTACCCCTTCGACAAGTCACCCGAAGTATTCGACGCCGTACAGTGCGCCTCATGCGGGGAGTTGGTTGTCACGAGCTATGCGCACAATCACCAGGGCCAGATGTACTGCGAGCCCTGTCTCGACAAACTGACCCACGCACGCTGAAGACCTGCGCATACTCATTTTCCGCAAAAATTCAAGACCAAACAGCGCCGCAAGAGGCGAAGTACCCTTGCGGCGTACTTTGCTATTTCTCTAAACCCACCAAAACAGCGCGGACCGTTGCGCCAATCTCCAACGGTCCGCGCCCGCATTGCGGCGAGACCTATTCCCTAAGCCCCGCCCTTCTCAGAACTTCCGGCCCCGGCTCGATGCCAAACTTCCTCTCCGCATCAACAATGCGGTCCCAAATAATTTTGCGGTCCTCTGCGGACAGCGTGTCGTAGACATCCATTTGGGGAAACCGGCTGGCCGCATTGCGGGCGTGTTCGGGGGTATCAATCGGCAACGCATACCAATCTGGAATAGCATAAGCGCTCCGCTCCTGCGGATACCCTTTGGGAGGGGTCCGGTGGGCCCCTTCAGGCAGCTTGTCCTCCTCCGGAGGCACCTCCTCAGAATCCACAGCTTCCCATGTTTCCTTGGCATGACGGCGTGTTTCGTCTTCCGCTGACATCACTCATCCCTCCTTCAAACTATTGGTTCCATTCCTGCCGGCTCAAAATTACGGCATGTGACGGCTAGGGGTTTTGGCTGCCGCCTCTCCTTGAGGCGGGGGCACCACCACGACCGGCAGCGTACTGTGGGTCACAAGCCAGTGTGGGAAACTTCCCAAAAGCCCTTCCACCACCCGTGACCCCCTATGCTGGCCCACCAAGATCGCCTCAGCCTTTTCTCTGAGAGCAAATTTATACAGAGCCTCCGCCGGCCCGCCCTTCCCCGGCTGGAGCTTCAGAATATGCCACTCCGCCGCCATATGGTGTTCTCCCGCTTTCTTCAACACCTGTTCTTTAATCTGGCGGGCTTCTTTGTTCCATTCTCTCCTAAAGAATTCCGAGTCTTCAGCCATTTCCCCGTCGTAGGTATCCACGGCATACTCCCGGTAAAAGGACATGATATCCTCGACATCGACGCACAGCACAGTTCCTGACGGCTCAATCATATTCGCTGCCACATCCAGAGCTTCCATGCACGCCGGCGACCCATTAATCGCCACCACAATGCGGTTCATCACGGCACACCCATCCTTTTATGTTGTATTCGGCCGCCCAAAGCGCCAGCCTGTACTGGCTCCTAGCAGTGCCCGCCTGCGCCGACTCTCATTCTCTGCTGACCGTCACCTTGACCATACGGAAAATATTCCCTCGCGCATAGGGCCAAAATGCCCCATTTGCCTGCCCTTTTGGACCGTTCAGAGGCTGTAGCAAAAAGAGCCCCAGCGCTTTTCAGGCGCCGGGGCAGCAAAGGTTCATCTTCGGGTTGTAAACCGCGTTCAGCATGACACCGACGTCCACCCGCATCCTCATGATCCCTCTTGGCATTTCCACGACAATCGGCAACATCATTGGTCTCCGCTTCCTGTTTGATGGCTGACCCGTTCTGATGGACTTATCCAAGTCTGATCATTGCTAGGCAAATGATCATCCTGTTGCCACCTTCGTGCTTCATCGTGCCACTGCTTTTTAGGGCCATTGGCCGGTCATCCACAGGCGGACACTCTGCAAGCTGTCACCGAGCAGGTCTGCCGTTAGGCAGACACGGATGGGCAGCCGCCCATCGAACTCTCGGCCATTTGTCGTAAATTCATCGCCGCATTGACGTCGCGGTCGTGATGCGTTGGCATGCTGGGCCGGTCCACTCCCGCCCGCAAACGGCATTTTCGGCATTTTGTATCCACACGACGAACACCTTTTGCTGCTGGGATACTAGCGGCTCACGACCACCACCGTCTGTCCCCGTTGCGCCGCCTTGTATTCCAACAGGCGGCGGAATTCGCCAAAGCCCATGTCGGCCATCGCCCGGGCCAGCGGGTGATTTTTGAGCATGCCGGCCACATTGAGATCCTCGATGACGATGCCATCGAAGCGCTCGACCAGATCGGTCGTGAGGGGGCGCAAGGCATTCGCCCGGATATTCGCGATCTGGGCGATGCGCCGTGGGGTTTTCCGCATGTTCGCTGACCAGGGCATGCGCATCCCTTTCGGGCTGGGCTGGCCGGGCTGAAGCCCGGCGCGGACTTTGGCGGCTTCCATCTGGCGGCTGAACTGTTTGGACAACCGGCGCAGTGTCTTCATGGCCGCCGCATAGGCTTGCGGCCCCCCGATCTTTTCGCCGGGGGAGAGCGGGGCCAACGCCGACACGCCCAAGTCCACCCCGCCCACTACCGCTTGGTTTTCGCGGCGGACGCTGGGGGGATCGGGCATCTCGACGGTCACACTCAGAAACCAGCGATCCGCCGTTCGGGAGACCGTGCCTTCGAGCACTTTGCCGATGAATCGCCAGGGTTCGTGCAGGCGCACCCACCCAAGCTTCGGCATATGCACCTTCCGTCCTTTGACGGTGAATTGATCATTCGTGAGCGAACAGCTATCATGACGGCCCTTCTTCTTGAACGTCGGATATTCCGCACGGCCCGCGAAGAAATTCTGAAACGCCTTGACCCCAGTGGATAATCGCCATCTGCGGGGCGTTTTTGGTGACCGCGAGCATCCAGGGAAACACGTCGCCCTTGATGGCATTGAGTTGACGCCGCAGCGCGGCGTCTGACGGTTTGGGCCAGGTAGGATCTGCTTACCATGCTGCGTATTGTGGCTGCCATGGATCTAGGGCCCAATTGTAGGCAAAACGGGCGATGCCCGCCGCCTGGCGAAAGGATGTCTCCGGCACATCGTGGGGATCCCACGCAATTTTGTGGGCGATAATCACGACGACGCCTCCTGAACGGAGTGTTTCACCCCGTCAAGCAGTTTTGGATTCTTCCGGGAACGGCTGCCATCAAGCCGAGCCGAAAAGACCGTAATGAGTTCCAAGACATCCGGAGCCCGTTCTTCTTCGAACGTGGGGTCCTCCCCTTGGTGGAGAATCACCACTTCCACGTGCTTGGCCTCGCCAAGGGCGAATATCAGTGCCGTGCCGAAGCGCAACAGACGGTCCTTGTAGGTGATCACGAGCCGACCGATCCGGTCGGCCAGGATGTCATCCAGGAGTTTTTTGAGGCCCTTTTTATGGTCGTGCATCCCCGACCCGAGATCGGCGACCCCCTCGAAGGTCCAGCCTTGCCGCGCACAATAGTACTCCATTCCGGAAGTTCGTTCCCTTTTTCGATGTCAGATCTGTCTTTTTCCGCGACGGTGATGAGCCGCCCATCACGTTAGGACCAATCTACCAACACGAAACCAAATTGCTCTATGAGGATGGTGAGTAAGGCGTCGAGCGATCCCGTTTCACCGGTCTCGCCCCATCGGCCCCGCGCATCGGCAATGCTTAAGGTAAAGGT
>DAIDDL010000095.1 GCA_027309085.1 Sulfobacillus sp.
CGGTTCTGAGGGGGTTCGCGGCCCAAGAGAAACTCGCTAACACAGCCAAGCCTCGAGGCCGCGTTCTACCTACCAGGAGACGCTCAAGGGAAACTCGCCAATACGGCCAAGCCCCGAGGCTCTCCTTTACCTACCCTCGCGGCCCAAGAGACACTCGCTAAAACAGCCAAGCCTCGAGGCCGCGTTCTACCTACCCGAAAATCTCTGGACACCAAGGCCTGCGATCTCAGGTAGTCCAGAAAAAGCCGCAGGGCACCCACGACATTTTGCATACTACCCTGATGGGTATCCGCGGCCATCCGGAGAAAGTCCTCCACATCGCCAGCGGATAGGGCGCGGAAATCACGGTGCCCAGTGCGTTCCAGGTGGCAAAGAAATTGTACCACGATGGATTTGAGCCCGGCGAGGGTCCCTTGGCTGACAGCTTGCGCCTCAATAAACGGGTTCAGACACCGATTGAAGTATTCGCTGACTTGGTAGTGGGAGCCCGAGTCATACCGGGCCTCTTGGAGGGCTTCGTGCTCGTGCAGATCATGGATCATTAGCACGGCTCTACGCAGTTTTCTGAAATGTCTCTGCGATATCTCCGATCTTGCGAGACGATCTTTCTGGGTCATGAGAAAGGCATTCAACACGGTCGGTTCGTACCCCGTCGTTTCGTGGCTTGCGCAATAGGTTCTCATCGGGCCATAGGCACTGTTCGCATACGATTGAATGGTACTTTCGGACAAGCCCAGTTGGCCAAGTGCTCCTAGCACGCGATCAATGAGGTCCTCCAACAAAATTTCCATCTCAACAACGCCCTCCCTCAGGAAATTCAGGCCATGGCCTGTCCCTTCATTATCGGCGTTGTGTATAGAATGGTTATCCCGACTTTGGTCTAAGCATCGCTGGCCAAAAGCCGATGGCTAGGCAGTATTCCTACGAAAGTCGGGATAATAAAAAAATCGGGATAATCGCTCTGCCACAAGGCATTGCGGGAATGCTTTTGAAAGCGGCGCGCGGCGCCGCCATTGGCCGTATACAAGCGCATCTGACGGGCACTGTACCCGCTGGACGTCAGGCGCTCTTGCAAGGTACTCCGCTTGATCTGGCCGGGCACCGCCCGACCTTCCCATTCGAGAATCTGGATAATCTGACTCACGCTGCGCCGCGGCACTTCCCGCCGTAAGAGAATCGCTTCTTGCACCAACGCTTCGGGCACGGCGTCTTCGGATCGCCGAGACGCTTTCGGGCGCGGTTGCAATCCCGCGAATCCTTGAGCCCGGTATTGGGCGACATATCGGCGTACTGTCCGTTCGGACAGACCCGTCTGCGCACAAATTTCCTCACGACGCACCCGGATCTGGGCGGCGTCCAGTCCTTCGGCGAGGAGCGGTGCCACCCACTGGAAGCGCAGCGTGGCAAGGGTGTCCCGTTTGGCCTGATCTGACATGTGTTTCACCTCCTGTCCCCGATATTACGGGACCGGCGGCGGGACATCCACGCGAAACGGGTCTGTCCACCACAGATGGGCATTCGCGATGGGACGGATAACACGTGCCAGCCAGTGGGCCGCATCGCCCACCCACAGACTCAACTCCCCGAGTACGGCAGGAACACAGGCGGCACGTGCATCCTGTATTCGCTGCAACCCCGCGCGGGCCTGCAAGGCCCGCAAGCACCCCACCGCGTAGACGGCCCAGGCGGCAAACCAGCGGCGCCAGCGGGCGATCGTGGATTCATCGGCGGCCACTGCCGAGGCTTTCCCCTCCAGGATCCCCGCTTCTATGCTCTCCGCATCATAGCGTTTATATGGCACGAGACAATCCGGGAGTTCATGATGAATCCGATCACACACAGGACAGCCGAGGCGCCGGATCATCAACACCGTCCGTACGCCGCTCGCCAGACGGCGCGTCCGCTTACGACTGCCGATCACCCCTAAGGGGCCGGCGCAGATAGGGCACGGGACCGATTCCGCACTCCGAACAAAAAACCCCGCGTTGAGGGTCTTCCTCCAACGTATAATGCGCTATAATGACCATGTGTGGATTTGCTAGGCCTGGGGGATACCGTCAGTATCCAAGAACCCAGGCCTTTCTCCTTTCCTCGGGTAAAATAACTCGGTACGGCCATTGTAAGCGTCTATTTTCGGACAGGCAATACCAGCAGCTTTGCGGCATCTAAATTAAGCACAAACAGCAGAATCCTCGCCGCTGTCCCCAGTGTCAAGGCTATTTGGTGGAGCGGACCGGGGCGCGGGGATCCTTTTGGGGGTGTGCGAATTTCCCTACCTGCCGGCATACTGAGCCGATAGGCAAGAAGACCTCACGGTGATCGGGGGCGTTGATGACAAGGAGTCGGTCACGAAGACCTGTGGGTGGCAAAGGGTCAAGGGGGCAACGGCATGCAGGGGGACAAACGACGAGGGGAATGGGCCGGATCAGATAGGAGGAATAAATCATGCAGGGTCCCATAGGGTGGAACGCTGTCGTGGGTTGGGCCGGCATGGCTATCGGTGCCGGGTATTTATCGGTCAGCAGTCTAAGGCGGTGGCAGACCAACCCGACCGCCCTGACGGTACTTGGTGGGGTTATGGGGTTGCTCTGCCTGTCCGCCATCATTCACGTCGGCAATCATATGGGTTGGTGGTCCTTGATCTATCGACCCTAATCACTGAAGTTGGGATAACCCGGGCGGAGCCCACGCGGCCGTTGGGAGGGCGCAAATAACATTGGTATCAGGACTGTTAGGCGGTGTGCCCTCAAAGGAATAAAACATTTGGTAGTCGGGAGCAGGAAATAGTCGGCCCTTGTCGAAGACTGCAATATAAAGCGACGACGAGTTTTGCGCAAATCCGGCGGATGATGCCGGGTGTGGGGGATGAGGCGCTCCTTGGCAGGAGCTTACATTGGTGGTGACCATGGGATTGTTTGTATGGATTGGTTGTCAAGGACGCCTGCCTCATGGCATGCGTCTCTTGTTATGGTGGCGTGGCTCCATTGGACCGCAACGGTGGGTTGCCTGATTACGAACTTGTCGGGCCGGAGTCTTCGGGCAGCTGGCCGACGAGTTCGCCACAATCCTGCGGCTCGCGGCACACCGTGGGCCTTTGTCCATTTCGACTTGGACTGTAGCAAACAGACTATATATCCGGTCATAAAGAATTATAAAAGTAATAGTCATATAATGCCACAAATTACAATTTAGAACACATGGGTTAGGGTTTATTTGCGTTGAAGGCCGCGACGACCCTGATGAGGACGGATGGGGATAGGCATCGAAGGCCTGAGGCGATTAGTCGGCGCCAGACTGGCACTGGACTCAGCCCTATGCGGACATGGCAATGCCGCCTAGCCAGGGAAGGGGTGTCGGTGGGCGAGAACATATGGTGGGTGGGTGCCGTTAAATCCGGACGCAGAGACGATCGATGATGGTCATCGGATCCTGGCTGATCGTGGCGAGGAAGGTGTCCACCGCGGCGATAATGGCCTGCACAGACTTAAAAAACACGTTGTAAATGACGGAGGATTTCAGCCAGCCCCATAAGCCTTCGATCGGATTCAGTTTAGGACTATAGGGCGGCAAAAACAGCAGGGTTAACGTCTCCCGGTGGTCCGCTAGGAATGACTGAATCAGCTTCGCGTGGTGAATGCGGGCATTATCCAAAATCAGCACGAGGCGTTTTCCGGGATAATGGTCGACGATCTCCTGGAGAAAATCGAGGAATTCTTTGGCATCATACTGGGTCGCATGCCGACAAAGGATCTCGCCGCTCTCATAATCCAAGGTGCCCAGCAACTTGTCACCCCAGTGCTTCCCATAGGTGGGGATCACCTTTTGCTGACCTTTCGGAAACCAGGTACGGCCGATGGCTTAGTAATCGCGAATCATCGATTCATCCTCAAAGAGGATGTGGTCAATGTCGCCCTGCAGGAGGCGTTGGCGTTGCTTCTCAAAAGTTTCGCGGAAGGCGGCTTGCTTCTCGGGATCCGCCTTCGCCAACGTATAGGTGGGGCGTGTGCACGCGAATCCCAGACGATAGAGCAGGTGGCGCACGCCACGTTCGGAGAACGTGACCCCAAACCGATCCTTAATGAAGCGCCGCACCAGCGGCGCCGTCCCATTCATTTCCGCAGGAAAGTCGACGTCTTGCAGGGTCTGGTGGGTGACAATCTCCGCCACGGTGTGCTCTTGCTCGGCGGTCAGGTGATGAGGCCGCCCAGAAGAATGCCGCGGCGCCAAGGCCGCGAGGCCCCCGCGGCGGTAGGGTTGGATATAATGGGAGATGGTCGCGAGAGATCGCCCGATAATCTGGCTCACTGCGGAATACGGGTAGCCTTGGAGGACCAGCGCAACCGCTTGATAGCGTTGAAACAGCCATCGGCTGGGGGTGTGCCGCATCGCGACTTGTACCAGACCTAAATCCTTCCGATGGCGATTCTCGAGCGCCGACAAGCGTAGGGGAGGTGGCGAGACCGCCGCCACCTCCTTTGGAACCATGCCCATGGAACATTCCTCCCGTTAAAATATGGATAAATGTACCATAGCGAATTCTCGAGGGATTGGTCAGACAAAATTTACCAGTTGCCACGGCGGCTTGCATTTATAAATCTTTATGGCCGCATATATAGTTCATTAAGAGAAGAAGCATCGATTGTGGTGCTCCTTCTCTTAATGAACGCTTTTCCCTCGACAATTTTACACCGTCAGAAACCGTGGACAGGAACCGCCTTTTGTCCTCTGCGCCTGATTTATGCATGACAGGAAATCATTGATCCGCAGTGTAACGTTTCCCGACGTGATGACGTTTTCTTCTATAGATTAGGAGGACGGCGATGTTACGCTCGGAAGAACACGATTGGCTGGAAGACTGGATTGACCGATGGGGTACGCGGATTACGCAACTGGCTTTTCAGTTGACCCGCGACCGTGACATGGCCCAGGATGTCGCGCAAGAGGCGTTTATGCGATTATATCTGCAGCATCGCGATTATCCCGATCGGCCGTTAACGGTGGCTTGGCTCATGACGGTGACGAAAAACTTCGTGCGCGACATGGGACGCCGTCACATTCCCACCCTCAGTCTCGGGTCACACAAGAGCCCGTATTGGAATCGTTTGAAGCGCAAACCGCCATACGTCTGGCCGTCTACGAGGTCCTCGACCACTTATTGGCACGAGATCAAGAATGTCTCTGGTTATTCTATTATGCAGATTACTCGGTATCCCAAATTGCTCAGATGATGCATCTTTCGGAGACGAACGTGCGGACGCGTCTCCACCGAGGCCGTCAACGATTTGCCCAGGCATGGGGAAGGAGCGACCGATGAACCATAAAGTACCGCCGACGTTTGATGATCGTGCTCTCCGTGACCAAATTGGAGACTATGGACCCCCACACTTTGCTCAGGATGTACACTTCGATCGGCAACGTTTTTTTGACGAAACCCTCCCGCAGGTTCGTCAACCCCGCAAGCGGTCCAACCGACAGATTGGGTGGACGGCGGCCGCGCTGGTGATTGCCCTCGCACTCATCCTCGGGGGCGGATGGTTGAAGCTGGTCTCTGGAACGGGGGTAGCCACCCCATGGGAGAACGGCGTGGTGCGCCAACAGTCCTTTCGCCAAACCGAACACTATTGGAGCACATTACCGGCCATTTCCCCGGGCCTGCACTGGATCTCAGCGCCTGTGAGTGGAGGATCGATTCGTCGGGTGTGGATCCCCATCTCCAATTCTTGGGGTTCCAGCCCAGACTCTAAGGTGGTGAGCTGGGGATCGCGACAGACCATCGGTTCGGCCTCGGTAGGGTATGGCGTGAGTATCCAAAATGTCCATACGCCGTTGCGGCAAATACTGCAGAGATCCATGGGCCCAACGGCGCACTGGATGCATCTCCGGCCGATGGTGACTCATGCGCGCCTGTTAAGCCATGTCGGAGAGGCCATGTCCGGCCATCAGGTGCGACAGTTGGAGATGATTGCCAATGGAACACACACCATTCTGATTATGGGATACGTCCCAACCCAGGAGCAGCCGCTCCTGCGCACCATGATGGAAGATGTCCGGTTCTCATTTGCAAAGGCAGGGGAGGTACCCGCAAGAAGGGCGCACTAACGCAAATAATTCTTCAATTGCGGGGAGGTGTGCGTGATGAGGCAACATGTCTTCTTTAGCCCCTTTGTTGGTGCCAACGTATTTCGTCGTAATGGGGGGTGAACTGCCCTGCAACGCCATGCGGTGATTCGGCGTTATTATTACGACACAACCGTGTAGTCTTTCACCGAACGGAGGACATTTATCATGCCAAAACCTCTTGGACTCAGCTCATTAGCCCTAATCGGCACCGCGCTCTTGGCGGGTTGCGGCACCGTTACAGCGAATGCGGGCAGTTCGCTGCATCACTCCGATACCATCACCAGTCGGAGTTCCCAGCCATCGGCGTCGGTATCGGCCCTGACTCCTACTACAACGTCACCATCCCCCAGCAGTGCTACGCCAACCAGCACCACCGTTCCCGCGACGGTATCGACCAGGCCTTCGAGTAGCCCATCAGGCGTGATCTCCACGACCTTTGTCCCAGGTATCGGGACCTTACCGCCAGCCAATACGGCTGGGGCGGCGCATATTACTGTGGCTGTGAGGCAAGTCTTAGCCCCATCGCAACTGGTGGTGAATGGCAAGGCGGTGAGCCCACCAACCCCTCAGGCAGAAGCGGTTCTCGTTAAGATGACGATTACCTCGATCAACGGAGGGGGGGCGATAATTCCGATACCCAGAGCCACGACGGCGTCATCGATTAATTGATGCTGACCGCTGTACGCCGCGTTTCTACGGAGGAATGTGTCGCCACCTGATGCTCTCCACGAAATCGAATTAGGAGGAGGAGACACCTGCGGGGATGGGGAGCGAGTCCGCGGCTCTGTCACCCGCGCAAATACTGATAGACCGTCTCGCGGCTAATGCCAAAGAGGCGCGCCATCTGCGTCTTTTTCTCCCCCGCATGGGCCCGCCTCTGGAAACGGGCAAACATATTATTATCTTGAGAATACTACAACCGGTGCTTACGATTCTTTTACCAATGCTACCCCAGATTACAATGGAAGTTCTGCAGAATATGAGGTGGAGCAGAATGGATCTTTTCTCCCCGATTTTGGTGATATTAACTTCACTGACTGTCAAAATATGTGGAATACTGGTAGTGGACTGTTAAACACTGAAAACTATTGGCAGGATGTCTTAATTAACGACAGTGGCTATGTGATGGCAGAACCCGTCGGAAATTCGGTCAATTCTTCCGGTGGATTTAGTGTCGAAAGGGTGTACTAATGCGAGAACCAGCGGTATTGACTATCAATGGGCATCTATGGCACCGTGAACCTCGCGTGAGTTTCCAGTTTAACGCATCGTTTATCAACGCGCGGCCCTTAACTATTTGGTCCATAGGTGATTGGTCGCCCTACCATCACATCACGTTCTTCTTCCGCCCTAAGCCTGATGTTGGCATGGATGGTGCGGCCTGGTGGGCTAATAATGTTGCTCTCGAACATTACACGCATCCCGACCTGGTTCACCTCGGGACAGTCATCGTAGATACGGTGACTGTCCCTTTTGGCAGCGGGTTTGCATGGTCTGGCACTTATCCTGAATACGTCCGGTCTCGGCACGCTTATACCGTGCTAGCCATTGCCGACAACGGAATCTATGCGGTATGGGGGGAGTCATTTAGTTGGCGCCACGGTCCTCAGAGAGGACTGCCCGATAGTCCGACAGCCGCATTTAAATGCGAGCAGAGAGAGCGTCCTTCGTCCATATTATGGGGTATGGCAACGATTCGTGATTTTTCCGCCATGAGCCAAGCTCTGGCAGTTTGGACGCGTTTTAAACTTTTAAACTGTACTGTTGACGTATACCCTAACTGGACGTCAGGCAGACCCCCAAAAGTCCGTCAGACTAGGGTCCCAAACGGCCTTTCTTGACATCTCTCCCTGTGGGTCATAGAATTTTTCCTGACACTTTGCCAGAAAAAAGGGGGCTCTCATCCCATGGCATCGGATCGAGTATGTCCGCGTCAGCAGCGGGGATCAAAATGCCCTCCGCCAGCTGGAGGCCGTGCCGGTGGACCGCGTCTTTACGGATCAGGCCTCCGGGAAAAATGTGCAGCGGCCGCAACTGGAACAACTGCTCGCTTTTGTGCGAGAGGGGGATACGGTCATGGTACACAGCATGGACCGGTTGGCCCGCAACCTGGATGACCTGCGGCGCCTCGTGCAGGATTTCACGTAGCGGGGCATTGCCGTGGAGTTTGTCCAAGAGCACCTGATCGTTACGGAGCAGGACTCCCCCTGGCGCAGCTAATGCTCTCGGTCATGGGCACTTTTGCGGAGTGTGAGCGGGCCTTGATTCGCGAACGCATTGCCCTCGCCCTGCAGCGCGGGGTCTACTGCGGC
>DAIDDL010000096.1 GCA_027309085.1 Sulfobacillus sp.
GATGAAGCAGGAAGATGGTCCCTACTTGATCAATTGCTCAACGATGATCATACTTGGATAAATCCATCAGAACGGAGACGTTTCATATTGCAAAATCACCTGGCTCAGTGAAGACTTATGCCCGCCAAATGACGCGTTGGGCACAAACACCCAAGAAGCATTTGGCTCCATCGACTTGAGAGCATAGGGGCCGTCCACCACATGATATGCGGCATTCTTCGGGGAATTGGCCAGACTTTGGATGTACTTCAGTTCACGGATCATATTATGAGGGTACTTATTCCACACAGAGGACGGGGCTGGCATAATCTGGGCCAACCCATTATGGATGAACCACGTCGGGTCTGTGGGTTTTGTCAGGGTGATCACCACAGTGTGCGCATTCTTTGCCGCCACATGCGACCATATAGAGGGGACCCCGCCGATTCCCTCACCCCCATAGCCCCAGGGCAGGGAAGGATTGGTTCCGCTCGCTGCCTTCATGATATTCCATGTGAACACCACGTCATCCGCGGTCACTGGCTTGCCATTGGACCACCGGTACTTGTTGCCCAAGGTGACCGTATACACCTGGTCATTGTCGCTGGGAACAATGCTGGTGGCCAATGACCGCTGGTAATCCACTTGATCGGACTGGTTGATGTATATCAGCGGGCTCATAGAGCATGGATTCCACCTGCGTGTTTAAGTCCGAGTAGTCAGCGAGCGACAGGACAGGGAAAAACCAATTGGGCGCGGACTGTGGAGACAGTGCCACGACGGCTGTCCCGCCCGTGTAGGCAGAAGAATGCCTGCGAATTGGCACCACACCCGGCTAACGCTACAGCCCCCCCGACCGCCCGAGCCGCAAGGGATATCGCATACAGCCTCTCCCTCCCAGGTTGCCAACCACTGGCCGTGAATGCTTCTCCATCAGCCATTATCTGGTTGAACCTGATGCTATCACAAAAACAATGCGAATTATCTGCCACTCGTCAAATTTGAGTAGATTTTCCAAAACTATGAGAGCTCGTATTTGCTTGAGTGCCCCCCGGCGCATTCATTTCACGGCATTGCTCGGAGAGACCGCACAGAAAAGAACTCCGTAAGACCCGCTGGCCCCGTAGTGTTGGACTGCGTATGATGGAGAAGATAGTGGACAGGAGGAATTCGGATGCACAGCTACTGGCAAATAGTGGCGCCGAAGTCATTGCCAGCCTTACAGGGACACCATGACACTGATATCGCCATTGTTGGGGGCGGCTATACAGGCTGCTGGCTTGCCTATTGGCTGCGAGATAGCGGTCTGCGAGTGACAGTAGTGGAACGCGAATTCCCGGGATTCGGCGCAAGCGGGCGCAATGACGGCCTTTTCCTCCAGGGCCCTGCCCAACTGCTCGGGGAAGCCAGCCGCCTTATCGGCACCCAGGCAGCCCTACAATTCCTGCTTTTAACGCGCCGCACCTTTGAGTGGCTGGAACCTCTACGGACGCAGTATGATCTTGACTACCGCCAGACTGGCAGTCTCTACCTGGGAGGTGATTTGGGCGAGAACCCTGTCATTGAATCTACCGTTGATCTTTTCCAAGAGGCTGGCATCCCAGCATATCTTCTCGAAAAACGCGAGCAGCCGGCTTCCTTGCAAAACCTTGGATACGGTCTTGGCGCCTACTTCCCCAGCGACGGGATGGCGCACCCGCTGAAACTCATTACCGCCCTGTTGTCGGAAGCTCAAGCCCATGGCGTCCGGGTATTTGCGCACACTGCGGTGGAACATTACGAGGAAGATGCCAAGGGCATCACCCTGTTGGGCTCAGATTTCCAGTTGTCGGCGACCCGGGTCGTTATCGCCACCAACGCCTATACCGGATCATGGTTTCCTATGCTCAATGCGGCACTGAATCCCGTACGCGGGCAGGTCTTGGCCTCGGAACCGGCCGTCCCGCTCGATTACCGCCAATCTTCGCTCCGTATGACGTACGCCGTCTGCATCTACACTAAATGGGAGGCCAATGCATGAAGCGTCTCAGGGGATTGGCAATTGTGGCGGCTGCGCTAGCGGCGATCTGCGGAATACTGTATGCGTATCTCACCATCCGTCCCGCGTCTGCCGTGCCCACAGTCTCGGGCCGGGTGCCGCGATTCTCACACGTGTTTTTGATTGTCATGGAGAATCATTCGATCAGCGCGCTAACGCCCGGAGACTCTCCCTATATTCACCAGCTTGTGGACCGCTACGGCTACGATTCACAGTATTTTGGCGTTACCCATGTGAGCCTGCCCAATTACCTAGCCCTTCTCTCGGGCACCACGCACAGCACCCATAGCGACAACCCGGATCAGAGTTTTCAGGGGCCGACGCTGGCTGGGCAAATGAACCAACGCCATATCAGCTGGCAAGGTGTCATGCAAAGTTTGCCCTGGCCGGGATACCGCGGCAATTGGTATCCCGAACCCCGAGGCACCAATCCCACCGCTATGCCCAAAAACGCTCTCTACGCCAAAAAACATGACCCTTTCATGCTGTTTCCGGCAATCGCTCGCCACAGCGCCAAGCATGTGGTCCCGCTCACCACGCTGACGAAGGAACTCCAGCAGGGAACGGTTCCAGAGTTTGTATGGATTACCCCGAATCTGTGCGACGACATGCATGGGCAGCCAGGCGGTTCGCAAGCCTGCCCAGCAAACGACCCCACCCGTCTTGAAAAGATGGGCAATCACTTTTTGGCGACTATTGTCCCCGAGATTATGCACTCTCCCAGTTGGACCCAGAATTCTGTTATCTTCATCACATGGGATGAGGCGCAGACGCCCACGCGCATCTTCCAGCTCCAGGCCTGGAAGGAATGGCTTATGGCGGGTCCGCAATCGCCGCGAATATTGGGTGTGCCGGTAGGCGGGGGCTCGGTCCCATTGATTGTCATCATCCACGGCATGACAAAACCCCGCCACATCGCGCTTTGGGCCGACCACTACAATCTCTTGAAAACCATCGAAGCGGGGTTTCGCTTGCCGTATCTTGGCCACGCCCGGACATCTCAGGTGCGCCTCCTGACGCCGCTGGTGCAAGCTCCTTAGTGCCAGGCAAGGTACCGCTCCCACTCATAACCAGAAACGCAGAAGCTTCCCACGGTGACGTGAACAGGAATTATGGCGCGGTCAACCAAAGTCTAATTGGAAGGATATCGCTTGCCCGCGGCGTATTCTCCGCTATTTGTAGCCAAAACAGAAATTCTCCGGTATGATCAGGCCAGAGCGTCCCGTACCAGGCGCGTTTGCCACGCGTTGGGGAGACCCTTGTAGGAACCAATTATGGCGCCCCAAATGCCGTGCGGCAGTAATTCGTCTGTACAGCCGGATTATTGCCATTCAAGGCCCCTTGTGCTCGGCACAAATGAGGCAGCCATAAATTCCGCGCCAACATACTACGCTCGAGAAGTTCTCGTCCGGTCTTTAACCAAACCCGGCTGCACGCCATAACATGAAAGGGCCTTGAGCTGTTCATAGTGCAAAATCGTAAGGAGGAATGGGGTTGTGGCCTTGCTGCCGGGAGGCATGCTCTGGGACCTGGATGACACCATCTTGACATTCGATGCCGTCGCAGATATCAGCTGGGACCAGACTTTACACCAGATTTCAAGCGAACTACCCAACATAGACAGCCGGGTACTCAAAAACGCCATTAAGGACACGGCCCGGGTGTTCTGGAGCGACCCAGACCGCCACCGCACGGGCAGGCTGCACCTCGACCGCACCCGGCAGAACATTGTCCTCGCGGCCCTCAGTTCGCTGCATGTGCCTGATGGCAATCTGGCCGCGACCATCGCCGCCACTTATGGGCGGATCCGTGACGAGCAGATCCGCCCAGTGCCGGGAGCTGTAGAAACATTGCGCATCTTGCAGAAGCAAAATATTCCTTTGGTTTTGGTCACCAACGGCGAATCGAAAACTCAGCGCGAAAAAATTCGCCGTTTTCATCTAGAGCCGTTCTTCACAGCTATTTGCATAGAAGAGGAGTGCGGGGTAGGCAAACCCGATAGGGAAATCTACGAGCGGGCTCTGGCAGCGCTGGGACTTCCTCCTGAGGACGTATGGATGATTGGCGATAACCTCATTTGGGAAGTCGCTGCTCCCCAAAAATTGGGAATCCGCGGAATCTGGGTTGACTACCAAAGACGCGGGTTACCTGAAGGTTCTCCCGTGATTCCCTACAAAATTGTCGGGACCGCAACCGAGATTGTCCCACTGATCTCATTGCCCCACTCCCAAGCTCAGTGACGACTCCCCACGAAAGCCGGGGGCTTCCCGGTTCATAACGGTGGCGTGTTCTCCATCCGCTCCCCGAAGGCTCGGTCCGATCCCATTGATGTTATGGCGTGGAACGGCGCTTTCAGCCTGTTCCATGAAAATGTTCTCCGCAAAAGACGTGACCTGCAGTCAGGCTTGCATCCCCATAGGTCAACCGAGGGAGTTTTCGCCGCTACTTATAAAAGCCTGACGGGCGCCGTAATCTGCCAGCAGTTCCCCTGTTGCAGCATTTGTTGGGGAAAACCGGCTCAGTCTTCCCGACCATGATCTCCCCACAGGATGGGACTAGGACCACCCTCGGCCCCTTACTTTCCGACATACACTGAGGGCTGGGCGGCCTTCACTACATCGAAATTCACATACATGCCGACCCCGATATGCCCCGGCACCAGGCACGCCAGCTCATAATGGCGGGGAGCCGCAGGGGTTTCAAAGTGAAACGTGGCGGAACCCCCGGGCTGCAATCCGGCTAATGGCTGCGGAACCGCAGCTCCCGGGATTACCGGCCCTGCCGGGTTGTTGGCCCCAGCTCTGACCAGCCCGACGGAATGGGGCATGCTGCCGTAGTTCGTGAAATTCACGGTCACGTGATAGTTTTCGGGCATGCGAAAGGTCAACTCGCCGAAGGAGTAGCCGTCAAAATCAAATCCGCCGTTCTCGTTGTTGTAATCCGCATCCACGGTCAGCGTCGCCGTTTTCCGGGAGGCGTTGAATTTCATGAACGATGCCGGGTTGGGACTGTGTGGAACCGCAGGCAGGCTCTGGGTCTGGGTGGATGCCCCGCCACTGGCCGAACCGCCCGCCCCGCACCCTGCGGCCAGAACGATTACCCCAGCCAATGCTGCTATGCTGAAACCTCATGCTGAAAATCTCTTCATCGTCGCACCTTCCCCTAACGGTTCCTTACGGGATACCGTGTCAGCCTCGAGCGGACCTCTCAATATTGTACTGCTAGACAGCAACAGAACGGTCCATCGTGCCGTGGCATTGCCCCGGTCACTTTGCAGGACGCGCTTTGCTCAGGAACTCTTGCTCATATCCGGGAAGCTGGCCCTCTTTCTGCCTTTGCCGCTCCATCAGGGTGGTCACGAGTGCAGCATGGGGAAACAGCTGTGGGAAATTTCCATGCGGCTTTTGGGAGTCAGGGTCGGTGTGCTCGGCAAAGAGACCGAGAGTGGTGGCCCCGGCTATTTGGGCGTCAATGAGGGCATCCGCCCGCTACGTTTCCCCCAGCCGCAGATAAACCCGGGCAAGCCAAAATCCCGCCAGGGTAAAAGCAAAGTGAGCGGGACCCATATTGTCCTGACGGTATCGGAATACCCGGTCATTTTGCACCAAGTCCCTTTCAATCTGGCTCAGGGTGCGGGCAAAGACCGGCTGGTCCCATGCGACGAAGCCATATAAAACCATAGTCAAGAGCGCCGCATCCATTTGGGGGTGATGCGCTCCCTGCGTAAAATATGGCAATCCACTGGCTTGCTGCTGTGCCCAGATGGCGTTTTCTACAGTCTGTGCTTCGAGATCCCATGTTCGCGCCTGAGCGCCGTCGTGCATAACATGGTCTGCCAGAGACGATCCGACTTTCAGCGCGACCCAGCACATCATCCGGGAATGGGTATACACGTCATCATCTGCGCGAAATTCCCACAGCGAGGCATCCGCCTCGTGCCAGGTGGTCTGCGCCCAAGTTACCAGCGCCGTAATCGCGATCCAGTTTTCCTGTGCTGTGGCTTTCCGGCTATGAACACTCCCGGCCCGTCCGGGTCATCCTTGAGCCCGCGGCAGACCTGATTACTCCTCCCACCAGAGGGCACTGCCTGCACAAGACCGGTGTAAAGATATATAGCGGGTCGCCTTAATGTTCAAATTCTCAAATCTGGATGGGTAAAATATGCGACACCGACGCCATTCTACTGCCGACTCGCGCGAGTTGGCAGTAGAATGGCGGTGAGGGTGTTTGGGGTGGAACAAACCTGCGGAGCCGTGTGGGGATTGGTGCGAGGCCGTGACTGGGAAACAACGTCTTTGGCAGGGTGCAAAATTAGGGAATATACCGAAATACTAAGCAAGCCCGGCCTATGCCCCGGACCCCCATGGACCAGCCCTATGGCGAATACGCACGCGCTGGACGGGCAGGGCCCAGCCGCCAGCTCCCCCTAGAAGCGGAGGAAGGACCGGGGGTACGGAAGGGCGTCATCCGGATCAGCGCGCTGCGCCTGTTTAGAATAGGAGGATGATTATGCCGAGTCCAATGGAAAAAACGTGTCTTGCGGTGGTCGAACTGGCCCGCGCCGGACGGTTTGCGGACATTCGCGAACGGTTTGCCCCCGCTTTGCGGGGAATGGTGGCTTCCGAGGCCCTGCAGGCCGCCTGGACGGCGGAAATTGACCGCTGCGGGCCCGTGGTGACCATCGGGGTACCCGTCAGCACCCTGCCCGCGAGCGGACCGCAAACGGTTACGATTCCAATGGAATGCCGGTCGGGGAGCATGACTCTTGTTGCCGCAATCGACGCGGAGGGGTGGCTGATGGGCCTTGACCTCCGGAGCAGCGGCATCCAGTCTGCCAGCACGGAGTTCACAGAGGAAGATACCGAGATTGGCGAAATGCCCTGGAAGCTGCCGGCGACTCTGAGTATGCCGCGGGGCCCAGGCCCGCATCTTGCTGTGGTCTTAGTCCATGGATCGGGACCTAATGACCGGGATGAGTCGATAGGTCCCAACAAACCCTTTCTTGACTTGGCATGGGGGTTGGCGAGCCGCGGAGTGGCCGTATTGCGCTATGAAAAGCGAACACGGCAGTACCCCGGAGAGGTCACGGCTCTGCCCGACTTTACTGTCATGCAAGAAACCGTAGAGGATGTACGCCATGCCGTCCAGACCTTGGCCGCCGACACCCGGATTGACTCCCACGCCATTTTTGCCCTCGGCCATTCTTTGGGCGGATACCTTATGCCGCGGATAGCGGCCGCCACGGCTGATCTGGCTGGTGCGGTGATCTGGGCCGGCTCCTACCGCCCTCTGGCAACGGTGATGGTGGAGCAAATCGACTATATTTTGACCCTGCCGGAAACTACCGAAGACACTCGCCAAGCATTATCAGCCATGCGTAAGCAGGCCTTGTTAATTCCCGGCACGGCCGAAACCCCCGGCAGCATGGCAGCGCCTTTCGGGGTACCCGCCAGTTACTGGCGAGATTTGGCTCAGTACGATCCCGGCCAAATGCTGCAGGCCATGACGATGCCAGTATTAATCCTGCAGGGGCAGGCGGACTATCAGGTCACCACCGAAGACTTCCGCTTGTGGCAGAACGCCGCCCGGGGCTTGCCACGCGTAACCTTCAAGCAATATCCCCACCTCAACCATTGTTTTATTTGGACTGAAGGCACCAGGGCGACACCCTCCACCTATACCATTCCAGGCCACGTAGCGACCGGGGTTATTGAGGATATTGCTGGCTGGATCAAGACCGGTCATCTGGCTGCCGCCGAAGGATAAGGGGATGGAAAAGAGTTTCTCCGCCCGTCCAGGGTCAATGCTCCCCCAGAGGCATCGGCCAATCAGTCCGGGGCTCTTTCGGGAGAAAAACACGTGACCGCCCCATGAAACCCCAAGGCCACGTGTCCTTCGTCCTTATTGGCACTATCAAACATGGCTTCGCTCGGAGCCTTCCCCCGGATCAGGCTCGAGTCGAGTAGCCCGCAGGCGCCGTGGTGTAGGTGACGCTCGCTCCGTTGGCCGTCCCTTTCGGTTGACAGTGCCTCAGTGCGTCCCCCTGCCCGATTTCCTGCGGGCTCTCTAAAATTCCGTACGGTCGGTTGCCGGGTAGACCGG
>DAIDDL010000097.1 GCA_027309085.1 Sulfobacillus sp.
ATAGTCTCTTAACGCTCAAATTTCAGATGTTCAAATCCGCTTCATGATTCGTCAAATGTGATCCGCGAAGAGTATATCCATCGGCATTGGAGTTTTGCTTTATGCCGCCTTGCAGGTGATCTTCATTGCGGCTGTCCCGCCTGCGGCTCTGCACGGTGGTTGGGCGCATGCCGCCTTTGATGCGCCGTTCGCCCAATTGGCCGTCGGGCTCAATTTGGGGTGGGTAGCCGACTTGCTGTATGTAGACGCCATTATCTCTCCGAGCGGCACCGGCAATGTTTACCTGGCGTCCACCACCCGTGTCCTGTATGCGCTGGCGGAGAATGGCGATATGCCCAAAGTGCTGGCCCGAGTCGACCCGAAGACGGGCATCCCTGTCGGGGCCCTGGTCACGGCCCTTATTCTGGGACTGCTGTTTCTCGCGCCGTTCCCGGCGTGGAACCAACTGGTGGCCGTCATTTCTTCCGTCACGGTGCTGACGTATATTATGGGTCCGGTGTCAGCGGCTGTCTTCCGCCGCACCGCTCCGGCAGCACACCGCTTTTACCGGGTGCCCGCTCTAGAAGCCACCGGTCCTGTGACCTTCATCATCGGAACTTGGATTATCTACTGGACTGGATGGGCAGTCGACTGGAAAAATTATGGTTGCCATGCTCACTGGATTGGCCCTCTACGCGTTTTTCAGTTGGCGCATGCCCAAGCAGATCAACCGCCCCTCATGGGCCTCCGTGAAAGCCAGCGTGTGGCTGGTGGTCTATTTGGCTGGACTGCTGACACTGTCCTACTTTGGTTCAAAGCGATTTGGCTCGCCGTACCAGCATCACCAGGGACTGATTCACTTTCCTTGGGACTTGGCGGCGACAGCAGCGTTTGCTGTCGCCTGCTATTACTGGGGAGTGGCCAGCGGCTATCCTACAGAACACTTGGCCGAGGCAATCCGGTCGGCTGACAGCTGACATCGTCCCGCGGCAAAAAATGCTGCCAGCAGACACCAACGGGGCTCGCGATCCGGAATTTCGATGGAAGAAGATCGCTTGCCAAACCATGACGGGAATTTACCGAAGGGGCGCCCAACCTCGCGCCAATGGTATCATAAAGAGCAAGGAAAGGACGGTGGCATTCGAGATACCACAGGCTGACCTGCTCCTTCTTTCGGCTGCGGTGAAAAGTATTGGAACAACGAGAGAGACTGTCCCTGCCGGCTGTCCCCGCTCCGTGTTGACACACGTGCCAACCTCCGGTTAATCCGGGCCGGCAGGGAACAGCAGCCGAATGGCTCTTTGGGGGAATAGCTGGGGTGCCGGAGCCACCGAACATTTTTAAGTCTTGCCATGAAAAGTGAAGGGGGGAGAGAGGGCCGCTTCACAAGCCCTCCAAACATTATGAACAATCCCGTCATCACGGGGATGGGGGTTATTTCCGCGATTGGCCTCAACCCGGAAGACTTTTGGCAGAATTTGCTCCGAGGCACCCGGGTGGTTACTGTTGCTCCCTGGCCCGCTGCAGAAACAGGCAGCCGCGCGCGGCCTTTGTGGTACTCGCCCGTACCCCCACAGTTCCGCGCGGCCGATTGGGCCATCCCCGCCAAGACTGTCAAGAATTCCGCACGCTTCGCACAATATGCCCTGGCCGCCGTGCAGCAAGCGTTAGCGCAAGCGGGGCTATCGTCTCTCCCTGCCCTGCGCACCGCAGTCATTGTCGGGACCTCGATGGGGGGTGTGCCAGAATTGTTGCAGGCGGGGCAGGAAGGGGAGACGGGCAGCGCCGTGCCAGCGCGGCTCATGGCCACCGTCATCCCCAACATGGCCAGTTCGCAAATCGCTATGCTCTACGGCTTGCATGGTCCCCAACTCACCCTCAGCACGGCCTGCGCTTCCGCCTTGGACGCCATCGGGCTGGCCGCCCGCCTCATCCAGTCGGGCGCCGTCGACGTCGCCGTGGCGGGTGGTGCCGAGCACCTCTTGGATCCCGTGGTGGGATACAGTTTGTCCAACGCCCATGCGCTCTCTCAAGCCGAATCCGCCGAAGAGGCTTCCCGGCCGTTTGACGTCCGCCGCAATGGGTTCGTGATGGGAGAGGGAGCGGCCATGATCGTGCTCGAATCGCAAGAGCACGCGCGCCAGCGCCACGCCAATCCGTGGGGATGCCTGCGCGGCTATGCCACGGTGGCCGACGGATATCATGTGACGTCTCCCGAACCGTCCGGCACCTGGGAAGCACTGGCCATGACGCAGGCCCTGGCGGATGCCCAGTGCGGGCAAGACGCTGTAGACGCCGTCATCGCGCACGGCACCAGCACCGTCGTGGGAGACCAGGCAGAGATCCGCGCCATGAACCAGGTCTTCGCCGGCCGACCAGTCCCCGTCACCTCCATGAAGGGCCACTGCGGACACGCGATGGGGGCATCGGGGGCTCTGTCTGTCGTCGCGGCTTTGCATGCCATGCGCGACGGGATGCTTCCCCCAACCTTGGGCACGGAGCAGGTCGACCCCGCCGCGGCCTTTGATCTCATCACCCATGAGCCGCGGCGGGTCGAACTCGGCACCGTGCAAGTCAATGCCTTTGGTTTTGGGGGTCAAAATGCCTCGCTGATTCTGGGCCAGTCGCCGGCCTGATTCACCTCGTCTGCGATGGGGTGGCTCCTTGCACCATCCACTCCCGGAGACGGTACTTTTGAATTTTCCCGCTCGGGGTTTTGGGCAGGGCCGTCATCACTTCGAGCCGTTCGGGCCAGAACTGCTTGGTCAGCTCACAGCGGTCCAAGTATTCCAGCAGGTCGGACAGGGCCAGCGTCTGCCCTTCGCGCAACACCACACAGGCGCAGGCCCTGTTCACCAGCCGCGCATCGGGAACAGCCACCAGCGCCGCTTCCCGGATGGCGGGATGGCGGTAGAGCAGTTCCTCCACTTCGGCGACCGGAACCTTTTCCCCTCCCCGGTTGATCATATCGCGGACCCGCCCGGTAATGCGCAGATATCCCTCCTCGTCGAGCACCGCCATATCTCCCGTGGAGAGCCAGCCGTCGGGTCCGAGAATCTGGCGGGTGGTGTCCGGGTCGCGGTAATAGCCCAGAAAGTTCTGCGGCCCGCGGACCTGCAGTTCCCCTTCCTCCCCGGCGGGCAGTTCCCTTCCTTGCGCATCCACAATCCGGCACTGCATGTCCGGAACCGGCCGCCCATCTGTGGTATAGGTTTTTTCTAGACCGTCTTCGGGCCGCACCAGCGTGACCAGAGAATTCTCCGACATGCCCCATCCCGCCAAAATATGCACCCCCAAGCGGTCATGCGCCTGCTCAACCAGAATGCGAGGGATCGGTGCCCCGGCACTGATAAAGATCCGCAGGGGGCTGAGGTCGTCCCGGGCAGGGTCATAGCGGGCGGTTAGATCCGCCAAAAATGGGGTGGCCCCCATGGAAAATGTCACCTGCCACTCAGACATCCGTTGCAAGGCGGTGTCCGCCTCCCAGATATCTTGATAGACCGCCCGTCCCCCCAACATCACGGGCAGCAGCACTCCATAGAGAAATCCGGTCTGATGTGCAAAAGGCGAGGCCATAAACACGGTGTCCTGGTGCCCGAGATGCAGGAAATCTGTCTGCCGCCGCAACCCTGTCATCAAAGTCCGGTGACTGTGCACCACCCCTTTGGGTCGGCCTGTCGTGCCCGAAGTAAAGACAATTTCCGCCGCCCTGTCGTAACCGCCCGTCTGGGGATGGGGCAGGACCGCAGGACTGTCCGCAATGCGGCGCGCCAAATCCTGTGCGTCCCCCGTCCCCGTTTCCCGGAACCAGACCTGCAGCTCCGGGATCTCCTGGCGCAGCGTGTCCGCCATGTCCGTGAAATCAAAACGCCGGAACACGCGCGGCGCCACCCACAGGCGCGCCTGGGTCTGCTCCAGGATCTGCCGCACTTCATGCAGCCGGAAGATGGGCATCACGGGGCACACCACAGCGCCCAACTGCCAGGCGGCCCAGGTCAGCGCGACAAACTCCCAGCCATTGGGCACCTGCACCGCCACCACATCTCCCGGGCCGATGCCCGCTTGCTGCAGCGCTCCCGCTGTCTGGTGGACCACCTGCGCGAATTGGCCATAGGTGAAGCGGGCCTCCGCACGTTCCAGCGAGTGGTCCACCAGATACGTCGCCTCCGGCTGCGCGTGCGCCCATGACTCAAAATAATCCACCGCCGTCCATTGCGTCCGGTCTGTGCCCTCTGTTCTCATTCCCTTCTCCTCCTCTGCTGTTGGTCTACCGGCCCGCCTCCGTATAGCCCGGGGCACTCAGGGACAGCCCCCCGTCCACGACTAGGATCTGGCCGGTCACGAACCCCGCTGCCGTGCTGGCCAGCCACCGCACTGCTTCCGCAATATCCTCTGCGCTGCCCAGACGGCCGATCGGCGTGTGCTGAACAACACTGCGCACAAAATCTCCGGTGGATTGCCGCGCGTAAAATTCCAGAGAATCCGTATGAATGACGCCCGGCATGACCGCATTGCACGTGATGCCGGCTGGGCCATACTCTGCGGCAACGTAACGCACCAGGCTTTCAAGCGCCGCCTTGCTGACTCCTAGCGCTGCATATTGCGGCAGCGGGTACCCGCTGCCCATGCTGCTAACGGCCACGATGCGGCCGATGCGGCCAGCCATCAGAGCCCGGCACCGCTGAACCGCATCCAGGAAACTGCTCACGACGACATCGAAAGTACGCTGGAAGTGATAAGGGGTCAGGGCCTCCAAGGGTTTAAAGGCGGTCGCGGCCGCGTTCGCGACAAATATATCCAGACCTCCAAAGGCTCCCGCCACCCCTTCAAACAATCGCGCCCGGTCTTCAGGGTGCTCGAGATCCGCCTGAAACGCCACGCTCTTGCGGCCTAACGCCTGAATCTCCCGGCACACCGCGTCCGCCGCGTCCCGGTTCCGCCGGTAATGCACGGCGACGTCCATGCCCTCTTCGCGGGCCAGCGCTAACGCCACCGCCCGCCCAATGCCGCGCGAACTGCCTGTGACCAGCGCCGTGCGGCGTCTTTTGCCCTCTTCCGCCATTGTTCTGCCGCCCCCTTCATGCTGATGGCCATATAGAATTCGGAGGCCCCCACCGGGTAGGCCACCCCGCCCCAGCCTATGCCGATCATAACCCAACAAATATTGGAAGAAAATCCTCTCCCGCTATCTTTTCTGCCGCCGTGAAATCCCCAAGGATGCCTGTCTTTGCCCCTCACCAGAAGAGTCCGCGCGTACGTTCCCGGTGCTGACCCCTTGTACCGGCGGGTACGTCCGGCGAACGCCGGACTGGCTGTGGACAGCGGGTGGAGGTTCGTCCAATAAGGTATAATAAAGAAGATAGATGACTGCGAGGGAGCTTGAGACGATTTTCAGTCCTTGCGGATTTCTCACAGGGTGCAAAGATTGCTGGCACGAGACGGCCCATCCAGTAGGAACTGTGCACAAGGACGGGGTTGTCCTCATTGGATTGGCGGGACACGTTGCAGCTAGCTGCAACGCCAGCGCAACCATAGCCTTATCGGTTTGCAGCTTGGCCCGAAATGGCCCATGATGACGCGAATTGGAGAAGGGGAGCGGTGTCCACGACAAGTGATAACGAGTTCACCAGTGTTGAAAGGCAGGACACAATGATTGCATGGACCGCAGAGCAGGAAGCCATACTACAGATCCTAGAGCGGAGCGATTGGCGCCGCATCGCCATTGTCGCCCACGCGGGCACCGGAAAGACTACCGTGCTCGAAGAGCTGGGAAAACGTTTTCAAGAACGCGGCTCTCTGCTCTTTCTTGTCTCCACCCACCAGGCGCAAGCTTTTGTCCAGGAGCATCTGCCCGCTCCCATTGAGGTCAAGACCTTCTCCGATCTCGCTCAGGATGCGCTGCTTGGCTGTGAAGAAGTGCCGCAGTGGAGTCTGGCCCAGCTGCGCACGGTCATCGCCCCGCAAATTGACCGGTTTGGCACCTTATACGCTGACGATGTGCAGCAGTGGATCCGCGAGTACTGCTACCAGCCCGGCGATGAGCCGTGGAGGCCGTGGGCCCAAAGGCGGGCCCAGGAATTGGACGCGGCTCCGGTTCATGACCGCCTTGAAGCTCTGGTAGAAGACGGATGCACTATCTGGGCCGCGTGCGAAGCGCGCCCGCAAACACTGCCGTATCTTCCGGAAATGATCCTGAAGCGTTTCGTGCAGAGCCATCTCCCCCACCCCTACCAGCTGATTATTGTCGACGAAGCCGAAAATGCCAACCCCATCATGCAGCAGTGGCTGGCTCTGCAAGAAGTTCCCCAGATAATGGCCACAGATCCGGCCGGCGCCATTGAGGACTACGGCGATGCTCCTGATATCCTGCAGGCCCTCAGTCCGGACCAGGTGTTTGCGCTCAGCGCTTCATTCCGGCTGGCTGAGGGGGCGGCGGAACGGGCCACGCGCATTATGAACTGGAGAACTTCGCGGCCAGCTCTGGTAGGACTCGGCAGCTGCGAAGTTAAAGTGCAGGACAGCATTGTGGGCCGGCGCCCTCTTACTCTCATAGCCCGCTACAACATGAGCCTGCTGGAAAAAATGATTGACATCAGCATGGCCTACCACAGCACATTTCTCTATTTTTACTGGGATGCCAGCGGTCTGTGGCAGGACGTGAACAGCGCTTACCGGCTGTGGGCGAGGGAGCGGGGATTCAGCTGGACCTGGCAGGGAGAACGCTGGACCAACTATCATGAATGGCTGCAGAAAATGACCGCCGCCAAGAACCGAGAAGCGCTGACCCTTGCCACCCTCATTAAAAAGCACGGGCGGCGGCTGCCGGTGATTATGCAGCAAGTGCAAAATCAGATCGTGAACACGATCGAACCGACCACCGTGATTCTGAGCACCGCAGAAAATGCCCGCGGCCGGGAATGGGACATGGTGCAGATTTTGGATGACTTCACCCCCCTGCCCCAGCTCAGCTGGTCTTACGGCACCAGGCGGCAGACCCGCCAGCATGCCCTGACACCCCAGCAAGCCGCCTACGAGGTGCACCTGCTATACCTGGCGATGACCCGTGCCCGGCGGACTTTGTGGATTCCCTCCGTCGTGGAAAACTGGCTCGCCCCCGACTGGCAGACATTTTACGATGAGGTGCTCAGCGCTCAGCAGCGGGCTCTGTGGAACCTGCACGAGGATTATGAGCAGACAGCGGCCCAAATTGTGCAAGGCGGCAAGTGGCAGGCGGACGAACTGGTCGAAGCCTGGACCGCTATGCAGCAGCACTGGCGCGACTGGAGCGGCGGACTGCCCTGGCCGGGACACGAGACCTGGGAATAGAGGGGGGGCACGGGCAAAGACTGCCGCAAAAAAGCCGGGAACTTTGGACTCCAAAGTTCCCGGCTTTTCACACCGCTGAAGCTTTCCGGCCCCAGCTCAGGCATCCAGTCCCAGTTGGGACAGCATCGTCGCCTTGGGCAGCGCCCCGACAACCCGCCGGGTTTCCTTGCCACCATCAAAGCGCAAGATGGTCGGGATGCCCTGCACATTAAAGCGGCGGGCCAGCCCCGGCTCCTCATCCACATTGACTTTCGCCACCTGCAGCGCTTCGGGACGGTCTTGGGCCAAAGCATCCAAAACCGGGCTAACTCTGAGGCAAGGCTGGCACCAAGGCGCCCAGAAGTCTACGATCACGGGTTTCGAGGCCCCTTGGGTCATCGCGTCAAACGTTTGCTCAGTAGCTGTCAACACCAAATTTTCCATACTGCATTCTCCGCCTTTCCAAAATCTCTTATAGACCAGTTAATGGTTTCATTTACTATACATTGTATAGCTGCCTCCCGTCAATCCTTCCAAATAGTCCCTTCCATAGTTCCCATTCCTTCGGATGGCTATTCTGTCCTATTCCTGACGGTGAATATCCAGTCGAGTAGCCCGCAGGCGCCGTGGTGTAGGTGACGCTCGCTCCGTTGGCCGTCCCTTTCGGTTGACGGTGCCTCAG
>DAIDDL010000098.1 GCA_027309085.1 Sulfobacillus sp.
ACCGCGCAAGATGTTAAGCTCACGCAACTCGCGTCGCCCGGGATTGCCCATGCGGTGCATACGCTGGCCGATGTGGTGGGACACCGTTTGGCGTTTACCGTAGGCGACGGCCAGCCGATTGTCCAAACGGACGTGGCCTCCGCGCCCTTAGTCCAGGGCTTAACGTCCCAAGAAGTGGCCGTGATGCTCCCCGTGTCTTTAGCCTCGTCGGATAACGTCAAACCGAATGACCGGGTGGACGTGATTTGGGTCGGTAGCGGGCAAAATGGGTCATCGTCCGGGACCGGATCTTCCTCCACCGCCAAAACGGGCACCCAGCCGGGCACGGTAATCGCGAGCGGTCTGCGGGTGATTGCCGTGCTCAACTCCAGCGGTGGTCCGGTGCAAGCGCCCGGCTCCACCGGCATTAACGCCACAACGCCTGCGGCTGTCGAGGTGGCAGTGCCTTCCACGGAAGTGGGCACGTTAGCCGTGGCGGCCGCGTCGGGCCATTTTTGGCTGGATTTGGACCCGTGGGCCTCTTCGACCCCTCCGCAAAGCGTGGCGCCGACACTGAGTACGCCGGTGACGCCCTATAGCCGGACATCGGGAGCGGCCACGAGCACTACCGGCACGGTGACGCCTACCACCACCCGCTCAGCAGGGACTACGGTGGTCTCGACAACCGCATCGTCTCAGGCGGCCGCCGCAGCCAAGCCGTCCCAGGCGTCTGAAACTTCGTCTCATCATGGTTAACCGCACCGCTTTGCCGCTGTCCCGCCCCGTCTGGACGGTACGTTCGGCTTGGCGTCGTCTCGGGTGGGCCAGTGTAATCACCGGCATCTGGTGGGCCGCCCTGACTCTCCATGGGTGGAGTGGCGATGCTCGCATGGACCAAGCGATGGGCCAGTGGATATGGACGCATCACGCGTGGCCCCACCGGGATTATTGGACCACCGCCACGGCCGACCAGCCCTTTACGCCTACGGAGTGGGGCTATGCGGTACTGGTGGCGCTCTTAGGCCGTACCGGAACCTGGGGGCTCAATGCGGTGCTGTTAGCGGCCCTGGCCTGGGGTGTGACCGGATGGGCCTCAGAATGGCCCGGGCGGTGGCGCGGAATGCTCCTGATCAATGGGGCCTTGGTGCTCTCCTTCTTTATCCCGCCCCGCCCCGAAATTGGCAGTTATCTCGGCTGGTGGGCGGCGTGTGAAACCCTGCGGCGCTACCGAAAAAGCGGACAGACCCGCTGGCTCTGGGGCATGACGGCGGTCGTGGCCGTCTGGGCGACATGGCACCGCAGCGTCTGGCTGGTGCCCGCGTTATGGGGCTGCGAACTGATGGCGGGCCCTGCGGATCGCCGCCGGGGGTTGTGGCTCCCGTTCCTCATGGCGCTGGTTCTGGTGAATCTGCCCCCCGCCGGAGGGCTGAATGGCCTGCGGTTTATGGCGGCGGTGTTTAATCCGCACTTGCGTCACCACATTGCGGAATGGCAGGGGTTGGTGCATACCGGCCTGTATGGCGGGGCGGTGCTGGCGTTTGCTGCGGTGTTGCTGTGGCAGCTGGCTCCCCGGCTGTGGCACCGTCCGCAGCGGGTCCGCGACCTGGGCTGGCTGGTGGGGGCCCTCGCGGCCAGCGTGTTTGCGGTGCGCTTGGTGCCCTATGCCGCCTTGGGGCTGGGGGCGCTGGCGGCAGATCTGCCGTGGACCTCTCCGCGATCCAAGACGCCTTCGGCTTCGCCCTGGACGTGGAACCGGCTATATGCCGTCATTGGTGCTGTGCTGTGTGTCTTAGGCGGGGTGAAGGTGGTGCAAGCCGGGGGCTTTGTCAGTCCGTGGCCTGCGGGGCTCACGGCCACATTAGTGCAGGCGCAGGCCACAGGTGTGCTGGCTCCGGAAGGGGACACGCTCACGACCTTGGGTGTCAAGCCGTGGGTGGATGGGCAGGTGCAGATGGATGCGGACCAGCCCTGGTGGCCCGCCTGGGTCCGGACGGTGATGGACCAGACGTCTCCTGCCGTGTTTGCGGCCCGGTGGGATCCGACCAGCCGCTGGATAGTGTGGCCCGACCGGGTCTGGACACCGCAGGGCTGGCGTCCGGTCAAGGTTACTGGTCCCTGGCGTGTCGTCTGGCGCGGGGAGATGGCCTGGCCGCAAACGAATGGGATCGCGGTGGTCACCACGCTGTGGCATCGCTCCTAATCACGCACGCCCGGTCTCCGACCAACAACACTAGGCAAATTCGCAATGGAGGTTTAAGTCAATGACGGGACTCATGTGGTTAACCGGACGTCTCCGTTCCGGCGCAATGTTCTTGGGAAGCCTCTACGTTATTCTCTGGATTGTGCTGTTGCCGACCTTGTGGCCGGCTTTAGTGCATGATACCGGGCCAACCTTTGGTGCTGTGCTGATGCTCATATTGCCGTTGGTCATTGTAGAGATTCTTCTCAACGGATTAGTGTGGCTGATTGTCGCTGTTCCCTTTATTATGGCTGTGGTGCTGACGGTCTTAGGGCAACTGATCTGGTTAATGGCACCTCTGATCTTTTTACCGACAGCGTTTCTATCGGCCATTCCGGATATCGGCTCGGGCTTGACGGGGGCTATGCACTTCTTGGAAACGTTTATGGAGCATCTAGGATTGACACTGACGGCTTGCGGAGCCGCCCTCTTTTGGGTCGCCCACCGACTACGGTCAGTGAATCAGGTTGCGGTAACGGCCTACTTAGCCGCCATCGGCATTGTCGGCATCATTTGGGGCGCGACAAGTTTAGCGCCTTTAGTGGTATTTCTCGTCTTATGGTTGATGGTCTATGCCAAGATGAACGACGATGCGACCATGGGGGCAGACATTCGTCGGCTCTTCCAAATAGCGGCAACAGGAGCTGTTGTGGCGAATATCGCGGCCTTGCCTATGACCGCCTCTCTGGCGCATTTGGCTACGCGCTGGACACAAGGCCTGACCTTCTCCATGTTTGGTCCTGCGAGTGCGCCGCCGTGGGCCTCACTGTTACCAGCGTCCGGCTCTGTAGCGCTGGTATGGCACGTGGTCTTGTGGGTTGGCCTGCTGTGGGGCATTTGGCGTCCGCTGGATGTCTGGCACCGGTTGCCGGTGTCGGTCCAAGCGCCGATAATCCGCTGGTGGGCGGCGATACTGACCGGGATACACATTCCGGCGATGCACGCGAAGGAATCCAAGGCCCTCTACTGAACTCTTATGAGAATCATCGGCGGACAGAGACCGGGTATCGTCCTGCAGGTCCATGCCTGGAGAATTTTTTTTGTTGTACCAGTTGCCCGAGTCCGTGGGTGGCCCCTGCATCTGCCAATAGCCGCCGGGCTATCATGGCCATCGCGAAAGGAGAAGAATGACTATGCATCACATTGTCTTGTGGATTATCGTGGTGGCCGTGGGCTTCGTGGCTGTCCCCACGCTGATTACGCTGTTTATCATCGCGTTTGCCATGGTTCTTCGTTATCTCGGGATTGCGGCAGAAATTCGCCTCGTCGACCGTTTGTTGGGGCGTCATTTCGGTAATCAGGATTCTTCACATGATGAATTTTAAAGCTAAGGCCTCATCCCTGCCGTGGCAGGCGAAAACTCGCGACAAATTTTTGCCCGTCTCTTCTTGAGGCGGGCTATTTGCATAATTTCCGAGACTTTCGTATAGTGTAAGTAAGAACCGCCTCTGCTGATACAGAGGCGGCGAGTGAGGGCCTACCGGTCTTTATCCTTGGATTTCGACCGTGTAGTGCGCCACAAGACATACAGTGCTGCGGCTGGAACCGAAACAGACACCGTAATGGTCACGTGCAACATCGCCCTCTCCCTCCTTTCCGGAGGTCGCTTAGGGCGTACCCTCACCACCATTATAGCCCGTCTCTTCATGAGACGGGCTATTGTGATCCCCGGCCAGCAATGACGAAGTTGGAAAGCAGGAACCCCCGTTCTGACCATTCGCCACCACCCCCCAAACGCTATGGCTTCGCCAGACGTAGTCTGGCACGGCGATGGCCTGACGGTGTGGCAATCCGCACACGAATCGTTGTAGCGCCCGGCGACAGGTGTTATCGGAGGCGAAATTCTTCCGCAATGGGAACATCCGGCTCGCCTCGTGCCTGAGTTTCCCAGAATAACCAAATTCCGATAGCTTCAAGGGGCCTCGCGGGGGAGCCTGAGATGTACCGCCATGCGTTAACCACTCTAACCCAGTCCACAAGTTGGCGCTTGCGCTCTACTCCTATTTGCTCAAATACGGAGCCTTGTAATAGGGCATTCCATGTGGGTGCCCAATTGACAGCATCCAATTCATTCGAAAGGATACGTGCGATATGTCCATATTTTACCATCGTTTAGAGCTAGACAGAACATTCGTAGAAGAGATGGAACCCGCCTACTGCGGAACCCGTCTCAGTGTGCAAGCCTTTATCGAGCGCACCCTATCGCAGCCCTATTCTGCGCCGGTCGCCGTGGCCTCCGACCCTACGACACCGAATCAGTGGATTGCGTGGCGTTGGGGCTGGGATCTCCCGATGAACGCGTATCGACAGTCCTTAGGAGACACGTTGACGATTCCTTGGGATCAGATGACTCAGGGTCTTCAGGTGTTTTGTGTCACCGGATCATTTCTCTATGCTCAGGCCCGCTGAGAGCCATTTGCATAATCGCCTCGACTTTCGTATAGTGTAAGTAAGAACCGCTCCTGTTGTGAGCAGGAGCGGTAGGGTGAGGGCTTACCGACGCTTCTTGCGTCGTGTAATGCGGCACAGAACATACAGTGCTATGACTCGCAAAGGCACAGACACTGTGATCGTGACATGCATCGCCCCTCACCTCCTTTCCGGAGGTCGCCAAGGGGCGTACCCTCATCCAACATTATAGCCCGTCTCTTCGGAGGCGGGCTATTTGCATAATCGCCTCGACTTTCGTATAGTGTAAGTAAGAACCGCCCCTGCTGAGACAGGGACGGTGAAGTGAGGGCTTTAGCGTAACTTCTTACGGCGCCGTGCTATACGGCGACGCAGAAGACGCCACATCAGATATAGGCTTAGCCCACTGGGAAAGGTCAGCGTAATCTAAATGTGCATGGCCCACACCCCCTTTCTAGGAGGTTGCGTGTGAGCATGCCCTCGTTCTCATTATAGCCCGTCTCTTCATGAGACGGGCTGTTTGCATAATGGCGGGGATTTTCGTATAGTATACGTAAGAACCGCTCCTGGTTGGACAGGAGCGGCGAAGTGAGGGGCTATTGGTCTTTATCTTTGGATTTTGACCGGATAGCATGCCACAAGACATACAGTGCCGTCGCGGGTAACGACAAGGACACCGTAATGGTCACGTGCCACATCGCCCTCTCCCTCCTTTCCGGAGGTCGCTTAGGGCGTACCCTCATCCAACATTATAGCCCGTCTCTTCGGAGGCGGGCTATTGTGATCTCCGGTTCCGGATATCGCGCGAACCGGGCGCCCAGCGATTGCTGGGTAGGAAAGCAGGAATTCGAAGTCCCTGCCTCGAATACTTTTTTGAAAAGCACAAGGGAACGCGGAGGACTTCATCTTTGGGCGCTAGTCCGTACACGAGCCTGACGGCCCGTGTTGTCCCCGATTCATTCACCAACAACAAGGAGTGAGGCAATATGCGGCGTCAAGGTATGGCGCTTATCAGTGCGGTGACCATCAGTCTGGCTGGCCTGATCGGAGGGCTGGCGGCTCCCGCGTTCGCGGCGGGGCAGCCCGCGAATCCGTATACAGGACTGGGGCCGATGGTGGCGTGGGTGTGGACTGACGGGCTGACGTTTGATTTTTCTGGTAGTCAAGACGGCATTCCATTTCCCGCCGTTCCGGCGGCTTTGGCCCAACAATGGTCTAAGGACCCAATCGACAATCCCGCTCCCTTAGAATGGTATTACAACAACGTGTCCAAAACCGATTTAGGTAATAGCGTGTTCGGCGCCGGAGTCGCGTACAGTTCGAACCTCATCGCCAAGATGGCTTCCGAAAACTTTTCTCCGTCAATGGTCGGCGGGGTGAATCCGTCCGGAATGACGAGCAGCACGACTTCTACACCCCCCAGCACTTCTGCGGGGACGACGGCACCGAGTAAAACGACCAGCCCTAGTTCGGTAGTGACGCATTCCACAACTCCCGTGACTTCGACGGACCCCGTTACGAAACAGGCGGTCCCCACGACGAGCCATTCCTCGGCTCCTGCATCGGCTTCCGCAGCGCCCGTGTCTTCTGCTTCCGAGAATACGACCCCCGGGACCCAGCCAACTAAGGATTCCCGATCGTCTGCGCCCTCCACTGCACCGCATGCGACAGCTTCGGCATCCCCCACGACACAGCAAACCGCTAAAGCCAGTGCTTTGGCCCAGCCGCCGGGAGTCAAAAAGGAAACGCCGGTGCCCGTCTATCACCGGATTATTCATCATGACCGAACAATTTTGGCGGCGGACGCCACGCACCATGCTTCGACCCCGAGTATACCGTGGGTTCCTGTAGCCGCAGGTATTGTAGCGGTTGGACTCATCGGAAGCGGCGGGTGGTGGGCGTGGCAGCGCTGGGGTCACTAATTCTCGGGGATTTCATAGGATGTAAGGATGAAAGCTGGCGGACCTCCGCCAGTCTTTTTTTGCTAGAGACTCATTCTATTCGAAAAAGGAGGCACGCTATCGTGCGACGGTCTCTTCAGTGGAGCGCCATGATTGCGGCAGGCATCATGCTCATGACCACCGCTCCGGTGTGGGCGGCGACGGCTCCGCTTTATGATATTACACTGAATCGCACACGCGATATTGCGGCGGGATCTGCCACCGCGCAGCAGTTCTACTCGCCCTATCCCGTCTATCTACAAATTCCCTCGGGCACGACCTCCGATTCTACCCCCAACGTCATTGGCTCCACGGCTTACCAATACAGCTTTGACAATGGCGGCGATGGCTATCTCTCGGCGTTGACCATCCCCACCCTCACGGCGAATGCAGTGACCAAAAATGCCTATGGGAAAGGGTACTGGATTCAAACGGCTCAATATGCGCATCCGGTGGTGCAATTCCCCGTAGGCACTGCGCCCTCGGGACAAAACGAAGCGGCCGGGCAAGATTCCCTGTCGAACGGTCCTTACACAAGTATTGGTGGGTCGGGCACGGTGGATGGAGGCACGGCGTATCAAGCGATTGCCGTGGGAGAATATCTCTACGATTGGGCGCAGTATCCGACGAATGGACGACCTGACGACACCCCAGTGGCTATTAAAGGCAATACCAACAATTATGACTACCAAGTTGATGTCAGCCCCTTGATTACCCCGGCTGTTACGGTGAACGGAATCAATCTCAGTACCGGACAGTCTACCACGTGGCAATCACCTATGGCGGTCGCCGAATCGTGGGATGGCGGGGCTAGAGCCGTACCAACGTATATTCCTAGTAATGTGGTAGTTACTCACATGAACAATATGATTTATACTACCTCTCAAACCGGTTCCGGGGGCATCGGCACCCACCAATACCCCCACTCCACCGCCGCCTTGACCTCTGACGCGACATGGATCGGGTCCGTGTCCGGCTTAGGCTCTTCGGTGGTCGCCTTTGGCGTCGCCGGGGCGCATCCCCGCGTCATTCTCTGGAACGTAGCAACGGGCCAATACAAGGCCATCGGCGTTGGGGAAATCGGCACCAAGATTTGGGACGCGACCCTGTATGATGCCAGCACCCATACGCTATATGTCCAAGACGCGTACGGGACGTTGTACGGCTTTAATGTGAACACGGGCTCCCTTTCCGCTATGTATAGCGGGTCCGGCTGGACCAACACCGACAACTTGATTATCGCCAAGGATCTATCGCTTCTTGGCAACACCCTGTATGCCGTGGGCGATGGCAACAATGCGCTCGGCGCGTTTTCTTTGGGATTAAAACTGGAGCATCAAAA
>DAIDDL010000099.1 GCA_027309085.1 Sulfobacillus sp.
CGCACTCGTCTTCATAAACGCGGGATCCCCAATTTCGTGATTGCGGATGGCCAACGCCAATTTGGCACTGTCAATCAACCCATGCAGATACGAGCCGCTCCGGGATCCCATGTGTCCAGGGGAAAATAATCGAGCATCCCCATAATCATCAACGACGTAAATCCTTGTGTCGGAGGCGGGGTGTTGACCAGCTGATATTCACCGCGGTAAGACAACGAGAGCGGGTGACCCCATTGTCAAGAATATTTCTGCGGAACTTTAGTTACAGTGACGCGAATTACGGTGGCACAATGGGATCTGTTTTTGGGGGGATAGCCTAGGGAGTGGAACTCCAGTTTCCCCCTTTACTCCGTGCGAGGGGAGCCACGCGTTTTTGGTGGCTTACCTGGGGCCGGAGTCCCAGCCCGCCGGGCTGTGTCCGAGGTTTTCTGTCACACTTCCCCCTTTCCCCGTTCTCACGCGAAGCATTGAGTACCGCCTCCCTCAAAAATGGGGGGGTGGACCCCTTTGTCCGACACTTTTGCCAAAGATTTTAAGAGACCTGGGACGTCTCGTGCGGCCAGCGTCATGAGGTCACCCGCATCGAGGACGGCACCCCATACACGGAAGCGGGCGTGGCGTAATCTAAGCTTTGATGACGACGCTCATGGTTGTAAAATGCGATATACGCAGCGATCGCACGCCGAGCCTCGCGGGGTGTCGCATAATCATGTAAATAGATTTCTTCGTACTTAATACTGGGGGTTTGTGTAGCAACTGCGCCAAAAACCGGAATATATTGGCCCATAACGGTTCAATGACTGAACGGGAAAGCTTGTTGGTACAGATTCGGCGAGTTTTTCTCGAAAAAAGGTGCGCTTAACACGAATTCACGACGGGTTATGATGGAATAGGCTCTTATTCCGGTTTTTGGTTCCAATGATACACAGACCCCGATTTCAATCCGGAGGCCAACTGGCGCCAGGTCAGCCGCTATCTCGTGGACCCACCGCCATTCGGAAAGCCTTGAGCACGATGAAACCCTTGAACGCCTATGAAAATCTAGGTAATGCCACCGAGGCCCGGAGTCAGGCCGACTGGCTCGTGGGCCTCAATGCCACACGGGCCTTTACCCTGCGGCATGGTGTGCCGGGCCAGGGCGCTCTGTCGGTGGGCCGTGTGCAAACTCCCACCCTGCGCCTCATTGCGGACCGGGATCACGAGATTTCCGCATTTAAGCCCCTCCCGTATTGGCAGGTCGCCGTGACGTTTCAGGCACCGGAAGGGCCGTATATCGGGCTCTGGACGGCTCCCCAAGGCGAACAGCCCAACCGGATTGCTACGGCCGCGCAGTCTCAAGCGTTAGCGGCCAAAGTGCCCCCGGGCGTCCCCGGTGTCATCCAGAGCGTGGAGACCAAGCGCGTGACGATCGCGCCCCCCCTGCTGTTCTCGCTTAACGACCTCCAAAAGGAGGCCAACCGGCGCTTTGGCCTGACGGCCCAGCAGACCTTGGACGTCGCGCAATCGCTCTATGAGAAGCATCTGACGAGTTATCCCCGGACGGACGCGAAACACCTGACGGCGGACGTGGCCGCCACCTTGGGGGACCGCCTGAAGGGCTTGGCGTCTTTGTCTCCCTACAGTGCATTGGCGGCCGGTGTGCCGCACCCGCTCAATACGGTCCGGATGGTCGATGACAAGAAAGTGAGCGAAGCGGGGCATTACGCGATTATCCCCACCGGCCAAAAGCAAGGCAGCGACCTGCCCGAGCGGGAAGCGAAAGTCTTCGACCTCATTGTGCGGCGGTTGTTGGCCGCGCTGATGCCTCCCGGTGAGGATGAACGGACGACGATTATCACCATGGCAGCCGGCCAGACGTTTCGCACGCAGGGCACGGCGATGATGACGTCCGGTTGGCGGAGTGCGGTCAAGGCCCTGCCCGAAGGAGAGGCCGGAGGGAAGGACGAGGCGGACGAGAGGGCCATCCCGGCGGGACTACGCCACGGGGAAACGGTCACGGTGCAACACACCGCCATTCACCAGAAAGAAACCAAAGCCCCACCCAAAATTAACGACGCCTCGCTGTTGGCGCTGATGGAAAAGCACGGGCTAGGCACTCCTGCCACCCGGGCCCGAATTGTGGAGGTCTTGCTGATCAGAAACTACGTGGGTAAGTTTGACTAAAACCCCGAAATGTCAATTAGGGATTTAACGGTGAACCACCGAGGTGGAGGACGGCCAGTCCCTGATATCAAGCAGTGCTCTATTGACGATCGCCATTAAACGCCTCCACCCCATCCACCATCTTAGCGAGGTCAATGCCCTCTGAGGGTTCACAAAAGTGGTATTCCCCATAGAAGTTGATGTGCTTCCAACTCACGGGACTCACGCGTTTGATTTGATTGATTTGCTCCGGAGTCCCTTGGAGTTCCTGACGTTTCAACCACTCTGATAGAATGCAGGCTTTGTAGTAGATCACGCAATTGGCGAGCAGCCGCGAGCATTCGCTCCAGATCTGTTGTTCCAGATCCGTTTTGACCCGGAGCCGGCCGGAATACGCATAAGCCACTGCGCGCCGAAGCTTGTGGTACGACTCGCCTCGGTTCAGCGCACGCTGGACATTGTGACGCAGCGTCACCGAATCGACGTAGGTCAGCAGGTACGCACTGCGATAGATATTGTCCAACTCCCAGAGGGCCTTTTTTGTTCGGTTTTTCCTCGCGTAAGCGCTCAACTTGCCGATAATGACGCTCTGGCTCGTCACCTTGAGCGCGAGCGAGGCCAGAATGTGCTGAATATTGTCCGCTTCCTCGATGATGAGGCGAGTATTGACTTTACTGGTGGGTTTTAATAAAAACTTCTCGTCGTATTCACTGGGGTTTTTAAAACCATAGAGGGTATCCATTTTGTCCCGAATATCCCGGTAGCGCGGCGCGAACTGGTAGCCAAACATTGACAAGATCGTGAAGTTCACTTGGTTGGCTCCGTGGGTGTCGGTCGAGTGAATAGTGGGCTTAATGTCCGTGGTGTTGTTGTACAGCACATCGAAGACATAGTGACTTTCATGATCATTCGCGCCAAAAATGCGGACGTTGATGGGCACATGATTTGCCACCAGCGTGTACTGGGCGATACCCTTTTTCAGGCCGAAATATTTCGGGGAGTGACGCGATCTGATCGTAGAGAACTGCGTCTCGAATTTCTGCCCATCACTCGACGAGTGAATGGCTTCATCAATGTCGTAATGACGAAAGATCGGAAGTTGGGCCATCGCGTTGCTCACCCGATCGTTCGACGCCCGTAGCGTTTCTGGGCGGAGGAAGCTGTGGGCGGCGGTATAGAGGGTCTGATAACTGAGATCAGAGATTTCTCCCATTTTGCTCAGCCCGACATTGGTTCCGTAAGCCACGAGGCCGGCAACAATGGATTGCTGGTCCCTCGGCGACTTCACATAGCGATTGAGGATATGGGTGAAGGCGTCCAGACAGTGGCAGCGGGAATCCACGAATTGGAGCACGTCGGCGATACTCACTTGTGGTAGACTCTCGAAGAAGGGATGATTGACGAGATCTTCGTCGCGGACGTAGGGCAAGCTCCACGTCATCTCGCCCCGTCGTTTCGTGAGTTTGATCTGCGCGTTGTCACCGGACAGGATACGTCGGTTCACTGTCTCATATTGGGTCTCCAGCTCCATTTCCAAGTCCTGCAGAAGCTTCGTGAAGGGTTTCGCTAAGCCCGGGATATCCGTGTCCTTCAGAATTTTGGTTTTGTTATCTTGCCACGTTTGGAGCGGGATCAGGTCCTCTTCGAAACTCCTAAAACGTAGGGAATCGCTGACGTACACATCACCGGCCTCAAGATGATTGCGCAACAGGCGGTACACCAGGAATTCGTACTTGTCCGGATGGAGATGCTTCTGACCGTTCTCGTCCTCTTCATAGAGGTAGGGCTTGAGGCCTGGCAGTTCAGGCTTTTCCCCTTGTTAAAACTTGTTTTCAAAAACTCCATGGCGTCCATGAGAGCGTGATCGCCACGATGGCCTGCAAAGGACAGTTGCATGAGCAACGGTCGAAGATGCTGCTTGAAGGTCGGTGCCAAAGCGGCGATAAATTCCCATTCCAAGGCACGGTCCTTGAACGACTGATTCTGCATAGATTGTGATACCTGCTGGAACTTGTCCTTATCCAGAATGGTGAACGCACGCCGTTTGACTTCGCCGAACGTGACATCGTCCGCAATGCTCTCGTCGAGGAATAAGCCGAGGATCTGGCTAACATGACGGAGACTTTCGTTGTTTTCCAACTGATCGTGCAGGATCTTCTCCTTCGTCGCGACTTTGGCGGCGTCGATGACTTTGCGCACCTGAAAGATCAAGGCGTTAATCAAATTGTCGGGGAATTTTTGGTAACGGTGCAGAATGAAGCACAGCAAATACAGATACACCATGCCGGTCGGCATTTGTTGCAACTTCTGCACGGTGTAGTAATCCACCAGTGCCGCGTAGTAGGTGACACTATCGTTCGAGATCCCCAATTCGGGCAGGAGATGTGTGGAGCCGGCGTTTCTTCAGCCCCTTTGACGGTTAGCGTCTCGACCGCAGAATTCCAAGGCTCTGGACTGAAGCCGGGGCTGGTGCTTGGCTGGCACACCCGATTGTACCAGCTCGTCGGGACAGTGAACGAAAAGCAAGTGGGCAAGGAACTCGGTCAAGTCCTCTACCACGGACCTTTAGGAAGATCTTTTGTTCTCTTCGCCTTGCGGGGACAACCCACATCCCACGCCATGGTATTTGAGACGACGCAAGGCAAGTTCTTCAAAGCGATAGTCACCAGCCGATAGGAAATCATGCATCCGTTTGAGCCTAGTTTTGGATGCCCATAATTATAGCCCATCTTTGGCACCTTTTTTTACCAAATGGCTCAACCATGCGGGTTTCCGGTCTCGGTCGCGGAAACGTAGTCACTAATGAGGTCCGCCGAAATGGCGGTGCCATGCGGAAAAACAGCGTAATCTGTGCATACTAATGGCTGGCTTTCGGAAAGAGTGACAGCGAAGACCCTCGCGTACGTGATTTACAATACAAGATTTTGCCCCGGTCTGTCTACTCTGGTGAAAAAATGCTGGACAGGGAGCGTCCTTTGCGCTACGCTTCCCTTAAATGGTCAACAGAGGGGGGCCACCAGGGTGCTACGCAGGGGGGACCAGAGAGCGGGGTCGCCGCGGGCCCGCGGCGGGATTGCCACGAGAGACACCAGATGTTCTTAACCCAAACGTCTACTACGATTCGCGGGAAAACTTATACGCATTACAAACTCGTGGAGTCTTTTCGGGAAGGCGGACGAGTGAAACATCGCGTGCTGTTGTCGCTGGGAGACTTGACGGCGGAGCAAGTCCAACAAATTCGCGCCGTCCTCGCCGTCACCCACGATACGGAGTGGGTTAGTGTGCCGTTTACGGACATTGCGGTCACACAACATGCGGCCTACTTGGATGTGGCGGTCGGGCATGCGCTCTGGGAGGAAAGCGGGTGGAGGTCGTTTTGGGGGCCCGACGCTTTCTGGGTGGAAGCTCTTGTCCTGAACCGCCTCTTGGACCCGCAAGCGAAAATCCATCTCCATTCGTGGGCCGCCTCCACCGTGTTGCCCGCCTATTATGCGATCTGCCCGGACTCTCTGGATCCTTATGCGGTGTACCGGGTGTTGGACCGGATGGCGACCCGTGAAGCCGCCGTGCAACAAGCCTTGTGCCCATCATCTGCCCCCGTCGGGTGACGCCCCAGCGCCCGGTTTAACCCCCTATTTTTGTACACGAGCGATCTATCTCGTTGATTCTCATACCATTGCTCGTTTTTTTCATCTTTGACGATTTTGTGCCGCGGCATCCGCTGTCCCCACGCCTCCGGGATCTTTCTCCTTTTTGCCTGACATCTGGTGTCAGGCCTGACACCTTTGCCGTACCCGGCCTTCCCCAACGGCACGGCGGGATGCGGGGCTTAGTCCCCCTTTCCGAACTTCCTCGGCGTATTCGCCCGCTTTTCACGGTAAATTCCCGCCGGGCTCTTGCGCGCGCCAATGGGTGAGAGTCTCCGCGGCATCGCGGAGTGTCTGTGCTTCCCGGAACAGGACCCCCGGCGTCTCCGCCCACTCCCGGAGGCGCCCTTCGACCTCTAGCCACGACAGCTGCTGGGTACTGAGGGGTTGGCCCCATACGCGCTAACTTTGTAAAAAATGTAGGAAGCGTAAAGGACTTTTAAGGGTTGGTGGCGAAGTAGTTCGGAAATAGCCGAACTGCCGAGGTGACCACACAGTGATGGAGGATCCCCAGAACGTACCGGAAAACGGCTCGTCGTTAAATGAGCATTGGCTGTCTTATTGCACTTTCTCCCCCAAGGCTGGCAAGATGCCGCATGGACTTGTGGAGCCATCACGCGCCTGCGCGTGATTCAGTCCGCCGAAGCGTTGCTCCGCATCATTTTCGCCTATGCATGGAATGATTGGTCCTTGCGAACGACGGCGGCGTGGGCCAGCCGCATCGGGTTGGCGGACCTCTCGGATGTGGCCGTCTTAAAACGCTTACGCCACGCGCCCGCGTGGCTGGGGCATCTCCTGGATCAATGGTTTCGATCCCAAGGCATCGGCACCGCTGTGAAGAGCCGTTTTCGGCTCGTCCGGCGGATGGGAGCACGATTCAACGACCGGGTAGCTCGGGGACCACGTGACGTCTCCATGCTCAGTGGAATCTTGGCACGGGCCGGTGGGAACACGTGGAGCTCGCGGACGCTCATGGCGGCGAGTCCTTGACGCGGCTGCACTTGCGGCCACACGACGTCGTGCTGGCCGACCGAAATTACGCCAAACCCGGGTCTTGGCGTGGGTTCATGGTCAGCACGCCGATGTGATCGTCCGGTTCGGGTGGAATGCTTTGCGACTCCAAGATTTGGATGATACTCCGTGGTCTGTGCTGGATGCCGTGTGCACGCTCCCCGATGCCACCCCGGGGGGATGGGTGGTGCAAATCCTCGGAACGAAGGACCACCCCACCCTACGGGTGCGGATTGTGGCGATGCGGAAATCAGCGGCTGCCACTGCATTCAAACGGTTAAAAAATTTGATCCATATTGATGAACTCCGGGCCTTCGACCCGGACTTAGCCCAAACGTATCTGTTGGCGAAACTGCTGGGCGCCGTACTGGTGGATGCCCTCCGGACCCACGGTCCGGATTTTTCCCCCTACGGATTTCCCGTTCAGACGGACATCCAGCGCCGTCTGGCGTATTTCCCAAATGATTTGGCAGGATCTTCAGATAATCGTCCGGGACTTCGTCAATCTGAATGATTGGCTCCCCCTATCGCGAACATGGACCAACGCACTTCATGAGCGACCACGCAAACGGCGACTCGCACTCGCTTCGGCCGGATTAGGTTAGCGCGTATGGGGTTGGGCCCCCGGTGGTCCCGCTGCGAGTGCGCGGTCTATTTGCTCCCAATCCACGGTATATTGAGGATATTGGGCGGCAATGGCCGCCCGTGTGGACTGCGG
>DAIDDL010000009.1 GCA_027309085.1 Sulfobacillus sp.
AGTTTGACTGGGGCGGTCGCCTCCTAAAGTGTAACGGAGGCGCCCCATGGTTCCCTCAGCACGGTTGGACAGCGTGCAGGGCGTGCAAAGGCACAAGGGAGCTTGACTGCGAGCGCGACAGTGCGAGCAGGGCCGAAAGGCGGGCTTAGTGATCCGGTGGCACCGTGTGGCAGGGCCATCGCGCAACGGATAAAAGCTACCCCGGGGATAACAGGCTGATCTTCCCCAAGAGTCCATATCGACGGGAAGGTTTGGCACCTCGATGTCGGCTCATCGCATCCTGGGGCTGAAGTCGGTCCCAAGGGTTTGGCTGTTCGCCAATTAAAGCGGTACGTGAGCTGGGTTCAGAACGTCGTGAGACAGTTCGGTCCCTCTCCGTCGTAAGCGGAGGATATTTGCGGGGCGCGACTCCTAGTACGAGAGGACCGGAGTGGACGAACCGCTGGTGTGCCCAGTTGTGTTGCCAAACGCAGCGCTGGGAAGCTATGTTCGGATCGGAGAAGCGCTGACCGCATCTAAGCGCGAAACCGGCCCCAAGATGAGATATCCAGGGGGCTCGCAAGAGCCCCGAGAGACCCCCACCAGAACAGTGGGTAGATAGGTGGTCCGTAGACACCCGGCAACGGGCGGAGCGAGGCCATACTAATCGGTCAAGTCCTTTCTCCTGTAAAGTTGTGAGGGTCCGGACGCGCACGCGTCCGCAGCCTCTGTTCTTTGTCGGTGCACATCGCCGCGAGTGTTGACCCGTTCCCATGCCGCACACGGTCGTCCCCCTCGCGTACGCTGGCGGTACTGGATCCGTAGGGATCTGGGAGACCCAGACTGTGCCGACAATCCCTTTCGCGCCCTCTCCCTCGGGAGAGGGCTTTTTGGTATAGCCCACAGGGCCTATGATTCAAAAAGCGCGACAGGAAGATGTCGTTTTACTTGGTGAAACCATTCACAGGGATAATAATCGAGGGCCATATGGCCCTTTCGCCTTGAGCCGAATGTTCCTAGTCTTAAAACGGTCAGATAGAAAATAATAAATATAGAGTCTTTGCTGCGTTGCTCGATTCCCGTTTTTGGCGCGCATCGCGCAATGCCCTGCCCACCTGCCACAGCCACACCTGCGGGTGCTGGCGCCTCTCACAAATTGCGCTCACAAAAGGAGATATCTGATGAAGAAAGTTGCCATTATCTCAAGTTCAGGAGACATTGAAGGGGCCTACAAAACCCTTAACGTCGCGAACGCCGCGGCGGCCATGGATGCGGAGGTTACGGTGTTCTGCACCTTTGGCGGTCTAAAAATGCTCGAGAAAGTGCCGCAATACGCTATGAGTCCAGAGATGGAGCCGTTCAAGGAGCGCGCTGCAGCAATGCCCAGCGTGGGGGAACTGCGCACGATGGCCTTGGACCTCGGCGTTAAATTCATTGCCTGCCAGATGACGATGGACCTCATGGGCATCACTCTTGACCAGTTGATGGACAACATTGTCACGGCGGGAGCCGCAACCTTTATGGAAGACGCCATGGATGCCGACAGCACGGTAACCTTCTAACCGAATCTGGACCACACTGTGCAACGAGGGGAGAGTGAAAAATGCCTGGGGCTCGTGGAGAAACGAAATCCTCCTGGGATGGGCTGGAACTCAGGGAGCGCTGGACCAGTGACCTGTTGGAAACGGTGACCGACCAGGCTGACGATCCCGACGTCATTGACGGGGCGGGGAAACTGCTGGAGATTCTCGGCGTATTGAATTCGAGTGGCATGCTGGATATTGTCGTGACCTTGATGCAGTTTGCCGGGCTGATGCCGGATGCTGGCGAGCCGTCGGACATTGTGGATACTTTGTGGGCATTCTATGACACCCATGCGGGGTGGGTGAAGGATTTGCAGGGAATTCAGGCTGACAAACTAGCAATGCTCACCAAAATGCTGAGTGACCCGGCTGTCGCGCTGCCGGCGGCGTCATTGCTGAACAGCGCCACCCAAGCAGGCACGTGGAAAATGATGGCGGACGTGGCGGAAAACACCGAAGTGCTTGCGGCCTTGCCGAAGCTGTTAGCCCTCGTGGGCAAGCTGCAGGACGAGGGCCTGGTTGACAGCTTGCTGCTCGCACTGGATTACATGGACGCGTTGCCGGACATTGTCAATACGCCGGAAGGGGTTGACCGTCTGGCGGACTGGCTCCAGCAGTCTAAGATTATCGAGACGGCAGCGGCCACCAACTGGGGAAATCTGGTGGCAGTCACCCGGATGGCCAGCCAAGAACCGGTGCGGAAGCTGATGGAACTGGGCATGGGTTTGTTGGAGGACGTGCCCTCGGACATTCTTGCCGACATGGTCAGTCTGATAGCCCAAGGCATTGAAACCGTGACGGCGCTGGATGGGTGGAGCTTGGCGCAAGACGTCATGAAAATGGCTGTGCAGGTCAAAACAGCCGTCGACTGGGCTCAGCTCTTTCCGGGTGTGACAGACGCCGGTGGGCATCTGAATTGGCAGGGCATTGTGCAAGTGATTCAAAATGTGGCAGCCGACACTCAGCACAAGACATCCGCGTTTGGTGGAATGAAGGGAATGATGGCCCTGATGAGGGATCCTGACGTGCAAAAGGGCCTGCATTTTCTTACCAGCCTCACTGGACAGCTATCCCACTTTGCCATGTCCCCGCGCGGCTCGGAGGCATTATCCTAGACTTCAGCAGCGCATGCCAAAAGGCGCGCACCAAGATCAAGGGCGCGCCTTTTGGCATGCGCTGGCTCTTCTCTCTCTCCGTCGGCGCGAGGCACAAATCGGGCGGCGGGTCCCCGCGCACCTTTTTATTGCTGTTGAGGCGGCCTCCTCCCGATTGCAAAGACATGATTTCGGCGAGACCGCTTCAAGGCAGCCGCCCGGGAGCGGCATCCTGAAAGTATGGGGGACCCGTCCGGCGTGTTGTCTGGTGACGGGTGTCCCCCGTCCGGTTGGGAGAATAGCAAGGCGGGTGATAAACCAAGCTGCCATGGCGGCTGCAAGCCAGCTCGGCAGCTTGGTCTGCACGGAGCAATTCTCCCAGACGGTGGCAAAGAGTCAGACAGCAAACCCGTGCGTTTTCAAGAGATCTAGCGCAGTCGCCCGGTCAATCACCCCGACATGCACCACCTGGTCATTGATAATGGTGCTGGGCACACTGCGGATATACAGTTTCACCGCCAACTCGCGGCCTTCCAGAGTCCCGACGTCGACTTCCCGCACCGTGAATCCATATTGCGCGCTGAGCGCTTTCCACTGGCGGATCGTGGCGGGACAGGTGCGGCACCACTGGGAGGTCGCGACAGTTACCTCGGACATTTCCGTCCCCTCCTTAACTGCAGCGCATGCACTGGATTTTGTCCCGGATAATTTTCTCGCGGTACTGGCGCAGCGCTTCAGTTCCAGTCACCAGGTGACTCCAGTCCTGGTCAGGCTGGTACTGCACTTTCGCGATCCACGCCCCCCCGTAAGGGTCGATATTCAACAGAGCCGGCTCTGTCAGCAGGGCCGCGTTGGATTCGACAATCGTCCCCGAAAGAGGGCACACGAGAGGACCTGCCCACTTGCCGCTCTCCAGCGAGGCCAGAGATTTCCCCTTCAGCACGGCAACACCGACACGCTTGGGGCGGACAAAGAGAATCCGGCCCGAAAGGGTCTGTGCCGGATCCGTCATCCCCACGACGGCAATATCTCCTTCGCGGCGCACCCACACATTGTTCTCGACATCGTAATAGAGATGTTCGGGTATATCGCACCCTTGAATTTCTGCCATGATGGACCTCCTTCGTGAACATGGCGGTGAGGTGCTTACCGGATAGCCGGCTCAGACAGAAACTGCCGGATAAGCCCCATGGCGTCAGACTCCATGTCGCCAACGTGCAGCTCCTCGGGGCGGTGTCCGAAGGCGATTCCAATCAGCTGGGTGTAATACATCACCGGAAGTTGTGCGCTCTCACCGACTGTGCCTATAGCCCGAAACTGCAAGGCGTCCAGTCCGCCAGCGCACTTCGGGCACATCAGAGCCAGGACATCGGCGCCGCTCGATTTGGCCGTTGAGAGAATGCGGCCCGTTAACCGGCCCGAAATTTTCTCGTCGGACAGCAGATTTTTGCCGCCGCAGCACGTCGTTTCGGCGCGGTGTTCGACGACGGTGGCGCCGAGCGCAGCCATCAGGTCGTGCATAAAGTGAGGATGTTCGGTGTCCTCTCCCGCAATTTGCACCGAGCTCAGCATTTTGGCAGGCCGCTGGTACAAGCAGCCATAATAGGGTGCCACCCGCAGCCCGGTTAAGGGCACCCGCACCCGCTTGGCAATCTCGTCGAGGCCAATCACATTGACCAGATACTCCAGGGTATTGCGGACAGTGGGCTGCTCCAGGATCTGTGGCTCATCGGCCGCTTTCAGCATGGACTGGATCTGGTCAAGATGGACTCCCCCTTGTTTCACGGCGTAGGCTGTGCGGGACAGTTCGTGGTAACAGACGTTGCACGATACCATGACTTCGGTCTCGCCCTGATTGATGAGATGGGCCAGATTGCGGGCGGGAAGGAAGTGGCTTTTCAATCCTTCCCCTTTCAGTTCGCCTGCTCCGCAACAGGAGTAGTCCTCCACGTCCACGAGGGTCATGCCTAAGTCCTGGGCAATAACCCTCGTGCTGACATCGTAGGCGCGGTCAATGGTTTTGAGAGAGCAGCCGGGAAAGTATGCCGTTTGCATCATGAAGCCTCCTTTTGATTGGATGGGGGAAAACACGGTCCGCGGTCCTGGCGGTTAAGTTTGGCCAGATTCCATCAGAACGGACCGGCTGCGGTTCCAGTGCCGGGGGCGGCCGATTAACAATGTTTTCAGGGCGCGGCCATCTTTCAGCATCCTGATGGCGGCTTGACGCAGGTCGGGACCGAACAGTTCCTTCTGCCGTCCAAGTTTGCTCAGGAATTCGGCCTGCAGCCGTGGCAGGCTGAGCCGCCCGTAAGTTTCCAACTGGTGGCGGTAGGCCTCGTGATTGGCTAGATAGGCCTGATCCATCTTTTCCGGCACCTGCTTTCGCAGCCACTGTCCGATGGATTCGATAACCTCCGCCGTGTTGACCTCTTTGGGGCAGTGATTGGTGCAGATATAGCAGCCCACACAGCGCCAGATGATATCGGCATTCTTGATCAAGTCGTCCTTGCGTCCCACCCGCACCCAGTAAATGAACTGCCGGGGATTGAAACCCGGCACCTCGTGGGCTACGGTGCAGCCTGCGGTGCACATCCCGCACTGAATGCAGTTGTCGATGCTTTCCCCGATTGCACTCGCGCGCACATCATCCCAAGAGTCCAAATCACGTTCGGAATGCACCCGGGTCTTGAGCATGGTGTTCCAGCGGCCGGAAATATCAATCCCATCCATGACCAGATTGTCCTCTTCCATAATCTGGTCGTCCTGCAGCAGGGAGCGTTCAATAATGCCAGAGCCTTTGGCCATAGGGGGTCACCTCCTTCAAAGTCGTCAAGATTGCTCCATCCATGAGTCGGGCGCTTCCACAGGGACCCCAGTGGGGACAGCTTGCGGGGGGATGGCGAGCCCGAGAAGATAGCTGACTACCCCCAGCACTGTGGGGATGGTGGAAAAAATGGATTTGGACGTCGTAAAGTACATCTTGTACAGGTAGTCTGCGTACAGATAGGCCAGCACCAAGTCAGTGGAATAGACGCCCCAGCGGTGAAGACCGTGATCCTTCAGCATCTCGCCGACACCTTGGAGGCGCATGAACAGCTCCTCGTAATTTGCGCCGTAGGCGTGGAAGCGGTCCTTGCCGTTCAGTCCCAGCTGGTTGGTGAACTCCATCAGGTACGGCAAGGCGCCCGTCGCGGTTTTCCACGAATACACCCACTGCGGACCAAGCGGGTAGCGTCTGGGCGAGTAAAAATGCAAAAATTCAATAGCGAGATCATGAGCCTGCTCCTTGGAGACCATCGGCAGACTCATGCCCAGCGCCCGGATTTGGTCATCGACGTTGTCGTCCATTTCGAGCAAGGTGCTGAGATACACCTTGAGCTGACCCAGAGGCATTTGGGGTTCAATGGCAGGCAGCGCCCGCCGCCAGCTGCGCAGGCGCCGCAAGGCGCCTGCCCACTGGGCATCGGTGGTCATGGCTATGGACAGGGGATTGGCAACCTGGTGCAGCAGCCGGGAGGTCTGGTTCAACTCCTGGAGCGTCTCGTCTAAGGGGATCTGCTCCAGATTTTCCTTGACACTGCGCCATGTTTCTTCCATTCCGGGACTTTTTAGGCGGTCCAGGAAGTCATCATACTCGCTCATACGACCACCTTCGTTTTGAGGTACTGCATCACGGCCAGACTGGCCACATCTCCTTCGGCAATGGCATCCTCAATGGCTTTGGGGCCGCTGGCGCTGCCCGCCACGAACACCCCGGGGCGGCTGGTGAGACTGGCATTGCGCATTGGCTCCGATTGTTGGACGAAGCCGTGCGGCTCCAAATCGACATGGAATTTTTGAGACAGCAGGCGGGTGCCTTGACTGGGTTCCATGCCTGCGGCCAGCACCACCAGGTCAAAGGGCCATTCGAAAGGTCCCCGAACCAGGGTGTCTTCTCCCTTCAGCACTGGCTGCCCGGCTTTTTGTGTGACCTCGGCAATCCTGCCCTTGACATAAACCACCCCGGATTCCTCTTGGGACCGCCAGTAAAGCGTGTCTTCCCATAGCCCGTAAGTGCGCACGTCCATGTAGAACATGCTGATTCGGGCCTTTGGCAGCTGCTCCCGGATCTCAATGGACTGTTTGGCCGACACTGCGCAACAAACCCGAGAGCAATAGGTATTGCCGACCTGGCGGTCCCGTGACCCCACGCAGTAAATGAAGGCCACGGATTGCGGCACTTCGCCGTTGGAGGGGCGGCGCACGGGACCCTTGGCAAACATTTCTTCAAGTTCGGCGCCGGTGATCACGTCGGGAAACAGACCGTAACCATATTTTCCGTCGCGGCGGGGATCGAAGTGGTCAAATCCTGTGGCCAGGACCACCGCCTGGGCTTGCAGTTCGTGCGGGTGGGAACCTTCAAGCTGCACGCGGAATCCTTCCTGGTCCTCTTCCACCGCCCCGATGCTCGCGCTGGTGACAACGGTGACGTGAGGATTGTTCTGAACAGCTCCGGCCAGGCGTGCTACGAGGGCGGGGCCGCTGCTGAAGTCAGGCATGAGCACCTGATACTGGTGCTGTGCGACGGCTCCCCCCAGGACGTCATGCTGTTCGACTAACGTCACATCCAAGCCGAAATTTCCCAGGGTAGCCGCCGCCTGAAGTCCTGCCGGGCCCCCTCCGATGACGATGACTGAATTGGACATCTCCAACCTCCTTGTTTTGGGGCTAAACGGGCTGTTCGACCGGAGGGATGTACAGCTGGTCCGGTTCCTTGCCAGCCCGCAGTTCTTCGAGATAGGCTTCGTAGGCATCCTTCGAGGCGCGCCAGTCGATGCCCATTTTATCCAGAAGTTTCTGCCATCCCGATGTGTGCCACTGGATTTGAACGACCTTATAAGGGTCGGCGCCCGCGGCCAGGGCGGCAAACTGAACATCCGCAATCACCGGCAAGTCGTAATTGTAGCCGTGCGCCTTGCCGATCCATTGGTTTTTATCCAGGGTCGTGGTGCATCCCGTGTCCTGGGTAATGGCGACGTCCGAGTGGGCTTCTTCGACCATTACCTTGATCTTCCTCTCCAGGGAAAATGAGCGGGAGAATTCGCGTTCGGTCAGAATGTGGCGGAAGCCAAATCCGCAGCAGTCGTACCATGTGGAATAGTCCGCTACCTGGGCGCCGAGTTCCAGAAGAATCGCCGTGGTGGGGGCCGGCCGCTCCCCGCCGTAAACCGCCGGGTCGTAGATCACGTCTTCCGGAACCAGTTTCCACACATGGCAGGCCGGGTGCACGGTGGTGACAATATTGGAAACGTCGTATACCCGCATGGCAGCCACACGGTCGCGCAAGACGTGGAGCCACTCGCTGTAATGCACAATTTCCTCGGGAATGACCAGTTCCCGCCCGACCTTGTGCATAATGCGGCGGACTTCGTCCCGCAGGTCCTTGTGTTCGATTAGCAAGTTGCGCATCTCTTTGTAGTTGCCAAACGAGGTGCCGCAGTGGATGAGCGGAAAGTAGCCGGTCTCGTAGGCGCGGTGCCAGTTTCTCACCGCCACACTGGCCAGCGCCACCAGATTGGAGGTGCCGGACCCATGATAATTCCAGGCAGTGCAGCTGGTCTGGTGCGTCTCATCCAGGTATTCGAGACCGAGCTTGTTCATAAACCACATGATGCTGGTCGGATAGCCGGGAATATTGCCGCACTGCCCACATGACTTGTGGTGCCACAGCTTGTTGGTGGGAATCCTCTTGGTGCGTCCCAACAGGGTCTCCACGGTGATGGGCTGGTTTTCCTCGGTAATGTGAATCACCTTGACCTCGCCCTGCGCTTCCAGTTCCGCGAGTTCTTCGCGCGGGTCGGGCTTCTGATTTTTGATCAGGGCGCGTTTGTCGACCGTTTTGGTCACGAATTCCCATCCCGTTGTCTTAATGCTGCTGTCGATCGTGTTTGAGGCCATATTGTTCCTCCATTTCTGGGATTAACGGGCGGATTCCACCATATCCCGGAGATCTTCCACCATGTCCGCCACAACTTCATAGAGATTGGGATCGATTTCCTCAATGAGGCGGAATACGCCGGTCTCTTCATAGATGCTGTACAGCTCGTAAGAAGTTTCCGGGGAGACCCGCCAGGCTGAGGTGGTCACCTGCAGTGTGTAGACAGGGATAGCCTTGCGCTTAATCGCCAAATCGGTGGAACTCCAGGGGATTTTCGGGCCCCAGTCGGGAAAGAAGTCGGGCTGGATCATATCGGGGGTCAGCTGATTGCCAATGGACAGCACTTTCAGCAACACCCGGCCATAAGGTTTGAGCAAGCGGTGGACCGCCTCCATCCCCCGCCAGACGGCGACCTCGCGCATGATCATGACGAGACCTCCCGGAGAGTTGTGAAACGGGCAGCGCATGGCGCAGGTGTAGCACTGGGCGCATGCCCAAATATATTCATCCATCATGCCCTTGACAGCTTCAGCGTCACCGGACAACACGGTCTGCACCACGATCCGGGGCGAATAATCGAAAAACCTGTGTGAGGGGCACGACCCGCTGCAGACCCCGCAATTGAGGCAGCCGTGGATCACTTCTTCATAGCGGAGGTCGCTCTGAATGGCGTCCAGCAGGCTCTGGGCGTCCTGCTGGCCCACGTCGTCCGGATTGAGACGCAGATGGGTGACAGTGTCTTTATCGTGGCTCATGGATGGTCACCTCCCTAAAACAGAATTTGTTGCGCCGCGAGGCAGTTAGCTGAGATAAACGGTGCGGTCAGCCGTCAGCAGCAGCTCGTGAAAATCTGCGGCTCCGATCCACTCCAAGGGCCAAGCGACCCCGCCGGGGTCCAGGTGCACCAGCGGAAGACTCAGCCGGCATCCGTACAGGAGCACCGACTGGTCTTCCGCTATGCGGATAAAATCGGTCAGCCGCTTGCCGCTGCCATCAAGAGCGGCAGTATTCTCGGCGAATCCTGGCTCAAAAATAGACAGCCCGGTCTGGGTAAAAATAATGGCCGCTTCATGGTCGAGCGCTCGGGCCACGGTCGCCATGAAGAAGACGGTGAAGCAGCGTTCGGGGTTCTCCCTTCCCCGGGTTTGCACATACACGAATCGCGCCATGTTAGTCCCGATCCTTTCGTGTCAGCGTCAAACGGGCTGGTTCTTTAGAGCCAACGGCTGATTGCAGTCATCCTAGCACCTATTGAATAGCGATTAAATAATCATTGCGCATGAATTGCGGATGCATTTTACTGAAGTGACTACAAAGTACAGCGACGAAACGTCGTTTACACGGCGTGCTATAATTTAGGCGCACTATTCCGAGGTTTCGTAAAAACGACAGTAATTCGGCGTTTTTACCTGGTGAAATAACTCACAATACATGCGAGACAGGGCCATATGGTCCTGATGTCGAGGTCCATTCGGTCCTATTCTGTTGGGGCTTTAGGGCCAACAATGACGGTAGTGCATTGCCAGGGGCTGAAACAGTGCGATCCCATCCCAAGGCAGTGCGCGGAAGGGAGAACTATGGCGGCTGAATCCGAGTGCAATATTCCTGAAGACCGGTATTACTGGATAGACAAACACGTATGGGCTAGACCTGTAGGGGACCTGGTAGAGGTGGGAGTGACAGACCCGGCTCAGGGATTGGCCGGAAAGATGCTGGTGTGCCGCATCAAGCGCGTAGGCCGTGAGCTGAAGCGTGGGGCCAGCGCAGCGACACTGGAAAGCGGCAAGTGGGTCGGTGGCGTCTCTACCCCGCTGTCCGGGGTGATCGCGGAGGTGAATGAGGGCCCCGAAAAAGATCCGGAAGAGTTAAATCGCGACCCCTATGGGGCCTGGCTATTTCGCATGACACCCACCCACTGGGCGGAAGACGTCAAGGAACTGGTCACGGGCGCGTCCGGAGTGCAGGAATACCGCGCCAGAATTGCTCAAGAGGGCATACAGTGCGGACATTAATCCCGCTTAGGGCGGGATGGGAAAGGACAGAGCAATCATGGAGCAGGTAGTGGATGTCAGGGGGCTGTCGTGTCCGATGCCGATCATCCGGACAAAGAAGGCGATGGACCAGATTGAGGCAGGGGACCATTTGGTGGTGCTGGCCACGGATCCGGGTGCCGTGGCCGACTTCCAGGCATGGACACGGCGGACGGGGCATAAGCTGGTCTCGTCGGAGCAGGTTGACCAGGAGTTTCACTTCCGCTTGGAGAAAGTCAAGTAACCGGACAAGGGGGAATCGCTGATGGAGAACAAAAAGATCTTGTACATCCAGACCTCGGGTCCGGACACTCCAGCCCGCATGGCCTCGCCGTTTTTTCTGGCCACGGCTGGGTGCCTTCTGGACCATGAGGTGACGATGCTCTTTACCATGCACGGAACCCAGCTTATGAAAAAAGGCGTGGCGGAACAGGTGTTTGTCAAGGAAGGAGGGCAGACGCTGCAGTACTTTATCGACCAGGCGTTGGACGCCGGCGTGAAGTTTTTGGTGTGCACCCCCAGTCTGGATTTGAATGACATGACAAAAGATGACTTGATTGAAGCCGTCTCCGAGGTGGTAGGGGGCACATTCGTCAACGAAGAGGCCCTGGCGTCTGATCTGGTAGTCTCTTTCTAGGCGGGATTTTTAGGGAAAAGGAGGACACCTGGATGCGCGTGGTCAATTTAGGCACGGTCTCAGTGCCCCGGTCTCTAGCGGTCTTTCACGCGGTGGCCCAAATGGCGGGGGCGGCAGATGAGATGACACTGGTGTTCGCGACACCTCAAAGCCCGTTCGTTTCGGTTGGCTATCACCAGCTGGCCAGCCGGGAGCTCAACGTGGCCTACTGCCAGGCCCACGATATTCCCATTGCGCGGAGATTGGTGGGCGGCGGCGCCGTGCTTCTGGACCAAAACCAAGTGTTTTGGCACCTGATTATGCCGGGGGCCCACGCGGCGGTCAAAGACCTGTATGCGGCGCTGCTGCCGGCTCCCGTGGCGGCTTACCAGCGCATGGGCATCCGCGCGTCTATCCGCCCCCTGAACGATATCGTGGTCGGAGATCAGAAGATTGGCGGGACGGGAGCCGCCACCATCGGCCAGAGTCTGCTCTTTGTGGGCAGCCTGATGTATGATTTCGACCGCGAGCTGATGGCGCAGGTGCTCCGCGTGCCGTCGGAGAAGTTCCGGGACAAGACCGTGCAGGCTCTCGGCGCGTACATGACGACAATGGCGGAGCAGCTGGGCGGGGCCTTGCCTGCGCGGGACGAGGCCGCCCAAATTTTAAGCGAGGAATTCGCCCGGATGCTCGACACCCCGGCGCGTCATGAGAGCCTGCGCGAGGATGAGGAAGAGCAGGTTACACGGTTTGAACGCCGCCTCTTTGACCCGGCTTTCGTCTTTCAGAACGAGGGCTGGACGGTGCCGGGAACAAAAATTGCGGGGGGCATCTACCTTTACGAAGGGCTGTTCAAGTCGCCGACAGGGCTGGTGCGGGTGATTTGGCGCGAGCGCGAGGGATTGATTGAGAATACCTGGCTGGGGGGCGACTTTCTGATTGAGCCGGCCAGCGCCCTGCAGCGCGTGCAAGATGCGCTCAACCGCCAGGCTGTGGAGCCGGGGGAACTGTCACAGGTGCTGCACAGAATTTTTGTCGAGGAACAGGTGAAAGGCATCTCTGCCGAAGATGTGGTGCAGGCATTTGCGAACCGCCTCAGTCTGGATACGCTGTCAGTGTCCGGAGTGGAACCCTAAAGGGGGCCTGAGTCATGCCGTCTGGACTGCGTGATACGATTGTGCTGTACCTGACCGACCACCTGGCGGTGACGACGGAGGAACTGCAGCAGACCCTGGGAGTGTCGCGCCGGCATATTCAACGAACCCTGCACCAATTGATTGCGGAGGGGCTGGTGAGCATGTCCCTGATGCCGGGATCCCGCCACACCGGGGAATACCGCCTGATTCCGGGCGAAAGCGCGGCGCTGCAGCCGGTCAATCGCCTGCTCACAGCGATTCAGGAGGCAGGGGGAGCCTCCTTGCGCGACCGAATTCTCGAAATTTTTATTGATGACTATTATCGCGGCCGGATGGATCACTCCCCTGAGGAGGTGTCCCGCGACGAGTCGTTGAAGATGAACTGGAGCAAAACGCCTAACGGCTGGTGGATTACCATGCAGCGGTGCCCATTTCCCTACTGGCGCGGGACACAATCCATCTGTGAGGCGGAGGCCCGCGCATTTGCGCACCATCTTGGCGCTCCTGTGATTCATCTTTCAGAAGGCGAGAAAGGGGTGTGCCAGTTTTTTATCCCTCTGCGCACGGACATGCGGCCAGACCAGGAAGGGGACGGCGATGACGACAAGTGACAAGACAAAACCGGTCGTGGTGGTGATTGGTGACTTTCCGGAGACGGGCCATGGGCTGCAAAACTGTGCGGCCAGCGTGCGCGGTGCGGAGGTGGAATATCTGTCCCTGGGCGCCGAAGGCCCTCAATTTTCTCAAGACCCTCTATATCAGGGCTACTTGCCTGCGATGCAGCGGGCGCGGCAGGAACTGGCCCGGAGGCTTGGGGCAGCCGGGGAGGGCCAGCGCTTCGCGCTGATTGGGAGGGGGCTCGGCGGGTTGGTGGCGCTGTGGGCGGCGGCAGACAGCCGTACCGCTCCGGTCCGCGCAGTGGTTGCGATCTCCAGCACGCCCAACCTGGACTACCTTAAAGACAAGCACCCCTATTACAGCTGGCCGGCGGACGATGTCAAAAAAGTGTTGCTGGACTGGGATGTCAGCTACAAGGTGCCAAGAATCGGGCCGCGGGCGGTGCTGCTGATCCACAGCGATAACGATCCTGAGATCCGCGCCAACTGGGCGGAAGAATTTTTTTTACTGGCGACAGGTGTGAGCAAGTGGCCGCAAAGATGGGATTACCACCGAATCCCAGGGTTGCCGCACGTCTGGAAAGATCCGGTCCAGGAGCCATGCCGGCAGGCCCAGGCGCATGTGGCCGAGTGGCTTGAGCAATATCTAGACCCGGTGGCTGATCCCGTGAACTGAAAGTGGAACGGTGTGGCGCAAGAGGCTTCCCCGCTAAGGGGAGGCCTCTTGCGCCTGGGCCTCTTGGGGGCTGGCGGCAGGATGAAAGAAGCCAGTTGTCTGATACAATGGGACAGAATGTCTGAAGAAGGGAACGATGCACGATGAAATTTCGGTGGCCACACCGGAACCATGCCAAGGCCATTGAGGAGCGCCAGGCGTATCTCCGGCAGTTGCCGCAGATGGCAGAAGGTGGTCGGGAGATGTTCTCATGGGCTGTGGACCCCCGGACACTGGCTCCTTTTCAGGAGTGTCTGACGGGGGACATGGTGCTGCCGGTCGGAGTCGTGGGGCCTTTGGCGGTCGAGCTGGGCACCTACGAGCGGGACGCTGACGGTGCTCTGCGGGAGAAGGACCGCGTGGCGGACCGGATCTTTGTGCCGGTGGCTCACACAGAAGGCGGTCTCTCGGAGTCCATGCTGCGGGGCGCCCAGGTGATCGGCCTCGCGGGCGGTGTGAAAACCTGGCTGCTGCAGGATGAAATGACCCGGGACTGCGCTTTTGTGTTTTCCACCGCCGGGGAAGCGATTGCCTTGGCCAGGTGGCTCAAGTCGGAGAACGATGCGCTGAAGAGCTGGATAAACAATCCCGACCACGAAAAGAAAATACCGTCAGAGGCGGGCGGGGTGGCGGCGATTTCCCGCCATGCCCAGCTGCTGCACCTGAATGTGCGCCTCGTCGGTCCCGTATGCCACGTGCTCTATGGCTTCGACACGCAAGAAGCCTGCGGCCCGAATATGGTTACGCGCAATGCCTACGCGCTGAACGGGCACATTGTGCAGTTGGTGGAGTCCATGGGGCTGGTGCCCCAGCAGATATTTTTGGAAGCGAATCTAGGGGGCGACAAGAAACCCAGTTACGAATATTATGCCGGGGGGCACGGCAAGACGGTCGTGGCGGAAGCCGTGATTCCGGATGAGGTGGTAGTCCGCCACCTGCACACGACGCCAGAACACCTGCAACTCTTGGAATGGACAGGGCTGCACGGGGGCAATGCCAGCGGCATGCAGTCGTTTGGGTTTACCCCGGCGTCCGCGGTGGCCGCGATTTTTGCAGCCACGGGGCAGGATCTGGGAATGGTTGGGACCAGCAGCATGGCCCATGCCGCCGTATCCCGGACGGACAGGGGCACGGCGTTCAGCATCACCCTGAGTGGGGTGGAAGTGGGAACGGTAGGAGGGGGGACGCAGCTGCCGCATGCCCGGGCCTATCTGCAGCTGATGTCCTGCCAGGGGCCGGGATCTGCCAGACGGCTGGCTCAGATCATTGCGGGGGCGGCGTTAGCGCTTGAGATTTCTGCGGCGGCGTCTATGGCCAGCCGTGGCAGCGAGAATTTCTTCCGCACCCACTGGCAGCGCGGGGGTCTCCGTTAGGAGCCCCGGTTCACACGCACTGGGCGCGGCGGAACAGGGGCGTCTGGCACAGCAGCGCGAGATAGCAGCTGGAACAGCGGGAAGGCTTCAGCGCCTGAAATGACAGGGAATGGCGTTTAGGTTGGGCGGCTGCCCGCGAGCCCGGGGCTGCCAGACGCCGCCCCGGCCCGTAAGGGCCCTGGAAGTCGTTGAGGCCGATGCGCTTGGCTTTGATTTCAATATCCGCCCGCAACCGGTCCAGAAATTTGCGGCCATCCATGCCGACTTGCTCAGCATCATCATAGAGCCGGCGGTACATGGATTCCATAATTGTGAGCAGCTCATCTTTCATGTCGATCAGCACACCTACCCGCTCTGGCGAAACCGCAGGAATGGCGTTTTTGAGATAGTACTCGGCAAAGGCCTGGTGGCGCGACTCATCCTTCAAGATGCGTCCCGAAAGCTTGCCAAAGAGGGCTTCCGGCTGGGTCTTGGCATAGAGCGTGTAAAAATTCTTGGCAAAGATATCGCTGATCAGGATGCCCCAGACCCAGTCCAGACGGTCTCCCTTCCGCAGCCGGTTGTGATACCGCAGCATCTCCGGCATCTGCCGGACCGTCAGAGGTTCGGCGCCGAGGCGCCTGTACAGATGCGTCAGCACCTCAAAGTGGCGGGCTTCATCCATGAGAAAGCTGCTCAGATATAATTGCGCAGTGGTTTCCCCGGCGCTGGCCATTTGCGGCAAGGCTACGCTGGCGCCAATCATGGCCGACTGCTCACCAAGATAGACCGGTGTGAGCATGCGCGCTAGGGCATGGGACTCAGCCTGGCTGAACTGGATCGGGTCATTCCAGTCTACGTCAGCCGCAGACCACTGGGCTTTGACGCCTTTATGAAACAACCTGATCAGCAGGTCCTCCTCATATTGCGGATAGACTTTTATCACCGGCGACCATCCTTTCGACCGTGTATGCAATGCGGGAGGGCATATGGGTGACAGCTGCTCTCGTGGTGCGGGGCTCACGCTGGATAGCGCGCCGGGCACCGCGAAGTGCGTCTGCCAGGCGGACTCCGCCGCGCTTGGCGTGTCTCGTAAACATACTAAAAATTCCCGGAGAATGCAAATGCCGCTACGCAGGCCAGGAAGCTCCCCGCCATTGCAGGGAGCTTCCTGGCCGTTCGGTCCGCCCCTTGTCAGGACATTTTGTCCCACTCTTTTTGGCGCAGCTCAATGCGCCGGATCTTTCCCGAAACGGTCTTGGGGAGTTCGGGAACAAATTCAATAGCCCGGGGATACTTGTATGGCGCTGTCTGTGTTTTGACATGGTCCTGAATCTGGCGGGCGAGTTCGGGAGAGGGCGCCACGCCGGGCTTCAGCACCACAAAGGCCTTGACAATCTCGCCCCGCACCGGGTCCGGAGACGAGACGACGGCAGCCTCGAGCACTTCAGGACGCTCAACAAGGAGAGACTCCACCTCAAACGGGCCAATCCGGTACCCGGAACTGATAATCACGTCGTCGGAGCGGCCGACAAACCAGTAGTAGCCATCGGCGTCAATGACGGCCCGGTCGCCCGTGATGTAGTAATCCCCGATAAAACGCCGGGCGGTGCCTTCTTCGTCGTTGACGTACCCCTGGAAGAGGCCGGGCGGCCGGGCGGGCTTGACGCGGATGGCAATATCTCCCTCCTGGCCCACTGGCAGCGGCTGGCCTTGCGAGTCAATCACAGCCATGTCGAACTCCCGGGCGGGCTTGCCCATGGACCCTGGCCGGACCGGGGCGCCGGGGGCGTTGGCGATTAGGAGGACCGTCTCCGTCTGCCCGTAACCGTCCCGGATCTCCATGCCGGTGGCACGTCGGAACAGCTCGATGACTTCGGGGTTGAGGGGCTCGCCTGCGCTGACAGCTGAGCGCAGCGCGGGAAAGGCCCAGGACGTGAGATCTTCTTTGACCACCAGCCGGTAGACCGTGGGCGGGGCGCAGACGGAAGTGATGGGGTGCCCCGCCAAAATGCGCAGGAAATCCTGGGGATGGAATTTTCCTTCCATGGTGTCGACGGCGATTGCGGATTTAGCCATCCACGGCCCGAATAAGGAGCTCCAGGCGGCTTTGGCCCAACCCGTGTCCGAAACATTCCAATGCACGTCATTTCCAGTCAGCCCGAGCCAGTAGCGGGCGGTAATGGCGTGGGCGGCTGGATACTCCTGGTTGTGGAGCACCATTTTGGGATAGCCGGTCGTGCCCGAGGTGAAGTAGATCAGGGTGGGGTCTGTCTTGAGGGTGGGATATCCGGAAAACCGCTCATTGGTCAGGTGAAAAGGGTCTAGTGTGGTCCACCCGGCGCGCTCCCCCCCAACGATGATGCGGATGTCCACGGGGGTGTTTTGGGCATCAATCTTCTCGGCCGCGTCGGGAGACACGATGGCGCAGCGGGCATGGGAGGTCTCGAGACGGTACTGCAGGTCCTTGGATGTGAGTTGTGTGGTCCCCGGCATCGCGACGGCGCCCAGTTTGTTCAGAGCGACCATGATCGGCCAGAAGGCAAGATCTTTGCCGAGAACAACCAGCACCCGGTCTTGGGGCGCCACGCCCTGGCCACGCAGCCAGAAGGCGGTTTGGTCGGACAAACGGGCCATGTCGGCAAATGAGTAGACGCGGCTCTCGCCGAAATTTAAAAAGTACAGGGCGGCATCGTCAGGATATTCGGAGCCCCAGCGGTCCATGACATCACGGCCGAAATTCCAGTAATCGGATTGTAGTGACATAATGCTTCCTGCCTTTCCAGCAGATTCCCATAGTGTGGCCGTAGTGAGCGGGCAGCGGACACTACGGCAGAGATCACACTTCTGGTTCCCTATATTCGCGGCGCGATGCCCAATGTCCTGCATCCGCCAAAAATTCTGTGATATTGACAGGTGTAATGACAGATGATATACCGCTTAGAGGAGGTGTCGCAGTGGCTCAGGATATCAGGGAGTCTCGAGGGATTGAATGGATTCCGGGGAAGGACCGGCATGGCCGACCTTCCCAGCTCTTTTCCTTATGGTTTTCCGCGAATTTGGGAATGCCCGCGTTTCTGGTTGGCGTGCTGGGCCCTGTCATGGGGATGAGTTTATGGCAGACGGTGGTGGCGGTCATAGCGGGAAACTTGGTAGCATCCACCCTGCTCGCGCTGGTGGCGCAAGCTGGAACGGGGCAGGGGCTGGCTCAGCTGCCCCTGGTGCGCAGCGTGTTCGGGCGCCGGGGGAACTACCTTCCCTCGCTGCTCAACACCCTCTCAGCGATTGGGTGGTATACCATCAATACGGCAGTCGGGGGAGAGGCGGTCTCCCGTTTATTCCAGTGGCCTTTAGGGTGGAGTCTAGTCCTGCTGGCGGGGATCCAGATTGGCTTGGGATATCTGGGATATGACGTGATTCTGCGCTTCGAGAGGGTGATGGCGTATGTCCAGGGTCTGCTGTTCGTGTTGATGACCGTAAAAGTTTTCGAATTTGCGGGAAGGATTCCTCTGGCTCACCCAGCCGGTTACGGGGTCTTCCTGCTGGAAATCGCCGCAGTGGTTTCGTATTCATTCAGTTGGGCTCCTTACGCGTCGGACTATGGGCGCTACCTGCCGGAATCCACCGCCCCCAGCCGGGTGTTTTGGGCAACGTTCGGCGGTTCTCTTTTGGCCACCCTGTGGGTGGAATTGCTGGGGGGAGCGGTCGGGGCATTGGGGTGGGGGGCTCTGAGCCCGGTAGGCATGGTGCAGCGCCTGATGGGGGCCCTAACCCTGTGGGCTCTGCTGGCCATCATGTTCGGCACTATGACCGCCAATGCGGTCAATGTGTACACGGCCACACTGTCTTTTCTGACCCTCGATGTCCGCATCCGCCGGGCCCACGCCGCGGTGGCGCTGGGAATTGTCGGGTGGCTGGCGGCCTGGGGTGCCAATGCCCACCTCTTAAGCGACTACGAAAATTTTCTCCTTCTTCTGAGCTATTGGGTGGCTCCCTGGATTGCCGTCGTGCTGGCGGCGGCCAGACGCGGCTGGGTGAACACAAACCGCGCGCTGTCGGCGCCGGACTGGCGGATGCCCGCGCTCTGGGCGTTTGCTGTGGGACTGGTGGCGGTGATCCCGTTTATGTCGACCACGTTGTTTGAGGGGCCGGTGGCCCGGATGCTGGATAACGGGGATACGGGCTATTATGCAGGATTTTTGGTCGCGCTGGCGGTATACGGCTGGCTTTCGCGGCCCCGGCAAAAAAACTGGGACCGGCTGCGAAAAGAAGGCTGAGGAAGCCGTCTTTGGTCATTGGTCCCGGCCGGGTCCCTGGGGTTAAAGGGACCCGGCTTTTTAGTGGGGCGGCGCCCCGTGTCCCTATTCCAAGGCGGTCCTCAGACTTTAGAGCCGGCGGAGGAAGTTCCGTGGGCCAGAACCATCACAGACAGTGCGACCAGTCCTGAAGAATCTCCCTGGGCGCGGGGCATGACCCAGACTCTGACTGGAGCGCCCAGCGCCAGTTTGGACCAGTCTCCCTGCGGCACATAGATGGCCGTGTGGCTGGTCAGGGCAATGTTGGCGGCGTGGGGCTGATTGGGCACAGAGACCGCGAGAACGGAGGGGCTGAGTTGGCTGACGGTGCCGGTGATGGGCGGGAAAGAGACCTGCACCAATTGCGCGATGACTTGGTTGTCCGCTGTCCCCTGACCCCTGACGGCGACGCGGTACCCCTGCTTGAGGTACTTTACTCCCTGGGAGCCCGTGACGGGCGGCTCGCCGGGGGTCACGTACTGGGTCTTGTCAGTCAGCTGCACGTTGCGGGACAGCGTAGTCAGCTCGCCGTGGGGATCTTCTAGCGTCAAGGAGACGGTGTTGTCGGTGTAGCCTGTAATTTCGCCCCGCATCGCCACCTGTATGGCGGGCTGCCCAGTGACTGCTTGGGTAATCGCCTGGGAAGAGCGGTTGTAGGCGTAATGCACCACCACGAAAGCCACAAGGAGAGCCATCAGCCACCCTGCGGTCCTCCGGGATATCGAGAATTTCTGCTTCATGTCCATCCCTCCTGTGTTACGAGATATTCAAAAGCAGGAGTTTTTAGTCCCGGTTGCGAACATCCTCAGTAAGAAAACTTTAGGAGTCTGCCGATGCGTACGCGAACGGGTCACCGGGTTCTGGGATGGATGCTGGTGCTGCTGGGCATCAGTCTGCTGTGGGCCCACGACATCCGCACAGGACTGAGCGGGGATGTCTACTGGCAGTGGGAGGCGGGGCGCTATATGATCGCCCACCGCCTGGTGCTGCACGACAATGTATTTTCCTATACGCTTTACCATAAGCCCTGGGTCACCGAGGAATGGGGCTATGAGGTGCTCCTGGCCGCTCTGGTCAACGTCGTGGGTCCGGCTGGATTCTGGGTCATGTCGGCGGGAGTCGGCACATTGACTCTGGTTTTGCTGTCGTGGCTTCTAAGCATCCACGGCACGCGGGGCATTAAGAACGGCCTGTTGGTGCTGATGGCGGCCCCCGGCCTGCTGCCATTTGTCAAGGACCGTCCGCAGACTCTGAGCTATGCCCTGTTTGTGCTGATGCTGGTCGTGCTGGCGCTCTCCAGGAGCCGGCCGCTGGTGCTGTGGTGGGCCGTGCCCCTGCTGTGGTTTTGGACTAACGTCCACGGCAGTTTTCTGTTGGGGTTTCTGCTGCTGATTCTGGAGGAGGTGTGGGCCCGCTGGCCGGTGAACACTGCCCGGGTAAAGACTTCTGGCACCCAGGTCGGATTCCGCCAGTGGCTCGAGGTGCTGGCCCTGTCGCTGCTTGTGTCCTTTGTCAATCCCAACGGGCCGGGACTGTGGGTGTATTCCTGGCATGTCACGTTTTCTCACAGGATTTCAGAAATCATTGCGGAGTGGCAGTCCCCCGATTTTCACTTTGTCGCCATGGTGCTGGTGATTTTGGTGCCGATGTTCCTCTTGGTGCTGCTGCTGATGTTCGGGTCGCATGAGATGCCCTGGCCCGAATTTTTCTTATCGGCAGGCCTCTTTTACGCGACGATGAAATCGGTGCGCTTCCTACCCTACTGGGACTTGGAGTGGCCGGTAGTGCTGGGCCTCCTGCTCAGCCGGCTCGAGTTCCGCCGGGTGTCGGGCTGGCTGGGGGTGCCATTCGTGGCGATCTTAAGTCTGCTGGTGATTTTCGCGCACCCAGCGGTCGCGCCCGGCGCGCCCAGCCAGGAACCGGTGGCGGCTGCAAATTACTTGCACCGCCATCCGGGCCGGGTTTTCAACATGTACCACTGGGGGGGATACCTGATTTACCGCCATATTCCGGTGTTCATTGACGGCCGCACCGATTTTTACCTGCAGGGTCCAGAAATTCAGCAGTACATGGCGGTCAAAAATCTGACAGATAATCCCTCATCGGTGTGGGAAAGCTATAATATTCGCTATGTGCTGTGGGCGCCGCATACCGCTGTGGCCACGTATCTGCTGTCGAAGCCAAGCCAGTGGCGGCCGGTGGTCCGAACGACAACAGCTATATTATTTGCGCACCAAGGACTATGGGCAGGAGACAACAGAACATAAAGGGGGCACGCGAAGTGTCAGTGGAACGGCCGCTGGTGACCGCCCTGGAAGCTTACAGCCGCAGGGGCAAGGCGCGCTGGCACACTCCCGGCCACAAGGGCGGCCGGGGCATGCAGGCGCTGGGCTGGGACTGGGACCTCACCGAAGTCGCGGACTTGACGCCTAAAACCAGCCGTGAGGACCCGGTGCACCGCTCGGAGCAGTTGATGGCGGAAACCTTTGGAGCCCAGCGCACATGGTATTCCGTGCAGGGAGCCACGCTACCGGTGATGGCTGCGGTCCTGGCGGCGTGCCGTCCCGGTTCGCGCGTGCTGGTGGACCGCCATGCCCACCGCAGCGTGCTGTCCGGGATCATCATAGCAGGCGCTTCCCCGGTATGGGTGTACCCCCGGCTGGGGCCGGGAGGGTATCCGCTGCCCGTGGATGATGAGGACCGGGCGGAGATGATCCGCCGCAATGACCCGCAGGCGGTGATTGTCACCAATCCCACCTACGACGGACTGTCGGCACGGCTGGCGGCGACTTCGCGGCTGTGCCAGGAGCGGAGGATTCCCTTGATTGTGGATGAAGCTCACGGGACGCACTTCTACGGGAATCCGGGATTTCCCCTGTCTGCCTTGGACCAGGGGGCTGACCTGGTGTGTCACGGGGCCCATAAGACAGAGGCGGTGCTGACCCAGACCGGACTCCTGCATCAGAATAGCAGGCTCGTCAGCGCACAGCAGATTCAGCAGGCATGGGAAATGCTGGCCACGTCGAGTCCGTCCTATCTGCTCATGGCCTCACTCGATGGGTTGCAGGCTCTGCGCCACACCCCTGATTACCGGGCCCAGTGGGTCCGGTTCGGCAGGGAAATGCAGGAGATCTGGCACGATCTGGAGACCGCGGGCATTTTTGTGCTGCAGAGCTGGTGGCAGCGGTCAGGGGGGCTGGCGGATCCGGCCAAGCTGACCCTCGTCGGGAACGGAGAGCGCATCCTCTCGGAACTGCGGCCGTTCGGAGAGCCGGAAAAAGCTGACCCGTTCGGCGTGACCCTGGTGCTGACTCCGGCCGATGACCTGGGGGTTTTGCGCCAGGCCTTGAGGGCCGTAGGGGGCGCGAGCGGGCAGTCGGCACCGATGGCGATGTGGCCCCAAGCCGTCCCGGTGTGGCCGCCCAGCGAGGCGGTCCGCCGGCCCCGCGAGTGGGTGCCCTGGCGCGAGGCCGCCGGGCGGGTGGCCGCAGGTCCGGTGACTTTGTACCCGCCGGGAGTGCCCGTGATCGTGTCAGGCGAAAGAATTGACGCGGCCATGGTATCATGGCTCGAAAGCACGCGGGATTGGTGCCGGCAGCGCACAGGCGATCTGCAGGGATTCGAGCCCGCGCCTGAGGGAACTTTGTGGAAGGAAGGCGAAGAAGGGCTATGGGTGACGACCGAATTCGAGGGACGCTGATTTCCTTTGAGGGTCTGGAAAAAGTAGGCAAGACGACGCAAATCCGGCGGCTCGCGCTGTGGCTGAGGTCACTGGGGCATACCGTGACGGTGCTGCGCGAACCGGGGGGGACGATGCTCGGGGAAACACTGCGGGGGATGCTGCTGCATACTGTACAGATACACAGCGCAGCCGCGGAATTTTTGCTGTTCGCAGCCGCGCGGGCGGAACTGGTCACGACGGTTATCCAGCCGGCGCTGGAAGAGGGGCAGATTGTCATTTTAGACCGCTATGGTGATTCTTCGGCGGCATACCAGGGTTTTGGGCGGGGGTTAGAGGTAAAATGGATTACATTGGTGAATGAGAAGGTCACCACCGGGGTTGAGCCCGATATGACTTTCTGGCTGCGCGGCCCGTCGTTTGCCGTCGGGGATGACAATATTGAGAGCCAGGACCAGGGATTTTTTGCCCGCGTGGAAGAAGGGTATGAGACCCTGGCCAGCCAGGAGCCAGCGCGCTGGCATATCATCCCCAGTGCGCGCCCGGCGGATACGGTGAGCCGCGACATTCAGGCAGCCGTCCGAGAGACGCTGAATATCGGCTAACCCCTGCAAGCGAACCAAAACGAGAGAGGAGGCTGGGCTGGTGAAACTGGTGATTGCCATTTTACAGGACAAAGATGCTTCCCAAGCCGTCACGGAATTGAACCGGCGGGGGTTTCGGGCGACCAAACTGGCCAGCACGGGAGGATTTCTCCGCGAGGGCAATACCACCATCTTGGCCGGGATCGAGGAAAAGGATGTGGAGGCGGTGATTCATATCCTCAAACGGACTTCAGCCGCCAGGCAGGAAACGCTGACGCCACAGACCCCAAGCCATAGCGGGGAGCCCTATATTCCCTTTCCGGTGGAAGTGACCGTGGGCGGGGCTACGATATTTGTCGTGGATATTGATCGCTATGAAAAGTTCTGACACGTATCTGGCGCCTTGGCCTCCAGTCGATCAGGGATGGCGGGAGCGTGGCCTGGGCCAGGCGTTGCTCGTCACTGGGGAGAGCGCGCAGACCCGCCTGCTGGCGGAAGCTCTGGCACGCCAACTGACATGCGAGGACGCCAAGACGCCCGCGTGTTCCTGCCGCTCCTGTTCCCGCGCCCTGGCAGAACACCCGGACATCGTGGTGATTCATCCGGAAAAAAATCGTATCCGGCGGGATCAAATCGAGCCGGTGCTGCAAAATCTCTACCGCCTGCCGCTGTGGTCACCAGGGCAGTTTGTCTGGATTGAGCAGGCGGAACTAATGACGGAAGCCTCCCAGAACTACCTTCTCAAGAGTCTGGAGGAGCCTCCCGGCTATGTTACGTTTGCCCTCGTGACCGAACAGAGCGCAGGCCTTTTGGAGACAGTCCGCAGCCGCTGCCAGGTGCTGCGGGCTCAGCCTGGGGTGCCGCAGGAAAGGACTCTTCAGGAGTTTAATCCCCGTCAGCTCTTCACCCGTGACCACTTCACGGCCCCAGGAATTGTGGATATGGCCTATTGGGCTAGGGAGCGCTACCGGCAAACGGGGCAAGAGGGCTACCTGTCGCTGTGGGAAGCGTCCTACCAGGCTTTCCGGCATCTTGAGGCGAATGGCAATGCCGACATCGCCAAGGAGATTCTCCACAATGTCTATAGCCATGTGCAGCGGTGACCCTGAGGGCTGGTGGGTGTACATCCTGCTGTGCGAGGACGGCTCCTTCTATACGGGCATTGCCCGCGATGTGCGCAAGCGATTTGCGGCGCACCAAAGAGGGAAGGGGGCACGGTATACCAGGGCCCATAAGCCTGTGGAGATTTGGTGCCAGTTTGGCCCTTTTTCCCACCGCTCGGCCCTGCAGGAAGAAATACGCCTGAAAAAATTGTCGCATGACGCCAAGGAGGCGCTGAAAGCGGTTGTCTAAACCTGAGGAACGGCAATGGGTGGAGCCTGGCCATGTGTATCTGGTGGGGACCCCGATTGGGAATTTGGAGGATTTCTCGCCGCGCGGACAGGCTGTGCTGCGGCAGGTGGACCGCATCTTGTGTGAAGATACGAGGGAGACGGAAATTCTGTGCCGCCAGTTCGGCATTCAGCGCCCACTGGTGTCATTTCATGCCCATAATGCCCACCAGCGTCTGCCGATGATTGCCGGGTGGCTGCAGAGCGGGCAGAGTGTGGCTATGGTTTCCGACCGGGGAATGCCAGCCGTCTCCGACCCGGGCCAGGAACTGGTAGCATGGCTGTACCAGCAGCACCTGCCCTTTACAGTGGTACCGGGGCCGTCGGCCCAGGTGACAGCTTTTGCTGCCTCCGGCTATGCGCATCCCTATGTGTTCTGGGGCTTTCTGCCGCCGTCCGGAAAGAGTCGGCGGGAAATGCTCGGGCACATTGCAGAGTCCGCCTTCACTGGCGTGATTTATATCGCTCCCCACCATATGGAGAAGACTCTGGAGGCGGTGCAGGACGTCTTAGGCCCCCGCCGCCAAGTGACGGTGGGCCGGGAACTGACCAAACGCTTTGAGGAATACTGGCAGGGGAGCATTGGGGAGTTAAGGGAGCAGAATAGAAGCTGGCGTGGAGAAATTGTGCTCGTGGTCGCCCCCGCGGAACCCGCAGAGCGCACAGTGGACTGGGCGGAATGTCTTCAGGAGGTTGAGGAGCTAGTCGTGCAGGGCCACAGCACAAAAGAGGCGATAGAGCATATCGCCTCCGCTCATAATGTATCACGCCGGGAACTTTACAACCGTCTTCAGAACCAGAGGCGAAACGGCTAGACCGCTTCGATGTGCAGGCTGCTGAGACAGTCGTGGCAGATGTTTTTGCCCCGGAAGGTTTCAATGTTTTCCGCATTCCCGCAGAAAATGCAGGCCGGCTCATATTTCCTCAGCACGATCATTTCGCCGTCGACATAAATTTCAAGCGAGTCTTTGTCTTCGATGCGCAATGTGCGGCGCAATTCGATCGGCAGGACCACGCGCCCTAGCTCGTCCACCCTGCGGACAATCCCAGTTGACTTCATGCTCTTTCCACTCCTTTATTCGACAGCCTTTTGGTAGCATCATACCAGAACTTCCAAATTATAGTCAATGCATCCGGGTATTTTGTCGAGAAATACTCTGGAAAAAAATACAAGAAGGAGGGTTAGGGACTTGGCGAGGTGAAAGGGACTGCATTGCGGGTGCTTCATGACATCTTCCCGGGCTCTTCCTTGCCGAAAAACCGTGTCCACAATCCGCGCACCACAACGATCACAGCGATGGCGACGGCGGCAGGAAGCATGCCGTTGAGGCTGTGGCTCAGGGCCAGCTGGCGGGCCATCACGGTCGCCACAATATCCAAGAGCCTGGGCGGAGAGAGATGCCGGAACAAGTCCCGCATCTCCACGAACAGCACCAGGGTGAAAATGTCATCGAGTACTTCATGCAGGTGGGACAAGATCAGGGCCGGATGCTGGACTAGCTCGCTCCAGTGCGCCAAGAACGCAATGATGCCAAAGGCCAGCGTGATGAGAATCAATACTTCGATCAGCCAGCGAAGCCCGTAGCTCAGATGGCGTGTCGCCCGCAATAGTGACTGGGGAACCATATCAGGGCCGCTGCTTTGTGATGGGGAATCTTGTCCAGATGGGTTGTTCTGGTCGTCAGACCATGTAGGTCGCGCGTCGGGGGCAGCGCTGCACGTAACTCTGATCTTTGAACCGGAACGTCGAGCACATGGTCTTCATTAGAGCATCAAAAATATTCTTGCCTCGCAGCAAGGCTCCCCGGCACTATTCCTGTTCGGCGCGAAGCGGCAAGTCCTCGTGGGGCCGCAACTGCTGCCAACTAATTAAAGCCAGCGCCAGAAAGATGGCAGCCATGCCCGTCCCCTCCCATGCGCCGGGCCGCTCCCCAAGCTGAATCCACGCCGCCAGCACTCCGATGAGAGGACTGAAAAGCGTGGCCATGCCGGCAACGCCCGACGGCAGCCGGTCCACCGCGTAGGCCCACAGCAGCAAGGCTAAGGCGCTGCCGGGAATGGCGTTATAAAGCAAGGCGCCCATAAACAAGGGAGTCCAGTCGATGCGCACAGGCTCAGCCAGCAGCGCCAGGACCGCCAGTGCCACCCCCCCGAAGGCCATTTGCCAGGCTGTGACAGCGAACAGATCAGCATTGGGGGGGGCGTACCGCTTTTGCCAAAGGGCGGACGCAGCCCAGAAGACCCCAGACAGCAGTGCCAGCAGCGGCCCGGCTATCTGGTGATGGAGATGCCACGGTTCCAGAATGAACACCACCCCTAAGACCGCCATTCCCAGAGCTGGCCATTCGAGCCCGTGCACCCGCTCGCCCAGAACGGGCCACGCAAAGATAATCAGCCAAATAGGCATGGTGTACACGAGGATGGCGGTTTGGCCAGCTTCACCATATTGCAGTGCCCAGAGCGCAAATCCCACAAAGCCGGTGGTTTGCAAGAGTCCCAACGGCACCACATAGCGCCAGGGAGGCATGGTCAGCGGGCGCTTGAGCCAGATGAGCACCACAAAGAGAACGGCCACGCCGCCAAGAACGCGCAGTGCGGCAAAGATGAGGGGCGGGGAGTCGGCTAACGCGGCCTTCATGATCACCCAGTTGTATCCCCAGATGAGGGTCAGGGTGCCGAGGGCGGCAAGGGGCAGGGCGGAAGTTTTCTTCGTCATTGTCAAGCACTCCTAAGACGTGGTATCCGTATTTAGTGGTGAGCCGGCCGCCAGTCCTGGAGGGGCTTCCTGCTGGCCGGACGATGCGTCAGCCCGCAGCTCCTGCAAGGAGGCGCCGCGAAACACCAACGAGTTTTGGCCATTCAATCTGGGCCGCCCAAAACAGGTAGTCCACAAGCCTCTTTGCAAGAGGCGCCATTATGAGTATATCATCTGTAACCCCTGGCGGTCCTGCCGGGCGGGAGCGGCGCCCGCTGCGTTGGATTCATGCGCCCGGGAGACCGTTGTGGAAACGATGGATGAGCACGTGCGGGACTTTATGTAGTATCCCCACCCTGCGCCGGGTTGTGTGCAAGGGCAAAAGCGGGATGTGACTAGATCCGCCGAGTCAGGTCATTTGACAATCCCTGCAATGCATGACGTCTTGGCAGGAACACCGCAGTGTGCGGCCGCTCTGCTGCAGACGGCTCCAGCCACTTCGCAGGCGCCGATATCATGGGTATACTGTGAGGGGAGGCGCCAGTCTCCCTGTGGAACAGTTGCTCACTATGCAATCTGCGCGGGGTGCGGGAGGACGGTGCGGTCATGCAGCCGGACAGAGCATGCTATTTTGCGCGCCGTAGTCCGAATATTGCGGTTAATACTCAGCCATGCAGGACTTCGGAGTATTTTGTCGAAAAGTTCGTGTCATGGCGTGCGATAGGCGCCCGTGGCAGAGACTGCAGGCCGCTGGCCCGGGGGCAGTGGCGAAGCCTAATTGGGCCGTAGGACCGGAGTGGGGGCCGGCCATGGGTTCTTCTCCTGCCTACAAATGACAAGGAGGGATAGCGTTTTGGAGAACGTGAATATGAATCTCCTCGGCGAAGCGCGCTGGACTCGCAAAACCACCTGGATGTTTATTTCCTTTGTGCTGGGACTGGCTTTGGAGTCGTATGTGTTTGCCTTGGCGTCTATTGCGATTTACTGGGTGTCGATGCCCAAGGCTCTGGGAGAATTGCTTCTAGCCTGGGCCCCTATCTGGCTCATCGTCGGAATTATTCTAGCAGGTCCGTTCTCGGATAAGTACGGGCGCAAGGTCACATTGTACGCCACTTTGGCCCTGTATGCCGTTGGGGGCATCGTGCTGTTTTTCGGGACGACCTATATCGTCATCCTGATCTCGCTGGGCCTCATGCTCGTGGCAGGCGGGGGCGAGATGAATTCGATTCTGGTGGCGAGCCACGAGCTCATGCCGCGCAAGCACCGCGGCAAGGCCACGATGATGATCATCAACGGCATCAACCTCGGCGGCACTGTCCTGGCCATAATGGCCCTGGCGACTGCCGCGGTGAAAGGCACCGCGGCCATCGCCGTCCAGCGCGATGTGGTCGCCGTGGCGGTGCTGGTTGTGGTGGCTATCTTGCTGGCCGCCCGCGTGAGTATGCCGGAGTCCTTCTTGTGGCTGCAAAAGAAGGGCCGGACCGCACATCTCGACAAGACCATCCGGTCATACTTCGGCCCGGAGGTGTATGCGGAAGCCGTCGTCAAAGAAGTCATCGAGTCGGCGGCGCCTGCCCCTCAGAAGGTCAGCACCGGCTACCTGTGGTTCACTATGGTCATCATGATTATTGTCGCCGCCGCCAACACCATTGGCTTCGGGTTGATGGCCTATGCTCTGGCCTATGCCTTCTTCCCGCATCTGCAGCCAGCCATCCTGGCCGTGTTCGAAGGAGCCGGGTTCGTCATTGGGTTTCTGGGCCTGATTGCGGATAGGGTGTCCCGCAAGAAATTTCTCTTCTGGAGCTTTCTCGGGACGTTTGCCATGACGGTCATCGTGGGCCTTACCACCAAAGCCTGGCAGCACGACATGACGCTCTTCTGGATCCTGCTGGTGATTCTGGCGGGGGTCAACTCGCTGTGCTACCTGACGGAAGATACCCTCAAGGGTGAAGTCTGGCCGACCTTGCACCGTGGGACGCTGACCGCTGTAGCCCGGTTTATCTCCATTGGGCTGTACATCCCGACGATCTACATTACGGCCAACATGTCCACCGCCCACTACATCTTCTTCAATGCCGGGGTGTGGTTCGTGGGGACGCTGGCAGCCGCCGCGTGGCTGATTTGGGGCCGCGAGACGGGCCGGGGAGTGACCATTCAGACGGCTTCGGGAGAAGTCTGAGGATGCGGTGCCGATAAGGCAAAGAAGCGCCCGCCCCGCCTGCCCCTCCATTGTGGAGCGGGCAGGCGGGGCGGTTAGGCATCAACTCGTGCAGGTCGCGGCGGTACAAGGCGGAGAGGGCCGGCCAATCCCCACTTTACGAGTCAGAATTGTTTGGCGCCGCACTGTCAGGACTAAAAAGCGGACTTGCCATTGGCAGGCAATGCCCGGGCTGTGGGGTCTGGCATGACAGCGGTCTCAACGCGGCGCAGAACATTGTGCACCGGGCTTTGACGGGTGTTTCGGGGACGGATGGAAAATGCGCCACCCGGCTTGGCTAGAGAGAGAGGATGCCGAGCCGGTGGGCAGTCAGTACCGCCTGGGTGCGGTCATAGACATCCAGTTTGGAGAAAATGTGGCCGAGGTGGACCTTGACTGTCTTTTCCGCAATGCCGAGCCGCGCCCCTATCTCCTTGTTGGACAGCCCTTCTCCCAATGCCCGCAGCACGTCTTCCTCCCGGCGCGTCAGCGGGTCCAGCAAGACTGGCTGTCCGGAGTCTCCAGCCAGCGCCATGAGAGCCCTGGAGTCCAGTACGGTTTGGCCGAGGGCGGCGCGGCGCACCGCGTCCAAAAGCGCTGCGGGGGTCACGGTCTTCTCCAGATAGCCCACGGCGCCAGCCTGAAGGGCGGTGCGAATGCGCTGGGTGTCTTGAAATGACGTCAGAGCCACCACCCGCACCGATGGGTGCAGGCGGGAAATGGCTTGGATCGCCGCTATCCCGTCCATAGGCCCTGGAAGCACCAAATCCATCAGCACCACATTCGCCTCCTGCAGCTGCAAGGAGGCGAGGGCTTGCTCCGCGGTGCTGGCGGCAAATGCCACTCTCACTTCCTTTGACGTTTCCAGAAATAGCTGGAGACCGTCGCGGACGACCGGGTGGTCATCTACGATGCCCACCGTTACTGGCGCGGATATTTTCACGAGTTCTCCTTTCCCGCGGGCAGGGACAGCGTCAGGCGGGTGCCGCGCCCGGGGGCGGTATCAATAGCAAAGGCACCGCCGAGCGCCCTGACACGGTGTTGCATGCTATGCAGCCCCAGGCCCTTGGCGGCGGCGCTGGCATCAAATCCGGCGCCGTCATCAGCAAGGGCTGCGGTTACGAGGTTCTGGCAGTGGGCGATGAGGATCGTCACAGTGTGTGCGGACGCGTGTTTCAGGATATTCTGCATAGCCTCATCGACGATGCTGCACAAAGCGTCGTCCTGCTCCGGGGTCAGCCAGCGGTCAATGTCCCACGCAATCTGGCAGTCGATGCGGATCCCGAGCACGGTCGCCAGCGGTTCTAGCCGGTCGCGGATGCGCTGAGCAAGGCCGCGGGAATCCGGGGGCCGCAGCGCCTGAACCATGTCCCGCAATTCCTGCCGGCTGGTTTGGACCAGCTGCTGAACCTGGCTCAGAATCCGTGCGGTGTCCTGGTCAGCTATTTTGAGCGCCATCGCGCTCATGAGCAGCTGCGCTGAGAAGAGGCGCTGGCTGACGGAGTCATGGAGATCGGCGGCGAGCATCCGGCGTTCAGACCACTTGGCGTTCCGCAGACCCTGCGCGTAGAGGCGGGCATTTTCCAAGGCAGCTGCAATATGACCGCAGAACGCGGCGACCAAGTGGGAGTCGGTTGGGGCAAATTCTCCGGCCAGCGCGCTTTCGAGCCTTACCCAGTATTCCGTGTGCAGAACCGGCTGCATAATTACGGAGCGGGTCTCGGGCAGCAAAAGGCATTTATCTTCAGGAAGAATTTGAGGATCCTCCCGGTAGCGGTAGGACAGATCTTTCTCCCCGGCGCGGTTGGTGGCGGAGGTGATGACTTCCCATGGCCCGAGAGGGGAGCGGCGGACGATGCCGCATGCCTCAAAATCTAGGCTGTGGACAAATCTCTGTGCAGCAGTGATCAAGACACGATCCGGCTCGGCAATGGTGGCCAAGTCGACGGCTAGATGAGCGAGGGACTGGAGTTGGGACGCATAGTGCCGGGACTCAAAGAGCATGCGGGAGCGGTCGATGGCCACGGCCACCTGGTACCCTACCGCCCGCAGCAGCCACATTGAGAATGCCAAGCGGCTGGTCTTTGGCCCGCAGCGGGATGGAGGCATGGAAGACCAGACCGTCTTTCTCTCCCACCGCGTCCCGCAGGCGGCTGCAGCGGACAATGTTGACCGCCGTGTTCAAACGGTCTTTAACGAAACGCTCTTGGCATTCGCACCAGCTGCACTTCAGGGGCTCGGCGCCGTTGCGGTCCAAAGCTGGCGGCAATCCGCTGGCGCCCACCTCCACGTACGAGGCCTTTTTGGCATCGTACCGAAACGCCCAGGCCGTCCTAAGCCCCAGCACCCCGCTGAGACGGGGCAGTATGGCCGCCATGGCGCTCGTAATATCATAGGTGCCGTTCAAAGCCTCAGCGATGTCCTTGAGCAAGGAAATTTGTCCGGAATCTGAAGATGGGTCCAACGGTGTGCTCATCGTGCCTGCAACGCCTCCTCCGGGTTATTGTACCGTGAGTGAATCAGGCAAAGATCACCGAATTCATGCCACAAGTACCCCCAAGAGGCGGCATCCCGGTACGCGGCTTTAAGAAAATCGGGACCGGTAAAGGCATAGAGCAAGGCTAAGTGGCTCGTGAAATTGTCATGCAGGCCGGTAATGAGGCCCGTCACCGCCCGCGGCGGGTGTTCTGGGGTGATGAGGTGTCTGGTCCATCCGGATCTGGGAGCCACGGCTCCCTTGTTGGCGTCATAACAGGTCTCGAGCGCCCTGGCCACCGTTGTGCCGAGGGCAATGACCGAGTGCCCGGCGCGCCTGGTGGCATTGACCCTCCGCGCCGTTAATTCCGGCACCTGAAACCATTCGGGAATGACTGGGTGCTCCTCCCAGGATGTGGCGACTTCATGGCTGGACAGGCTGGTGTGAAGGGTGAGGGAGCCAAACTCCACCCCCATTCGGCGCAGAGCGGCTACCAGACTTAGCGTGAAAGGCCGGGAGGCCGAAGGCATTTGAAGAGCCGGGCCGGCAGCCAAACACGCTTTGATAGTCTGACAGCGGATAGGGCCGGCCGACATATCCGTACCGTACCGGGGAGCCCGAGACAGCAGCCACCTGGTACCACGGGTCCTGTGTATTGACGAGCCACAGCCGACTTTGCGGGTGGAACCGCCCTGCCACCGTTCCGCGTGATAGTTCCCGCCCCTCCCGGTCGGTCAACACAATCCGGTCTCCCGCCGCAAACGGCGCCCAGTCTGGCTCTCCCGCAGGGTCCCGCCGTTCGACCAGGGCGAGGCCGGGACCGAGGTCAGCCGCCAGGCGCAGGACCAATCGGCCAGCGCTGCATGAGGCATGGAGTCTTGCGCTAATCATCGCCGAGTCGTTGACGACAATCATGTCCTGTCCCCCGGCTCCAAAAAATGGGGGAGGTCATGGACGGAGGCGTTTTCAGCCGTGCGGGCGAAATGGTCGAGAATTAACAGTTTGACACCGTCCCGGGTCAGATCGCGATATTCTGCAGGGGCCGTTGCTTGGGGCACTGCCAGCCCCAAATCCAATAGCTGGGTGTCCATTATGCGGTGACCTCCATGACCAGACCGGAGGCGGTATCCCACAGGGAGCCGCAGGCGGCTCCCTGTGGGATACCGGGCTTCCAGGCTGAATAAGGGGGCCAGGGCCCGCGCCACCTCTTGGGGCTGGCGTAGGCGGGAAGTGTCTGCCAAGACGGCTTGACGATGCATGTCAGTATCCAGGTGCGGCTCCTTGTTGGCCAATGTGGCGTAAGCCAGATCTACAGCCGCTTTGGCTCCTCCATAGGCGGCCCAGCCGCCATAGCAACCAGTGGCCGCGTCGCTCGAGATCGCCAGACTCATCCCCCCACGGCGTCCAGATATGGCAGGGCCCGGGAAACCAGATCCAAAGGCGCCAGCACGTTCAAGGTCCAGACTGACAGGAAATTCTGACGGCTGAAGTTCCGCACAGACGGCAAAGGAAGCGCGCAGGCCACTGCGAAACCTGAGCCTAAAAGTTCCTCCGCCATGGCTTTTCTCAGTCCCCGGGTGGCGCCTGTGACCAGAGCCACACGGCGATCTGGCCCTAGAGAGCCGCCGCCATAAATGTTGTCGGTGATCATGTATTTTCACGTCCTTTTCGGGTGGTGTCTGTGTTGTGTCTATATCGTAGGAGTCCGGGACGGCCGGCGCATGCGTCTAAAAGCTGAAGGGGGCTAGGACTTTAGGCCTACCAATCAGAGAGGGGCCTCTCAGGGATTGCGGGGAGCAGAATTTTCCGGAAATTTTGGCCGCCTGCCAGATCCGCAAGATATGCTATGATGGCGCCAAATGGATTTCCCTCCGTTTTTAAGAAGGGTGCCAGAGGTGCCGCCGACTTTGTGGGACAGGCAAGGAGAGTGCCCATGCCGAGACTTTTAGTGGCAGAGGATGACCTGATGCTGCAGCGCGCGGTATGCGACCTGCTGCAAGCGGAACACTATGAAACCCGGAGCTGTTCTGACGGGGAAGATGCCCTGTACCAAGCAGCGACAGGGTCTTTTGACCTGATCCTGCTGGATGTGATGCTGCCGGGCTGCAGCGGTTATGAGGTAGCAGCGCAACTCCGCCGCCGCAAGATTCTCACCCCCATCATTATGCTGACGGCCAGGGACCGGGTCGATGACCGGGTTCAGGGACTGAATGCGGGAGCCGACGATTATCTGGTCAAGCCCTTTGCCTCCACTGAGCTTGTGGCTCGCATCCGCGCGCAGCTGCGGCGGACCTCCCCGGATTATCAAGAGGCTGAATCCTTGCAGTGGAGCAATTTGCGGTACCGGTTTGCGACACGCGAGCTGGCGGTTGGCGAAGAAATTTTGCGTCTATCCCCAAAGGAGGCGGTTCTCATCGAGTTGTTTATGCGCTATCCGGCAGCCACTTTAACCCGGCAGCAGTTAATGGACCGCTTGTGGGGCGATGGGGCGGATATCTTGGACAATGCTTTAGAAGCCCACGTGTCCAAACTGCGCAAGCGTCTGGCACTGGCTGGCGGGCCCGACATCGTCGCGGTGCGAGGTCTCGGCTACCGCCTAGATGCCCGGCCATGAACACCACAAGCTGGAGCGACCTGAAGAGGCAAAATGAGCGTGAAATCATCCGGCAGCGCATACGCCTGGCCGTGGTGAACATGGCGGTGCTGGCGATTATCTGGGTGGCGCTGGCCGGATTTGTCTACAGCATGGAGCACCGCCAGACCATCCGGACGGTCGACCAGGAACTGCAGAGGCTTGCCGCGCCTTTAGCCCGGGGCCCCGGCGGCTGCCGCGCGGAGCCACAGCTTGCCCGCGGCGGCGCAGCGGCCGGGGACGTCCACTATCTGACGTGGGGGCCGGAAGACCGCCCGGCCCCTGCCGTCTACCAACCGTTCCCCGCGGATTCCCTCCCCTATCTCCAGCAGCTGCTCAGCATTCACCGCGCGGCTGGGACGGTCTACTATTCCGCAAATATTCAGGGAGCGCCGTACCGGATCAGGCAATGGCGGGTGAACAGCCGGTGTTCGGCGCAGCTCTTTGAAAATGTCCAGGATGACCAGTCGCGGTTGGCGCGATTGCTTGCGCTGTTGGCATGGGGAGGCGGAATCGGGCTGATTCTCTCCGTCGCGGGCGGTTTTCTAATGGGGCTGTGGACCTTGCGGCCCATTTTAGCTGTCCGGCGCCGGGAGCAGGAGTTTTTATCGGACATCTCGCACGAACTCCGCACACCTCTGACCGTGGTCACGACGGATGCGGAGCTGTTGCTCCGCTATTCCTCCGACCGGGTAGAGGAGCACCTGCCGTGGGTCGAGGCGATTTACAGCGAGGGCCAGCGCATGGCGCGCATGGTGGGTGAGCTGTTGGAGATGGGCCGGCTGGAAGAGGGGGCGCGCGCGCTCAACCTGGAGAGAATCTCCCTCACGAACCTGTGTGAAACTGCGGCCGCAATCTACCAGCCGGTATTGGAGGAGTCGGGGCTCACACTGATTCTGGATATTGCCCAGGAAGGCGCGGTGATGGGAGATGCCCTCCGCCTGCGCCAATTGCTGCTGATCTTTCTGGACAACGCCCGCCAGCATACCAGCCGCGGCGGCGTCACCCTGAAGGTGGCCATTCGCGGCAGGTGGGCGGAGATTCATGTGGAGGACACTGGGGAAGGCATGCCGAGGGACTTTCTCCAAAGGGCTGGCCGGCGGTTTGAACAGGCCAGAGGGCGGCCGCAGGAGGCAACCTCCCGGGGCCTCGGCCTCGCCATCGCCAAGAAAATCGTTGGGGCGCACCACGGAAAGCTGGAATTTCACAGCACCGCGGGAATTGGGACCGATGTGGTTGTGAGCCTCCGCCTTGACCGCCGCCCCTAAGGGAGGCGCAGGAGTCAGGTGGCCAGAGGGCGCCTGGGCGCGGTGGTTGGGACCGGGCGGCTGCGCTGCGTTACCCATGCTGTCCAGAGATTGCCGGCTAATAATGCTATGAGGAGGTAGGCCAGCCCCCCGAAACTGGCAAAGAGAATGACGGCCACACCCGCGACAATCAGACCAAACTGTACTTGCCTGCGATTGGACGCCGGAGTGGTGGGCGGGTCGGTCAGCATAAAAAATGCTAAGAACAGAGAGGAATTGACGAAGGGAAGGCGCAGGGCATCGGCCGGAGTGGCCGACGGCAGCCCCAGATGAAAGACCGCCATGAGAAAGACCAGGCCGAAATACGTGCCCAGAAATGCCAGCACCTGAGGATATTTTTTCACGCGGATGGCTAAGAAGCTTCCCACTCCCAGCAAGACAAAAAGATATGCGGGCGGGGCGGCGCTCAGGCCGGCCCACCAGCTTTGCCCGCCGGAGGACACCAGCAGGGCGAACAGCAGGCCGAACGCAGCGGGATTGAAGACCGGCTTGCGGCCGCGTTTTATCAGATGTTTCGAACCGAGCGCGACCAGTGTGGCCAGCACCACCACGTACCACGGCGTCAGGGCGCTTAGCACATCTGCGGTAATCAGGCCGGTGATGAGGCCGCCGGCAGAAATAGCCGCGGGCCTCTTAAGCGCTAGGGATACGCCAGCGTCCGCGGCCAAGGCTGTGACAGCCGCCAAAGCCGCATGGGCAAGCTCCGTGGAACCTCCGGGAAACAGTCCCGCGAGCCCTGTCAGCAAAATCAGCCCGGTTAGCGCTTGGCCTTTTGGTGTTTTCACAAACCGTTTCACCCGGTGCCGGGGAGACTTGTTGGCGTTGCCAGCATTCATCGCATATACCTCCTCATTGATGCTGTTTCCAGTGTCCGCCAATCTTCTGTGACAGCGAATCCGGCTAACCCCAATTTTTCAATAAAGTCCATGGCCTGCTGGGGTCCCAACAAAAAGGCGGCCGTCGCGCTAGCGTCGGCGAGAACAGCGAGAGGCGCCGCGACGGTGCAGCTGAGAAGTCCCTGGGCAGAGGTTTGTGTTATGGGATTCCACAGATGGTGAAGGCCCGGATTGAGCGGACTGCGTCTCTTGTAGCTGCCCGAGGTGCACACCGCCATGCCCGAAACTCTGAGCCGCCGGATGGGGGAGTCCGGGCGCTCGGGATGTTCGATGCCGATGTCCCACAGCTCACCCGAAGGGTCCCGACCATGCACATACACATCACCCCCGGCATCAATCGCAAACCCTTCAAAATCTTGCAGGGCCTGGGCGCCAAGGTCTACGGCCAGGCCCTTGGCAACCCCTCCCAGGTCGAGCATCACCGGTTGCTGGAGGCGCACGGAAAGAGTGTCTTCAAAGAGGGTGATATCCCGGTAGCTGGCGTGAGGGCTCCCGGCGCCAACGGATTCCACAGCTTCCTGGGTCAAATAGTGCCGGTTGAACCCCATCTGCTCCAGTGGGCGGCCCACAGTCGGGTCGAACACCCCGCCAGTGAGGGCGCTCATCTCGCAGGCAATGCGCAAGGCGTGAAACAGTGCCGGAGGAACCGGCACCAGCTCGCCGGGGTGGCGGCATAGATGGCGCAGGGCGCTGGCTTCATCGAACCGGCTGCACTGCCGCTCCACCTCCGTCATCGCCGCAATGGCCCTGCCGATGCTCTGCCGGGCTGGCCCTTCGGCTGTGCCCACCACGCGTATAGTGACGACGGTGCCCATGAGGAGAAAGGATTCGGCGAAGTGCGGAAGCTTGTGATTTCTGTGTACAGGCGAATCCAGCACAGCTATCCCCTCGCTTTCTGCAGGGCATTGTAAACGGCCTCAGCAAAGTTGTAAGTGCTCGCCGTGGCCCCGCTGACGATGTAGATCCGCCATGTCTGCTTGGCCACGGCTTCTTGCGGCAGTTGCGGGTCAATCACAGACTGCGGGTAGTGCATGTTGTAGCTGGTAATCTTCACGGTGGCGATTTTTCCGCGGATGACCGTGACCGCGACCGACAGGGTTCCATAGGGGTTGCTTGCAAAGCCCGTATGCACCCCATCTTTATAGACGGGGCCGGGATGGGGGGATGCCTTCCGCGTCGGCCCAGGCGTCGGTGAAGCCGATTTAGCGCTTGTAGCTGCGTGATGGGGCGCCGCGCCGGCTGTTGGAGAAAATGCGGCAATGGCATTGGCCTGTGCGGACGGTTCGGTGTATAGATAGCCGGCAGCGTAAATGGCCCCGACGGCAATAGTGCACAGACCCATCAGCCTGGCGCCGCTGAGACTCGGCATGACATATCATCCCTTCTGGAGTGGAATTCGCCGTGCGGGCACAGTGTAGCAGAGAAGTCTGACGTTAACCTTGCGGGTTGGCGTCAGACATAGGACAGGCCCTTGCCTCTTGCCGCAAGGCCATGGGGGACTGCCGCTCCGAAACACTGCGCGGCAGTCAGGAGGGCGCCATGAACGGGAAGGATTTGACGGCCCTGGCATTTTTCAGTATAATGCGGTCACTTGCAACGAGAGGGAGCGCATATTCCGGAATATCCGCCAAGCGAGCTGGCAAGGGTGGGAGTCCAGCCGGATCCGAATACGCTATGGCCCTTGAGCAGGGACGTGAAGCGGATTGCGGTAGCGTTCCCCGGTGTCCCCGTTATCCGACCAAAAGGCCCCAGGGTGAACAAGGGTGGTACCGCGGCATGTTGTCCGCCCCTTGACATCGGGCCATTTTTTTTGGGCGCAGCCTGATCTGGACATTTTAAGGAGGATCCTGATGACCGAGAAAACGTGGTATGTGACCACCCCCATTTACTATCCCAGCGACAATCTTCACATTGGCCATGCCTATACGACGGTGGCTGCCGACGCGCTGGCCCGCTTTCACCGCCTGAAAGGAGAAGAAGTCTGGTTTGTGACGGGAACAGATGAGCACGGCCAGAAAATTTCCCAGAAGGCCCATGAGACGGGGGTCAGCCCGAAAGAGTTCGTGGACAAGATTGTTGGATTCATCCAAAATCCGCTGTGGCAGTCCCTAGGAATTTCCTATGACCGGTTCATCCGCACGACAGACTGGGACCACAAGCGGGTGGTGCAGAGCATCTTTGAAAACCTTTGGGAGCGGGGAGATATTTACAAGGGCGAGTATGAAGGGTGGTATTGTCTGCCCGATGAGACATTCTGGACGGAATCCAAACTGGTGGACGGCAATTGCCCCGATTGTGGGAGACCTGTGGAGCGCGTGAAGCAGGCCAGCTATTTTTTCAAGATGAGCCGGTATCAGGACCGCATGATCCAGCACATTTTGGACCATCCCGACTTCATCCAGCCATCAAGCCGCCGAAACGAGATGCTGAGCTTTTTGGAAGCTGGACTCGAAGATCTCTCGATTTCACGCACCGGACTGGACTGGGGCATTGAGGTGCCAAACGACCCCGAGCACGTGATTTACGTCTGGTTTGATGCCTTGAGCAATTACCTCACGGCGGCGGGCTACCTGACGGAGCCCGAGCGGTTTGCCCGGGTGTGGCCGCCGGACGTGCAGCTGGTTGGAAAAGAGATTGTCCGGTTTCACACTATAATCTGGCCCATCATGCTGATGGCGCTGGACCTGCCCCTGCCGCGCCGCGTCTTCGGCCACGGCTGGCTCCTCATTGGCGATACCAAAATGTCAAAGTCCCGTGGCAATGCTGTGGACCCGATCGCCCTGACCAAGACATACGGTGTGGATGCGGTGCGCTACTACCTTCTGCGCGAGGTCCCCTTTGGCGCCGACGGCAGCTATACGGAAGACGCTTTGCGGCTGCTTTTCAATGTGGACCTGGCTAATGACTTGGGCAATCTCCTGAGTCGCAGCACCGCGATGATTGACCGTTTCGGACAGGGCGTGATACCCGGTCCCCACCCCTTTGGTCCCCTGGACCGCCACCTGCCGCAGCTGGCCGCGGAAATTTACGAGCAGGTTGACCAGGCCATGAGCCAGCTTCTGATTTCTGACGCCATCGGCCAGATTTACCGCCTGATCCGCGCCGCCAACAAGTACATTGAAGACCGCGCCCCGTGGAACTTGGCGAAAGACCCAGCAAGGCAGGAAGAGCTTGACAACGTCTTGTATAATTTGGCAGAGACGCTGCGAGTGGTTTCTGTGCTTCTGAGCCCGTTCCTGATTGAGACCCCGGAGAAGATTCGCCGGCAGCTGGGGATGGACCAGCCGGTGCAGTCTTACCGCGAGGCGATTTACGGGGCTTTTCAGGGCGGTGAGCGGATCCGGCGCGGGGAGCCGCTGTTTCCGCGGCTCGACCTCAGAGAAGGCGCCACGGCAGAGCCGGGAGCGCCTGAACCTGCTCAGAAATCCGCGGACATGTCTCAGGCGAATTACATCAGCCTCGACGACTTTAAGAAAGTCGAGTTGAAGGTGGGGACCATCCGCCAGGCGGAAGCTGTCAAAGGAGCCGACCGGCTGCTTAAATTGACGGTGTTTGACGGGGAGAGAGAGCGGACCGTGGTGTCGGGGATCAAAGCGCACTATGACCCCCAGACACTGGTGGGCCAGCAAGTGGTGCTGGTGGCGAACCTGAAGCCCGTCCTGCTGCGCGGGATTCTCAGCGAGGGCATGCTCCTGGCGGGGTCGGCGGGGCAGCAGCTGAGCATTGTGGCGCCGTCCTCCCGCTTGCCGGAAGGAGCGCGTGTGAAATGATGGTGACATGCTTTGATTCCCACTGCCACCTCCAGGATCCGGCTTTTGACGGGGACCGTGAGGATGCCTACAGCCGGGCGCGCGCCCAAAACATCGGGATGATCGTGCCCGGCTACACCATGGAGTCTTCAGCCCAGGCGGCAGCGTTTGGAAAAACCCACGAAGCGGTGTGGGCCTTGGCGGGAGTGCACCCGCATGATGCCGAAACCTTTACCGGCCGAGACCTGCGGGCGCTGGAAGAGATGGCCAGCCAGAGGCCGGTCGTCGGAATCGGGGAAATAGGTCTAGATTACCACTACATGAATAGTCCTAAAGAGACGCAGAAACGGGTGTTCTTGGAGCAAACCCAGTTGGCCTGCCGTCTGGGCCTGCCCGTATCGGTGCATTCGCGGGAGGCTGAAGAGGATACTCTGGAGATTTTGGCGCAAGTGCCAGGGGTCCGCGGAGTCCTTCACTGCTTCACTGGGAGCGAGGCCTTTGCCGCAGCTCTTTTGGCCAGAGGATTTTACATTTCGTTTGCTGGCCCCATATCGTTCAAGAGTGCGCACTCCCTTCGCGAGGTGGTGGGCCAGGTGCCCATGGACCGCCTGCTGATTGAGACCGATTCTCCCTACCTGTCGCCAGCCCCGTGGCGCGGGCAGCGCAATGAGCCGTTGCGGGTGATACGGGTGGCGGAAGTGGTCGCCGCACAAAAAAATTATTCTACTCAGCAGGTATTTGCGCAAACCACGGCGAATATATTAAGTGCTTTTCGTCTTATTGAGATATAATTCCATTTATTGGATATTATGGAGGTGAATGGTAGCGGAAGAACGCTGACGCAAGTTGGCTGACTCGCCGAAGAGCAAAACAGTTATCGATAAAGGAGGACAGCTTTTGGCTACATGGAGTTTGAAGGCAATGCGCCCGTGGTTGTTTGGGGCACTAGCGGCGACAGCCATTGGCACGGGGCTGGCGACCACACAATACCGGCCGGTGGACATCAGGGTTTACAGTCCTGCCGGTACCCGGACACTTAAATTTTGGACATTCCGGTCCAAAGTCCGCAATATTCTTGCCCAAGCCAAGATCCCCGCCAGTGCGCGTGATGTGGTGAAAGTCAAAACCTCATCTGCGGGGACCAAGAGCATCGCCATTCGTGAAGCAATTCCGGTATGGGTCCGCACGGCTCATCACCATTTCAAATATTGGACCACAGATTATCACGTCGGCAGCGTGCTGTCGGCGCTCGGCATCAAGCTCGGTCCATTAGACAAAGTCCGGCCGCCTCTGACCGCATCCCTTGCTGCTGGTGCGCATGTGGATGTCATCAGACAGTGGCTGGAAAACAAGACGACCACGTCAAGTTTGCCTTTTAGCGTCACCTACCGTCCCGATTCCAGTCTCATCAAGGGGCGTCGCCAAATTCTCCAAAATGGCCGCAAGGGTTTGGTTGCGACGACGGTGCAATACCTCGTGCAAGATGGGACCCCGCTCCACAACAAAGTCGTGGCAAAGAAACTGATCCAGCCTCCAGCGCCGGAGGTGGTGGCTTACGGCACGGCCCAGCCGATTATGGTCAACGGCCAGCCTATGGTCGTGAGGAGCCAGATGTATATGGTCAGCACAGGGTACTGGCCCGACCCGTCGTGGTCGACGGGACTTACCGCTAGCGGCACTCCCGCCCATTACGGGGTGGCGGCGGTGGATCCCAGCGTCATCCCCCTGGGCACCCAGCTGTACATTCCCGGATATGGCTACGCGGTGGCTCTGGATACGGGGTCGGCCATTATCGGGAACCGCATCGATTTATGTTTCAACGATCAGGGGCAGGCTATGAACTGGGGAGTTCAGCCCCTGACCGTGGATATTTTGGGAAACTCATAGGAGAAGGTGAGCGTTGACGGCAAATTTCATTGACCCCCGCTCGCTTCAGGGCATTACGGACCTCTTGGCAGCGTCTGGACTGCACGCCAACAAGCATCTGGGCCAGCACTTCCTGACCGACGAGGGGACCTTTCATCTCATGGCGCGCCATGTGGCATCGGCGGGGCCTGAATGGGTTTTGGAAGTGGGGCCGGGGCCGGGAGGTTTGACCGTCTCCTTGCTAGAGCAAGGCCTCAAGGTTGTGGCGATTGAGCTCGACCCCCTGTGGGTAAAGTGGCTTGAGACTACGCTGGCCCTGGATTACCCGGGCCAGCTGACGGTCATCCAGGGCGACGCGGTAGCTTCGTCATGGCGGCAGCTCGCTGTGCAGCATCCGGGCAGGTTCAGCATTTGCGGGAACCTGCCCTATTACGCGTCGTCGGCGCTGGTGGCGAAACTGTTTGAGGATGTCCAGGGATGGGACACTGCGGTATTGATGCTGCAAAAAGAGGTGGCCGAACGGTTGGTGGCTTCCCCGGGCCAGCGCCAGACTTCTGCCTTGAGCGTGCTCCTGCGCTACGTCGCCGACATTACCCCGGTCGGACCCGTTCCGCGGGCAGCATTCTATCCCCCTCCAGAAGTTGATTCATTTGTGATACAATTGACACGGAGACCCTCGCCAGCCGTGCCTCTGGAGGATTTGCAGTGGGCCGTGCGGACTGCCTTCTTGCACCGGCGCAAGATGCTCCGGCAGTCTCTGGCGATGGCGCCGCGGTCGGTCTGGGACTCCCATGGATGGGCGGACGCGCTGTTGGGAGTGGGGCTGGATCCGGCTAAACGCCCGGAAGCCCTCAGCTGGGAGGATTGGATTGTTTTAGCCAAACTGGTTGCAACCAAGTGAGGTGGTCCATATGGTGTTTGAGAGCCCCTCCAAGGGGCGTTTGACGCTGGAGAGCATGTTTGGGGAGCTTCTTGGCTATATCGCGGAGGCTCCTAACGACCGCTATAAACTGATTATTGGATCAGATTCCCATACACGCCATGAGACCGTGTTCGTGACGGCTGTGGTGATTCACCGCCTGGGCAAGGGAGGGCGCTACTTTTTTAACAAGTCGCACCGCCGCGCGATCAAGAGTCTGCGCCAGAAGATTATGTATGAAACCTCACTGAGCCTCAATGTGGCGGCGCAGCTGACAGCTCTTTTGGAAAAGTCAGGCCGCGCGGATCTGGATGTGGAAATTCATATCGACGTCGGGCAGCAGGGGGACACCAAGGAGCTGATCCGCGAGATTGTCGGCATGGTCACCGGCAGCGGATATCATGCGGCCATTAAGCCGTATTCTTTTGGCGCTTCGAAAGTGGCTGACAAATACACCAAATGATAGCTCCGGCCCCTTCCAACCGGAAAAAATTTTCGCCTGGAGCGAAATTTACTATTGACCACCAGCAGATAGAGTTGGTAGAATAGTTATCTTTACTTGACACCTATAGAAATAAATGCTAACCTGTATATGTTGCCCTTCATCAGTTGAGGAAGGAAGTGAGCGCGTGGCGGCAAAAAGCGTCCTCGAAGATATAAAAAAGGAACTGGACTCCCATGTGGGGGAAAAGATTCGTGTGAAGGCCAATAAAGGCCGGAAGAAAGTTGACGAAAAAGAAGGGATTTTAGAAAAAACCTATCCCCATATATTTATCGTCAAAATCGAAGAGGAACACCTTTCCGAGAGAAGTGAACGGCGCGTGTCGTATTCTTATACGGACGTGTTAACCGAAACGGTAGAGCTTATACTTCCTGAATCTCTGTCCAATTAACCAAGACTTTGGGTCTCGTTTGCGGGACTAACTTTTCGCATAGAAATTTGTTGGGCTGAACACAATAGAGAACGCCTTAGGGCGTTCTCTTTTTTATTTCTACGATGGGGGGAGACGGCATATTGGGCCGCTACTGATTATCGGCGGGAAGGAAGATAAACATAAAACGCCCGAGGTGCTCTTGACCCTTGTAAACCTCGTGCGCGCCTCTGCGCGGCCCAGAAGCATTGGGGTGGTGACGACCGCTTCGGCTTGGGAAGAAGAGGCCTTTGCCACCTACCGCCAGGCGTTTGGGGCAATGGGGCTGGAAGAGGTGGACCCCCTATTTATCCGCACTCGCCTGCAGGCAGGCGCCAGAGACTGGGAGCACCGTCTGGAACAGCTGGGCGCCGTATTTTTTGTCGGCGGGGACCAACTCAGGATTACCAGCCTGCTGGGGGGCACGGCATTTCACGGAGCCCTGAAAACCAGCCTCCAGTCCGGCCTCATCGTGGCAGGCACATCGGCGGGAGCTTCGATGATGTCGTCCACCATGATTGTGGAGGGGGCGGCTGAAGAGCCGCCGTCGCGCTCTCTTGTGCGCATGGCCTCCGGAATGGGGCTGTGGGATGACGCCGTGATCGACCAGCATTTCACACAGAGAGGGCGCATCGGCCGTCTCTTGGCCGCTGTGGCCCAAAATCCGGCGGTGCTTGGCGTCGGCATTGACGAAGACACGGCTCTTCTCGTCGATTTGGACCGCCGGCAGATGCGGGTCTATGGCTCCCAAAATGTCACGCTGCTCGATGGGCGTTTTGTGGAGCAGAGCAATGTCCAGGAATCCGGACCGGCCCAAGCTCTGTCCCTGACCCATGTCAGACTGCATGTGCTGGCGAAAGGCTATGGATTTCATCTGCGCGCCAGGCAGCCTTTTTTGTGCAGCCCGGCGCACCCGCATGAGGAGGAATACGGTGGAGATTGAACATGTGACGTTTTATGCGGGTCCCAACCGCCATACCCTGAGGAGCGCGGTGGAGGCTGTGGTGCGTCTCGGCGACTACGGGCGGGAGCCTAGCTCTGCGCATGTGGACTTTGCTCCCCGGCTCTTTGCAGCGCTTCCCGGGCTGGGAGAGCATGTCTGCTCGGAGGGACACCGGGGCGGATTTGAGGAGCGCATGCAAGAAGGCACGTACCTGGGGCATGTGGCCGAGCATGTGACTCTGGAAATTCTGTTTCAATCCGGCGAGCGCGGCCATTACGGCAAAACCCGGGAAATAGCGGGGACTGACAGTGTTCGGGTGATTTTTGAAAGCGACACGGAAAATGGGGGGCGGCAAGCCTTGGAAGAGGCTCTGCGCCTGGTGGGCGGGTTATGGGACGGCGCCGCGGACGATGACGCGTGCGCGGCCCGCCTGAGTGCTGTCGAAGATAGCATCCGCGCCCAGCATCTGGGCCCTTCGACCCAGGCCATTATCGACGCTGCCCGGGCGCGGGATATCCCGGTGCGGCGCCTGGACGAAGGCAGTCTGGTGCGGCTCGGGATAGGGGCGGCCCAGCGGCGGGTGATGGCTGCGGTGACCGACCGCACCGCGGTCATCGGCGCGGAACTCTGCCAGGACAAAGCGCTGACGAAGACACTTCTCGAGCGGCAGGGAATTCCGGTGCCGCCAGGGAGCAGCGTGCGGTGCTGGGAGGAGGCGCTGCAAGCCGCCAGGAAGCTGGGATTTCCGGTGGCGGTGAAACCCCAAAGCGGCCAGCAGGGCCGGGGGGTGAGCACGCAGGTGGCCTCCGCACAGGAATTGCGCCGGGCTTTTGCATGGGCCCAGCAGCAAGGGGAAACCGTGCTCATCGAGGAGCAGGTCGACGGTCCGGCCTACCGGGTTCTGGTAGTCCAGGGGCAGGTGGTGGCCGCCAGCCTCAGGAATCCGCCTGGGGTGGAAGGAGACGGCATTCGCAGCATTCATGAGCTTGTGGCCCAGGCTAATGCGGACCCGAGGCGCTGTCCCGGTCACCAGGGCCCGCTGAGCCTGATCCCCGAGGACGAGGGGCTGGAAACGGCACTGGCCCACCAGGGGCTGTCCCTGCAGACCGTGCCCGGTCTAGGGAAGAAGGTCTTGCTGCGGGACACTGCCAACCTTTCCAGCGGGGGGGAGGCGGAAGATGTGACCGATTCCCTGGGCCCTGACTTCATTGAGGATATGGTGAGGGCACAGCGAGCCGTAGGGCTGGATATTGCAGGGATCGATGTCATCACTCCAGATCTGGGACGTTCCCTTGAGGAGGCGGGCGGCCGGGTGATCGAGGTCAACGCATCGCCAGGACTGCGCATGCACCTTTACCCGTCGGCCGGCCGCCCGCGGGCGGTGGGCGAGGCGATTGTGGAGTCGCTCTTCGGGCAGGGTACGGGGCGCATCCCGGTCTGCGCGGTGACCGGGACCAATGGCAAAACCACAGTGACCCGCATGCTGGCGCACATGTGGCGGCAGACCGGCAAAGTGGTAGGGATGACGACGACTGACGGCATTGTCATTGGCCAGCGCCGGATCCAGCAGGGGGACCTGACAGGTCCATGGTCGGCCGAAGTGGTGCTGGGGGACCCGACGGCTGAAGTGGCTGTGCTGGAAACGGCCAGGGGAGGAATGGCGCGGCACGGGCTGGGATTCGGAGATTGTGACGTGGCGGTGGTGACCAATATCGGCCCCGACCATTTGGGCCAGGACGGGATCAGTACACTCGATGACCTCACGCATCTCAAGGCTCTGGTAGTCGACGTGGTCCGCCCCGGCGGGGCGGCCGTGCTGAATGCGGATGATCCCCGGGTAGCGGCTATGGCCGCCCGCGCAGCGGGCCGTATCGTGTGGTTTTCGGTGCGCGACGACAATCCTCTGGTCGTGGATCACCTGGCCTCGGGAGGAGAAGCGGTGGTGCTGAGCCGGGGCTACATGGTGCACCGCCAAGGCACGGTATCCAGGCGGCTGATTGGCAGCCGGGCCCTGCCCGCAGGATGGCGCGGAAGGGCAGGATTCAATGTCCAAAATGCCATGGCGGCGGCTGCGGCCGCGCTGGCTATGGGACTTGACGCCCCGTTTGTCGGGCGCAGTCTGGCCTCTTTCCACGTGGACGAGGACAGTCAAAACCCGGGAAGGCTGGAGATGGTCAAGGGGGAGGCTGTGGACCTTCTGCTGGACTATGCCCACAACCAGCCCGCACTGGCGGCTCTGGGAGAGCTCATCCGCACCTTGGGCTACCGCCGGGTCACGACGGTTTTGGGATTGCCGGGGGACCGCCGCAATCAGGAGCTGGCTTTGGCAGTGCGCGAGGCCCGCCATTTTTCGGACACTCTGGTCATCCGCGAGGATGAGGACTTGAGGGGGCGGGAGCCGGGAGAGATGGCGAGGCTGTGCGTCGACACCCTGCTGGAGGACGGGGCGGAGCCGGGCAGCTGGACCGTCACCCTGTCGGAGTCCGAAGCGGTCGGGCGGGCCGTGGCTTCGGCGCCGGAGGGCAGTCTGGTCGTGGTGCTGTTTGAGCATTATGAAACGGCCCGGCGGGCGGGTCTCACAGCCATGGCGCTGAGGGGGCCAGGCGCACAGAAGTCATGGGCCTGAGCGCCTAGGTGCGCCGAAGACTGCGCAAATCTTTAGCTCTCCCGCACTTTGGTGTAAGATACTCCCAGTACCTGGCGGGGAGGGGTTCATCACGCCACCATCTTACTGGCGGTCCGAGGCATGCGCCAAAATCAATCTGGGATTATGGGTGGAGCCCCGTGATGCACGGGGCTACCACCCTGTCCGCACGCTGATGCAGACGGTTGCGCTGTGCGACCGGATTGACATTCGCCCAGCCCGGCGGTACCGCCTGACGATCCCGCAGGTCTACGGCGACCCTGAGCGCAATCTGATTACCCGGGCATACCGTCTGGGCAGGGAAATCGCCCGGGACTTGCCTGTGGTGTCTATTGCCTGCGTCAAGAATATTCCCGCAGGAGCGGGCTTGGGCGGGGGGAGCGCCGACGGGGCTGCAGTGCTGCGGTGGGTCCAGGCATGCTCTCCCCTGTCTGATGCCGCCTCCCATGCGCACCAGCTCGGGATGGACGTGCCTTTTCTCGTCCGGGGCGGGACGGCGGCGGCGGCAGGGTATGGTGAGCAGCTGCAGTTTTTGGCGCCGCTGCCGCCGTGGCCGGTGCTGCTGGCGTCTCCCGGGTTCGGCGTGCCGACCGATCAGGCGTACCGGGCTTTTGATCAGCTGCCTCCGGCTTTTGCAAAGATGCCCAGCCTGGACCAGCTGGCACGCGAGGTGCGAGGCGGCCAGGTGCCCCCCGATCTGTTCAACGGTCTCGAGCGCGCAGCCTGGGCGGTGCGGCCCGCACTGAGGGCTTTTAAAGAGACGCTCGAGCGTTCAACTGGTTTGTCATGGTTTCTGTCGGGCAGCGGTTCGGTATATTTTTCCTTAAACAGGGACCGCGAGATTTTGGCCGCCGCCCGTCGCGTTTTGCGGCGGCAAGGCATACCATGGACAGAGGTGACGCACTTTGTCCCCTCGGTGGACTGAAGGAGATGACGGAATGAATCAGCATCCGGCAATTGTGCTGGCGGGACAACGCAATGACGGCCGGCTGGCGCCGGTGGATCCCAGTCAGTGGGAAGCCGAAATACGGCTTGATGGCCGCATGATGGTGGAATACGTCGTAGAGGCTCTGCAGCAGTCGAGCCGGGTGGGCCCCATCGTCGTGGTGGGCCCCCAGAGCCTGCCTCTGCATGACGTGCTGTGGGCTCCGGTGCATGATGAGATGTTCGCCAATGTGCTCAGCGGCCTGGATGTTGTCGGAGAGGGGCCCGTGCTGGTCGCGACGGCGGATGTGCCGCTCTTGACGCCGGACGCAGTCAACGCCTTCGTGGATGCCGCCGGCGCCGACTTTGACGTGGTCTATCCCATTATCGAAAAATCCTTGGTGGAGGCCAAATTTCCCGAGACGCAAAGAACGTACGTGCGCCTCGTGGACGGCACATTTACCGGGGGCAATGTGTTCATGGTCAGAAAAGAGGCCGTGCTGCAGAGCCGCCACGCGGTCGCGGAACTTTTGAGCCACCGCAAGGCGCCCTGGCGGCTGGCCGGTGATATTGGCATCGGGGTTCTGTTGAAGTGGCTGATAGGGCGGCTCAGCATTGAGGACGCGCAAAAGCGGGTCCGGGAACTATTGGGGATTAACGGGCAGGCGCTGATTTTCGACTATCCGGAGGTCGGCGTGGATGTGGATAAGCCTCAGGACTGGGAGTTGGCGAACCTTTTGCTGAAAAACAGGCCCGAAGTGTCCTCTTCATTTCAAAATCCCTAAACTCTGGGGCAATATCAATGCAAAGGGAGCGACCACAACGGATATCAAGTCACCCGGCCGGATGCGGGACCGCTATAAACGGTTGATTGCGCTGACCGGCTATTTGCTGGCCCATCCGCGCACGCAGTGGAGTTTGACCGAACTGAGCGCCACTTTGCAGGTGGCGAAATCCACACTGTCCGAAGATCTCATGTTTATCAAGGACATTTTGGAAAGTGCCGGTCAGGGCACGGTGGTGACACAGGTAGGGGCCCAGGGCGGGGTGGTTTACCTCCCCGCCCTCGACCGCAAAAGGGCAGCGCTGGCGCTTGAGACGTGGGCCCACAGACTGGCGGAGCCTGACCGCCTCACCGCGGACGGGTTTCTCTACATGACGGACCTGCTGTTTGAGCCCCGTCTGGTGGAACCACTGGGAGAACTGTTGGCGGCTCCTTTCCGCGACCAGGCCGTGGACGCTGTGGCGACCGTGGAAACCAAGGGGATTCCCCTGGCGCTGGCCTGCGCGAAAGCCTTGGGCACTGACGTGGTGCTGATCCGGCGGGACAGCCGGCTGTCGGAAGGATCTGCGCTGTCCATCAACTATCTGTCCGGCTCTTCGCGGCGGATCCAGTCAATGTCCCTAGCCCGCCGCGCCCTCCATAGGGGAAGCCAAGTCCTGTTTGTAGATGATTTTATGAAGGCCGGGGGCACGGCCCGCGCAGCGACCGACCTGCTGGGGGAATTTGGCGCCCACGTGGTGGGAGCGGGGGTGCTGGTCTCGACGGCGGAGCCCCTCAGCAAGCTGATCAGCAAGTTTTGGAGCCTTTTAGAGTGGGACGAAGCCCTGGCCAAGGTGGTGCCCAGTGTATGGGCCCAGGACCTGTGCGGCACAGGAGAGGGAGACAGTCATGGCTGACATTGATGAGATCACACTGGATACGGTCCGTGAGGCGGCAGCGGCGCTGCAGGGAGTGACGGTGGTGACTCCGCTGCAGGAGTCGGTGTATATCAACGACCTGCTGGGCGCCCGCGTTTTTTTCAAACTGGAAAATCTGCAGCGGACGGGGTCGTTCAAGTTGCGCGGGGCATACAACCGGCTGCGCCAGCTGTCCCCGGCCGAGCTCAGGCGGGGGGTGGTGGCCGCCTCTGCCGGAAATCATGCCCAGGGGGTGGCGCTGGCAGCAGGGCTGGTCGGCACGACTTCGCTGATCTATATGCCCGAGGGGGCGTCTCTGACAAAAATCGAATCCACCCGGGGCTACGGCGCGGAGATCCGCCTGTTTGGGGAGACATTCGATGATGCCTATCAAGAAGCGCTGCGGGTGGCTGAGCAAACGGGCCGCGTGATGGTGCCCGCCTTCAATGACCCCATGATTATTGCCGGGCAGGGGACTCTGGCTCTGGAGATGCTCGACGAGCGCCCTAATCTGGATGTGCTGGTGGTGCCCGTAGGCGGGGGCGGGCTGATTGGGGGCATTGCCCTGGCCGCCAAAGCCCAGAACTGCCGCATCAAGGTAATCGGGGTGCAGACGGATGTGGTGCCGGCTATGGCGCTGTCGCGCAAGGAGCGGCACTTGGTGCAAGCCGCGGGCGGGCGCACGATTGCTGACGGCATTGCGGTGAAAAGTCCGGGGGAACTGCCTTTCGCCATGGTCGAGCGCTACGTGGACGACATTGTCACGGTGTCTGAGCACGAAATTTCCCGCGCCATTCTTATCTTTCTGGAGCGCACCAAACTGGTCGTGGAAGGGGCGGGCGCTGTCGGGCTGGCGGCGATGCTGGCGGGGAAAATTCCTTTGGGGCTGGGCACCGTGGGGGTGGTGGTCAGCGGGGGCAATATTGATGTGACCCTCTTGAACCGCATCATCGAGAAAGGACTGGTGGAGGAAGGGCGCCAGGTCCACCTCAAAACCACGGTCGGGGACCGTCCGGGACAACTGGTCAAGGTCCTGAACCGGGTGGCGGAGCTTAAGGCCAACGTGATTCGCGTCGAGCACGAGCGGTGGAGTCCCAGCCTGTCCCCCGCGGAAGTGGGGATCCAGATGGTGCTGGAGACGCGCAATGCCGGTCATGTTCAAGAGATTCTGGACAGTCTCCGGGCAGATGGGTACGAGGTCTTGATTCAGAATTGATTATCAAAATTTTGACAATATAGAGGAATTCTTGTGGACCGCGGCGAATACAATACTCCCCGGACAACCGGGCCACCCATTGGCACAAGGAGGATTCGTCGTGGAAATTACGGATGTGCGGCTCCGCCGCATGACAACTGAGGGAAAAATGAAGGCCGTGGCATCGGTCACTCTAGATGGGGAGTTTGTCATCCACGATGTGAAAGTGGTGGAGGGACTGAAGGGACTGTTTGTTGCCATGCCCAGCCGGAAAACCCCCGACGGGGAATTTCGGGATGTGGCGCATCCGATTACCCAGGCGGCCCGGGAACGCATACAGAAGGCAGTGCTGGAGGTGTTTTACGCTGGCGCGGTGTAGCAGTGGGCCTCGGAAATAGGCAAAAGCTGGGGGCCGCCATGCGGGCGGTCTCTTTTTGCGCGCGCCAGGTGATTCATCGCAGGCCGAAATTTTGGTATGCTAACCAGGATGTCGGCTGTTCAAGATCGCCAAGAAATCGGAGGGATTGTTTTGCCACAGGCAGAATCCGTGATTTTAGCGGCGGGGCGGGGCACGCGCATGCGCTCTGGCCTGGCCAAGGCGCTGCACGAGTTGGGCGGGGTGCCGATGGTCGAGCATGTCGTGCGCGCGGTGCGCCAGGCTGGCATGGGAAAGCCCTGGGTCGTGGTCGGGCACCAGGCGCCGCGAGTCGAAGAGGCTCTGGAAGGGCAGGCGGAGTTTGTGCAGCAGCCGGAAATGCGGGGAACCGGAGATGCGGTGGCGCAGACGCTGGCGCAGCTGGACGGGGACACCCGCTACCTGGTTGTGCTGCTCGCGGACTGCCCACTGGTCCCGCCTGCCCTGATTCAGGACGTCTTAGCGGCCCATGAGAAGAGCCAGGCGGCTTGCACCATCGTCAGCATGATTGTGCCGGACCCTCAGGGATACGGCCGCATTATCCGCCAAGCCGGCGACGGGGTGAGCCGTATCGTCGAGGAGAAAGATGCGGCGGCGGACCCGGCCCTGTACCAGATTACGGAAGTCAACACCGGGATTGGGGTGTGGACCGTCAGCGGTTTGCAGCGGGTCCTGGACAGTCTGCCGTGGCACCAGGGCGAGCGCTACCTGACAGACGCTGTAGGGGCCCTGGTGGGTCAGGGCAAGCGGGTAGACGTCTATGTGGCGGCGGATGCGGCGAGGGTCAGGGGGGTGAATTCCCGCCGCGATCTCTCGCAGGCCGAAGCGTACTTGCGGGAACTGACTCTGAACCGGCTGTTTGATGAAGGGGTCACGATTGTGGACCCGAACTCCACCTACGTGGACATTGACGTCGAAGTGGGGCAGGACACGGTGATTTACCCTATGACCTTTCTGCGCGGACGTACCAAAATCGGGCGGGAATGCCATATCGGGCCGATGAGTTCCATCGTGTCCAGCCGGTTGGGGGACGGGGTGCGGGTGGACCGCTCAGTGGTGGAGCTCAGCCAGCTCGCCAGCCACTCATCAGTCGGTCCTTTCAGTCATTTGCGTCCGGGGACCTCCTTGGATCATAATGTGAAAATCGGGAACTTTGTCGAATTAAAGAACACCCGAGTGGGCACCGGGAGCAAGGCGGGCCATCATTCCTATCTAGGGGATGCGACGATTGGCGGCGGTGTTAATATTGGCGCAGGCACGGTAATTGTGAATTATGACGGGCAGGCTAAACACCCGACCTTTATTGGCGATGGGGCATTCATTGGGTGCAACGCCAATCTGGTGGCCCCGGTTGAAATCGGGTCGGGCGCTTACGTCGCGGCTGGCTCCACCATCACCCAGCATGTGCCGCCAGACAGTTTGGGGATTGCCCGCGCCCGGCAGGAAAACAAACCCCAATGGGTGAGCCAGCGCCGGAAATCCTAGAAGCGGGCAGAAAGTCAATGCAGCAGGAAGGGGATCATTGTTCCAATGAGCTTTGAACGGGAAGGGGAACTGAAGATCTTTACAGGGACGGCTAACCGGGTGCTGGCTGAGAAAATTGTCTCGCACCTCGGAATCTCCCTCGGCCAGGCGGATGTCGGGAGATTTTCCAACGGGGAGATCCGTGTCCGGCTCCTCGAAAATGTCCGCGGCACGGATGTGTTTATTGTGCAGCCGACCTCGCAGCCCGTGAACGAAAACTTGATGGAATTGCTGCTGCTGATTGATGCGGCCCGCCGGGCGTCCGCCCGGCGGGTGACAGCCGTCGTGCCCTTTTACGGCTACGCCCGCCAGGACCGCAAGGAGCAGGGCCGCGAGCCTATTTCGGCCAAGCTGGTCGCCAATTTGATCACGGTGGCGGGAGCGCGGCGGGTGTTGACTATGGACTTGCACGCGCCCCAGATTCAGGGATTTTTCGATATTCCCGTGGACAATCTGCAAGGGGTCCGCATTCTGTCCGAAGCCATTCATGACAAGCAGCTGGACAATTTGATGATTTTTTCCCCCGACGCGGGAGGGGTGCACCGGGCCCGCAAGATGGCCAAGTACCTGGAAGCGCCTCTAGGATTCATTGACAAGCGGAGGCCGGGGCCGAATGTGTCCGAAGTGGTCAACGTGATTGGGAAAGTGCGGGACAAGACGGTCGTCATCGTGGACGACATGATCGATACGGGGGGGACGATTGCCCAGGCAGCCCAAGCCATCATGGACCTAGGGGCCCGGGCCGTGTTTGCCGCCTGCACCCATCCCGTCTTTTCCGGGCGCGCGGCCCAGGTGCTGCGGGACTCGGCCATTGAGAGCTTTTTCGTGACGGACACCATTTCCTTGCAGGAGCCGATGGCGCGCACGACGGTGATTACCGTCGCCACCCTTCTGGCCGAAGCCATCATGCGGGTGCATGAAGACCTCTCCGTGTCCAAGCTGTTCGAATGAGCACTCCGGAGATTCGTCTGATTGCCGGTTTGGGCAACCCTGGGCTGGAGTATGCGAAGACCCGCCACAACGTGGGATTCATGGTGCTGGACCGCCTGGCCGAGCAGCGCGGGGCGAGTTTCGCGCGCAACCGTTTCGGGCTCCTCGGCAAATGGGGCGGGGTGTTCCTGCTCAAGCCCCTGACCTTTATGAACCTGAGCGGCGACGCTGTCGGGGCGCTCGCCCGTTTTTATAAAATTTCGGCCCAGCAGATCCTCATTATTTCCGATGACCTGGATCTGCCTCTGGGCACCGTCCGGGTCCGGGCGCGCGGGTCCAGCGGCGGCCACAACGGGCTCAAGTCCGTAATCCAGGTGTTGGGCACGGACGAATTTTCCCGGATCAAGGTCGGCATCGGCCGCCCGCCGGGGAGCATGGCGGTTATAGACTGGGTGCTCAGCCGCTTTGGCGCCGAGGAGAGAGCAGCGCTCGGCGGGGCGCTGGGCGAGGCGGTGGACGCGGCGGAGTGGGTGGTGGTCCATGGCGCGCAAGATGCCATGAACCGGTTCAACGGGCGCTAGCGGCAGACTTGGGGGCCTCCAGACAGGGCACACTAACGGTATCTTGGTATCAGGAGGGTCCGTTATGGTGGTGTACCGCTGCCGGCACTGCGGCAGGATGATTGGAGAATATGCAGGGTCCTGGGATGACCCGCTGCTGGGCTTAGCCCAGCTGCCCTCCGAGGATCAGGACGCGCTCATCACGTGTATAGCGCCAGGCCAAACCCAAGTCAGCATCTTGTGCGAGCACTGCCTGCCCGTTCCTTATGATGAGGGCTTGTGGTATAACTAGGAACAAAGCTGGACCCGGGAGTTTTTGCCAGGGTCCGCAAGTCCTGGCAATGACAGGGATGAAAGGAATAATCATGGCCGATTTAAGCTCACTGCGCACGCTGTGGTCAGGGTATGCGCCGTTTCATGACTTGACGGAGGCTTTGGGTGCGGGAAAGACCGCCCAGGTGTTCGGATTATCGGGTTCATTACCCTCTTTGTTGGCAGCGGGGGTATTACAGGCAGCGGCCCGTCCGGTTCTGGTGGTGACGGTGGGATTTTCGGAGGCCCAGACTTTTGAGGCCGAGCTCGCCCAGTTTGTGCCGCAGGCTCCCGTGTATCTCCTGCCTCCCCGCCCCCATGTCACCGGGGAGGTGCAGGCCCAAAGCCACGAATGGATGCTGCGCCGCATTGAAGCGCTGGACCACGCGGCGCATGACCCGAGGACTGTGCTGGTCGCGCCGGTCGAGGCAGCCCGGCAACTGCTGATGCCCCAGACCCACAAAGCTCTGACTGTGAATGTGGGGGACATTCTGGACCAGGGCGAGCTAGTCACCCGCCTGGTCCAGCTCGGCTACCAGCGGGATGCGGAAGTGGGGGAAGAAGCGACCTTCGCGGTGCGCGGCGGGATCGTGGATGTGTTTGCGCCAGGAGGCCCGGCGTACCGGATCGAGTGGTATGGCGAGGAGATTGATTCCCTGCGCGTGTTTGATGTGGAGACCCAGAAGACGGTGGAGATGACGCAGCAGGCCGTGATTGGGGCAGCCCGGGAACTTTTGCTGACCCCAGCCGAACGGGACCGCGGACTGGAGCGCATTGCTCAGGAAGCCACGACGCTGTTTCACAATCTGGAATCCATGGGACAGCAGGACGTCGCCCACAAAACCAAAGAACGGTTCGGGCACTGGCTCGCCGATCTGGCCGAGGGCCGCACGTTTGCAGGCATCGAGCGCTACGGGGCGGCCTTTTACCCACTCCAGTCCCTCACCCAAGTCTTTTCACGGCCGCCGCTTTTGATGTATCACGACCTGCCGAGGATTGCGGACGCCCTGCGCGGACGGGATCTGGACGAAACCGACGAACGTCTGCGGCGCTTGGAACGCGGGGACTTTCTGCCGGTGGAGGCGGAAGCCACCCTCACCCAGGAACAATTTTTTGTTCGGCTGAAAGGCTACGGGGAACTGAGCCTGTCCCTGATGCCGCACCAGCGCAAGGAAAGCGGGATGCATCTGAACCTCACGGGGCGCCCTGCCCCCCGCATTCACGGCCAGACAGACCTGCTGAAGGCGGAAGTGACACGGCTGCGCAAGTCGCGGCTCAAGGTGGGGCTGGTGCTGCGGGACGGTGACGCCGTTCAGGTCATGCAGCGCCAGCTGATTGATGTGGGCATTCCCTGCCGCCAAGGCCTGGGCGAGATAGGGGAAGTCGGGTTGCTGACAGGGCAATTGGCGCACGGCTTCATCCTGTCGGAACTGGGGATTGCCATCCTGGCTGAGACGGAGCTGTCTGGACGCGAGCAGCCACGCCTGCGGCGTGCCCAAGAACCGCGGCAGACGGTGCGCCTGGCCGACTTGAAAGCCGGAGATTACGTGGTGCACATTACGCACGGGATCGGCCGCTACCTGGGCATGGTGACCCTCGACATCCAGAACCAGCACAAGGACTATCTCCATGTCCAGTACGCTGGCCACGACACGCTGTATGTGCCCACCGACCAGTTGGGCCTGATTCAAAAGTACATCGGGGTGGAGGGCAAGGATCCCAAATTGTCGAAAATGGGGGGCCAGGAATGGTCCCGGGTCAAAGACAAGGTGCGCGCCTCAGTCCGGCAGATGGCCGAAGAACTGATCCGCCTCTATGCGGTGCGGGAGTCCCGGCCCGGCATCGGATTTGCCGATGACACCCCATGGCAGAAGGAATTTGAGTCTGCCTTCGGCTACGAAGAGACCGGTGACCAGGTCCGGTCGATCGAGGAAATCAAGAGAGACATGGAGAAGACCCGGCCCATGGACCGCCTCTTGTGCGGGGATGTGGGCTATGGCAAGACGGAAGTGGCCTTTCGGGCGGCATTCAAGGCCATCATGTCGGGTAAGCAGGTCGCCTTTCTGGTGCCAACCACCCTCCTCGCCGACCAGCACTTTTCCACGGCCAAGGCCCGCTTTTCCGGATTTCCCGTCAGCGTGGAAGTGATCAGCCGGTTCCGGACCCCCAAGCAGCAGAAAGACGTGCTGGCCCAGCTCATTAAAGGCCAGGTCGACCTGATTATCGGGACCCACCGCCTATTAGGCAAGGACGTCAAGTTCCGGGACCTGGGCCTGCTGATTGTCGATGAGGAGCACCGTTTTGGGGTGGCCCATAAAGAGCGCATCAAGGCCATGCGGGAGAATATCGACGTGCTCACCCTGTCGGCCACCCCTATCCCCCGCACTCTGCATATGGCCATGGTGGGCGTCCGTGATATGAGCCTGATTGAGACGCCGCCGCTGGACCGCTTGCCAGTGGAGACCATGGTAGCGGAGTTTGACGAGGATTTGGTGCGCGAAGCCGTGCGGCGGGAGCTGGACCGGGGCGGGCAGGTTTTCTATGTGCAAAACCGGATTCTGGCGATGGACCAGACCGTGTCCCGGCTGATGAAGATGTTTCCTGATGCGGCCATCGGGGTGATTCACGGGAGAATGGACGAGACCCGGATCGAAGATGTCATGGCCCGGTTCATTGAACAGGAATACGATATTCTGGTGGCGACCAGCATTATTGAGTCCGGGCTCGACATTCCCAATGCCAATACCCTTGTGGTGGAAGACGCTGACCGGATGGGGTTGGCCCAACTCTACCAAATCCGGGGGCGGGTAGGCCGTTCGGCCCGCCTGGCCTATGCCTATTTCACTTACCGGCGGGACAAGACACTGACCCCGCAAGCCGAGAAGAGGCTGGAAGCCATCCGGGAATTCACGGAGCTGGGAGCCGGCTACCAGATCGCCCTGCGCGACCTCGAAATCCGGGGGGCGGGCAACCTGCTGGGTTCGGAACAGCACGGCTTCATCGCCTCCGTCGGTTTTGACCTCTATACCCAATTGCTGGCCGAAGCCGTGCGCGAACTGAAAGGGGAGCAGGCGCCGGTGGAGGTCGACCCAGCGATTGACATCGCTGTCGACGCCTATTTGCCCGACACCTATATCAATGCCTCCTCCCAGAAGGTTTCCTTGTATAAACGGCTGGTTTCTGCGACAAGCTTAGAGGAAATCGAGGCTTTGGCCGAGGAGATCGCTGACCGCTTTGGACCTGTGCCTGTGCCCGTCGCCCGCCTGCTTCAGCTCTCCAGGGTGCGGGTCATGGCCAAGAATCTGAAGATTGTCCAGATTAGCTACAGGAAGGACAGGATTTTCCTTAAGAGCCTGGCGGAGAACCCCATGGATGTGGAGGCGCTGCACCGTTTGGCCGCCCGCTATCCCGGACGTCTGGTTCCCGGGGCGGCCAAAGCTCCGGAACTTAGCGTCAGACTGCCTCTGCGGCACACGGCCGAGCATGTTCTCGACACGGCCGAAGAGGTGCTGCTGACCATCAGGGGAGCGGGTGCCGGTGGCAAACAGGAAAGCGGGTAAGGCGCTAACATGGCTCATGGTGGCGGGTATGGCGTCTGGATGCGGGTCAGGGACGAAATCAGCCGTGGCCGAGGTGAACGGGGTCCCCATCAGTGCGGTGCAGTGGGACAGTGCACTCCGCGGCAATGCTCTCATGAATGGAGAGCGTCCCAATATGGCTCCGGCTCTGGAAAAGGTCCAGCTCAGCACCTATGCCGACCAGGTGGCCGTGATGCAGTACAGTCAGAAACAGCATTGGCTGACCCCTCAAAAAGCTTCGGCTGAGGCCGGGGCGGCAATAGCTCAGGCCGTCCGGGCCCACTTTGGGGACCGGACGGCTCTTTTCGCCCTGCTCCACCGCTACCAGGTGGGGCCTAAAAATCTGGTGGGCTACGTCACTGGCCAGATGTGGCTGATTGCGGCTTTTGACCATGTCACGCAGCATGTGCCCCAACCCTCCTTGCAGGATATTCAAACGTACTACCAGCACCACCCCCAGCAGTTTCTCACCCCGACCGCGGTGCTGGCCCGTGAAATTGTGCTGCCCACAGCGGCTGAAGCCGCCTCGGTGATGAGCCGGTGGGCGCATGGCGCCCGGTTTACCGCGCTCGCCCAAAAGTATTCGTCAGACCGCAGCAACCGGGATTCGGGCGGAACCATGGGTTGGGTCTTGGCGTCTTTAAACCCTCTAACTCCGACCAATGCATTCCTTTTGGGCCACTCTCCGGGACATAGTGGTATAGTTCACACCCGTTTAGGCTACGCTATCATCGAAGTTCAAGCGGTGCAGGGCGGGACGCCGCTTCCCCTCAGCGAGGCTGCCCAGGGCGTGAAGGAACAACTGTGGCGGGCCGCGAGGGCGCAGGCGTTCGATCAGTGGTCCCGGACCATTATTCGCCGGGCGGATGTGAAACTGCTTTAAGTTGTGAGTTTCTACCATCCGGCAGTTCTGGAAAAAATGCATAAACGTCTGGGCCGGTCGATATACTACCCCTGAGAGGCCGCAGGCGAAAGGAGGGCCATTAGTGAAAGCTACCGGCATTGTGCGCCGAATAGATGACTTGGGTCGTGTGGTGATTCCCAAGGAGATCCGCAGGACTTTGCGGATTCGGGAGGGCGATCCCCTGGAAATCTTCGTGGACCGCGACGGCGAGGTCATACTCAAAAAGTACTCCCCGATTGGAGAATTGGGCGATTTCGCCAAAGAATACGCGGATTCTCTGTACGAGGCGGTTGGACATATCGCGCTGATTGCGGACCGGGATGCCATTATCGCTGTCTCCGGGGCTCCGAAGAAAGAGTTTCTGAACAAGGCGCTGGGTGTCCTGGTCGAGAAGGCGATGGAAGACCGCAAGACCTCTTTTTACAACCAAGGAGACCATAAGCCGAAAGGCAGCCTGGTCGGCGATGAGGACGAGGATAAGTTTCTGGTCGAAGTGATTGCGCCGATTATTTCCGAAGGAGACCCGATTGGCGCGGTGATTATCTGCACGCGCGAACCCGATGTAAAGATGGGTGAGATGGAGGTAAAACTGGCGGAAACGGCGGCGGGCTTCCTGGCGAAGCAGATGGAACAATAGCCTTCATTTCCACACGCTCTGATCTTTTTCGGTAGGAAGCCCGCAATGATCTCCGGATCATTGCGGTTTTCTTATGCCTTAGGCGCCTTGTGGCGCAGGCGGGGCCGGGTTGAGATGCGTCACGTCATAAGCGGGAGACACAGGCTGCCCGGGAAAATCCACTGGGTCAAAATTGAATGACTCGCCGTAGACCTTCCACTGCTGTTGGGAATGTTCGAGCCAGAAAGTCACGATTTCCTGAGTTCTCTGGCTGCCGCGGGGCCGGAACGCCCGGGTGACCGCAATGCGGTAATCGACCACCGCGCGGGTGTCGGACAGGGAATCGAAGCTCCTGTCGGCGACCGCCACGTCGGTCGAGACGGGAGAAAGCCCGCTGGCCGTGTCACCGGCCACAGCCTGGCCCCACAGCCACTGCGTGAGAAACAGAGCCTGGCTGCCAGGAACGAGATGGCGGTCAAGCTGGGCCAACTGCCGGGGATCGTGAGGATTCATGCCCACCTCTCCTTGCAGCACCGTTCCGGCCACCCCCAGCACGGCAAACTGTGGAGATTCCATGCGGGCATGGGCCAGCACGCCGAGAAGGCCTAAAGCGGCCGTTCCGGCGATCAGGCTCCATGCCGTTGTGCGCTGCATCCCTTCTGGCTCCCACCCTTCTTGCCTCTATACTAGCGGGGAGGGTCCGCAAACACAACCCGGCTGGGCGCCAGCCGTTTCCTTCGGGGAGATTTTGAGGCATGATAAAAAGGTAGGAGCATTTGATGCAATCCTCAGCTGAGGGTAAGGGAAAGGCAGGCTAAAGGTATCATGCAGGAATCCGGAGCGCAGAGTGCGGCGTGGTTTGACCGTGCCAGAAAAGTCATTCCGGGAGGGGTGAACTCACCGGCGCGGTCATTCCGCGCGGTGGGCGGGGACCCGCCCGTGGTGATGGCCCGGGGGGACGGCGCCTATTTCACGGATGTGGACGGGCGCCGCTATATCGACTACCTGGCGGGGTTTGGCCCCTTGGTTCTGGGCCATGCCCACCCCCGGGTCGTGGCCGCCGTGCGCCAGGCGGCGGGGGACGGGGCGATGTGGGGCACCCCGGCGCCAGCAGAAATTGAGTTGGCCGAACGTTTGGTGCACACCATTGAAGGAATGGACCAGGTCCGGTTCACCACCACGGGGACTGAAGCGGTGATGTCTGCCATCCGCTTGGCCCGGGCCTATACGGGACGCTCCGTGGTGGTGAAATTTGAAGGGGCCTATCATGGACACAGCGACGGCATGCTGGTCAAAGCAGGGTCCGGCGCGTCGACCGTGGGCACCCAGGACAGTCTGGGGGTGCCGGCGGGTGTCGTCCGGGACGTGGTCAGCCTGCCGTACAATGATCCCGACCTCTTAAAGCGCACGATGCAGGAGATAGGGGACCAGGTCGCCTGTGTTCTGGCGGAGCCGATTGTGGGCAACATGGGGATCGTGCCCCCTGAGAGCGGCTACCTGGAGGCCATGCAAGAGGCCGCGCACCAGGCCGGGGCGCTCGTGATCTTCGACGAAGTGATTACGGCTTTCCGGTTCCGCTACGGGGCCATCGGCCCGAACCTGGGGGTGGTGCCGGATCTCTATGCGCTCGGGAAAATCATTGGCGGCGGGCTGCCGGCCGGCGCCTATGGCGGCCGCTATGATGTGATGCAATATGTCTCGCCTTTAGGGGGGATGTTCCAGGCGGGCACCTTTGCGGGCAATCCCCTGTCGTCCCATGCGGGGCTGGCGACGTTGGATGTTCTGGCCGAAGAGCAGCCTTATGCCCGCATGGAGCAATTGGCCACCGAGCTCGAAACCGGGATTGCGGCGCTTGCCCAAGACTATGGCCAGGCCATCACCATCAACCGCGCCGGTTCGGCGCTGACCGTATTTTTCGGATCCCAGACGGTGCGCGACTACACGACAGCCCAAGCGGCCGATGCCAACAAATTTGCCCGGTTCCACCGCCTGATGCTGGCGGAGGGAATTTACTTGGCGCCGAGCCGGTTTGAAGCGCTGTTTGTGTCCGCTGCCCACACGGCTGCGGATATTGCCGAGACACTCGCGGCCTGCAAAAAGAGCTTTATGCAAATGGCCTAACAACCGCACTCCTCACTGCTATGACCAGGCCCACGGAAGATCGCCGGGGGCCTGGTCTTTTTTGTTCTCCCTTCCGAATATCCTGCTTTAAAGACGTCATGACGGGATTAAGGTGAGGGGAATGAAAAAAAATGTGTTGTGGCGGGGGGCTTTCTGGCTGTCCCTAGGCGCTCTCCTGTCCAAAATGATCGGCGCCCTGTACCGGATATTTCTTCCCCGCGTGCTCGGTGACTACGGCGTCGGCTTATTTCAGATGGCTTACCCGCTCTACGCGCTGATCCTTGCTGTTTCTGTGAATGGAATCCCTACAGCATTGTCCAAGCAGACTGCCGAGAAACTCTCCCCAGGAGACATGGCGGGAGCGGAAGTGCTGGGGTCATGGGCGCAGCTGTTTTTGGGGCTCATGGGGGTGGCCATGGCGGCGCTGGTGGAATTGGCAGCCCCGTGGATAGCGCGGCAGGTCTTCGACGAGCCTGCAGCGACCCTGTCTATTCGCGCTCTCGCCCCGGCCCTGGCGTTTGTGGCGGTGGAAGCGGGCTTTCGCGGATATTTCCAAGGATATCAGGAAATGGCCCCGACAGCAGTCTCCCAGGTCTTGGAGCAGGTGTGCCGTGTGGCGGTCATGTTTCCCCTGGCGCTGTGGTGGCTGCCGCGGGGCACGCCGTGGGCGGCGGCGGGAGCGACAGTCGGGGCGCCCGCGGGGGCCATGGCCGGGATGATATTTCTCGTGGCTATGCGCTTGCGGCGGCGGTCCTTCGCCCTACGGTGGCCCGTGCCTTGGGCTGAGCTGCGCCGGTTGGTGCGCGTGGCCCTGCCGATGTCCCTGTCCGGGCTGCTCTTCCCTCTGATGTTCCTGGCTGATTCGATGTTCGTGCCCCGTGATTTGATGCGGTCAGGACTCTCGCTGCGCCAGGCCACCGCCCAATTTGGCCAGCTGAGCGGGGAAGCGATGCCGCTGATCAACCTGACCATGGTGGTCGGGGCAGCCCTGGCAGTGTCCCTGGTCCCGGCAATCGCCCAAGCTATGGCCCAGAGCAAGCCACAGGCGGCGGCGGAACGAGTGAATGTGGCGGTGCGTCTCATCTGGCTTTTGGGACTGCCCATGGCTGGCGGGCTGATTGTGATGGCCCACCCGCTGACGCGGCTGCTGTACGGGCACACCGGGGCGACGCATGCGCTGCAGCTCTTGGCGGTGGGCAGCGCGGTGCTGGCCATCCAGCAGGTGTTGGGGTCGTCTCTGCAGGCTAGCGGCCACGGCTGGATTCCTGTGAAAAACCTCCTGGTGGCGGCGGCCATTAAGTTTGTGCTGACATGGCGGCTGACGGCCGTGCCCGCTTTGGGGATCCAGGGGGCGGCGTTCGGAACCGTGGCGGCAAGTTTTGGAGCGGCCTGGCTGAACTGGCGGGACTGGAAGCGGATTGTCCACCCGCAGCACAATCCCTGGCCGGATGCTCTGTGGCCCCTGCTTGGCACCGTGGTGATGGCCATGGGGGTGCAGACCTGGCTTCAGAGCGGATGGCTTTCCGGGCCAGTTTGGCCCGTGATTACAGGGGTGGGGATAGGGGCGGGCATCTATTTCGTGCTGATGGCGGCGGCCGGGGAGTTAAATGTGCTAAAAAGCTTGCGGGAATAGGCTAACACCCTATATTCTTTGGTATGTCAGGAATAACCTGGTATACTGAGTTATCGCTCAGGGAGAGGAGCCTGGATCTTGTCCGAATGGGCATTTCGCGCATCAGATGATGTGTCTGACCGCTTTTTCGTTGAAGGCCCATTCTCTGGTCCGGATCTCGTGGCATGCTTTGGTGACCGTTTCCCCGGCAATTCCTCCGCGATAGTTTACCCGCACCAGGGTGCTCCTTATACTATTTTCTGGCAGGACTTGAACCACCTGACGCTTCATATTCAAGACCGGCTGCAGCTGCCGGGCAATCCCACCTCCTGCGGCCCGCTGGAGCACGTCATGGCCAGACTGCTGGACCTGCACGGGGGATGTCCGTGGGACCGGGCGCAAACCCCGCTGTCTCTGCTGCCCTACCTGCTCGATGAGAGCTATGAAGCGGCGGAAGCTCTGGTGTCCGGAGATCATGACGCGTTTCGTGATGAGCTGGGGGATGTGCTCTTTCAAGTGGTCTTCCACAGTGCGCTGGAGTCGCCCGAAGTTTTTGAAGAAGTTGTCCGCGCCCAGATGGAAAAACTGGTCAGGCGCCACCCGCATGTGTTTGGCGGTGAGACGGCAGACACCGCGGACGCCGTCAGCCGCCGGTGGGAAAGCCTGAAGGCGCTTGACGCCCCCAGACGGGCTCAAGCGGAATGGACTTTTCCCAGTCTAGTTTGGGCCAAGCGGCTGTCAAAACACGGCGTAACGCCAGACAGCCCCATATTTCAGGACATCTCGCAGATGATTCAGGTATATATTTCCAGAAGCCAGGGAAAACTAGAAGAAATTCTGGCGGACGCCGCTTGGGCCGTGGCTGATGTAGGCCGCTGGCATCATCAGGATGCCGAGTGGGCTCTATGGATGCGGCTGGCGTTTGCCAGTCAGGACAAAGATTGTTTAAGCCGCAACGGATAATGGACGGCAGCCGAGATGATTTTATGAACTTGCAGGAGGGATCAGTGTGAACAAAGCAGATTTGGTAACGGATGTAGCGGAAAAGGCTGGCATGAGCAAGAAGGATGCGGAGCGCGCCGTGAACGCTATGGTAGAATGCATTGAAGAGGCCCTGACGAAAGGGGACAAGGTGTCCCTGGTAGGGTTTGGGACATTTGAAGTGCGCGAGCGCGCCGCGCGTGTGGGCCGCAACCCGAGGACCGGAGATACTCTGGAAATCGCAGGGGGCAAGGTTCCGGCTTTCAAGGCGGGCAAGGCCTTAAAAGACTCTGTCGCCAAGTAGTGTGGATTGTGCAAGCCCTGCCCCGGCAGGGCTTTTTTATTTGCGGACAGAGCAACCGCACCGCCAAACAGGAGGAGGCATATACGATGCGCATCGACAAGTACCTGAAAGTCAGCCGGCTGGTGAAGCGCCGCACCCTGGCCAAAGAAGTCTGTGAACACGGTCATGTGGCTGTGAACGGCAAGGTAGTGAAGCCTGGCTATGAGGTCAGCGTGGGTGACGCTCTGGAGCTGCGGCTCCCCTCCGGAGTGCGCCGGGTGGTTATCGAAAAGATCCTGGAAAATGTTCCGGCCAAGGCCGCAGCGGAAATGTACCGGGAGGTCTAAATTCGCGCGTGGGGGCATAACGTCACAATGACACCGATTTTTTGTGAAAGCGGGGGCCCCTATGGCTGACGAAAGGCATGACAGGAACCGGACCCATTCTGTGTTGCTCATCAACCGCGCCCAGCTAACGATTGAAGGCGTGCAGCATGTGGAGAATTTTGATGATGATGCGATTATCCTCTCAACGGATATGGGGTCCATGACCGTGAAGGGCCGCGGACTGCGGATCTTGCAGCTGGACCTGGAGTCTGGGCATTTTGTCGCCGAAGGCGAACTGGACTCGCTCAGCTATTCCCGCAAACGGACGGGAAAGACGGAAAACCCCTGGAGCCGGCTATGGCGCTAGGGAGGGCTCAATGACGGCAGACGCCGGGACGGTGCTGGCGGCATGGCTTTTAACCGGGATGGGCCTGGGGCTTTTGTCTACCGCATACGGCGCCTTTAGGGCCCAGTGGCACTGGTGGAAAATTCTCGGGCACATCATGGACTGGCTGTGGTTTGTGCTGGCAGCTGTGCTCATTTTGGTGGTTTACCTGTGGACAGACTGGGGAGTATTCCACATCTGGAGTCTTATGGTGATTGGGGCTGGCTATGCGCTGTGGTCCTGGCTGGCGGCTCCAGCCGTTCTGAGGGCGCTGTCAGCCGCCATTTTCGTCCAGGCGCGGACCATGTTTTACCTCACAGCGCCAGCGCGGTTTGTGCTCCGGCGCGCCGCCGCAGTGATGCGCCGCGTGGGATCTAGCCGGCCAAAAAAAATGCCTCCCCCTAATCCTCCGCAAATGTAGTGCGAAAAACCTCCGCCTCCCTTATAATAAAAAAACCGTGTCATTGTTTTGTAATAAATCTGTACACAGTTTGTACACAAGCTGTGGATAACTTGGAGAAATCATGCAAATTGAAATTCGCGGGATGGAAAAACTGTCTTTTCGTGAGCGGCAGGTGGTGGCCCTGAAAGAGACGGGCGTCACCAGTGAAGTGATTGCCAAGCGGCTGGGACTGGCCCCGGCGACGGTGGCCACTTTATACAACCGTGCGAAAACCAAAGGCTACCAGGTGGTGCTGATTATTGCGGGCGACCCGCTGGGCATCATGGGCGGAGAGGACGAGACGGAGGAGGAGGAAATTTAATGGCGGTAATGCGTCACAAGCGGGTTCGGTTTCGCTGGAAAAAATTTGTCACCGTGTTCATCCTGAGCTATCTCCTGTTCTGGTCGGTCAAGGCCGGCCTGCACATCTGGGTGCTGAGCCACGATGAGCAGGCGCTCCGCCAGCAAATCAGCCAAGTGCAGACCAAGAACCGGCAGTTGCGCTCTGACATTGGGGAAATGAAGAATTCCTCGCTGCTTAAGGGGATGATTGTAGGAAAAGTGCGCATTCCCAATCCGGAAATTAGCCAGGAGTAGCGGAATGTCCCTGCCGTTTATGCGTTGACACATGAAGCCCCGCATCTTATAATTAGGCTATTGATCGGTGAGTTGAGAGCTATAGGAGGATAATATACAACGTATGCCGTCTGAACTTGAAGTTGGGCAGATTGTTGAAGGAACGGTAAGCGGAATTGCGCCGTTTGGGGCGTTCATCGTTTTACCGACGGGAAAGACCGGGTTGGTTCACATCTCGGAAGTTGCTGATGCATACGTCAAGGATATTAAGGAGTATTTGAAAGAAAGCGACAAGGTTAAAGTCAAAGTTCTTTCGATGGATCCTAACGGCAAAATAGCTTTGTCTATTCGCCAAGCTCAACCTAAACCTGCGCATCGTGAATCATCTCGGGAAACTGGCGGACACCGGGAGCGGGACCGGGATAGGCGCGCGGCTCCTCAAGTCACTTTTGAAGACAAGATGCAGCGGTTCATGAAGGACAGTGAAGACCGCCTGCAGGATTTGCGCCGAAATACAGAATCGAAACGCGGTGGCCGCGGCGCAAGCCACTAGGCATCTGCCGGGATGGCGGAATAGGCAGACGCAGAGGACTTAAAATCCTCCGGCCAGGAATGGTCGTACCGGTTCAAGTCCGGTTCCCGGCACCACTTGCTCAAAACCATTACCCCGCAAGCGATTGCGGGTTTTTCTTTATCCACCCATACCTCTGCCCACACGAATACCTGCACGAACCGAGAAGCTCCAAAAGCCCATGGTTCCGTAGTTTTTGCCGATCATTTCTCGCTGCGAAACGCCACGGAGTCGGGAATGACGGAGATCTGGGCGATCTAGGAAGACTTGTCAGAATTGGGCGCATGCTCACACCTACCCGGTCCCGTGGTGAGTTTCGCGAGCAAATTCCTCTGGTCGGAGACACCGCGATGCCGACGCAAAGTCCGCCATCTCTGCCCTCCGAGCCCACCCGAGCTCGAAAAGGGAATGTGCATAAGCTGCAACTCCCCACGAAACGTCGAGTCGGATTCGGAAGCCGTTGCGTGATCTATGCCCCGTTATCGTCTGCGAAGCAGTCCCATGACGGCGCCATGGACGATTCCGTCCCGCCCAGACGGAATCGAGTGTTGCGCTCACCTCTGCAGCAGACAGGGGACCGGTGGGTAAGAGCGGGCTAAACGGCTGCCTGAAGACTGAGACGAGGGCGCGCCCCCGTCTCAGTGCAAGCCATCATCCTCATCATCGTCCTCGTCCCGCGGCTCGGGAGCCGACACGCACAGTTGAGATCTCCAGCGCCGGCCCAGCGGGTAGACCCACAGTGTCTTGATGGAGGTCGGTGATTCGTGGAAGCGGTCTTGGCGGCCCCGGCCAGCCGTCTCACCCAAGAGCTGCCAATTGGCCGCCTGATAACACGTGCCTGCCCAAGGGGCTTCCACAAAGGTTTCCAACAGCACTGGCTGGTAGCCGTAGCGGGCTTGCCAGTCCGCCCGCAATTGGCGCGCCGCCAGGCCCAGCACATGACTGGCCAGATGGGGCACCTGAATGCCGGGCAGAATCAGAAAGCGGTTGTTGTTGACAATGCGCCACCGGAACCGGGAGCGCTCTGCGGCCGTCCAGCCGAGCCAGGTATCCCGCGCTGCCACCGCCTTAGCAGCGGCCCCAAACAGCAAGGCGCCTAGGATCTGGCGGTCTGGACCCACCTGGGCGCGAATCCAGTAGCGCTGGTGCGCTCCAATTGGACGGCGGTAGCCGAGCGGGTGCCAGGCAGCCATCGTGGCGTTCCATGTACGCAATTCACTGGGGGCCACAGCGTCGAGAGTCACTGGCCGGATAGATCCTAAAGAGGTGGCCAGGGGGAACCCGGGAATGGGGGGAGCGTGCGATTCCTGAACGCTTGAGCTGGACCCGGTGTGGCGCTTCGGAGGGAGGGTCAGCAAACCCTGCTCCTCACAGTCGGCGAGGAGTTCGCGGCACGCGGCCAATTTGAGACGGCCATTTGGCGCCTTCCAGGGCAGGTTTTCGCAGATCGTGGCCGTGATTTCCTGGCGGCTCAAACGTCGGCAGCGGTATACCGTCTCTTGAATAATACGCACATCTTCAGGCGTGAAGCAGCGGTCGCCAATCCAGAAAGGTTCATCAACCGGTATGCGCATAGTCATATCGCCTCCTCAAAAACATTCCAATGCAATCATGCCACAACATGGCCTGCGATGTCCAGAAAGAACCGCAACGGGCTCAGGGCTGTCCGGGACCTCATCGGCGTCTTGATGCTTTTCTCATGTTCCTCCTGTATAAAGTAACAGAGCAAGTTTGGGAAACGGTTGCTGGTAAATTTTAATCGGGCAACCGGAACGCAAGCAAACCGTTTACAATGAATATAAGACAACAGGGGGGATACCACGCAATGGTCAACCGTCAGACCCGTAACCGCAGCCTCGTACTGATGGCCTTGGTTACGGCCGCATTTGGAGTGGTAGGGACGCGCTTTTGGTACCTGCAGGTAAAGGAAGGCACGCATTATCAGACGCTGGCTCAGGCGGACACCCTGAGAAAACTGCCGATCCCGGCGCCACGAGGTAATATTGTGACTGCGGACGGAAAGGTCGTGGCGACTTCGCGCCCGTCCTGGACACTGTACTACCTCGCTAACGGCCAGCCCATGCCGCAATCGGAACTGGCCCTGTTAAGCCGGGAACTCGGAGAATCCCCGGCCTCACTGGGAAAGGTCATTGCGCAGCAAATCAGCCAGCTGCCGGCTTATGATCCCCTGGTGATCACCTCCGGGCTGACAGCGGGCGAAATGACTAAAATCGAAGAAAACATCAATGCCCTGCCTAATCTGCGGATTCAGCCGATTGCGGTCCGCTACTATCCCTACGGCAACCTGATGGGGAACATTATCGGCTATACGTCCAAAATCAATGCCGCCGAATATCAGCAGCTGAAGAACAAGGGATTCTCGATGACTTCGATTGTAGGGGCGGCAGGTTTGGAGCAAGAGTACAACCAGTACCTGCACGGGCACGCGGGCGGTGAATATGCCGAGGTCAACCGCCAGGGCCAGCTGGAAAAACTGCTGAGCAAATCGGGGCCGGTGCCCGGGGATACTTTGCACCTGACGATCAACTGGCGGCTGGAAGAGACGGCGCAAAATTCCCTAGCCTACGTCATGAAAGCGATGGAGGATTCGCGGGTGGCCTTTTCCCACAGCACCGGGGCGGTGCAGGGCTCGGTGATTGCCATTAATCCCAACAACGGGGACATTCTGGCCATGGCCAGCCTCCCGACCTATAATCCCAACAAGCTGATCCCCACCGACCCCAAAGAGTACAGCAGCTATTACGCGCAGCTGATGTCGAGCCCCCTGATTAAAGAGGGGATCAGCCCCTTCATCGACGAAGCGATTTCCGGGTGGTTCGCACCCGGTTCCGTGTTCAAACCCATTATGGCGATTGCCGCTTTAGGGTCGGGAGTCATTACTCCCACCACAGAAATTTTTGACCCGGGCTATTTTCCCAAGGACCGGGCGTTCGGCAACTGGTATCCTCAGGGATTCGGGTGGCTGAATGTTGCGCAGGCGATAGGACTGTCTGATGACGTTTTTTTCTATACCTTAGGCTATGACATGGGCATTCAGACCATGGACCACTGGATGCGCACATTCTTGCTGAACAAGCCGACAGGAATTGATCTGCCGGATGAAATCACGAGTCAGATTCCGACGCCCAAACGCCTGAATGCGTCCGGACAGGGGCCTTGGACCTGGGGCTGGAACCTGAATACCGTTATCGGCCAGGGCATTGCCCGCTACTCCCTGATTGCCCTGGCCCGGGCCGATTCGGCCATTGCCAATGGCGGCACCCTGTACTGGCCGCATGTGGTCAGCCAGATCACCACACCTTCTGGCAAGGTGGTGAAGACTTTCAAGCCCGTGGTGCAGGGCAAGATTAATGTGCCGTATGCTGATTTCCACACGGTTCATGACGGCATGGACCTGTCTGCCCAGGACCCTGACATCGCTAAAGGAGTGTCCGGCACAGGCTATGGGGCGCTGGCGGGGCTTCCCGTGCCTGTCGCCTCGAAAACGGGCACGGCGCAGGTGGTTGGCCAGTCCAACAACTATAATGCCTTCTTCCTGACCTACGGTCCGATGCCGCACCCCACCATTCTGGTCCTGGTCTATATCCGCGAGGGGAACTGGGGCGCGGACTCGGGGTTTGTCGCCCGCGCGATTTACGACCAGTACTTCAAGATTAAGGACCCGACCGTACAGCCGCTGTTTCAAAGCGTCTTTGGCTTGAACTGGAAGTGGCCGTTCGGATATCAAAAACCGGCGGCGCCGAAGTACTAAAAAATCTCCACGCCAGCGTCTCACTCTTCGGGGAGCAAGGGCGTGACGGTGGCCCGGAAACTGTCGGGCCAGCTGTGGCTCTTCTGGGAGTGGGCATCAATCAGCACCACGGTGCTTTCCTGATTGGCCAGGAGGGTTCCCGACTCCTTGTCAATGACCAGGTGATAGAGATTCAGGGAAGAGCGGCCGATGGCCGCGACGCCTGTATAGACAATCAGGGTCTGGCGGTAGTAGGCGGGGGCCAGGTAGCTGACCGACTGCTGGGCCAGGACCAGCGAAAACCCTGCTGACCACCAATCGAATCCCTCTCCGACGAGGGTGTCGATGAATTCCGTGCGGGCCTGCTCAAAATAGATGATATAAGACACTTGACTCACGTGGCGGTTGGCATCCGTTTCGCAAAACCGGACCCGTATTTCCGTTTCGTGGACAAATCGCTTGCCGCCAATCAGAATGCCGTTCATGGGTTTCCTGCCTTTCCGTGCTCCTGCTCCTGCGAGCGGACACGGCTTCATCTTAGCCTTTTTGCCACCGCCTCAGCAACTCTGGAACCTGCTGTAGGGAGGTGGCGGTAAAATCCGGGAGAGCGGAGGAAGGGGACAGAACGTCCCCACCGCCAGCGGGCTCGGCCTGCCGGATAAGGTGCACGCTCCGGATGCCAGCCCGGCGGGCTCCTAAGACGTCATGGGCGGCACGGTCGCCAATATGCATTCCTAAACTCGGCACAAGAGAAAAGATGCGGGGGTCCGGCTTGGCCCACCCCGACTCGGCGCCGACCATCAAGGGAAATAGGGGTTCCCAGCCTAAAGACGCCAGGTAGGGGCGCTGGTTTTTGGCCCAGCCGTTAGTGACCAGGGCGGCAGGGAGGCCGGCTTGGTGAAGCCACACCAGAAAGTCCCACACATCGGGATACACCAAAGCCAGTACGGCCTGGCGGGGAGCCGGGGCTGGGTCCGGAAGCCACAGACCCAGGGCTTTGCGCGCAATGTCCTGCCAGTCATAGGCGGCAGCGGGACGGCCTTGGCGGAGGCGCGCTTCGCTTTCCTGCTGCATGGCCATCCACAGGCTGGAGGCCAAAACATGTTCCGTGCGGGCCGTCTGTTCCAGCCATGGCTGCAAGTGCAGCCGCCAATATGGATTTTTCAGCAGGGTGCCATCGATATCCAGGCTGACAGTCGGAGGCTGGTTAAGAATGGCAGTTCTCCTTTGGGAGGGTAAATTGCGAAAGTCGTGCGGTGAATAGCCCCCAATTTTGTTATTATAGACGAAAAGTTTGCAAAGGGTGACCAACAACATGCTTATCGTGCAAAAATACGGCGGCAGTTCGCTCGGCAGCGCCGGCCATCTTCTCAATGTCGCAAGGAAAGTCAAGGCAGCTGTCGATCAGGGATATCAGGTGGTGGTGGTCGTGTCAGCCATGGGTGACAGCACGGACGCGCTGGTGGGCTTGGCGGGACAGATGAGCACTGTGCCTTCGGCGCGCGAGCTGGACCAGCTGCTGTCCACGGGGGAAACGCAGTCCAGTGCCCTGATGGCGATGGCGCTGGAACAGATGGGGGTGCCGGCCAAATCCTTTTCCGGCCGGCTGGCGGGGATTGTCACCACCTATGACTACGGAAAGGCCCGCATCGAGCAGGTGGATCCCAAAGAACTCCGCAAGGCGCTGGCGGTAGGTTTGACCCCGGTCATCGCGGGATTTCAGGGGGTGACACAGTCAGGAGACGTGTCCACCCTGGGGCGGGGCGGGTCTGATCTCACTGCCATTGCGGTCGCTAATGCCCTGGGAGCCGACCGCTGTGAGATTTACTCGGATGTGGCAGGGGTATTTACGGCAGACCCCCGCATCGTCCCGTCGGCATCTCCCCTGGACATCCTGAGCTATGATGAAATGCTGGAGCTGGCCAGTCAGGGAGCGCAGGTGCTGCAGACCCAAGCGGTGGAATTTGCCAAAGGGCAGCAGGTTCCCATTTACGCCCGCTCGACTTTCAGCGACGAACCGGGCACGGTCATTGCCGAATCTGACAGCATGGAAAAACCGGCGGTCACCGCCGTAGCCCTGAACCGGCATATCGCCAAGCTGGGACTCATCGGGGTGCCCGATGCTCCGGGAGTGGCCGCCTTGCTGTTTGGAGAGCTCGCAGAACAGGGTGTGAACGTGGAGTTGATTATTCAGGCAGTCTCGCATAACCAGCTGAACGACATCGCGTTTACGATTGAGGAGCAGGATGTGAACAAGGCCGAACCCGTCGTCACCGAGTGCCTTAAGAAAATGGGAGGGCAATCTCTGGTGATAGACACTGAGGTGGCCAAAGTCTCCGCCATCGGCTCGGGGATGCTGGGGCGCCCGGGTGTTGCGGCACGGGTATTTCAGGCACTGGCCAGCGGGGGCGTCAATATCCAGATGATCGGCACTTCGGAGATTAAGATTTCGTGCATTATTGCCCGGGCCGATGCGGAAAAGGCTTTGGCGGCCATTCATGACGCGTTCGGTCTCGGCGCCTCGGAGGAAATGCTTGAAGAGTAGGAGCGGAAAAAGCCGCGCCGTGCAAAAGACCACCCTGGGCCAGTTTTTTCGGGCAGGGTGGTCTCGGGTGGGCGGTGAGGCTATTTCCTGTTCACCGGTCATTTGCAGGGGCCGGGTGAGGGTGTAGGAGCGGAGATAGTTTGCCCGCCATCACACCCATCATCCGCAGTCCCATTTGCACTTCTTTGTCGTTCATCACGCGCAATAGACCCATAAATCCCCCCAGGTGTTCGCTTTCCCGGGCAGATTCCCTTGCCGCATCTTGGAAAGATGCGCGCAACACCTCAGCAAAGGACGTTTCCTGGGCCATATCCAGCGCCGAGGTAAAAAACTGGTTGAGATTGTCCCGGGTCAGGGTCTGGGCGCCAAGACTGATGACGGTGCCGAGCTGGGCGATGATTCCCTGCTCGTGCAGACTGGTTAGCAGCTCCAGCGCTTCGCGCACAGCGGGAAGCGCGCCGTCAGGCATGAGTGTGGCGCCTTGGGCTAGATATCCCGTGGCCACGGCGCCTGCGGGGCCCTCCAAAATTTTCTTGGCGGTCGTCACCAGATCGGCCAGCTGGGCGAGGCCCTGCCACTGCTCAGCGGTCAGGTTGCGCTCGGGAGCGGATACCGTTGTGGTCTGACTCATTTTTCATCACCCCTTCGTCAGCATTTCCGTCAGAAAGTCGGCGACAGGAATGCCCCAGTCTGGCACTTTGCCTTTTGTGCGGAAAAACATTTCTTTATATTGCAGTTTCAGCAAAAATGGGACATGTCCCATGCGGAACACTTCCCGGTCCCCCCCATACCAGGTGTTGGAGCTGATGTAAAAGGCCTGGTTGTTGCCCATATCGCCAATGCAGTCCACAATGGGCCGCATCGGTTCGTCGGCTTGACGCGAATTCATCATGCCCAGGTCTTTGGCAATCTGGCTGGCCACAACATCTGCCCCCATATGCGCCAAAATTCCCAGCTTGGGAACAGACACCGCAGCGGCGTCCCCACAGGAGAATACATTGTGGTACTTGGGGTTGCGCATCGTCATGTCCGTGATGACAAAACCCACATCGTCGGAAATCGGGAGGTCCTTCAGGAATGCGTGAGGCACCCAGTCCGGGAAAATGATTTTCAGTTCTGCCTCGACGCTGGGACCGTGTGCGAATTCCACCCCGTCCGCCGTGATCCGGCTGATGTCGTGGGTTTTGTTGACATAGTGGAATCCCATGGTGCCGGCTTTGGACAGCAGCGCGTGCACAATCCCCTGGCCAGCATCTTCCGCAATCCACTCCGCCGGGGTAAACACCGTGACTTTGTCCGGCCCCCCTAAATTGTGCGACTCCAGCCAGGCTCCCATGCTGAGCATGACTTCCACAGGCGGACCCTCGCAGGCAGCTTCTGCCGTCGGGATCAGGTCCCGGGTTTTGGTGCCTTGATGGAAGCGCGCTGACCCCACCGCCACGGGTCCTCCCTGATATTCATGGTAGAGATAGTGGCGCAGGCGGTTGCCGTAATAGGTATCGCTGACGGTGTGGCCATATTCCGCAAATCCCTCAATTTTGTCATAGGCCAGCCGGGCGCCGACCGCGACGACCAGATAGTCGTAATGAATTTTTTCGACGGTGGAGCCCAGACGCTCCACCGGGAGATATTCGACCCATTGCCCATCGACATCCAACCCTTGAATATCCGCTAAAATGAAATCCATCTGGTCATCTTTCATGGCCGGCAAGAGCGGCATGTGCATCGTGTACATAGGATTGCGGTTTTCCAGCACATCCAGGGCGATATTGGGGACAAACAGCAAATACGGCTTGCGGTCGATCACGGTAATGTCGACCGCATCACGCGCGAATTCCCGGATCTTCTGGGCGGCCCCCAGTCCGGCAAAGTTGGACCCTAAAACCACGACATGCGGTTTTCCCATTATTTCAACCCACCTCCTCTAAATGCCGTGCTAAAACATAATCTGTCCGAAAAGCTCGGCGGCGAGTCCTCCAATTCCTGGACGGCATGCCGACGCTTCCTGGGAACGGTCCAGGTGTCGTATGATAAAAAAGATTGGAAAATGGGCAAGAACAGACTGAACCGGAAAGAAGGAATACATACGGCCACATTGTACACGGTCATTTTAGTGGGCCACGTCACCTGTGCCATTGCCGGGTTTTTGGGGGCATCGGGACTCGTTGTTGCCGCCTACCGGCAGCGCAAAACTGGAGAACTGACTCCAAGGTTTTGGCAATATCAGGCGTACGTGCAGATCATTACGGTGCTTTTGGGTGTGTTCGGGACAGCGCTCTTTCTGATGGGCGGCCGCCCCAAGGTGATTTTGCACATTCTTTATGGCGCGCTGGCCCTGCTCACGGTCGTGGTCGAGAGGGGAATGGGGAGAGGGCGGCAGCTGCGCGAGGTACTTGCCCAGGACTACGGCCACGGCCATTTCAATGAAGCATGGTGGTTTTTCGGTTTGAATCTGTTTTTGTGGGCCATGTACGGAAGAGGACTGACGACAGGATTCTTTGGGTTTTAACCGGATGCGCTGCAATAAAAAGGAGCCGCCCGGGATTTCCGGCCGGCTCCTTTGACACGTCACTTGGGCATGGACAGTCCCCATTTTTTGAAGACCGGGGTGTGCACGAAGGTGTACGCCAAGGCAGCTTTAGCGAGAGGCCACTGCCGGCCGACTTTGAACTCCTGGTGGTCTTGAGACCACAGGGAGCGGCGCACAAATAGGCCCTCGCCCATTCCCAGATCGAGCACGCAGCTCATCTCGTGGTCATAGAGGCGGTGGGGCTTCCCGGATTCCAGCACATCCTGGCTCAGATTATAGGCGGCTGTCTCTGCCTGCAGCATGGCGGTATGCCCCTGCTTGGGCCCTTCAAAGGCTACAGAGCTGCCCGCCACATAGATATCCGGATAGCGCACGCTCTGCATGTCCTTTCCGGTTTCCAGCCAGTCCCGGGGATTGTTGCCCGCCAAGGACTTTTGGGCATCCTCTCCGCGAAATGGCGGTGTCACGACCGTCAGGACGGACGGCAATTCATCTCCGTTGGTGAGAATCACCCGGTCAGCCTTGACCTCTTTGATTTGCACCGGGCCGCGCCGGGAAATATGCCGCTCGGCAAAGATCTTGGTCAGGAATTCCGTGGCTTCAGGCCCTGCCGGAGCCCACAACGAAGGCAAGGGGTCAACAAACTCAATAGTCCCGTTCAGTTTATGCTGCTTGATCCACTCTTCAAGTTCGAGAGCTACTTCGAAAGCCGGCCCTCCAGTTTGGACATTTTGCGCCCACCCGACAACGGCGGGCCCGCCTTGGTAGCGTCCCAGGGCGTCTTTCAGCGCCAGGGCGCCCTCCGGCGTGCAGACATTGTAGCCATATTCGCGCATTCCCGGCACTTCCTCATACGCCAGTTTCTCGCCGAGGGCCACGATGAGCTTGTCATAGGGCAGCGGGCCTTCCGGTGTCATGAGAGTCTTGGCCTCCGGGTCGATGGAGGAAATGGTGGCTTCCACAAACTGAATGCGCGTCCTGCGGTAGATGGTGCGCAGGTCAAAAGTGATGGATTGGGGAGACTTTTTTCCAAACGCCACTAATACCAGGGAAGGCCGGTACACAAAGATGGCATCGCGAGCCACCACGGTGATGTGGTGTTCGGTGTGGCGCAGCTGGCGCTTCAGCTTCATTGCCGCGGTGAGTCCGGCGAAACCGCTGCCGGCGATAACAATATGGGCCATAAATCATCCTCCCTTGTTGCAATATGATTGCACTTGCAGTAAGTATACAGCGTCCTTTAAGCACTGCTATATAGCCCGCTCGAGTCTTTTTGCGTAGTGCATCCGCACTGCCTGCCGCAGACCGTATTCCCCCGAAGGACGGTCTCATTGGACCGTGCGGTAAGGCAAAGTGGCCGTATCCCCATAGTCTTCCGCCCTCTATGCTTAATATATACGAAGATAAGGGAGTGTACGATGATGGCGGGAGTGATTGCCCCTTATAATGCATCAACAGTCCATGTTTTACCAGGACTTGCGATAGTGGCCCTGCTGATTATGGGGATGATCGGCCTTGCGTGGGTGACCGTCAATATTGAACGGCTGTGGACGGCCTGGGAACAGTGGAGGGGCCGGTTGCTGTTGCATGCCTTGTATACTGCAAAGGGCAAGGTCTGCATTCTGAAGTTCTCCGCATTCCGCCCGTTTTGGCGGCGTCATTTCCGGCACAAAAAGGCTGCGCCGGTCAAGCATACGCATGACAAGTTCTCCCCGCGCGTGGTGAAAAGCAGGCGGCCGATACGGTGAGGAGCCGGGGCGGGCTTTTGAGCCCGTGACCGCCGTGGCTTCTGTCCTGTTGATTTAGGGCATTCGGTGATCGTTCCACCTGCATGACATTCCCCTATGCGGGCTACATGCAACTGTTTGGCGGGAACAACGCTGAATGCGTGGGGATATTTTTGCGTGCATCTGCGCCGTAAATTTAGATCCCCTGCAAGTGGCCGACATGCCGCAGCGTAGGGCGTGCACTACATCAACTCTTCACCCGCGAACCATCACTAGGGCCAGCGAAGGGAGGCTCCGCAGCCGCCCCGTGGTCGGGTGGATCCGAATATGCTGACCAAAGCTGCCGCAGAAAGTGCATCCGTGTCCGCTCCCGCCTGCTCGACGATGTCGGCTCGCCCGAAGTGGACTTGCGCGTCGCCCGGATATCAGACGAGGTCCCGTGGCCGTGCGTCGCCGGCCCTGGAGATGCCGTCATTGGACCGTCCGGGATGACCCCGACTATTGGGGGAATTCTTCCGTCAAGCGATCACAAATCCGTTGCACCGTGTGGCGTTGCTCATACCACTGGTGGATATCGCCCGTGAGCCACCCGCCGATGACCTCCTTATAGGGATCCCGTTTGGAGGCCCGGGGAGTGACCAGGCACCGGACTGCAAAAATCGGTCTTTCGCATGAACTTGCGCATCGCCTTGCGATCAATCAGCAGGTGCTCTGCAACTGCGGAGACGCTGTAGACTTGGGCCTGCGCGTAAAACGTTTGGGTATCGATCTCGTGGTCATGCGGCACAAGGCTGGCGCGTATCGGCATTCGCCTAGGGTCGGGATGCGGTGTACTTGGGATTGAATTTGTGGGACATGGAGGAACAGAAAGGGGGATCTTAGACCTTGTTAAGATTAAACTTGTCGATTGCAGAAATGTGCCGATAGGAGTGCTACTATTGCCGTGATGTTCGGAAGCACTATGATTTGGAGACAGCCACACGATAGGGGGTTGGGAGCGGTTTTTTAGTTTCTCGAATGGTATCGATCATCAACTGCAGCGCTTCTTCTTTGGTGGACCCGACACTCACACATCCTGGCAGAGCGGGAACAAAGGCCAAAGTTTCGGTGCCATTACAGCTTGGCCGTAAGAGCACGTTGTAAGTCTCTATGTCCATCATAACATCCGTCCTGATCTAGAAGCCGTGTACGCGGTTGAGGAAATGTTGTAACCAATCCCCATTTGGCACTGTCTGCTGGGGGAAAGCTTGTGGCCAGCATTTTCGCCGAAGCACGCGTTATTCTGCACGTCGCATTCGGCCTTGGCGCTGCTGGAATAGAATTCCAGCAGCGCCAAGGCGGTCCTCATATAAGGCGCGATCCCGTTCGTCCTGACGTAGAAACTCTAAGGCCGTTACCGCCTTCTTTGCTGCTGGATCGCTCATTTTGGCGCCTGCCGGATCTGCTCGACCTCGGCGACGGGCCATTCCACCCATTTGGCAATGTCCGCTGGGGGAAAGCCTGCGGCCAACATTTTTTGCACCAGCGCCTGTTGTGCTGCACGTCGTCCCTGTTCTAAACCCTGTGCTAAGCCCTGTGCTAAGCCTTTTTCTAAACCGGTTTAACCCCCTATTTTTGTACACGAGCGATCTATCTCGTTGATTCTCATACCATTGCTCGTTTTTTCTCATCTTTGACGATTTTGTGTGGCGGCGTCCGCTGTCCCCATCGTGGCCTCGGGGACCTTTCTCCTTGTTGCCTGACATCTGGTGTCAGCCCTGGCCCCTTTTCCGTGCTCGGCCTTTCGCGAGGGCAGGGCGGGATGCGGGCGTGATCCCCCTTTCCGAACTTCCTCCGGCGTATTCGCCCGCTGTTCACGGTAAATTTCCGCCGGGTTCTTGCGCGCGCCAATGGGTGAGGGTCTCCGCGGCATCGCGGAGTGTCTGTGCTTCCCGGAACAGGATCCCCGGCGTCTCCGCCCACTCCCGGAGGCGCCCTTCGACCTCCAGCCACGACAGCTGCTGGGTGCTGAGAGGTTGGGCCCCCGGTGGTCCCGCTGCAAGTGCGCGGTCTATTTGCTCCCAATCCACGGTATATTGAGGATATTGGGCGGCAATGGCCGCCCGTGTGGACTGCGGCACGACATACCCGCCCCGTAAATTCGCCAAACATCGCTGCCGTGTGCGGCCATGATCATATTCCGTCGCCAACAGTTGCGCGCAATGACCTCGCCATCGTACGAATGCCATTTCCTTGTCCTCCCTTAGGGGCTGAGCATGACATCTGATGTCATGCTCAGCCTATTCGTGCTCCTGGGGAGGGACGCTACACCCCAGGACTCTCTGCCCTTACACTTTGAGGGGAATCCATTGATCCTGCCCGTTCGCGACGCGTTGGCGCATCTGTTCCGGAGCCCAATAGTGTAAGCGGCCATGGGGACGGACGGTATTGTAATGGGTAATCCACTGGGACACCACCGTATAGGCTTCCGCATACGTGAGGAATTCGTAGCCGGCCAGACACTCTCGCTCCAATTGCGCGTGCCAGGATTCGATGTACGCATTATAATTAGGACTGTGGACGGGAATTCGTTCATGCTCCAAGGATAATGCCGCGCAGGCCTCTTCAAACACGCCGGCAATAAATTGCGGCCCATTATCTGTCCGAATCACCGGCGGTTCCTGCCCGGGCGTCTTCCGGATCAGGACCGCCTGTTGCAGGGTCTGCACCGCATCACGGGCCTTACAGGTGAGCCCCATGTGATACGCAATAATGCTCCGGTCGCAGACATCGATAATGGATTGGAGGTAAAAAAACCGATCTTCTCCCACAATGTAACCGTATTTGAGATCTGTCTGCCAGAGCTGATTCGGGCGTGTAATGACCCAGTTGCGGGGAAGACGGCGGGGATGGAGCGTTTTGCGTTGCCGTTGCGGCCATAACAATTCCATCTCCCGACACAGCCGGTACACTTTCTTCTTATTGATGATGAGGTGGTCCCGGCGCCGCAGGCGCCAGGTGAGCTTGTGATACCCATACGCGGGATTTTCCTCTTCTAAAATTTCGACAATCCGGTCCATAATTTCCCCATCGGACACCTTCGTGCCGTCCTCCGTGACGCTGTAGCCCGGGATTACGCGCCCTCGCAAGGGCGCCTGGGATGAGGTCACGGCGGTCTCTTCTCGTGACTGTCGATGGCGCCAGGCATAATAGGAACCGCGGGGTAAGGTGAGCGCTTCACATACGGCTTGTACCGCCTGTCCCTGCTCGACCCAGTTATCCGCCCATTGGCATAATTCTGTCACGGTGAGATCCCCTTTTTACGCAGCGCATCTTGCAGTACGACAATTTGCAAGTCCCGTTCAATCACCAACCGCTTGAGTTGGGTGTTTTCTTCGACTAAGCTGGGAACCCCTTGCGATTCCCCGGCGCTTTGTCGGGCCTCTCGCGTCCATCGTCGGACCATACTAGGACTCACCTGATGACGTCGGGCCACGATCGTCGCATTGTGTGTGTCCTGCACTTCTTGCAGGACCTGCTGTTTGAATTCTGGGGAATACGTTTGACGACTCATGACAACCCCCTGGATTTGACTCTTCTTACCCTATCAAAATAAGGCCTCTCGTGTCATTGTTTATTAGGGGGCGTAAAAGCAACTACAAGCAGACCGGGTGCAATGGATGCGGCGGGTAGCGATCGCACACGAAGTCTTGTGGCAAGGAGGGTCGTAAAATGGAGCGCCGTGCATATCTTGACCAAGTGACGCGGGGCCTTTGGGGACGCCAAGCCGCGCGCCTCATCCGGGCCGAACTCTACAGTCATTTGGAGGCCTGCACCGAGGAATTGATTGCCGCCGGTTGGTCTTCAGAAGACGCCGAAGCTGAGGCCCAGCGGCGGCTCGGGGACCCGCGGTTGCTATGGGTCGTGGTTGAATGCTGAAACAGCCCTTGGGTTGACGTTGGGGCTGTTCACGGGTAGCGAGCCGTGGTGGATGGGCGTCACGGGCCCGTGGCAATCCAACATTATGACCGGAGGGATTCTGTTATTGGCGCTTATCGCCTTCGGCATGATTGTGCGTCAATTGGCACAGCGGGCATGGGTTGGCGCGCAGTTTTCTGCTTGGTCATTGGTGTCAGCATTTTGGCTCGCTGCGGTCGGCACCAGCGTGCTGATTGGCGCCGGGCATCCGTTGCCGCCTGCCGGGCTGACCGATTGGTACGGGCGGGGCTACATCCGGCACTTGATTACGGCCGGAAGTCTCTTGACGGGGATGTCCGGGCTACTGTTCTTCAGTGGCCGATGGGGACTCATCCGGCAAAAGGCGGGCCGTCGGTGATCCCAATATCGCTATCATTCCATTGAGCGGCCGGAATGTGTCCCGCCAAGGTGAGTGAGCCGCTAAAATTTGTTCTCATGAACCGACCTTGCACTCACTTCGGCAGCTCTGAAAACTCTTGCTACTGTTAAATAATCGCCGGCTCTGCGGCCTTTCACTCAGGCAGCCGGTGCGGACCCCGCACCGCCTTGACGCCTGCCGCAAGCAACAGCAGCCAGGCGGCCATTTGCAGGGCTATGCCTGCCGTGAACAGGGCCGGAGATTTTACTCCCCATCCTATTATGAGTAGCGCCACCCCCAAGGCTGCCCCAAAAAGGGGCCCATAGCCCCACGCTGGCCGCCAAATGTCCTCCAACCGCGGCATTTTCCCGTGGCCGTGAGTGTGCGCGTAACGGTGCAGCCACACCATGAAAGGCAGGATCTTTTGAACGAATCCGAGAAAGGTCATTCCCACCCACCCCAGTGCGTAGGCGAAGAGCGCGGGAATCCACCATCCCCCATAATGCCCAAACAGCGCCAAACTTCCTAAAATCTCCCAGACCGCTAAAAATCCTATGCTCGGCCCCAGCAGTCGGAGCGCTGGATCTCTCATCGTGCGGCGGTCGAACAGCCCTCCCTCTGCAATATCCGCGCTGTACAAAGCAAATGCCGCCAGTTGAACCAGCCAGCCAAGAACAATCACCCACCGCCAGCCACCGATATCACCCGAGACTAACCCTAACACGGCAAGATTGGCCAGAGCCCAAGTGCTGCGCCAATACCGCGGTTCACGGTGCTTGCGCCCAAACATCGCCCACAGCCTGTAGCTGGCTCCGGCCACCAACAGACCAAACCAGCCCCCCAGCGCGACCGCCAGATGGATGGGCAACTCGCTGGCAAATGACGGCCAGCCCGTAACGTAGCGCAGCACCAGCAATGCCCCCATCACTGCCGTCAGGCCCAAATAAAACAGCGACGCCGCAAAAAACCATGCGGTGATATTCCAAGTCTGTCTGAGGCGGAAGCGCTGAAACATATTCACGAGAAAGAAGGCCAGCCCCACGATAATCCCGAAGCCCCCTATCCATAATGCTGCCGGACCCGTTCCGTTCAGCCCAGTCACAAAAAAAGCCACCCCAGCGGTGTAAATTCCCCACTGACTGACAGAGCGCTTCGCCGGCACGGGGTCGCAATTTAAGAGGACCGGGGTCAGCTGGTACAGAGCACCCATCATCAGCATCGTCAGCCCGCCCAGGGTGAAGAGGTGCACCGCAGCAATCACAGGCCCCTGGCCGATTTCTTCAGCCAAGAGCAGGTCCCGCACCGCCCACAGACGCCAGAATCCCGTCAAAATGCTGACAGTGCCCGCCACCCAAAAGAGCACGGGCACAGAAAATGGCGCGGTCCTGTCAGTGTGCGCCCGGCCGACTGCGAGCGCCTTGCCGGCCTTGCCTGTCATGGGTGGGCCGCTCCCTGTTTTCTTCCCCGCGCCATGGCCGCACCCATATTGACCAGTTGGGATATGACCATGAAGAGCACCACGGCGCCGCTGGCTGCCTCTAAGCCCGCAGTCCCCTCCACGCCGCCCGCCACCGAGAGCACCGCCCCAGTTATCCCCAGGATTCCCACAATCACTGGCTGATTTTTCGAATGCATAGCCTGAGCCATGAAAAATGCCTTAAACACAGGTCCCGGAAGTTTTTTAGCCACCGCCACCGCGACGACGAAGGGAACAATGCGCGCCTGGTAACTGAAGATCAGAGTCAGCAGCGCCCAAAACGCCAGGAAAATCGCCAGGGGACTGAGCCATACAGCTTCTACCGCCGCCGCCAGCAACAGCAGCCAGGCGGCGCCCACCCCCACGAACACCCGGTCAAATCTCTCCGTCTTTCCTTGCCGCACAACGCGGGCCAGCTGTTCGGCAGCCACCAGCGCGGCGACTGTCCAGAGCACGGCCCCCACCCGCATCAGGAGGGCCGACGTGAAGAGGGACCCCCAGGCCAGCACCACCCCCGCCGCCACTAGGTACAAAGGGAGAGCGGGACGCACTCCCTGCGCCTTGGACATGGAAAACATGGGATTCAGCTTCACTTGCACGGTCAGCACCAACACGCCGAGCCACGCGGCGAGAGCCGTGGCGATATGCACCCGCAACACCTGGTATTCGGGCCACCAGCCGAGAAAAGACAGGGCCATGAACACGCCCAGGACCCACGTCAGGTTAAATCCCGCCACCGCCCCCTGAATCCCCCGGTAGACAGTGTCGCGCGGTTTGGAGGACTCAGCCAGCTGCCCCATTGCCCCTGCACTCCACATCACAATAGCGATCGCCAGGACCGTTCCGCTAACGGCCAGCAGCACCCAATTTTGCTGGGCCAGTCCCCAGGCAAATCCGAGCACTCCCGCAAGGTACACGCCGAACTGGACGGCGGTGCGCTTGACCCCTAGCGGAGGCACATCAAAAACTACCGGAATCCACTGGGTGAGAATCCCCATGGCCGTCATCGACAGAAATCCCAGAGTAAAAAAGTGCACCACCATAATCACCCGGGGATCGCCGTAATCACCCCGCGCCACCTGCGCACGGTACACGGTCAGCAAGATCGCGGCCGCGATTAAAAATCCGTAGGCCGACCCGATATAAAGCAACGGCCCGCCTGCGGGCGGGGCCTGTGCAATATTGATGCTGGGTTTGTAGTGCGCCGCATCAGGCACCGAATGTCCCACTGGAATTCCCCCTGCCTACTTGGCTTTCAAAATCCGTACAATTGCTGAATCATCAGGCTGGGCCTGCGTTTCATAAGAATACCCTTCATCGTCCAACTGCCCCAAAAGAAAGACCGGCACCCGGTCATTATGAATCACCAGCACCGACCCGGGCGGCATCTCCGCCAGCTTCGCGAAGGTGCGCTGCATGGGCTCAGGCGGTGTCAGACCGCGGTTGTCGAGAAACTCTTCAGGACCGTCTACAGGCAGGTCGACCAGGCCCCGACTCCCATGAGCCGGCGATCTGCCGGGAGCCTCACTGGGAGTGAACGTGGTGATAACCGTCTTGCCCATTTTTTCCTGGTGGACAGCATATCCCCTCCGGCGCATCTGCGACATGAGAGGCCGGGGGTTGAAGCTCGACCGAATGATGAGACTTTGCCCCGGTTCCAATTGGTTCATTGTGTCCATCATATGGCTAAACAATGACAATCCCTGCTTCAAGACACTTTTAACTTCGACCACAACGGGTTCCATACACATGCGCCTCCACACCGTGCAATTTATCAGCCTCTTCACGTAGAGTGTATGCCTGCCGCATCAAAGCCATTGTGACATCGATCACCGTGGGTCCAGTCAAATCAGACGGAGGTCTTGTGGACACGGGCCGCAAGCTGCTCGGCCAGAAGTGCACAAGACTGTCGTCGAGCATCACGGCTGCATCCCCTGCCGGTTGCCACCCTCCCTGAGGCCCATTGCCTTTTCCAATAAGCCGCAAGGCTGCAAAGGGTCTCAAATGTATCCGTGGCCGCCCGAGGTCTTTAGGAATACGCCAAAAATTTGCCGTGATTTGGTAAAATATTGCCTATCGCCCCCGCTAGGTGAATAACATGGTACAGACTCGTGGCTAGCAGCGGTTGGCATGTACAGGGTCCGTCATTTTGTGGACATCGCAGCCGCAGCCACTGAGAATAGACAGCGCACAGAAAGGTTAATGGACACCGAGATGGAAAATTCCTCAAGCAGCAGAAAAAGTATCGTGGACGGCGCACGGGAAAAGTGGAAACAGAAACTTTTCGATCTGGGACGGCGCAATACGCTCCTTTATTTTCGCGACCTGAAAAAGGGCAGTCTGCGTCTCAACAACCTCAAACCGTCTGACCTCGAGACGTTTTTAGGCGGGTCTCTCCTAGATGTGGCACAATGTGCTGGGGATGACCGCGGTCTGGTCTTGGCAAAAGCCCAGGAAATTCGAAATCAGGCGGTCACCAATCTCGAAGAGAAAGGAATCCGAACCTGTTATGTCGGGCTGGGTCTGGCATCATGGAAGTCCCCGGACGGGGGCCGCCCTCCCTCGGCGCCTGTCTGGCTGGTTCCCGCGGAAATCGAATTCGCTGGGCGCGAAGGCCACCGGGCCCATGTGCGCAAAAACGGCGACCTTCAGTTGAATCCCGTGATGGTGTATGCCCTCGAAGACAGCTTCGGCGTGCGGCTGATTCCCGAAGACGAAGATGACATCCCCTGGGGTTCATTGGATGCCCGCGTTGCCAAGATGCAGGAACAAGCTCGAGATGTTCCTGACTTTTCCCTGGATCCCGCCGTGATTGTGGGAAATTTTTCTTTTCAAAAACTCGCGATGGTATCCGACCTAACCGAATTAGGCGACGCCTTGGCGGATAATGATGTCATCGCCGCTCTGGCCGGGGACAGCGAGGCACGGCTGCGACTTTTCCCTCCACACAGTGCAGAAGTGGAGGACACCTTTTTGGATGACGTCCCACCTGACGGCGAATTTACTGTCCTGGACGCGGATTCCAGTCAGATGCGGGTCATTCGCGCCGTAGCGAGCGGAAAAACCGGGGTGATTTTGGGACCGCCGGGCACAGGCAAGAGCCAAACTATTGTCAACATCCTGGCGGAGTCCGCGGCTGAAGGCAAATCGGTGCTCTTCGTTGCGGAAAAGCGCGCCGCTTTGGATGTGGTGCTGGGACGCTTGCATGATGTGGGGCTGGAACATTTAGCTCTAGACTTGGAGGGGGCAGCCCGGTCGAAGAATTCCTCCGCGCGGCTGTTAGGGGACAGTCTGGAACGTATCCGGCGGGCAGAGCCGGTCTCAACCGACACAGTGCACGAGGTCTTTTCGGATCGCCGCGCTCACTTGAATGCCTACGTCAGGGCGCTGCATGCCCCCCGAGCGCCTTTGGACATGAGTGTCTTTTCCCTGCTGGGCGCGGTGCTGCAGACGCCAGAACCCCTCCGGCTCCCTTTGCGTTTGCCTCCTGAGGCCCTCCTGGTCTTCACCCCGCAGGTGCAAAGGGCGGTGGAAGAAGACCTCCAGGAACTGGGGGCTTTAGACGTCTCTCCACAAAGCCCGTGGACGACGATGCGGTTCACCACAGAGAGCGACGTGCAAGACGTCCTGGCGGTTGTCGGTCGGCTCGGTGACCACTGGCTTCGATTTCGTTCGGCAGGACGGCATTCTCGGGATTTTGAAGAGTTTCTATCGCGCCACCCCCTCGACGATTTGGCCGCACTGTTGGAATTTTGGAATGAGACGGCGATGATCCGCGCACGTTACCACGACACCCTCTTCGCCTCCGATATCGATGCCGTGGAGAAAGCTTTGAGGCCTTTGGAATCGACCGTCTCCGCGCTGCTGCACCACCTGACGGACAGCCAATACCGCTGGGCGCTTCGCCAGATGAAGGGATACGGGATATCCGCCCGGGCGCCTGAACATCCCTTGAATGACCTCCGCCAAGTCCAAGCCCTGCGCGCCCAGTGGCAGGCCTGGGGCTATCACGGAGTGCCGGACGCTCCCAAAAATCTTCCGGAGATGGCGGAGCTCTGGCCGGGTATTGCCCGCGATATGGAAACTTTAAGCCATTTCGGGCTGGATGTCCGCCAGATGCCAGTGGAACACTGGGACCAGACACTGCGGCATTTGGTGGAAGACCGCCTGACACCCCTGCGGTTATACCGGATATACACGCTGGAACAAAAACTAAGCCACCTGTCTCTCGGCACTTTTCTCCAAGAGCTGAAACTCCGGCAGACTGAATCTAAGGACTGGGTTGCAGCATTCTATGCCATGCTGCGGCATTCGGCGCTCGATGCAGCATTTTCGCAGGAGGCCGGGCTGGCTACATTTACCCGCAGCAATCATGAGCGCATTATCCAGGAATTTGGCCAGAGCGACCGGAGGCGCATCGAACTGAATCGGGCCCGGGTAACCCGGGCCCACGCACAGCGGGCGGTGAACATACTCAACGAATATCCTCAGCAAGAGAGTCTGGTCAGGCAGGAAGCTGCAAAAAAATCTCGCCACCTGTCGGTGCGCAAACTCTTGCAGCAAGCACCGGAAGCGGTTCTCGCGCTCCGGCCGATCTGGGTGGCGAGTCCTCTCAATGTCAGCCAGCTCTTAGCCGCACGCACCGTGTTTGACGTGGTGATTTTTGACGAGGCCAGCCAGGTGCTTCCGGAAGACGCCGTCCCCTCGCTGGCGCGTGGCAAGCAAGCCGTAGTGGCGGGCGACAATCACCAGTTGCCGCCGACTATGTTCTTCGCCACTACGGGAGAAGAAGGGGACAACGGGGATGAGGGTAGCGCATACGAGGGATTCGAGAGCGTGCTCGACCTCATGTCCGGTCTCACGGCCCCTTGGACCCTGGAATGGCATTACCGCAGCCGGGACGAACGGCTGATTGCTTTTTCGAACCATCATATTTATGGCGACCGCTTAGTGACGTTTCCGGGATGCGGCCACCTTCAGCCATTGCGACTGCAGCTCGTCATTCCCCAAGGGCCCAGTCCGGAGGACGGGAGTGACAGTGTGGCGGACGAGGCCACGAAAGTGGTTGAAGAAATCTTGCAACATGCGGCAGACCACCCGTCAGAGTCTCTCGGTGTGATCACGATGGGTCTGAGGCACGCGAACCGCATCCAAATGTCCTTAGACGAAGCACTGCGGGGACGTCCCGACCTGGATGATTTCTTTGATGCCAAACGCCCAGACCGATTCTTCATTAAGAATCTTGAACGGGTGCAGGGGGATGAGCGAGATGTCATCATCCTTTCAATCGGGTACGGCAAAGACCGGACCGGCCATCTCCCGTACCGATTTGGCCCGTTACTCCAAGAAGGAGGTGAACGGCGCCTGAATGTAGCCGTGACCCGTGCCCGCAGCCGCATGATCGTAGTCGCGTCGTTCGATCATCGGGACATGGATCCGGAGCGTAAGATGTCCCGCGGGGTCAGCCTGCTGCGGGAATTCCTGTCCTACGCCAGCTCGGGCGGCCAGATCCTAAGCGCCAACCGCCCCAATGACGCCATTGCGCTCAACGCTTTTGAGCTCTCGGTGCGTGACGCCCTGCAAGACCGGGGATTAGATCTTGTGGCTCAGTGGGGAGTCTCCCGGTACCGTTTGGATTTTGCTGTCAAACATCCACAGCGCCCCGGACAGTTTGTACTGGCTATTGAATGTGATGGCGCCACCTACCATTCAGCACCCAATGCCCGGGACCGGGACCGGCTGCGCCAGCAGCAGCTGGAAGCTTTGGGCTGGAAGTTCCACCGCATTTGGTCCACCGAATGGTTCCGCAATCCGGCCGGGGAAGCCGCCCGCGCAGCCGCAGTGTACCACAAGGCCCTGCAGGCCACTGACGGGCCGCCTCCCCCAGCGGAGGCCCCGGAGGGATTGCAGCTCACGGCGCCGGCGCCCCCCGGCCCAGGACGGCGCGGGGCACAGCCCGCAGCAGAACAGGGAATCCCCATTGACCAGCGGAGCAGCGCGGAGATTCTCGAGGTGCTGGACTGGATCCAATCGGACGGTCTCTTGCGCACGGACGGGGAGTTGATGCGGGAACTGACCGGTGCCTTAGGCTACAAGAGGCGCGGACAGCGCATTGAAGAGCAGCTGCGTCAAGTAATTCAGCGCCACCGGCAAGAAGCCAAAGCCACTGGTCCCTGAACCTCTTTTCCAGTCTGCGGCAAAAAGGAGCGCCGCCCGGAGGATTTAAACAGTTTGATTGTAATCTGTCTAACACTATCTTATACTAACCACTATGGATAGTTTGGTCAGTATTCGTGAAGCGGCTCAAGCCTTGGGAGTATCCATCACGACCTTGCGTCGTTGGGAACGCGAAGGCAAGCTGGTCCCGGAACACACCCCCGGTGGCCATCGTCGCTATGATTTGGCGACGTTGTGCCCCGAACGCTTCCGGGCATCGTCCGACCTCTCTCGGAAAACCGTGGCGTATGCGCGGGTATCGAGCCATGACCAGAAAGAAGATCTGGAACGGCAAAAG